>JAABQD010000055.1 GCA_011391635.1 Sulfurimonas sp. | reverse complement strand
AAATGCAAGGGCAGACTCTGTCGGCGTCCAAAAATTATAATATTTATATTTACCAACTAAAATGGAACCTGTCTTATCTTCTTTATCAACATTGGAAAAGTAAATACGACGGTTATGTTCATGTTTACTTGATGTGTGCAAAAAAATATTTTCTTTTGACTTATAGTCATAAAGAGTAATGTTTTGAAACAACTTTTTGTGCAAGTCTTCATTAGTGATAGGATTTTCAAGGGTTATATGTGAGCCTTTTGCTCGTTCATTTTTGTTCATTTTTTATTCCTTATTTTGTTTTTTTACACCCATTTCCACCCAAAACCGCCACATTTTTTCGCTTGCGGAGAAATGTGGCATTGGTTCAACAACTTAGTTGTTCTCTTTAGGTACCTATTCGGTACCGTCTCGTTCTTTTTCAGTTCCCATCGGTTCTCTTTGGTACCGATGGGTTCTTTTTTAGTTCTTTTTGCGATTTTGGCTCTTTTTTTGAGCAAAATTGACAAAAATCTCATTTAGTAGCTCCGCTGCTTTTTCGCTCTTGAGATATTCGTTAAAAGCTTCAATAAACTTATCACTGTCGAGTATTCCATCTATTGTAAACTTGTTTCTCAAGAGCTCTTTTGCCGCACTCTTTGTAAGAGTTTTTGAGATGAGTGAAAGGTCGTAAATCGTTAATTTTTGTTCTTGCGCAAAATGGAAGAGGTCGCTATAAGGAACCTCGACAAAGTTATCAATATATTTTGAGTAGAACCAGTCAAATTCATTCTTGTCTTGTGAGTATCCATTTAAAACAAAAACCGTATTTGTATGGTCATTAATTAACTCTGATGTTTCAATTGCACTTTTAAAATTGTCGATATTACGGTCAAACGGTATTAGCCAAAGTTTGCGGACATCGTCACCTACTGACTTAATGAGGGATATTGCCTTGCGTGAGTCATTTCCGCCACCGCCGTCGACTATAATCTTTGTATCTCCAGCGATTGTCTCTACAACAATTTTGGACACGATATTTTTATCGTTTGTACGGACTGTTTGACAAGTTTCAGGTTTAATTATTGAACTGTTTGTAAAAAAATTTGAATCGTTGTTATCATCGATTTCAAATATTTTAAACTCTTGGTTTTGGTTTTGTAGAACTGCGGGCAGGATGTGCCAAGCGCTGTTTGTCTTGCCGCTGCCACCCTTCAAACCGACGATTGCGATTAAGTCATAATTTTGTAACATTGTCTATCCTTTTTTATTTTTATGTGTATTTAGATAAAAAAAGCTTGGTCGCCGTGTTTGTGTCAGGCGATTTTTTAAGCTCTTCAACATTTTGTGTTTTTTCGATTTTTGAATTTTGAGCAGCTCCGCTGCTCGCGGGTATATAAGAAAAAGTTTTGTTTAAGTTTTGTTTAAACTTATTAATGGCTCTCACGCTTACTTTTACACCGTTTGAGGCTAAAAACTCTTGGATTTGCTCGACTTGGTAACCATCGGTATAAAGTTTTAATATCTCGGTTTCATATTTTTTTAAGCGTGAAACGCGGCGTTTTGGGGGCGATTGTGAGCAAAACTTGTCTAAAATTTTCATCTTTTTATCTCCTATTTTTGCGCGTGAATTACAATATATTTAACTGCGTTTTCTTCGAGTATTTCAACTTGAGTTAACTCTTTTGCACCAAACGCTAAATAAAACTTGTCTTTATTTTTATCATCTGGCAAAACAGCTATTTTCCCAAATTTTGGAGTCAATAAATGACCGTTTTGGATTGGCTCTTCTTTAAAAAAAGTCTCAAAATTACTTACAAATACACCACTAAAAAGCCCGAAAAACAGAGATAAGCCAATGGCAATAAACATATTTTTATTGCGCCATTTTTTTACACTTGCTATAAACTCAGACAAGTCGTCTGCCATATTGTCCAGATTTTTAAATCCGTCCGCAACGAGTATCAGGTTTTCAGATTTTTTAGTGAGCTCCGCTGATGCGAGCTCCACCGACGATGAACTCTTTGAGATTTGAACTCTTTGGGATTCAAGTTGTTTTTGTAAAGTATCAACGATTTTGTGTGTGATTTGGTCAAAGTTTATTTTTTCAAATTGAGATAAAATTTTATCTGTGTCCACCTCATTGATAGCCTTTGCGCGAGCAGAGATATTATCTAGCTTTTTTAGCTCTAAAACATTGTTTTGCAGTTGCATCTCGACCGCTGTAAGTGAGGACACAATACTCTCAAGGTCTCGAAGATTGATGTTAAAAGCGCCTCCATGCTTCGGTTCAGGCGGAGATGTAAAATTTGTAATTTTCTCATCTTCAACGATTTTTTTTTGTTTTGGATGCTCCTCAGGAAGTCCAAAATTATCAATAGTCTCAAAATCAACTACATCTTGCGACTCGTCAGTATCTAATTTTCCCCATTCACTCATTTTTTCCTCTTTTTTTTATAAATTTTGTTTTGCACTTTTGTTGCAAAAATGCAAAATCAAACTTAAAAGTGTTTCTTGAAGAAACATAAGTGTTCGTCCGTCTAGTAACAGTTAGGTACTGTTTAACCCGCGCCGATCAATCCCACGGCTCCCATTTTATATATCAGTTTTTCAAACTGATATCTCTTTTCACGGCGAATGGTACGCTCCTGATAATTTATAGAACACGGGATGTAAAATCCTCGTATAAACCCTACTTATAAATAGGGCTTAAATGAAGATATATAAGTGTTTTAGCGTAGCTTCACGCTACGCTGTTTTAACGGTATCTGTCAGCCACTCCGCTATGGCTTGTTTTGGGTAAAGTACACGGGCACGCTTACCGTTATTTTGTTTTTTGTATTCGGGCCCTATTCCTTCTTTTCGCCATGTTTCAAGAGTTGAACTACTTACACCTATTGCATCTGCGGTTTGTTTCTGATTTAAGGCTAGTAGTTGTTTAAATTTTGGGTTGAGATTGTTAATCTCAACCAATGTTTGGGTTATACTTTCATTTTTCATCCCATCTCCTTTATTTTTAGGCATTTTGAACCGCCCATTTGACAGCAGCAGGCACATTAATCATCCAATTTGGATCGAATTCATCAAGTTTGACTTTTTTGTGATTTTCCAAGATTCCATCCTGTAAATCACAATAATTTTGAAACATAAAATCAAAAAGATTTTCTGGCATGGTCAGATAAAGCTCAATTGCTTCATCAACTTTATTTGTATTTTCATTTTTGTGTGTTATACTATTCATTATGTGAATTCCTTTGTTTTCAATTATAAAAGTATTATATAACAATATGTGAAGTTATGTCAAGGAATATAGTAATAAATTTCACAATTTGTGTAATAAAGGATAAAATTATGAAAATTATGAATGCTGAGTCATTATTAAATAATATAATGAATTACTACAATTTAAAAAATATGAGTGAATTAGCCACCAAGCTAGAAATATCTCAATCTGTTATCTCCAACTGGAAATCAAGAAATGCTATTGGTGCGATAGTTGAAAAAATATCATCAGTAGATCAGGAAGCTTTATCCTACATTTTTGGAGACGGAGACTCTTCCATATCTATTATACAAGCGAGCGGCGGCAGAGCCGCTGCTGGGAACTACAATGAATCAACTCCAAAAATAGAGTTACCACAATTTGAAGAATTAACGATATTACTTATAAAAAGTTTGATTGAAAAAATGGGAGAAGTAGAGTTGCAGTCCAAGCTCATGGAATTAAAGAGAAATGGCTGAGACCAAAAAAAAAATTATAATTACACAACACGAGGGTGGTAGAGCTGCCGGACGAGACTATCATGAAAACAGTTATTTTCTTTTTAAACTTTCTCCTTTGTTCATAAAAATATTTAATGATATTTATGATGTTCGCGAGGCAATTGTTAGATTTACTACTTTTACTTATTTAGTCGTTTGTTTTATTGGTCTTGTATTTACTTTATACATATTTAAAATCAAAGGAAGTGACTTTAGTTTTGATTTAGCAGGTACTTTTTTATTTTCTATAATAATTTTGGTTTTTTATAATTCCTTCAATGATATCTTTTATAGGGAATCTGAAAAATTTAATAAGCGCGAGAAAATTGTCTTTTTACTTTTTGTTGATATGGTTGTATGGGGTTTTTTAACCTACTTAATCTTATGATTTTTAAAATTCAATATTAAAATTCAATATCAAGGAAAAAAATTTAAATGACTAAAAAATATATTTGTTATGTTGTTAAATGCGATAATAATTTAGGCTATATTTTAGAAGATAATAATAAAAATAATAATTTTTATAATTCCTTTGAGGAGTTAATACAAGATGTTGATAAGATTGATTTTAAATTAGATAATAATTCTATTTCCTTAAATGAATGTGAGACAATTTTTCAATTTAAAATCAAAAAAAAGGGTAGCCCAGATGGTACAGATGGTAATGATAGTTCTTTAACTATAGAGGTCAAGTCAGAAATACTTACTATTACTGATAAATCTAAACAGCATTTTGAAGAACTAAAAAAAATGCTAGAACTTGATGATAAAAGAGTAACCTATAGTATCATTGTTGATAATGCTGAACCTGTTAAACTAACTCTTTTAGGGATATTTGAGTTATTTATTCGTATATTTTTCGCTGTTGAGAGTTCTGCGGATAAAGAGGTGAAGGAAGTTAGTTCGATTTATGATTTGAAGATTGATGATGAAGTGGCTGGGATGGTTGCTGGTGAGAGTGGTGAGGCGATGAAGGCTTTGGCTGAGAGGGATGCTTTGGTTGATGTGAAGCTTGGGTGATAAGTTTGTAAGTTCTGGTAAGTCACACTCTCTTTTGTCATTTTCATAAAAGAGTGCTGTTACTTTAATCATAAGCAATTAAAGTAAATCAGCATCAAAAGGCTCTAAAATCAATGACTCATACAAATCAACAATCTCATCACTTGTCTTATCAGTCTCACACTCAGTTACCTCATGAGCAGCTAAGTAATCACCAATCATCTTTCTTTCTTTTTGAGTTAATTCTTTTTTCTTTCTTATCACGCTTAGATTTATTTTCCAGCGATAAAAAAGAGACTCTATCTCAATTGGTTTATAAGTTTCTACAATCTCGTATCGTGTTCTATGCTCATAATCTTCAAACGGGGTAAATACCGCTGACAAGCTAGCCTGAAACTCCCGAGAGTCTATCCTGATATAATGTGTTTTTGTTGACATGTTATATCTCCTTTATCTTGTAAATTTAAATTTTTAAAATCTATAACCTCACTAAAAAAGCACTTTAGAGGATAGGTGCAGGCTCCGCCCGCTCCAAGTGCTATCACCCTTATAGAGCTAATTGCACCATTGATTTTTTGAGTAAAAAACTGAACTATCTTTGTGTGATTTTTTACCGTTCTAAGTGCCATTTTTGCTTGCTTTGCGATGTTTGCGTAGGTTAGTTTAATCTTTTTGCGTAGAAGTATCTCAACTGTGGCTTTGATGCGTCCAGCAGCTTTTAAACGCTTTATATCTGCCGTTCTGGATGCTGATTTGCTTTGTCGTTTGTGCACTTCATTTTTAAATTGTTCTTGAGAGAGATTTTTTATCTTTTTGAACTTCATAGCACCGTCTCTGCTTTGCTTCACTTTTTTGAAGTTGTTAGCATTTTCTTCACAAAAGTGTAAAACAGATTTAATGATGCTCTTTGGTTTGATTGGTTCTGCAAATTGCTCGTTGATAAGCTCTGCTCGTTTCTCTAGCTTCTCTTGTAGGTTCTTATGTTTTGCGATTGTGTAACCGTAGCGTCTGAGCTCATTGAATAGGTCTATATGTCTGCTTCCAGTGCTCTCTAGTTCGCCTAGATTATCTTGATACTTTTCTTCTTTTATTATAAACTCTTGAAAGTCGCCTAAATCATAAGCAACATCATTATAAGTGGTTCTGTAGAGCTCTTCATTTAAAAAGTTTTTTGTCTGGTGGTTTTGATAAGCTTTATCTGCTCCTATTAGGTGCTTAATGCTGTTAACGATATCTTTGTAGTATTTGATAGCTTTGCGGTTCTTTTTGCTTACAGGTACATTTAAAAGCCATACTAAATGAGCTTTGTCGTTGTGTTTATTTAGAGTTTGAATTGTAGGAGTAGGCAAGCCGACAGCGTTCCACTCTGTGAGCAGTTCTTCGTCGTCTATATCCATGATGATAGCGTTGAAGTGAGTATCTGTATTGAGTTGTATTTGATTATATCTCTGAGGGTTCTTTTTGAGGTACTTAATAGGTAAGATATTCATCCATCCATGAGTATGGAATAGTCGTATCTTGTTAAAGCGGTCAAGTGTTTTGTTAAGTTCGTTTTGAAAATCTTTCATCTTACATAATCTTTGTGTTGATTTTGTAGGAGATAAAGAAACTTTAAAGTAAGTAAGTGTACAATTACGATAACTTTTATTTAAAGTCTTCAGCTTTATAAGTTTTTCTAGTCGTCAAACTTGAGAAAAAACTTATAGAGTTCTTCAATCTACCACATCAAAAATCCCTAATTTTCATAGTTCTCTTTGTATTTAATAGTATAGTGATTTCAAAAGTTTTTTGCCTGAGTCGCATAACTAAGCCTTATAATATACAGTTCTGTAATATTATGTTATTTGAGGATTATAGAAAATGATTTTTAGAGATTTAAGATTTTAACCTTAAATTTTTAAATTAGTTACAAAAAGAATTATGATTTTTTTATAGGAATATTGAAGATTTTTTTGTTTGTGGTATAATTTGCATATGAGAGAGGAGTAATCCCCCCTCGGCGTTTAATTATCTCTTAGATACCTAAGTATC
>JAABQD010000054.1 GCA_011391635.1 Sulfurimonas sp. | reverse complement strand
CTCTATCAGATAAAAACAAAGTTTCGTGATGAGGCAAGACCTCGATTTGGGCTTATGCGTGGTCGTGAATTTATCATGAAAGATGGTTATAGTTTTCACGCTTCTATCGCTGATATGGATAGAGAATTTGATGCTATGGAGGCGGCGTATAAAAAAATTCTCACACGCCTTGGACTTGATTTTAGAATTGTTGAAGCCGACAGCGGTGCAATAGGTGGAAGTGGCTCAAAAGAGCTTATGGTTTTGGCAGGAAGCGGTGAAGATACTATCGCGGTTTGCGATAAGTGTGAGTATGGTGCAAATGTTGAAGCTGCAAAACGCTCTGGTCGTTCAAGCATTCCTGAGGCTCCAGTAGCTGAATTTAATAAATTTAAAACACCAAATATAAAAAGTATAGAAGATTTAGAAAACTTTTTTAAAGTCGATGGCTACTATACAATGAAGTGTGTTGCAAAAAGAGCTGTGTATGAAAATGAGAGCGAAATTGTCCTTTTCTTTGTCCGAGGATGTGATAACCTTCAAGAAGTAAAAGCGCAAAATGCAACGGGTGCTTTGGATATTGTGGATGTAAGTACAGAAGAGCTTCTTGAACTTGGACTTATTCCAGGATTTATCGGACCATTAGAGCAAAATAGAGCAAAACATGTGATAGATAATGATTTAAAAGATGCAAAAAACATGATTTGTGGAGCAAATGAAGAGGATTACCATTTTGTAAATGTGGATATGTCTGTGCTTGGCGAAGCCTATTTTGCAGATATCGCAGAGGTAAATGAAGGTGATATTTGTCCTTACTGCGATGGCACACTCTCTTTTACAAAAGGGATTGAAGTTGGGCATATTTTTAAACTTGGTACGACGTATTCCGCAGCACTCAAAGCGGAATTTTTAGATGAAAATGGAAAAGCACAACCTTTTGTCATGGGAACGTATGGCATGGGTGTGAGCCGTCTTGTTGCCGCAGTTATTGAGCAACATCACGATGAAAAAGGGTGTATTTGGACAAAAGAGACAGCTCCTTATATGGTGAATATTATGATTTCAAACATTAAAGATGAAGCACAAAATGCTTTGGGTGAAGAGCTTTATGAAAAGCTTCAAACTCGGCATGTTG
>JAABQD010000053.1 GCA_011391635.1 Sulfurimonas sp. | reverse complement strand
AAGTGATGCTTGATGATAGAAAAGAGAGATTTGGTTTTAAGATGAATGATGCCGAACTTATCGGTTTTCCATATACAATTATCATCGGAAAAGAGCTAGAAAATGGCTTGGTTCAGATATTTGATAGAAAAACGAAAGAGAGTGTTGCTGTAAATAAAGATGAAGTATTTGATGCAATAATGAGGCTTTTATAAAATGCTCTATTTCTTAGTCTACCTTTTTTTAGAAGTTCTTATCTCAGTGAATATCTCCTCCGCTCTTGGCGGTTTGATGACTTTTTTTGAGATAATTCTCAGTGCTGTTGCAGGGATAGTTATACTTGTCAATTTTAGAACGACACTTATGGAAAACTTCACAGCAGTTGCCAACAATTGCATCGATTTGGAGCAGTTTGAGAAACTCAATCTTTTTACACTCCTTGGTGCAATTTTATTAATTCTTCCCGGTTTTTTGACAGATATCATCGGTGTGCTGATGCAGTTTAGCATTTTTACTGCTATGCTTGTTAACCGTTATAATGTAAAATCAGGAAATTGTAAAACAGACTATAAACAGACTCATTTTGAGCAAACTCATATAAAAAAGGATTCAAATGTCATCGATGTTGAAATTATTAGCGACCACACTTCTATTAAGTAGTTTTCTTGAAGCAAGTGTTGAAAATAAAAAAGTTGAAAAGTTTTTAGAAGAGTCATTTAAAAACAATCCAAATATTATAGCTCTCAAAGTGAGCGTTATCGATAAAGCACCCCTTGAAAAACTTAAAGGTTGGGAGAGTATGGTTGTGAGTATTGATGCAACTGTAAAGACGAAAACAGAAAATAAAGTTATAAAACAAAATATGGTCTGGTTTACGAATGGGGATGTCATCACAAAAGAGTTGATTGACCTAAACAGTGGAAGTGATTTAAAAGATTTGGTTGCACCATCTTTTAAAAATGAGTTTTACAAGAAAGAGAATCTTATTTATGGCAATGCAAATGCAAAACACAAGGTCGTCATTTTCTCAGACCCTCTTTGTCCATTTTGTAGAGATTTTGTACCTACTGCAATTGAAGAGATGAAAAAAGAACCACAAAAGTTTGCAATTTATTATTTTCATTTTCCACTTGAATCATTGCATCCAGCGGCTGTAGAACTCTCACTTGCAGCAAATGCAGCTGAGCTTCAAGGAAGTAAAGATGTTGTACTTAATCTTTATAAAGTTGAAATAGAACCAAATGAGAGAAATGTAACAAAAATTTTAGAAGCATTTAATAAGACAATGAATACAAATATTAAAGAGTCTGATTTGAAATCTCCAGAAGTTATTGCACGACATAAACAAGATTTAGATATTGCTGAGACGATGATGGTTTTGGGAACTCCAACACTTTTCTTTGATGGCAAAATTGATAAAACAAAAACAAAATACAAAAAGGCTGACTAAACTATATGAAAAAATTAACAATAGCAACACGAGGTTCACAACTTGCTCTTTGGCAATCTAACCATATTAAGGCAGTTTTAGAAGAACAAAATCCAGGTTTAGAAGTGGAATTAAATATTATTGTCACAACTGGAGATAAAATTATAGATAGACCTTTGGCTGCTATTGGTGGAAAAGGACTCTTTTTAAAAGAGTTAGAAGAAGCGATGCTCAGAGGCGAAGCACAAATCGCTGTGCATTCACTCAAAGATGTTCCAACTGTTATGCCAGAGGGATTAATACTAGCTGCAATCACAGAACGAGAAGATGTACGCGATGCACTTTTATCTGAAAAATATGCGGATATCGACTCCTTGCCAAAAGGTGCAGTTGTTGGTACTTCTTCGCTTCGTCGTAGAATGCAGATTGAAAAACTTCGCCCTGATTTAAAAATCAAAGATTTACGAGGTAATGTGGATACTCGTATAAGAAAGCTAAAAGAGGGCGAATTTGATGCGATTATCCTAGCCGCTGCTGGAATTAACCGACTCTCACTCGTAGAGAGCGTTGCATTCGTTTATCCAATTTCACTCTATGAGATGATTCCTTCAATGGGGCAAGGTGCTTTAGGGATAGAAGCTGTAAATGACCCTGAAGTTTTGGCGATTGTAGCAAAACTAGAAGATGAATACAGCAGAATTGAAACAACTATCGAGAGAGATTTTGTGGATATGCTCAATGGTGGTTGCCATGTTCCAATTGGTGTGAATGCAACAGTCTTAGAGAATGATGATGTTGTAGTCAAGGCAGTTCTTGGGCTTCCAAATGGTACAAAAATGATGGCTGAAACTAAAATAGTCTCAAAAGAGAGTTACAAAACCATTGGACGAGAATTTGCCCAAGCATTTATAGACCGAGGTGCAAAAGAGCTTCTCGCACAAGCCGAAGCGATGATGGTAAACAATTAGAATGCAAAAAACAATTAAGCTTTTAAAAGAAGAAAATGAGCTAAAAGTTATAGAAGATGTACTGGATATATATCTAGAAATTTCTCATCTAGCGTACGCGGAAGTGAAAAAAAAAGATGGTGGAAAAGCTCTTTTATTTACAAAAGCTGTCGATAAAAGAAGCGGGAGAGAGTTTCAAGAGCCAATTTTGATGAATGTTTTTGGTTCATACAGAAGATGCGAACTCCTTTTTGGAAGAACGATAGAGTCTGTGGCAGATGAGATAACGAAGCTATTGCATATGAAAAAACCAGATGGCTTCAAAGCAAAACTCTCTATGGCAGGGGAACTTTTTTCTCTCAAAAACATTTTTCCAAAACGCTTGAGTGGCGAGGGTGCATGTCAAAAAATAAAATATCTTGATAAAGATATAGATTTGCATGAAATTCCAGTTTTAACAACTTGGGAACAAGATGGTGGTCCATTTATCACAATGGGGCAGGTTTATACACAGAGTCTTGATGGCGAGATGGTAAATCTTGGCATGTACAGACTTCAGGTTTATGATAAAAATCACTTAGGAATGCATTGGCAAATTCACAAAGATTCATCACATTTTTTTGACCAGTATCAAAAAGCAGGTAAAAAAATGCCTGTTTGTGTTGCTATCGGCGGTGATCCGCTCTATACTTGGTGTGCAACAGCACCGCTTCCTTATGGTGTCAATGAGCTTTTGATGTATGGACTTATCAAAAAAGAGCCTGTGAAACTTGTCAAATCACTTACGACACCACTCTATATTCCACGCGATGTAGATTATGTGATAGAGGGTTGGGTCGATACTACGCAACAAAGAATTGAAGGTCCATTTGGTGATCATACAGGATATTACACGCTCAAAGAGTCCTATCCAGTAATGCAAGTGAGTGCTATTACAACAAAAAAAGAGAAAGTTTTTTTGGCGACAGTTGTAGGCAAACCACCACTTGAAGATAAATATATGGGATGGGCAACAGGACGAATATTTTTGCCACTCTTAAAAACAACAACACCTGATTTGATAGATTACCACATGCCAGAAAATGCAGGATTTCATAATCTTATATTAGCAAAAATGCAACCACACTACAAGGGACATGCAAAGCAGTTTATGCACGCTTTTTGGGGTGCTGGACAGATGAGTTTTGTAAAACATGCAATATTTTTAGATGAACATGCTCCAAGACTTGATAATTATAAACCTATCGCGGTTTATATTCTCAATAGATTTACGCCAAAATGTCTCTTTATTTCTGAAGGAATTTTGGATGCTCTTGATCACTCTTCGCCAGAGTCTTTGGTTGGAGGAAAGCTAGGTATTGATGTCACTTCTGCAGTCAAAGTCGATATTCCTGAGCTTCTAGGAGATGAGGAGTTGCTTCATAAAGTCAAAGAAGTTGTTCCTGATGCCGTGCAATTGCACCAATTTATGAGACATACAAGTAACCCAATTACGGTAATATCTCTTCGTAAAACAAAAAATGCAAAAGAGTATTTTGATGCTCTTACATCTTTGCGAGAGCATTTACGCATAGTAGTTTTTGTGGATGAGGCAAAAAATGATGTTTTTAACTCTTATATGATTCTTTGGAGAGTGACAAACAACATGGACGCTCAAAGAGATATTTTTATCTCAGAGCTTATGGTTGGAGTGGATGGAACCAAAAAAACTTCGCTCGATGGTTTCACGAGAGAGTGGCCAGATGATGTAGATTGCAGTGTGCGTGTTGTAGATTCACTTAAACAAAGAGGAATTTGGGATTTGGATGATGCTACTTATGAGAAGTATCAGCTTTCGTGAAGCTTTTTCAATCAAAAGATAAAAAATAAGGAAATAAATAGTATGGATAAAATGTGGTCAGGTCGCTTCTCGGGAAGTGCGTCGAGTCTTTTAGACCAGTTTAATGCTTCTATCATGTTTGATAGAAAACTTTACCGTGAAGATATTGAAGGTTCTCTTGCACATGCCGCAATGCTTACAAAACAGGGTATTCTGACGACTGAAGAGTTGCGTCAAATCACTGAGGGACTGAATCAAGTAATGCAAGAGATTGAATCAGGTATATTTGAATGGAAAATTTCCGATGAAGATTTACATATGGGGATTGAAAAACGCCTCACTGCTATCATTGGCGATGCAGGAAAAAAACTCCATACCGCAAGAAGTCGCAATGACCAAGTTGCTGTAGATTTTCGTCGCTATGTCCTTCGTAAAAATTTAGAGATAGTAGAGGCTTTGAAGCTTTTGATGCAAGAAGTTTTTGTAGTTGCATCCAAACATACAGAGACGATTTTACCAGGAATGACACATTTACAACATGCGCAACCTATCAATTTTGCATTTCATTTGTCTGCATATTTATCGATGTTTAAGAGAGATATTGAAAGATTTGAGAGTTCACATAAAAGGAACAATATCTCTCCTCTTGGTTGTGCTGCACTTGCAGGAACACCACACAATATTGACAGAGCAATGACAGCAGAGCTTCTTGGGTTTGATGGGGTAAGTGTCAATTGTCTCGATACTGTGAGTGATAGAGATTTTGCTTTAGAGATATTGTTTAATATTTCTACGATGATGATGCATATTTCAAGACTCAGTGAAGAGCTTGTTATGTGGTCGAGTTATGAGTTTGGATTTGTGGAACTCAGTGATGAGTACTCTACAGGCTCTTCTATCATGCCACAAAAGAAAAATCCTGATGTTCCAGAGCTTCTTCGAGGAAAAACAGGACGCGTTTATGGCTCTTTGATGGGACTTTTAACAGTCATGAAAGGTTTGCCACTTGCATATAACAAAGATACGCAAGAGGATAAAGAGGGTGTTTTTGATGCCGTAGAAACAGCTGAAATCTCTTTAGAAATCTTAAAAGAGGCGATAAAAACGATGCAAGTTAAACCTCATAATATGGAAAAAGCTTCTAAAATTGGACATCTCAGTGCAACAGATTTGGCGGATTATTTGGTTCAAAAATGTAATATTCCATTTCGTGAAGCACATTTTATTACAGGCAAAGCAGTCGCAAAAAGTGAAGAATTAAAAATCGATTTGAGTGATATAAAGCTTCAATATTTGCAAGAAATTGATGGGCGTATAGGTGCGGATGTATTGCAATTTTTATCTATTACAAACTCTATGAATGCTCGAACTTCAGAGGGTGGAACAGCTACACTTAGAACAAAAGAGCAACTCGAATATTTTAAAAAGTTTTTGGAGATTTAAAAGATGAAAGTAACAATATCCCATCAAGAGGGAATGAAATTTGAGGCAAAAACTGAAAAAAGCAGTTTTATAATTGATTGTCCAACAATATCTCCAGTAGAGTATTTTCTATCTGGAATTATTACATGCAGTGCAACAGACATGATACTGATACCTAAAAATCAGGGTAAAACTGTAACGGATTTAGTAATAGATGGCGATGCTCTTAGAAATGAGGAAGCACCAAGAAAATTTAATGCTTTACATCTTGATTATAGCTTTAACTCGGATGCAGATGATACAACAGCCGCACGATGGGTTATGGCTTCATTAGAGACTTATTGCTCTACAATCAATACTATTCGCGATACGACAGAAATTTCATATTCCATTGTACATAATGGACAAACAATTCGTAAAAATGAGAAGATGATTTCAGGTGGCGGAAGTAAAATCGATATGGGCAAAATAGAGAGTTGTCCTAGTTAAATTCAAATTATGCAATAGATTCTGGCATGT
>JAABQD010000052.1 GCA_011391635.1 Sulfurimonas sp. | reverse complement strand
TGATAGCATAGTTAGAAGGTAAACAAGGATATTATTGCGGTTTTTTATATAATTGAAAGTAGATTTTTATATTGCAACAGGTTTATTAAACATATTGAGCTAAAAAATCTTTTAAAATAAGAACTAGAAAAGTAAAAAGAGTCATGCCAATAATCAAATAAAGAGCATACTTGTTCAAAAGTATATCAAAAAAGTTTTTTGCTCCGAAGGCTTGGAGCGTCAAAAAGAAGCTTACAAAACCGCTAATTGTACTTGCGAGTGCTAAGCCACTTGCACCCATTGGAGTAATCAAAGAAGCACCAAAAACAATGTAAGCAATGAGAGAGTAGGTAGAAATTTTGGCAGCTCGCATCTGCATCTCTTTTGCATAGAGCCAAAGTAAAATGAGCTTTTGAAGTCCAAAGGGGAGTAATCCTATCATGTACATTTGTAAAACTAAAGTGGTCGTTTTTGTATCTTCGGCACTAAATGCACCTCGCTCAAAGAGAAGCCAAGTTATCTCTTTCGCCAAAATCAATCCCATGATTGTACTTGCACTGAGCAAAAATGCCAAAAACCAAAAAGCTTTTTTCATATACGCTTTTGCTTTTACTTCATCGGAATTTTTTAAAAATCTTGCAATACGAGGAAAAAGAGCGATGGAGGTCGCAATGGCAAAAAGTGCGAGTGGAAGCTGAAATATGCGATTGGCATAATAAAGATAACTAATAGAGCCTGTAATTAAAAATGAAGCGAAAAATGTATCTAAAAAACCGCTTATCTGTGCAGTAGAATTTCCCCAGACAGCAGGAAAAAACTGTGTACGAAAATTTTGTGTCTCTTTTTTGATGATTTTAGATTTTACTCTGAAGTATTTGAAACCACCGTACAATACTTTAAAAAATCCAAGATTATAAATGGCAATTGCACTGGCAATAAGTTGCATTATACCGCCTAAAACAACACCAAAGCTAAGATAATAGACAATTTCATCTTGGCTTTTGTCCTGTGAGAAATAGAGTGCTAAAATCAGTGAAATATTTAAAAGAGCTGTAGAAAATGCTGTGGTTGCAAAATGGTTTTTGTACTGTAAAAAAGTGCTTAAAAATGTCACTATAAAAATGAGTGGAAGATACCAAAAGTTGATAGCAACAAAGGGTGCTGCCAATTCTATTGTTTTGTCATCAAAACCAACAGCGATGAGGGTTGTTGCAAAAGAGGGCAACAAAGTGACAAGGAGGGTAATAAGAAGAATAATGGATAAAAAAAGAACAAATATATGGATAGAAAAAACAGATTTATGTTTAGAACGAGCAAAAGCCGGAATAAAAGATTGGGTAAATGCACCCTCTGCAAAGATGCGACGAAAAAGATTTGGGAGTTTAAAAGCTATAAAAAATATATCGCTATAGATACTCGCACCTAAAGCAGATGCAGTCATTAAATCTCTAAGTAATCCTAAAATTCTTGAGAACAAAATCCCAAAACTATTAGTAAATATGGCTCTAAACATACGGCTTCTTTCGTTTTTACGAAATTTTAACAAATATTCGGTTAAAATAAAGACCCTAAAAATAGGACTTCAATAAGGATGGAAAAATATGGCATTATTTGGCGAAACTAAGACAACCGAACAGGTATCGACAAAAATCCGTCCAACTGTTGTACGAACACAAAATGTAGCAAGAGAGTTGATGTCATTTTCCAAAAAATACAATGTCAGAGTTGAAGATATAGATTTTAATATTTTAGATACCCAAACTTATATTCGAGAGAACAGACCAAATCAAGAAGTAGATTGGCAAGAGATAATTGCACATGAACTTTATGAACTCAATGAAAAGAAAACATTTTTAAATCCAAATTTTCAAATCAAACAGATGTATGAGGTTGAATTTTTTTCCAAAGAGCATGACAAAGATTTGTATAAAAATTTCAACTTAGCTGTGGGTGCGAATGCTACAAAATGCAAGGTGTACCTGAGTATTAAGCAAGGTTCGATTGTTGAATATCATAATAATTTCGAGAGAGACTTTTTACTGATGATTAATAAGCGAAAAGTGCGTGCTGGTATATTAATCAATATTTTCGATGAGATGTTAGCAGATGCCATCTCTAAAATATCTGCTCATGTACGAGTCTCAGAAAGAGCCGTCTATAATAAATCTGAAACCCTTCTGATTGCAGAGAGTTTTGAGCCTACGCTTACGCAAGATGATGCTTTAGTCTTGCACTACATGAAAGAGCAAGAGCAAGATGTACAAGAAAATGAAAAAGTTGATTATTCTGCGAGAGGATTTATAAAAAGTGTCGTTCGAGATGAATTGCTTATAGAATATATTAAGCCTCAAGATGGAAAACCAGGGCGTAACTGTCGTGGTGAGTTTATGGAACCGACAGTTCCAGAGGTCAAAAATGAGCCTAAATTTACAATAGATGGAACCATACGAATAGTAGAAGATGCAAAAAGTATCAAGTATCTCGCAAATGTAAGTGGGTATATCACATTTGAAGGCGATACATACCTTATCAAAAAAGAGATGGATGTAGGCAAAATTGATTTTAGATCTACAGGTTCTATCTCTACTGGTTTGGAATCAGATGTCTCTATCAGCGTAAAAGAGGATAATCCTCTTAATGATGCTATCGGCAATGGCATGGTAGTAGAGGTGAGTGAAATCACAGTTGAGGGAAATGTAGGTGCTCATGCAAAAGTAAATGCAATAAAAGCAATCATCAAAGGTCAAACGCATAAAGATTCGATGATTCGAGCACAAAATTTACAAATCAATATCCACAAAGGCTCTGCATATGGTAAAAAAGTGCATATTACAAGGATTGAACAGGGTGTTGTAGATTGTGATGAAGTTGTCATCATGCAAGCCATTGGTGGCAATATCCGTGCCAAAGAGATAACAATAGAGTTATGTGGTTCCCATGTTAAGGCGACAGCTTCAAGATTTATAGAGATTAAAAAACTTCATGGGGGCGATAATGTTTTTACTATTGATCCGCTTCTCAAAAAAGATGCACGACAAAGTTTGAGTAAAAATAAAGACCAAATCAATGAGCTTGAAATAGAGATAAGAGATTTGAGAAAAGAGGTTGTAAAATATACAACACTCATAGAAGAGAATAGTGCTGTTTTTAATGATGTGAAAAAGAGATTGATGCACTATAAAAAAAATGGTGTCAAAATGCCAGAATCTTTTGTGAAGCAGTATAAACATTTTAATTCAATGCAAGAGACACTTGCAACATTCAAAAAAGAGTTAGATGATAAAAAATTAAAACTTGAACAGTTAATGGCAAATGCGACATCGCTTCAGGATAATATTCTTGATGCGAGAATTATCAATCGAGACCATTGGGTTGGGTATAACGAGATAAAATTTAAATTAGTTAATCCTCCTATTGATTTAACATTTGTACCAAAAGAGGGTTGCCCTGATAAAGTTTTTGGTTTAGTTGAAGTGGATGAGGGATTATTTGAAATCAAGGCAATAGAAGAGTGATAGTAGGTTTAAAAGGAACGATAGAGTATAAAGAACCAGCGTTTGTTCATGTAGAAGTGAGTGGTGTTCTCTATGAAGTATTTATTTCACTCAGAACATTTTCAGCTTTGCCAAGTGGTGAGGTAAAGCTTTTTATTTCACATATTATCCGTGAAGATGCTCAGCTTCTCTTTGGATTTTTGGACAAGAGTGAAAAAGCACTCTTTATGAGACTCCTAAAAATAAATGGAGTGGGCCCAAAAGTAGCTATGGCTATCTGTTCTACTTATACGCCCTCACAATTTGCGACTGTTATCAATAATAAAGATATCAAAGCAGTGCAAAAAGTACCTGGAATTGGTCCAAAAAGTGCAGGGCGAATATTGGTAGAATTGAATGGTTTTGATGAAGAGATGCTTCTCTCTTCTTCATCTTCGCCACAAACCAAAGCATTTAATGAGGCAAGTGAGGCTTTGGAGTCTTTAGGATTTACAAAAACAGCAATTACAAAAGCTTTGAGTGCATGTGAGAGCAGTGATACTGCTACGCTTGTTAAAGAAGCATTACGATTACTACAAACTTTATAAAGGAAAAAATTTGAAATTAACTATTTTATTTGGAGGTGCTAGTTACGAACACGAAATTAGCATTGTAAGTGCAATAACGCTCAAGGGCAAATTACTTGGATTTGATTTAAGTTTTGTTTTTTGTGACCAAGATCACACATTTTATCTTATCGATTCATCCAAGATGAAGGCTGTCACTTTTTCTAAAGGTGAGCATAAAAAAATGCCAAAACTTACACTCGTCAATGGTGCATTTGTACAAAAAAATCTATTTGGAGCGACACATTATTCAGGTACAGTACTGAACCTCATTCACGGTGGGGATGGAGAAGATGGAACGATTGCCGCACTTTTAGATTTTTACTCACTTAAATATATTGGTCCAAGAGTGAATGCTTGTGTCTTTTCCTACGATAAACGCTATACAAAATATTTATGCAAAGCAAAAGATGTAAAAACTTTAAACTATGAAACACTCAGCAGAAATGAGCATCAAAATATAACACTTGCGTATCCTATAATCGTAAAACCATCATGTTTAGGAAGCTCAATTGGTGTGAGCATTGTCAAAGAGGAGAGTGAGCTTGATTATGCACTCGACACGGCATTTGAGTTTGATAGTAGTGTTTTGGTTGAGCCTTTTATCAATGGTGTCAAAGAGTACAATTTAGCTGGGTTTATGGCAGAGGGCAAAATGCATTTCTCCATAGTAGAAGAGCCACAAAAAAATGAATTTTTAGATTTTGAAAAAAAATATATGGATTTTGCAAGAAGTGAACAGGTTTTAAAAGCTGAAATTGATGATGCTCTCGTCATAAAACTCAAAGCAAATTTTGAAAAAATATATAGAGGATTGTTTGAAGGTGCATTGATTCGTTGTGATTTTTTTGTTATCAATGATGAAGTTTATCTCAATGAAATCAACCCAATCCCTGGTTCGATGGCAAACTATCTTTTTGAAGATTTTGGTGCGTGTATAGAAGATCTTTCAAAATCACTTCCACATGCCAAAAGAGCAAAAGTATCCTACGAATATATCCACTCCATCTCAAGTGCCAAAGGGAAATAATGGCAATCAAGTCTATTCAATTTAATCAACATACCATCAATATGAGTTATGAAATACTCAATCCACATGCCAAGATTGATTTAATAATCTTGCATGGCTGGGGAAGCAATAAAAATCTGATGAAACAAGCATTTTCGCCTTATATGGATAGCTTTCGCCATATTTATATAGATTTACCTGGATTTGGTGGTTCTACTTGTAACTTAACACTCCAGACAAAAGATTATGCGAGAATTGTCGAGCTTTTGATGGTGCATATCAATGCACAAAAAGATATTATTTTGGGTCACTCTTTTGGTGGGAAAGTTGCACTCTTACTTGAACCAAAAGTGCTAATACTTGTCTCAAGTGCAGGAATTTATCTCAAAAAATCTCTTAAAGTTCAAGCGAAAATAGCACTGTTTAAACTCCTTAAAATGTTTGGATTTACAGCCATCAGAAATTTGTTTGTGGCAGAAGATGCAAAAAATTTAAGTGAGCCAATGTATCAAACTTTTAAAAATGTTGTCAATGAAGATTTCAAAAATGAGTTTGCAAGTTACGAGGGTAAAGCACTCCTTTGCTGGGGCGAACAAGATACTGCTACTCCGCTGAGTTCAGCAGAGAAAATGAATAAGCTCATCAAAGATTCTAAACTTATTGTGTATGAGGGCGACCACTACTTTTTTATGCAACATGCCAAAAATATTTCTCAAAATATTGAAGCAACATTTCTAAAAACTTTGGAGCATTGAGATGCAGGAGTATGCAGTATTAATTGCTTTTGTGAGTAATATTTTATTTGTGATGGCACTTGGGTGGTATCTTATCACAAACCTTCAATGGTACGATTATAAGCTCTCTCGCGTCGTTTTGAAGCATCATAAACCTCAGTGGCATCTTTTCTATTTTATTGCTCCTTTTCTTGCTTATTATGTTTTGGGTCACTTCTTTGCACTCTTTTTTTATATCGTTTATGTACCGGCTCTTTTTTGGTGGCATAAACGCTTGGATAAAAAACTTGTAGTTACTTGGAGAGTAAAAAGATTTTTGATTCTTCTTTTCTCTTTTGTTTTTTTGCTTGATCTACTTTGTACACTTAAGTCGGCATGTGGAACTTACAGTGTGTTTATTCCTTTGGCTTTAGCCTATATGCTCAGTACGATGATAGAAAAATTTCTTTTTATGGCGTATAAAAAAGAGGCGAAAAAGAAGTTAAAAGAGATGCATGATTTGCAAATTGTTTGTATCACAGGAAGTTATGGCAAAACAAGTATCAAAAATTTTGTGGCACAGATTTTGAGCAAAAAATTTAGAGTCTATGCAACTCCACGAAGTGTTAATACTATCGGTGGGATTGTAGGTGATGTCAATAATGCACTTCCAGCAGACACAGAGATTTA
This sequence comes from Sulfurimonas sp., assembly GCA_011391635.1. Classification (GTDB taxonomy): domain Bacteria; phylum Campylobacterota; class Campylobacteria; order Campylobacterales; family Sulfurimonadaceae; genus Sulfurimonas. Next base: position 1,310 of record JAABQD010000052.1, on the reverse strand, counting down.
TGTTTGTGAAGCTGGAGCCAGACAAAGTGGCGATATTTATGAAATTACAACATTTTTAGAACCTCAGAGAGTCGTTGTAGGTAAGGTAGGTGCTGCACATATTGAATACTTCAAATCTCTGCAAAATATCATCGCAACAAAGCTTGAAATCATGCAATCACCTCGCTTAGAATTGGCATTTATACACACCTCGGTTACAGATGAACCACATGCCAAGGTGACATTTTTTGGGGATGATATTCTAAATCCACATGCCACTTTAGAGGGAACAAGCTTTGAACTAGAACTTGGAGATGAAATTTTATCGCTTCATACAGATATTTTAGGTGCATTTCAAAGTATGAATATAGCCGTAGCTGTGCGAATTGCTAAAAGTTTTGGCATGTCAAATGAAGAGATAATCCAAGCAGTAAAAGAGTTGAAACCTGTAGAACATAGACTTCAGATGATTAAAGCTGGAGGCAAACTTATCTTAGATGATGGCTATAATGGAAACATTGATGGAATGCTTGAAGGTGTGAGACTCTGTTCTTTACATAGTGGACGCAAAGTGATGGTGACACCAGGATTAGTGGAGAGTTCTGATGAATTAAATCTCAAACTCATTCATGCTATCAATGCTGTTTTTGACATAGTTATTGTCACTGGTTCGCTCAATGCAGAGCTTTTTGAGAAAAATTTAGAAGTCAAGCATAAAGTTATGTTAGCAGATAAATCGCAACTGACAGAAGTGTTGGCAGAGCAAACCAGAGCAGGGGATATTATTCTCTTTGCCAATGATGCACCGAATTTTATATGAAAACAATTAGTGAGTTAGAAAGTTTTAATAAACCAAGAGAAAAACTCACTAAAAAAGGGGTAGAGGCTTTAAAAGATTATGAACTTTTAGCCATTGTTCTAGGAAGTGGCACAAAAGATAAAGATGTACTAAAACTTTCACGCGAGATAATTAAACTCTTTGAAGATGATTTTGAAAGCATTAATTTGGAAAAACTAACCTCTATTCATGGCTTAGGAGTTGCTAAATCATCACAAATTTTATCTGCAATAGAACTCTCTAAAAGATACCTTATTAAACAAAATAGAAAAATCACTAGTTCACAAGATGTATATAATGAACTCCAAGAATATAAGAATAAGCAACAAGAGTATTTTTTAACAATTACACTTGATGGGGCAAACCATATTATCAAAACAAGAGTTATCTCTATCGGTACGCTCAACCGTTCACTTATACATCCAAGAGAGGTTTTTGCTGATGCCATTACAGACAGGTGTGCTTCTATCATCGTAGCTCATAACCATCCAAG
>JAABQD010000051.1 GCA_011391635.1 Sulfurimonas sp. | reverse complement strand
AGCCTTACCAATGCTTCATATTTTTCACAACTTTCCCCAAAATTGCAGACAATTGGCTGAAATACAGGAACGATATTGTCATTCTCAAGAGCGAATTTAATCTTTTTTGTCCACTTGATATTATTTTCATACTCATGCCCAAGCGATATTTCATCTGAATATACTAAAAAATCTATATCATTTTTTCTTGCAACTTTAAGTGCCATATCTGCTGTTGTTAAAATTTTATCCGAGCTCTCAAATGAGATAGCAGTTGTAAAATTTAAAACTAAATCTTCATCATAGACCGCAAGTGAAGTTGCTGAGATTTTTTCAACTATATCTTTTACCATAGATGTAAAATAATCTTTTTCTATATCTAAATTGAAAATAACATACTCATCTCCTTGAAGATGATACAATTCACAACAACCAACACACATGACTTTGGCTATTTCAAAGCCTAATTTTTTGATTATTTCATCACCTATCTCATGACCATAAAAATCATTTACTTGTGAAAAATTATCTATGTTAATGATAGCAAGTGCTGGATGCGTACTATTTTTGATGTCTAAATTTAGTTTATATCTATTTGCCAAACCTGTTAAGATATCTCTATTTACTATCGCATCAAGCTCTTTTTTCTGTTCAATAATTTTTGTAATATCATGGCGGACTGCGATGTACTCTATAATATTTTCACTCTCATCTAAAATAGGTAAGATAGAAGTATCCACCCAATAATCAGAAGTTTTTCCTCTATTTTGCAAAGTTCCTTTCCACACTTTCTTAGACTGTATCGTCTGCCATAAATCTCTAAAAAGTTCACTACTTGAATCTGGATGTCTTATGATACTATGAGGTTTTCCTAACACTTCCTCTTTTGTATAGCCTGAAACTTTGCAAAAATTATCATTGACATAAGTAATGTTTCCATATAAATCAGAACGAGAGACAATGCTTGATTCATTCATAGCCAATTTGTAACTTTTCAGATAGGCAATATTTTTTAAAAGTTCTTTTGTTTTTTCTTCTACATTATGCTCTAAATTTTTATTTGACTCTTTTAACTCACGCTCTAGTTCAAATCTTGTCGTTATATCTCTCACAATAGCTATGTTATAATCAAAGCCATCTTTTTTCACAAATTTGACATTTGCCTCAACAGGAAATTCTGAACCATCTTTTTTTGTCAAAATGGCATAATCAATAAGTTTTCCTTTTGCTTTTAACTCTTCTAAATGCTCAAAAAATGCTTCACCCTCTTTGAGAGATCTTCTAAATGACTCTATTCCTAGAGCGTTTATCTCATCTAGGCTATATCCTAAAGTTTCAATGGTTGTTTGATTTACATAATCCACATGCCCGTCATTTAATTTTATAATAAAAATCATATCATGTGAGTTATCAAGCATATCGTGAAAAAGTTCGAGTTTATACTCTTGATCTAGTTTTTGGCTAATCTCTTTTACATAAGCAACCATATAAATATTATTTTCGATGACATGAGATGTTACTGAAGCTTCTACTGGGATTTGTGTATTATTTTTATGAAGATGAAATGTACGAAATTCTAGTTTTTTATTATCTCTGATATCTTCAAAACTATCTTTTGTGTCTCGCATTGGGTCTATTTGCCACACATATTTTTTTGTAATTTCTTCAAAACTATAGCCTAGATACGAGAGGACATAATCATTTACATAGAGGATGAGTCCGTTATTATCTATAACAAAAACGCCCTCTTTTGTATCTTTGATTGATTCTATTAAAATGTCGTTTATTAGGTTTTTCATAGTTGTTCCATAACAAATTATTTTGTAAATTTCATACGCACTTTACTTTATTTCTATGATAATTTAAGATTGAATAACGCTGATTCTAATAGATTACATATTACAAGTAGCTCATACTCGCTTATTTATGCAGAAAAAAAGAAAAAATGTTACATATTAGGAATGACGCATCAAAATATGGTGCTTCACTCGTTGATTTTTACAACAAACACTCTCGCATCATCGGTTCTAGCTCTTGTGCATTGACATCCCCGTCTATTGTGATACTTGCACCATTTTCTTCGCTGTTCACTTCAATGCTAGTAATTTTTTGCATCATCTGCGGGTCACAATTGCAACTGCAATTTCCATCTTTACACGCCTCTATTTTTGCACTCAAATCTTCAGCTTTAAAGCCACCTAAAAACGCCTTCACACCTTTGTTTGTATTGTTTATCTTAAACATATTTTTCCTTTTACATTGAATTTAGCCATGGCAACACACCTCTTTGACTAAATCTTTATTATCATCTCTTTCAAATTCGCTTTGAAAGGTGGCATGTGTAATCCCAAAATGCGTATGAAGCTCCTCTTGAAGAGCTTCAACTATTTTTGTACTTTGACTCAGAGGTAAATCCTCTTTAAAATCAAGATGTGCTTCGAGCATTATCTCTTTATCATTTAGTTTCCAAATGTGAACATGGTGCATATTTTTTATATTTCCACATGCCAAGATTATTTTTTCTACTTCGAGTAGTTCGATCTCTTTTGGCGTGAATTGCATCAAAATAACAACAGAGTCCGATACCAAAGTATAGGAACTTTTGATAATATAAAGAGCGATAAAAATCGTTATAAGGCTATCTATCCAAAACAGCTCATAAAACATCATCGCAAGACCGCCCACCAGCACAGCTACAGAGGTCATTACATCTGTAAAAAGATGCAGATATACCGCTTTGACATTCATATTATCATGCGAATCCTCTTTGATAAGCAACATAGAAAGAGCATTCAAAACAATCCCTAAAATCGCCAAATAAATGACAATATTCGATGCAATGGGCTGAGGGTTTTGCAACCGTTCTATACTCTCAAATATAAGATAAAATCCTATCCCAACGAGCGAAGAGGCATTAAAAAGTGTCGCTAGTATTTCGGCTCTTTTATACCCAAAAGTTTTGATTTCACTATTTTTTCGCCCTGAGAGTTTATTTGCCCACCAAGCCACTCCAAGTGCTATCACATCACTAAAATTGTGAAGTGCATCACCCAAAAGAGCCAAAGAACCAGAGTACAAACCTCCTACAACCTGTGCAAGAGTAATCAGAAGATTTAAAAGAATCGTGATTAAAAAGTTTTTGCCTTTGACATCGGTTGTGTGGTGATGATGGCTATGCTCCACTTCATTTTCTTGCATATTTGAGACGCTCCTCTAAATATTTGTATCTCTTGCGTATTACGCACTTATAAAAGCTAAAACTTCATCCACACTCAAAACCTTGCCACTGCTCACTACTTTACCATCTATCACAAGAGCGGGAGTGCTGAGAACTTGATACTCCATAATCTTCATAATATCTTCTACTTTGAGTATCTGAGCAAATTTTCCACTCTTTGCGACCGCCTCTTTTGTGACTTTTTCTAAAGTTGCACATTTTGCACACCCTGTGCCTAAAATTTCTATTTTCATAATTTTTCTCCTAAATTATCATATTAAAAACATATCCGACGATAAGTATCCCAAACGCTACAATACCAAAAAAAAGTGCGATAAGTTTTATATGAAGTATGCGTTTGAGTATCATCGCCTCTGGCAGACTTAGAGCCGTAACCGCCATCATAAAAGAGAGAGCTGTTCCAAGAAGCATCCCTTTATCTGTAAGGACTTCTATAAGTGGCATTACTCCTGCGGCATTGCTGTACATTGGGATTCCCATAAGCACGGCGAGAGGCACGGCGTACCAAGCATCTCCACCTGCATACTTTGCTATAAAATCAGCTGGAACAAATCCATGAATAAACGCACCGATTCCAACACCCACTATTACATAAAGATAGATTTTTTTGAAAATATCGAGTGTATATTCTGTGGCTTCTTTTGCTCTTTGTCTGGCTGTGAGCTCAATTTTTACCGAGTCTAGTTCTCCTTCCATCGGTATCACGGGAATAAGCAGATACTTCTCTAACTTCATTTTTCCTATGACATATCCACCAAATATCGCTACAACCAGACCAAAACCGATATAAAGAGCTGTGATTTTCCACCCAAACAGCCCAAAGAGCATAGCGATTGCTATCTCGTTGTTGAGCGGTGCGGAGATAAGAAAACTAAAAGTGATACCCATCGGGATTCGAGCCTGCATAAATCCAAGAAAAAGAGGAATTGCAGAGCAAGAACAAAATGGAGTGATTATCCCAAAGAGGGAAGCCAAAATATTTCCTGTAAATTCACTTTTTCCTTGCAGATACACGCGTACTTTTTCAGTGTTAAAATAAGTTCGCAAAAAAGTGACCACAAATATAATCGCTACCAAAAGCATAAAAATTTTGAGCGTATCATAGAGAAAAAAGTGCAAAGCCTCGCCTAGATGCGTTTGTGGCATAAAGCCTAAAACATCAAAAATCACCTTGCCACTGAGGCTTTGCCACCAATCAAACATCAAGATTCACACAGCTCTTTTTTCACAATTGGCAGAAGCTCTGCTTCAATCAAATCGAGTGTTTTTGCATACTCTGCCACCTCTTTGCCACTCGGGTCATCAAAACCCATATGAATGGTCTTCACGGCATGTGGAAACATCGGGCAAGTCTCTTTTGCATGGTCACACACCGTGATAACCAAATCAAAAGCTGTGTCTAAAACAGTCTCAATGACCTTGGAGTGGTATGCATCTCTCCAGTATCCTTTACTCTCCAGCAAAGCTTTGGCATGTGGATTCACTGCACCACTCGCTTTGACACCTGAACTCTGTGCAATGACGCAATCATTCATCTTTGCATTAATAAGTGCTTCTGCCATGATAGAACGGCAACTATTCCCCGTACATAAAATCAATACATTTTTTTTCATATTTGACACGCTCCATTTTGTGATAATTTTTTAAGTTTTGGAAGCTCCAAGTCCAAGTATTTTATCTCTTGCAAGGCTTCGGTTCTAAATCTATCCAAGGGGCTACGCACTGCGTAATACGCCCAAGTTCCTCTTCGCTCGACTCGTAAAAATCCTGCATCTTTAAGAATTTTGAGATGGCGAGAGAGACGCGACTGAATCATATCTAAAGAGTTTTGCAAGTCACAAACGCAAGTCTCTCCATTTTCATCCAAAAAACGAAGTATCAAAACTCTTGTTTCATCATTGAGTGCCGCTACGCTTTTTAAAAAAATATCCATCGTTCTTCGCCCTCTTCCTTTGAGATTTTCAGATTTTCAAAATTGTAGCAAATTAAAATCATTAAATCAAGATATCTTGATATATTAGATTAATTTTGCTATAGTTTCTTTTTCGCAATTTGAAATGGAGCATCGTTATGACACTTGCATTGTTTGTTTTTTTAGGTACTTTACTTTTTGTGATTTGGCAGCCTAAGGGGCTTCAAATCGGGACAACTGCTGTTGTCGGTGCAATCGTCGCCCTTGCTCTTGGCGTAGTAAACACAACGGATGTTTTGAGTGTTATAGAGATTGTTTGGGATGCAACACTCGCTTTTATCGGGATTATCATTCTCTCAATGATTCTCGATGAGATTGGATTTTTTGAGTGGGCAGCTATAAAAATGGCAAAACTTAGCCGAGGAAATGGGCATCTTATGTTTGTTTACATTCTGCTTTTGGGTGCTATCGTCTCTGCTTTTTTTGCAAACGATGGTGCGGCACTTATCCTTACACCGATTTTACTTGCCAAGATGAAATACCTCAAGATGAAACCTTTAGCTATTTTTGCTTTTTTGATGGCGGGTGGTTTTATCGGCGATAGTGCTTCAAGCCCTCTTGTCATCTCCAATCTCACAAACATCGTCACAGCGGGATATTTTGACATCGGATTTGTCGAATATGCAAAAAATATGTTTTTACCGAACTTACTCAGCATAGTCGCTTCCATCGCTGTTTTATGGATTTATTTTCGCAAAGATATTCCTTTTGTTATCGATGTCTCCAAACTCCCCGAAGCTCACACCGTCATCAAAAACCAGACTATGTTCAAATTCTCGTGGGCATTTTTAGCACTTTTGATGGGTGGCTATTTTATCGGCGATTATTTCCACATGCCGGTTTCACTTTTTGCTTTGGGTGGGGCTTTGCTCTTTTTACTCATCGCAAATCACTACAAAGCCATCCAGCCTATCAAAACTATAAAAGCAGCTCCTTGGCAGGTTGTGTGGTTTAGCATCGGGCTGTATGTGGTTGTGTATGGACTTAAAAATGCGGGTTTGACAGATATCATCGCTTCGTGGATAATCGAATTAAACACGCATGGAACGACTCTGTCTATCATCGGCACAGGCTTTTTATCGGCGATAATAAGCTCCGTGATGAACAACATGCCAACGATTATGATTATGGACATCGCCATAGACCAAGTGGGCTATGTGGGCAATGAAGCACTTGTGTATGCCAACATTTTAGGCTCAAATCTCGGACCAAAAATGACACCAATCGGCTCACTTGCAACGCTTTTATGGCTCCATGTTTTAGCACAAAAAGGGGTAAAAATCGGTTGGGGCGAATATATGAAAGTGGGACTGATCATCACACCGCCTGTACTTTTAGTCGCACTTTTAGGGCTTGTTTAAAATCTCTATCTCAAGAAAATCCTCTGCGATAAAGTTCTGTTTTTGTATAGCCAACAGAACTCTCCTTCGCATGATTTCATAGATAGTTTTATACCCTTTTTCGTAGGCGATGGAGTTTGGTTTGAGTGGTTCACTCGATTGCACCAAGATATATTTTCTCATTTGTGTATCTTGTGCATTTAACTCCATCACCGCATGTGCAGTCGTCCCGCTTCCTCCAAAAAAATCCAAAATTATCGCATCTCTTTTGGCATGTGTAACCGATTGTATGAGCGTTTTTATCAGAGCGATTGGTTTTGGTTTGCTAAAAGCTTCAAAACCAAAAAGCTCGATGATTTGTCTTTGGGCATCTTCGTTGGTCTGCATTTTGTAGCTCTCTTTTGTGAGTAGATTTTGCATCAGTTTTCTTTTGCTCTGGCTCACAATCAGATTGATTCTAAAAGGCACTTTTGCAACACGAAAAACCGCTCCATCGTCTATAAAAGAGTCAATCTGCTCTTGCGTATATCTCCAGCTTCCGTGAACTTTCAAACTATTTACATTTCTCTTTTTTTTGATTTTCAGACGCTCTAGGAGTTTCATTTGTATCTTTGCACTCGACATATCACACGCTTTTATTGTGCAATCTGGCATGTGGAACTCTACACTTTGTGGGGCGAATGTAAGCTCTTTGAGTGGATTATTTTTAAAATTGAGCGGATAGGGTTTCTCTTTTTTACTCTCTTCTATACTCAGCATCGGTGCTTTTTGTATATTTTTGGCATAACAAAGGACATATTCACTCACTTTGGCGATATTTTTGTGCAGATACGAAGCCTTGTTCTTTTTCTGCCAGACAAACTGCGTAATGAAGTTTGCCTCGCCAAACACTTCATCGCAAAGAAGCTTCAAATGTGCCGCCTCGTTGTCATCAATGCTGATAAAAAGCACTCCATCCTCACGGAGTAATCCACATGCCAAAAGAAGCCGAGGATAGATAAAACTCAGCCACTGTGCGTGAGTTGCGAAGGTATCGTTGTAGAGAAATTTATGATTTTTGGTGTTGTAGGGAGGGTCAATGTAGATGACATCGATTTGATTTTCATACTCTTTGCTCAAAAGTTTTAAAGCTTCAAGATTGTCGCCATTGATGAGGAGATTTTTATCACTTTTTTTGAGAGAAATTCTGCTGTGACTTGGCAAAAAAGCCTCTCTTTTGGCTTGTTCTTTTTGTTCCCAATGAAGATGACAAAGCCCGATATCGCTCATTTTATTTCCTTCGGTGTGACACTTTTTTTAGTTTTTATTTAGATAAATGAGATATAATTTTACCCTAGTTGGGACAGGATAGAGAGTTCGTCGCTCTCTATCCAGCTTTTAATACAATCTTGTTGCTAGAAGCATCAAGATTATAACAATTACAAATAGTCGTTGCATTGTTATATCCTTAAAAAAGGCTGACCCTGTCCCACCTTCTCCTTCGCAATACAACTTCACGCTTCATAATCGCCAACTAGATTTATAGCATAACGCTTTTTTTGTTCTGTCATAAATAATATTGCAGTTTGTCATATTTTATTTATAATTAAACTGACTTCGAGCAACTAGGATTGTTTGGCATGTGGAAATATTTTTAGCATGAATTTATAAAAATGAGATATAATTTTGTCCTAGTTGGGACAGGGTAGAGAGTTTCCAGACTCTCTACCAAGCTTTTAATACAATCTTGTTGCGAATAGCATCAAGATTATAACAATTACAAGTGTTAGGTGCATTGTTATATCCTTAAAAAAAGGCTGACCCTGTCCCACCTTCTCCTTCACAATACAACTTCACATTTCGTAATCGCCAACTAGATTCGTAGCGTAACGCTTTTTTTGTTTTGTCAAAAAAAACATTGCAGTTTGTCATATTTTTTTACATAATTGGATTAATTTTAAGCAAATTGGATTATTTGGCATCTGGAAATATTTTTTCCTCGTTCCACCTCTCCTGAGGTGGAATGCATACATA
>JAABQD010000050.1 GCA_011391635.1 Sulfurimonas sp. | reverse complement strand
ATAGGAAACAAGCTCGCTTACTAGCATTCCCGCAAGAAAAGCAGAGAGGGCAAGAGGTATATATTTTTTATCCATTGATGTATATATGGCAAACATAGGAAGGATATACCAATATCGAGTGATATATTTGACACCAAACTTGATGTTGTCGCCATCTGTCCACAGCAGTGAAACGGATAGTATAAGCAGTAAAATCCCTATGGATATAAAAAATCTGTTCTGTTTGATTGAGGCAGCTTTAGATTTGAAATCCGGCTGCATAACCCACAGTATGATGATTGCTATGGCTAAGGCTCTGATTAACTCCAATGAAAGCGGTATTGAAAATGCATAAAGAAGAATGACATAATTGATAATTTTAGGATCTTTTAAGGCTTGGGTCATTCGTTTCCTTTTTTTGTAGTTCTAATCATATCATAGCAAAGTTGTACGTACGCTATAAGCGATAAGGATTTTACAACATTACTGTATAATTTTATACTTAATATTTGAGAAAGAGAAAGCAATTGTGAAAGAACTATTAAAATATTTCCTCCCCTACATCATGGCATACAAAAAAGAGTTTATCTTTGCGATGCTGGGGATGGTCGCTGTAGCAATCGGCACGACACTCTCTGCGCATTTGCTCAAACCTGTGCTGGATGATGTGTTTATTAGAAAAGATGTGCAGATGCTCCAACTCATCCCTTTTGCCATCATGGGCGTGTTTATGCTCAAATCTATAGGGCGTTATGTGCAGACTTATTATACGGTCTATATCGGAGATGATATTGTACGAAAGTTACGGGATAAACTTTCCAGCCATCTGATGCATCAAGATATTGATTATCTCAACAAGATGCGAAGCGGTGAACTTTTGAGCCGTGTGACAGGTGATCTTGGACGTATTCAGCAGGTGGTCTCTTCTATGATACCCACACTCATGGTCAAATCGATGCTTGTGGTTACACTGACAGGATATGTCATCTATCAAAGCCCCAAACTCGCTTTTTATTTTTTGGTGATTATGCCTTTGGCGTTGTTGCCGTTACAGATGCTGGCAAAAAAGATGAAAAAATATTCCAGACGTTCTCAAGAGAGCAATGCTGATCTTGCTTCTCGTCTGACTGAGATTTTTAATAACATCGAAGTGATCAAAGCCAACTCCTCCCAGGCGTATGAAAATCAGCGATTTGCCAAAGAAAATATGAATTTTTTCAGATTAGCCATCAAACAAATGAAAATCAATGCACTCGTTGGCCCTACGCTGGAGGTGTTTGGTTCCATAGCCATAGCCATAGCCATCTATGTCGGTGCTTTACAGGTTATTCATGATGAGATTACCGTAGGCACTTTTTTTGCTTTTGTCACGGCACTGTTTATGCTGTATGACCCTATCAAAGTATTGTCTAATGTGCATAACCGTATCCAAGATGCAGTGGCTGCAACGGAGCGTATGAATGAACTTTTTGACACCAAACCCACCATCATCTCAGGCGAAGCAATATTAGGTGAAGTACAAAGTGTGCAATTGAAGTCTGTTAGCCTTGCTTATGAAGAGAAAGAAGCACTTAAAAATATCAACCTAGAAGCACATAAAGGCAAAGTCTATGCACTAGTAGGAGACAGCGGAGCAGGCAAAAGCAGTTTTATCAATCTGCTGGTGCGTTTCTATGACCCCGCAGAGGGTGAGTTGCAGATCAATGGCAAAAGCATTCAACAGTACACACTGTACTCTTTGCATCAGAAAATAGCCTATGTTACACAGCGTATCTATATCTTTCAAGATACTATACTGGCAAATGTGGCTTACGGGAGTGATGCGGATGAAGCAAAGGTGATTGATGCACTCAAGAAAGCACAGGCATGGGAGTTTGTGCAAGAGATGAAAGAGGGCATCCATACTGTCTTGGATGAATTTGGGGTCAATCTCAGTGGAGGACAGCGTCAGCGTATCGCCTTGGCACGTGCACTTTACAAGTCGCCTGAAATACTCATACTCGATGAAGCGACCTCTGCACTGGATAACAAAAGCGAACAAGCCATCCAAAAAGCACTCGAAATCCTCAAAGACACTATCATTACCTTTGTGGTAGCGCATCGCCTTAGTACTGTAGAAAATGCTGACACTATACTTCTTTTTGACTCTGGAGAGATTGTAGCTAGAGGAAGCTATAAGGAACTGTTAGAAAGCTCTGAAGCCTTTAGACGGTTGGCAAACAAAGTACAAGAGTAGATTCTAACTTGCACCATCTTTAAACAAGACCGTCTTAACGGTCTTGACTAGGATTACAAGATCCATCCAAAGGTTCCAGTTTCTGATATACCAAACATCAAGTTCAACACGTGAATAAAAATCAACATCACTGCGTCCGCTAACCTGCCATAATCCTGTAATTCCAGGTTTAACTGTAAGGATAATATCAAGATTATCACCTATTTTTTGCTCTTCTCTTAGCATATAAGGGCGAGGGCCGATAAAGCTCATATCACCTCTAAAGACATTGAAAAGCTGGGGAAGTTCATCTAAAGAAGAGCGGCGTAAAAATTGACCTACATGTGTGATGCGAGGATCATTCTTGTATTTATGATAGGTATCGTAGTAGGCATTCTCTTCAGGGTGTAGACTGAGATACTCTTGCAACATTGTATCACTGTTGTCATACATCGTTTGGAATTTGTAGCAGCTAAATATTTTTCCGTTTTTGCCTAGGCGTTTTTGTTTAAAAAGGATTTTTTCGTTCGGGTTTTCGCGTTTAATTTGATAGGCAATAAAAAGCATAAGAGGAATCAAAAGAGGAAGCAAGATGAGCGAAAGTGCGAGGTCAGATATATTTTTGACCATGACTCTATACTTGCTTTTAAGGCGATTTTGAAAAACGATGAGGTTTGTACGTGTATTGGAAAGATTATAAATATGCGAATGTGTTAGGTCATAATCATCCATCAGGGGAATGAAGATAACCTCTTGTCTGGTTTTTATCTCATTAGAGATGATAGATTTCAGTGTAACTATATTGTTGTCATTTGAGTTTACAAATACTGTTGATGGCTCTTCTCCAGCTTTGGGTCTCACATACCCAAGATAGGGATTGCCATAAATCTCATCGGTCAGAAAAGAATCTTCACCGTAAATTTTGGCGCGTTTTTGCCATAAACCAAAATGGTACAAGAGTTTTTTACTTATATTTTTTGAAAGCGGTATGAGTAGTGCCATAAAGAAAAATGCAAAACCTATAACCAGTCTGGAATAGTCAGTAATCAGTTTTGTCATAGCCAAATAAGCAAAGATAAGAATAACGGAAAAAATGATACCTTTAAGTATCAAACGGCTTTCGTGCCAAAAATCATACCGATACGTGTAGATGCCTTCATAGGTAAAAAGTGAAATAGGAATGATGTACATTGGATAAAACTGAAGATATTCTTTGAGTGCGATATTTTGTAAAGAGAGCGTCTCAAATGTGCCTCTTAGTTTATACGCAAGAAAAATACTCAGTGCCATCATCGCACTATCAAAAAGTATAAAGATGATTTTTGAGATAAAGCTTTTCATGCATTTCCTTACGTTAGATAAGCATATTTTAACAAAAAAAGCATAGATATCTCATGGAGTATCTTGCTTCTCCCACCATCTGTGGTGCATACTGCATTTTTTAATGAACCATAAAGGGAATTTTGTATAATTTTGACCCATTTTATAGCCTAGGTATTTCATACCGTTTCGCATGATCCATTCTAGTAGAAGGTACAATGCTTTGTTATGTAGTAGATATCTTGCTTCTGAGCGTATATATTTCATCCCTTCACCTTCAGCCTTTCCAAAACGCTCAAGTATCCATTTTTCGCATTGATGAAACACACCAATGTCAAAATAGCGTTTAAATTCCTGAGCTATGGTGTAAGTGTGCGAATGGTACACTTTTGCCTCCGCCACATACGCTAAGGCGTAGCCCTCTAAAATCATTTTCGCACCAGCATAAGTATCTTCGCCTAGAATCAACCCGTCCTTAAACCACCCGATACTTTCCAATGCACTTTTTCTGTAGGCGGCAAAACTGTCCGACAAAAATGCCGTTTTGAGTCCAAATGACTCTATGTCATTTTTATTTCTCACATAAGAGGTATCTGGGTAGTTGAATGTACGTAAATGTTTACCAAATAGAGTTGTTTGCTCATAGCTTAGCTGCATGCCATATGCAGCGCCTATAGTGGAATCTTCAAACACCTTGATAATATGTTCTAGGGTAAAGTCATCATAAGGCAAGGCATCTTGTGTCAGGTAAACTAAAATGTCTCCCCTGGCTATCTGTGCAGCTTTTGTTCTTGTACCGCCATGGTCAAACTCGATCTGAGGAATCACAAAAACATTTTGTGTGTATTTTTGGGCGATAGTGACAGTGTTGTCTGTAGAGGAGGAGTCTATGATGATGAGCTCATAGTTTTTAAGCGTTTGAGACTGGATGCGTGAAAGCAGATTTTCCAGATAGGGCTCGGCATTGTAGGTGGGGATGATGATACTGGTCATATTTAGCCGATTAGTTTTGAGATAAATGGTATTTTACTTGCAATGGCAGCCAAAATAAATGACACGATAAATGTCGCCATAGATAGAAGCAAGATACCCATCAATGGATGAATAGAAAATTGATCTAGTGAAAATCCGAGAATCCCACTTGAGAGTATGGCAATGACCAATAAGTGCATAAAGTAAACAGGAAAGACAAGGGGTGACAAATAAGATACAATTTTCACATAAAAATCAGAAAGGTTATCTGCAAACACGGGAGCAGTTACATGGATGAGAATCATACCAAAGATAGCAATGATACGCGCAGCATCAAGCCAAGCAATATGTTTAGACATGGATATTTTTTCTTTTTTGTTTTAGTCTTAGAATCTTTTTTTCAAATAAATGCCATGAAAGTATTGATAAAATTAATTTGATGATAAAACTAGTAGTAAACAATACTAAAACATTGATTGTGTCCTTAAAAAAATGCACTAGCGTTTGCTGCACGGGGAAGGCATAGATATACGTACCATAGGAGTAATCGCCTGTTTTTGAAAACCATTTTGTATGTATGATGGAGCCAAAACCAACAACAAGATAGGGGAATACCAGAAGGGTTATAAGTTTTAGATTGCTCAAAAACATGCCAAAAACAAACAATAGTCCAAGTGCAAACATGATGCGTTTGGAAAAAATAATGCTATCTCGATAAAGGTACAACGATACACCCGAGAAAAAATAACTTGAAAGAAATAAATTTTTTGAATATTCATCTATATTCGGTTTTGTAAACAGTACAAAATCCCCCGCAAGAAAGGCTACAGAGAGCAATACAAGTATAATGGCAAACAAGAATACAAGCTGTCGTTTTTTGTGCAGAAAAAATAATACAACAGGTAATAAAAAATAAAGAAAAATCCCATATTTTAATATCCACATTGAACCGTTAATATTGTCCATCAGAGGATTGTTTTGAAATACGCCATTTATCTGCCATGCAGTGCCTAGAACCTGGAATATGGCAGATTTTAAAAAGAAATAAAGAGCTGAGCCAGCATCAAAACTAAAGATAACAGCAGTATCGGAAAGTATGGGTACCAGTATAAAAGAGGCTAAAAACAATGATAGCCAAAATGCAGAAACAATTCTTAGGATTCTATTTTTAGTATACTGCCAAAGAGAAGTATTGGCTTCTAAGCTTTGAATCATGCAAATACCATGAGCCCGATATTTCGGATCAGTCCATTTTTGAAAATACGGTATTTGATTAGGGTGGAACGGCGTTGGAACCAATTGGTTTCTCCTAGTTTTGATACCGCTTCGAGCATTTCGATATGTTCGTGTGAGAGTTCATGGCGATAAATTTCTAAAAATTTATTTGCTTGGAGGATGTATTTCTCTAGAGAGGGGGCAGAGAACACTTTTGATAACCAATAGTTCCATCCGTATCGTTTGGCACCTGTGTCGTTTTTTCCATGTTGTCGATAGAGGATCAGCGGTTCATCGATAGTGCAGATATGTCCAAATGCAGAAGCGACCATCGCGATCCACCAATCGTGCATGATTGCTTCATTCGGAATCGCTCGCACCTTTTCGGCCAACGTACGATTGATCATCGTTGTGCACCCGGTGACGGTATTGTGAAAAATCAAGCGGCTGATGGCATCTTTGGATGGATCGATGTGTTGATAGGTCCAATACGATGTATGCAGTAGACGTAACTCCCGATCCACCACACTCAGATCACTGTGGATGAGGATCGGCCGATTTGGATATATACTCTCTAGTCGTTCCATTCTCCCCAATGTTTTTGACACTTTTTCTCGATCCCACACATCGTCTTGATCACAAAAGAGGATGTAATCGCTGCCACAGTCGAGCGCACGGTTCATCATAAGCTCAAAGCTCTTTTTGACCCCGAGATTTGTCCGATCGGTCATTATTTCTACATTAAGAGAGGTGTTTAGGGCAAACTCTTGGAGTATTTCATAAGAACCATCTTTGGAGCCGTCATCCCTTGCGATAATCATCATATCACCAAGATCGCAAGACTGGTTTTCGAGGGAGCAGAGCTGTTCACTCAGATAATCAGAACCGTTATAGGTGGAAAGAACAATGCTAATTTTTAAACAAGATTTATTAGAATAATTCATAACCTTGCTTCCAAAAAAATATTTTTTATTTATTGTAGCAATTTTTAGTTAAAACTTGACCTCTGCCCCTGTTTTCCCATATCTATATTAGTTTTAAACTTTTTTTGTAGCTTAACTGTGCGTTGCACTTATTACTTGAATTGGCGAAATTTTATATACTTTTTTACGACAAGTTTTTGGTGTATTTCATATTTTAATCCATAGTGCGATAGTGTTGATCAAGCTTTGTTTATAAAGCTTGTATTTAAATATTATTTCTCTTTTCTCAAAAAAGTTTTTCTCTCGAATGGTACAAAACTTTTTTAGCATATTTTTAGTCTCGTTATCTAGCTCATCTCTATATGCTTCATAAAAACTTTTTGCTTGGTCAATATTTATTTGTAAACTATTTATATACTCTTCGTCCCTTTTTAAGAAACCGTAAACAAAACTTAAGATAAGCTCTGTGATACCTATTTCTTTTTTTAATTTTGCACCTATAGCGTTGTTATCATGTTGTCTATACTTAATTGTACTTGTTTCTAAATAGCCTATTTCCCCAAAATAACTAGCAACCAATCCTATCCACCAGTCATGCATGATAGCTTCGTTTGGTATATATAAACATTTTTGAGCAAGTTTTCTGTTTATCATCGTAGTACAACCGGTAATGGTGTTTTGAATCAAAAGTCTATTCAAGGAGTTGTATTGAGGCAATACATGTTCATACTCCCACATGGAATCAGACAATACATTTAAATGTTCGTCTACTACTTTTAAATCTGTGTGCACTAAAATAGGCATTTCACTACTATAAAGATTTTCTAACTCTTGCATCTTAGCTAAGGTTTTTTCTATCTTATCCATCTCCCACACATCATCTTGGTCGCAAAACATAAAATAGTTACTGGCACTATTTACCACCGCATGGTTTAAAAGTTTTGCGAAACTTTCTTTTGCTCCAAGATTTTGTGTTGTATCAATAAGCTTGATATCATATGACTTCAACACCTCCAAGGTGTTATCTCTGCTTCCATCATCACGAACAATTATCTCGAAATTTTTATATGTTTGAGCAAATAGAGAATCTAGTTGTTCTTTTAAATATTCGCCACCATTGTATGTTGAAAGCAATATGCTTACTTTTAGCATTTTAGCCTTTCTCTTAATTTGGTTATCAAGTACATTAATCCCCTTTTAAAATCTGTTGAATTTTTCGTAGTTGCTCGGTTATTTTCTGTCTTTTGCTACTATATACCAACTTTAGTTTACCTTTGGTTTGGTTCCGCTCTGTTTTGGTTTGGTCGATACATGCTGTTAATGCATCACGACCGATGTGCGTATATCGGATGCGTGCTATGAGTCTTTGCGTATTCTTGAAATCAACAGATGAAAAATAACAAATAGAGTCAATGGTGTCGAAAAAATAGCTATTACAATGATGGATGATGGCATTTGAGGTTAGCTGCTCACATAATTCTATTTCTGCACCATCGTTTTTGATCAATTTCAGACTTTCAATTTCGATGACACAGCTGTCATTGAGCGGATCGAAACGGAGGTTTGTCAGTATTGGTCTATCTGAGAGGTCAAAGATAAATTCCTGAATATCAGTATTCTGAGCTACCGGAAGTTTGATCGAGTTTTCTTCAGATAAGCCATTTCCGTTGTCGAGGAAGAGTTGAGAAAATAGATCTATTTTAAGCTTATTGTTGAGATATAAACGTTGCCTTTTTAAAATATTTTTATACAAATCTCTTTTGTGAGAATAAATATTTGTAACTGAGGTAGATATGTTTGTTAGAAAAATATTGACTAATCGAGATAGTGAATATTTTTCAAGTGCAAATTTCTGATAAAAGTCTTTTTCTAATTGGATATCAGAAAAAGAATGTATGATTTCATTTACTATCTCATCTGATGAAAGTCGTCTGTTTGTGCATCTACCTGAAAAATTATATTCACATGCGTTTTGGATATTGGAATTTGTAATCCATCCAGGACCCCCAAATCTATCATAACAATAGACTGGAATGCCCATCGCTAAACAATACTGCACAGTTCGCCCGATTGTTATAACTGCATCAAATTCTTTCAAAATATCTGGTGTAATAAG
>JAABQD010000049.1 GCA_011391635.1 Sulfurimonas sp. | reverse complement strand
TCCATTTGTAATGAACCAAAACATACACGGATATGTACGGCAGAATAACTTGCTTAGTTCCATAAAACTGGAATATTTTGCAAATGATTATACACTCAAATCTGTAAGTTCCTTGCATAACTATAGGTCAAAAGAGCTGCTTGACGGCGACCGTACACAAGAAAATTTTTTAACGATTGATAGCGATGAAAATTATAAAGAGCTTACTCAAGAATTTAGCATGCAGATACAAAAGAGTAGTTGGGAACTCGTAAGTGGTGTGTTTTTTTCTTCACGGTATGAACATGCTTATACTGAAAATCATCATTATGAATATCTTGATACCAATGGTTATAGAACATGGCAAACATCACAGCCTGAGGAAATTTTTGCCATCTTTAGCGAATATGCAAAAAATATAAATGAGAATATTATACTTACCGCAGCATTACGATATACATCTACAACAAAAGATTTTAACAACGATATTAATCAATTTTTTCCAATTGAAGTAGCTGAATATGGACTTTTAAATGCAGGTTATCCTCATATAACAGCAACGAAACAATGGCAAAAAGTTTTACCAAAATTGAAATTGGCATATAAACAAGATAATGCAAATTTTATTTTTTTACAATATGCAGAAGGGTTTAAAAACGGTGGATACAGTTATGATGATTATGATATAAAAACATTGAGTTATGACCCTGAGGAATCAAAAACTTTGGAGCTTGGACTTAACACAAAATGGAAAAACTCATTAAACATGAGTGCATCACTTTATGCAACACATGTTAATAAGCTTCAAGTAGAGACTATTCGTTCTGATTTAAGCAGTTATATAGATAATGCAGCAAAAGCCAATATCTACGGCTTTGAAAGTGAATTACGCTATTTGTTTAGCAATAATTTTGATGTACATAGTGGCATTGGATTTATTCATTCTAAATTTGATGATTATATATCCAACTCTCATAATTACTCTGGTAATCAACTGATAAATGTTCCCCAATATACTTTTCAATTTGGTTCAGAATATAGTTTTAGCAAAAATTATTATCTCAATTTAGCATTGAAATCAAATGGAAAAACCTATTTTGATAAGGCAAATACGGTATCTGAATCATCATACTCCTATGTTGATACGAAAATAGGATATAAATCTAAAAATTTTTCATGGAATGTTTACATTCATAATCTGTTTGACAAACGATACCTAAATTATATTATTGATGCAGAAGGATTTAATGCTTATAATTTTGGTGAACCTAGACGAATAGGGGCATCTTTAAAATATGATTTTTAAAAGTATTTTAGTAAGTAAAATCAAACTTTCGAAGTACAATCCACCATTTTTTTATAAATCGCATGGACATCCAAGATAGAGAGAAGTTCCTCTTTATGTATATCTTTTTCAGGTCGCACGACTGCTTTTGTGAGGGTGTTGCTTCCTGTAAGCGATGATTTGTAGTGCTGTATATCTTTGTTCGCGATTTCTGGACTGTCAAAAATACGGTCAATCGCAATTCCTAAACTTACCTCTCGTCCTTCATCTACCAAACTTAAAAGTATGACATCATGGATTGTGTGATCATACGAGAATTTCTCTCCTGTGATAAGCGAGTAGAGTGCAACTATGCCAATTGTTTTACCTTTATGGCTGATAACGCCTATAAAATATTCATTACAGCCTATGATTTTCGTCAATGGTTGATGGCTTAGAGATGCGATAATATACTCAGACTCGATACCATAAATCATATTTCCTAAGAAAAAAGTAGAGATATCTGTGGTTTGCTCTGTGTTTTGCGGTTTGGAGTAGGAGTAGGATTTTGTCTCCTCTTTCTCTGCGTTTGCACTCTCTTCATCGACATCTGCGATTTGGGCAAAAACTATCGCTATGACATCATTCGAGTAGTTATCATGGATTTTGTATTCACGATATCCTTTCGAGAGTGATGCACCAACAGAAAAATATTTTCCATCATATTCTATAATATTTGCATAACTTTCGCCAGATTTCAGGTCAAAAAAACTATTTTCTATATTGAGTGTATCCCCAACTTTTAGCTCTTTATTGGTAGAAGAGATAATCGTTTTTTCTCTATCACAAAAAAGTGCAAAATAATTCTCTTCTATTTCGTCATCTCTGTCTTTTGGAAGTGTATCCGCCAACATTGCATAGAACTCAGGCTCAGAGTTGAACACTATGGCGATACCTCCGAGGACTTCATTATGGTTTTGTATATCTGTAATACTTGCACCATAAATATAGGTACTGCGATTGGCATAAAAAGAGGATTTTGCATAAGGACTGACACTATAGAGTTGTGAATCTGTGATACTCAGCGTATCAACAACCCAACTATGATTCAGTTTATTACCGATGATATGGCTCTCATCTTGGTTTGAGACAGCAACAACAACGCCATTTTTGTCGTAAATAAAGATATTGGTATAAACGGTATAGAGATTATTGATATATGCCAAAATTTCACTCATTGCTCCATAATTTGGATGCTCACTCTTGAGGGATTTTCTAAAAAATGTTGTCAATGCCCACCATCTACAATCATTGGCTCTCTCATAAAGATTTCTATCCATTATTTCAATGGCGAGTTTTGCTAAAAAAGAGACATCATTCAAGATAGAACTTGTGACTGTATTATTGAGGTTTGCGATGCTATCTTCAAAGATGGTTTTTGTTTTTGAGCCTGTTTTGGAGATTTCTACAAGGAGAGATTTACTAAAAGAGTTATCGCCACTCTTCGTATTTGCGATTTTGACATTGCCGTTCCAAACAGTGATATCAAGCTCTCTTTGAATCTTTTCCGCCTCTTTTGGAATGGTTATAAGCTCCTCTCCAAAAAGGTTGCTATTTCGCATTACAGATTGCAAAACAGTTGTATCTAGCGATGGCAAAACTGTCTCAGAAGTGATTGTAAATGCGTGTTCCAAAGGAATCATCACATGCCCAAGCCAATCAAGCCCAAAAAAACCTTGATACCCTTTTGTTTTGCAAGTTTTTGCCAAATACTCTCTTCCAGCAAATCGTACTATTTTATATTCGCTGTTGATGACTTTTTGCATCGTTGCACCGAGAGGAATTTGATACGCATCAGACGAAGAGATAACCTTAGAAGAGCTATCAAGAAGTAAAATATTGAGCCAATCCTCTTTCTCGATGAGATTGTTAAATATACCTCGCATCTCATCTTCAAATTTAAAAAACAGAGCTAAAACACCCAACACTTCAGATCCCGCATCATTCGTGCGTGTGACTTTAAAAGCGTATATGAGAGTTTTTTCTTTGGATGGAGTGATATCGCAGTAGTCATAGTATTCGACATAATCCTGTGAAGTTGTGAGTGCATCATTGATAAAATGACACGAGGATTTTGTGCAACTGTTGTTTTGGTCAAGCTGAACGAGTATCTCACCAGAGGTATTTAAAAGAACAATATTGTCGTACACACTATATTTTGCGACATATTCGTTGAATCTTTGAATCAACTCTTTTTTGAGTTTCGTTTTTTTGTGTCTATACGCATCATCTGTTTTGTTATTTATCAGAACATGCTCCATATATTCACGGATATCATCATCTGTCGCCAAAAAGCCGATATCAGCAGTTCTCTCAAACAAATTTCGGATGACAATATCCACCGCAACCTGAGCCTTCGAACTCATCTCAGATGTCAATTTTTTGAGGCGTTCGCCACCGAGCTTGACTAAAAGTTGCTCTGTCAAGCGTTGAAAAGCCTCTCTTGTATCCGACATATCCATACCTAAGTTGGACATTTGACCTAGAAGTGTGAGAAGATTCCAGCGTTCTGCAAGTGAGTTGAGAGCACTGTTATAATCTGTAACCTCTGGCATGAATGCGGTGAGCTTTAGTAAATCGTTATTCTCCATTTTGTCAACCTTTGTAATTAATATTGCTATATCATCTTGTTGTAATTGCATAAAAATGTTAATTTTTTATTTCCACATGCCAAGATATTTTTTGGCATGTGGAAAAGTTTGGCATGTGGATATATTTGAAAGAAAAGAGATAGTTTATACAGCACCAAAGAGGACTTTTCCAGTCGCACTTTGATTTGCTTTGACTTCTTCATAACTTTTGTCGCTAATACGAAGTTTAGTCGTTTTGATTTCATCATAGATTGTGTCTATTTTCTCTATTGCAGAGAGTTTTTTCAAATCGCCCTTCGAGAGGTCAGCAAAGTCAACAAGCTCGTTCCAAACAGAACTCTCATCGAGTGAAAAGGCATTAAAAGTAAAACCTTCGTACTCAAATTTGCCATTTTTGTCCAAGTCTGTGACAAAAAGTATATAAAGACCGCTTGGAGAGAGTATCTCTTTGTAGCGTTCTACAAATGGTTCAAAAAAGTCGAGTGTTTCTAGTTCACATGCCAAGAAATCAATTTTGTCGCTGTTTGTCACTAAAATTGTTTGTGTAGCAGTCGCTTTTGGTGGAAGTTGCTTGTCAGCAGAGAGAAAATCTCCTGGTGTAATGATGAGACTTCCACGGTATCCGTACGCATATTTGTCCGTTTTATCGTTGTATGTCGCTTGCCACTGCAAGTTGTTGTCGGCTATAAATTCTTTTACTGTTGGCATGTGGAAATCCTTGTATCAATTTTTAATCTAAGTGCAACTTTAATTCTATGTTTTTACGCCACTGCATTTGTGTAGGAATAAGTACAAGAGATAGAGCGAAGTCTCTCTACAGCTTTGGTAAATACTTCGATGACATAATCTATCTCTTCCTCAGTTGTAAAACGAGAGAGACTCAAACGCATCGCTGTGTGGGCGAGTTCTGGGTCTTCGCCTATGGCACTCATCACAGGATTTGCATGAAGAGATTCAGATGCACATGCCGAACCAGTCGAAGCTGCGATTCCTGCACGGTTCAAATCCCACAGCATTGATTCGCCCTCAACACCACGAATGGAGATTAAAATTGTATTTGGCGTACGCATCTCTCTTACACCTACGACAATTGTGTCGGGAATTTTGGCGATTGCGTCTTCGAGTTTGTCACGAAGTCGTCGCACATCTGTATTCATCTTTTGCACATGCTGGGTTGCTTGTTTCATCGCTAATCCCATCCCGACGATGTACGCAACATTGAGCGTTCCCGCTCTTTTTCCGCCCATCTGCTCACCTCCATGAAGCAGATTTGGAAGCTCTTTTCCTTTTTTGACATAAAGACCGCCGATTCCTTTTGGTCCATGAAATTTGTGTGCTGAAAATGTGAGATAATCCACATCTACCTTACTCAAATCCACATGCACCTTTCCAATCGCCTGAACTGCATCGGTGTGAAATAAAATCCCTTTCTCTTTTGCAAAAGCACTCACTTCTTCTATGGGAAAAATCATCCCTGTTTCATTGTTTGCCCACATCATTGAGATGAGAATAGTATTTTCAGTGACTGCATTCATCATATCTTTTGCTGAAATACCACCGTTTTCATCCACATCCACATAAGTAACATCGACACCATTTTCATTTAAAAATGAGAGTGTCTCCAAAATAGAAGGGTGCTCTACCGAAGTCGTTACAATATGATTTTTATAGGGATTTGTCAGAATATGTTTGAAAAAAAGACCTTTTAGAACACTATTGTTACTCTCTGTCGCACATGAAGTGATGATAATGTCGTCCTCATCTGGAACATTGAGTGCATCATACATCTCGCCCAAAGCTTCATTGAGTGACGGTCGCACTTCCATACCGAATTTGTGCAGAGAGTTTGGATTGCCATACAACTCTTCGAGAAATGGCATCATTTTTACTTTGACTAAGGGGTCGATTTTTGTTGTTGCGTTGTTGTCGAGATAGACTCTCATACTATTTCCTTTATTTGATGTGTGAACTCTTCTAGTGACATATTGATTACTATCAAGTTGTGTTTTTCTACAAATTTTTTCTCTTTTTTACCGAGTTCTTTGTCTGTGATGACATAACCGCCCACAGAATCAAAAGTGAGTTCATTCGCCACCATACGGTCTGTATCACGGTCAAATGAAGTACCTAGATAGAGGTATTTTTTCTCTTTTCTGTAATTTTTAAGATACGGTGGCACAGCAAATCCACCCATCGCTTCGGTGAGCCAATCCACATAATCCGCATCCGACATCACAAAACTTGCCTCTGGAAGCGTTGAACCCATCGGCTTGAAGAGTATCGTCTCATTTTCGTTCAAAGTACCATCAAGGGCAATGTGATATATTTTATTTTCCACATCATATTTATACACTTCATAACGATTTTTGTCCGCCATAAGTCGTGCTTTTCCGATAATCAAAGAGTGCGGTTCACTGCTGAGTAACTCCTGTATTTTAGGGTCTCTGTTTGTATCGATGATGTATTTTGGCATCAGTTCTACAATGATTTTGTGAAGCGGTGTCGGCTCATAATTTTTGGTATAAATATGGTTCACAAGTTGTGTGAGATAACTCATCCCTCGGCGTTCTTCCAAGTGCATCGCTGCACGAGAATACTCAAACATCAGCCTCTGGCTCATAGGTCTGCCGTTGTTCAACATCAAAATCATAGAATCCGAATCATAAGGCATCTGTTCACCCTCTAAAGTTTTTGTCCCTTCAAATACTCCTAGCCCAAAGTAGGGTACTGTGATGTTGTTTTTTATCTCTTCTTTTATTGTTTTTATCAGTTCTTTCATTCGTGGCATCCTTTTCCTGTATAGCACAATTGTGCTGCTGTGATTTTTCGAAGCAGTGTCTCAAGATTGAATTTTTCATCCAAATCATTGAGAAACTCATCATAAAAAATAGCTCCATCTTTGGAGACCAAAATCAACGCTTTTGTAAGCTCAAAATCGAGTGGCTCACCCAGAAGCCTCACACCATAAAAGTCACCAAACTCGCCCTCTGCATCAATCAAAAAATCGATTTTTTCTAAGTGAGGATTTGTATGCGAATCATTTGCGACAATCAAGTTTGCAGTGACAATATAATCTCCGCCATGTGGAAGTATCGCATTTATCTCTGCCAACTCCTCCAAAAACGCTTCATCTATAAAAGGTGTCGTTATAAAAAGCTGTGTTTGACCGTTTTGTCCACCTTTGGCATATGGATTTTTATTTGCATCTTGGAGCGTAACTCTCTCTGAGGCATACCCCACATCAAGTGGCAAATCTTCTAGTTTCATTGTCTGATTTTTAAATTTTATCTGCAAAACAGCCTCCTCATAAGAGTTTGAAAAGCTTTTGCATATTGTGTTCTATGAAACTCGATTTGACTAAAAAAAAATCAATAGAGATACAATAAAAAACACATAAAAATTTCGTTTTAAAGTATACGAGTAACCAATGAACTATAAGCTATTTTACGATGAAAAATAGCTCTTTTGAAATAGCTGATCACCTCGTTGAAGTCAACGAGGTGATTCAGAATATTTGCATGAAATTAAATAAAAAGTATTGCAATATGCCATACTTTTGAGTAAAGATACTGAAAAAATATAAAATCAAAAAAAAGGCTTGATGATGATTGCAAACACTTACCTCTGATTTTGAATCGTTTGTAAAAGCAACAGATGAAGATGTAGAATTTTGGTTAGCTAGGGACTTACAACACCTTTTGAGATATACAAAATGGGAC
>JAABQD010000048.1 GCA_011391635.1 Sulfurimonas sp. | reverse complement strand
GGGACAATTCTAAGAATGTAATTTTAAAAGCAAAAACGGCTTGTAAAGTTTCCGAACATTCTATTTTAGACCATTTTGCTGAAGTCGGGAAAACGATAGAAATGCCTAAAGGTACGACAAAATATTTTTTGTCTGATAGAATGACAAAATAAATATTGTCAAGATAGAGAAAAAAGCGTGAAGAGTATAGAAAAAGAGATTTCAAAATTTGAAATGTCAATTCTAAAATGAAATCTTGACTTGTTGTATTGAATTAGTTACAATTTTGCTGCTAGTAACAATCTATTCATGAACTCAATGGAGTGGTAAACTAAAGGTCGGGGGAAGTAATTAACCTCCGACCTTTTTTTTTGCCCTCCAAAGAGTTCATAAATAGGGGGTCTTTATGGAAAAGATGTTACTAGCGTTCATTCTTTTGTGCATCTTTGCACCGTTGTTGCATTAGCTTCGACGCCAAGGGGTTTTACCCCTTGCCCCCTTAATCTTAAAAACTACAAATTCAACTTCTTTTTTCATAAAAAATAATCCGTATTTACACATCATCTAAGAGCTAGAACAACTCTTGCACAATCACTTTTAAGAAATGATTGTCGCTACATGATGCAAGATCATTGAAATTCCTAAAACCATTGTAAAAGGAGCTAAAATGAGCTGTAGTTCAAGCAATCCTAGTGAATCTTTTTTGCCACAGGATATTCAAGATAAAATTCATAACCATCCATGTTATTCGGAGGGTGCACACCATCATTATGCGAGAATTCATGTCGCTGTTGCTCCAGCGTGTAATATTCAGTGCAACTACTGTAATCGCAAATATGACTGTTCCAACGAGAGCCGTCCAGGGGTTACGAGTGAGAGATTAAGCCCAGAAGAAGCAGCTAAAAAAGTGATGTTTGTTGGTGGAGAGGTTAAGAGACTCAGCGTTCTTGGTATCGCGGGACCAGGTGATGCTTTGGCAAATCCTAAAAAAACATTTGAGACATTTCGACTTGTGCGTGAGAAAGCGTCGGACTTGAAACTTTGTCTTTCTACAAATGGTTTGGAACTTCCAAAATTTGTGGATGAGATGACTAAATACAACATTGACCATGTCACAGTCACTATAAACAGCGTCGATGAAACAGGCGAAATCGGCTCAAAAATTTATCATTGGATTTTTTACAACAACAAACGCATTTATGGAAAAGAGGCTTC
>JAABQD010000047.1 GCA_011391635.1 Sulfurimonas sp. | reverse complement strand
AGAACTTTTTTCTATGTTACAAAAAGGCATATAATGTAACATGTCACTAAAGCTATGTTACAAAAACTTAATAATTGTAACATAGCTTTTGACTTATGTTACAAAAATCGAAAAAATTACCCATATCAAAAAACAAAAAGTTTGGCATGTGGAAAGTTACACATGCCAAGTCTTCATACAACTAAAATGAAAAAGGAAAAACAAAATGAATTACAGATACATCGGAAAAACGGGGCTTCGTGTGAGTCCGATTTGTATGGGGACTATGACTTTTGGTTCGCAGTGCGATGAGAGGGAAGCGTTTAAGATTTTGGATAAGGCGTATGAGGCGGGGGTGAATTTTTATGATACCGCTGAAGTCTATCCGATTCCTCCGAGTGCCGATAAAGTGGGTTTGACTGAGAAGATTGTTGGCATGTGGATGAAGACAAAACCTCGTGATAGCATCATCTTGGCGACCAAAGTCGCAGGTGCGGCAAATGGCTGGTTTGTTCCGCCTGTGCGTCATGGTTTGACAGCGATTGACAGCTTTCACATCGAGAGAGCGATTGAGGGGAGTTTGAAAAATCTTGGCACGGATTATATCGATTTGTATCAGATGCACTGGCCTGATTCTATTGTGCCGATTGAAGAGAGTATGAAAGCGTTTGATAGACTTGTCCAAAGCGGAAAAGTGCGTTATATAGGCACTTCAAACGATACAGCGTATGGCACGACAAAAGCTCTGATGACCTCGGCACACAAAGGCTACGCAAGGTTTGAGTCTATCCAAAACAACTTCTCACTTCTCAACCGTCGCTTTTTGGATGAACTCGCAACTGTGGCAAGAAAAGAGCAGATTTCCCTTTTGCCCTATTCGCCACTTGCAGGGGGAGTTTTGAGCGGAAAATACAATCAGGCAAATATTTCGGGCGGTCGTTTTAGAGACTATATAAACTCTCCAACTCAGCGACTGCGAGTGATGGCGGACAGATTTATGAACGAGAGAACTCTTGCTTCCACACAAAAATATCTCAAAATTGCACAAGAGCATGAACTCCATCCAGTTACTATGGCGATAGCATGGTCGAAGCAGTTTGATTTTGTGGCTTCTACCATCATCGGAGCAACTTCGGCAGAGCAATTGGATGCGAGTTTGGCAGCGATGGATTTGGTGCTCAGTGCAGAAGTTTTACACGCCTGTGATAAAGTGCATAGTGAAATTTTATATCCGATGGGTTGAGAAGTTATAGTTTCTATCTTTTTAAGCACACTTCACAAATTTTTTGTAGTTTATTGTATTGATATAGTTAAAAATGAATTTATATTTGGTACAATTTATACATAATAAAATTTATTTTTAAGTGATTTTCAATGAAAACAATTTTTAAAATGTTTATACTTTTATTTGTTTTGGTTCTATTATGGATAGTATTTATGCCAACTACAAAGCACACACAGCTACCAGTGGAAAATCAGTCTGCTTCGCGCGAAAAAATTATTACTATGCGTTTTGGGCATAATGCACAAAAAGATACTGCTATGCATCAAGCTGCTTTGCGTTTTGCGAGTGAAATTAAACTTAAAAGCAAAGGCAAAATAGAGATAAATATTTTTCCAGCTCAAGAGCTAGGAAATGATGATCAGATGATAGAAATGGCACGAAATGGCGAGCTTGATATTCTACTGACTCCAACTGCAAAAATGAGTGTACCAATTCCTTCGATGCAGTATGCTGATCTTCCCTTTTTCTTTCCTTCTCGTGAAGATGTTTATGCGATGATTGATGGAGAACCTGGTCAAATGCTCCTTGATAATTTACAGGAGATAGGTCTTGTAGGTGTGACCTTCTGGGAAAATGGCTTTAAACATTTTACAGGGAACAAGCCTTTTCTTACTCCTGATGATTTTAAAGGACAAAAGATTCGTGTGATGAAGAGTAGCATGATAAAGGAACAGTTTGAGAGTTTTGGTGCGGAGGCTGTTCCTATTGATTTTTATGCAACTAGACAAGCATTAGCTGATAAGGTTGTTGATGGCGAGGAAAATCCATTGGTCGCTATTGTGAGTATGGGATTTCATGAAGTGCAATCTGACCTAACTTTGAGTGAGCATGCTTATCTTGGGTATGTATTTTCTATCAATAGAAAAGTCTTGGAGAAGCTTCCACATGACCTGCAGATTTTACTAACACAAACGGCTAAAGAGATTACACCTTGGGAGCGTGAAGAGACACAAAAGCGTGAAAAAAATCTCATTGAAATAGTTAAAAATTCAGGCGTTGCTATTCACAAGCTAAGTGAAGAGGAGCGTCAAATATTTGCCAAAAAGACAGCACATATCGTAAAGAAGTTTGAAGAGGTTATTGGCAGCGATATTATCTCAAAAACACAAGAGCTATTGTTGGAAAAATATGGGCCAGATCCAAAAACTAAAACACAGATTGTCATTGGCATTGATACTGACTTGTCCATGGATGGTAAAGTGGCGGGATTAGCTATTAAACAAGGTGTTGAAATGGCTGTTGATGCTATTAATGCCAAAGGGGGAGTCCTTGATAAAAAACTAGTCGTATTAGCTAAGGATCACAGAGCTATTGCAAGTATTGGTCTGCATAATGTTAAAGAGTTCAACGAAAGAGAAGATACTGTTGCTATCATTGGAGGCATGCACGGTGCTGTTATCCAAGAAGAGATAGAAACAATTCAAAATGCTAAAATACCCTATCTGATTCCTTGGGCAGCAGCAGCAGAAATTATTGAGAATGGTTACAAAGAAAATTATCTATTTCGTGCCTCGGCAAATGACAGATTTGCCTCTATTTTTATTGTAGACTATGCACTAAAACATCATAAAAAACCAGCTATTATTGTAGAAAACTCAAGTTGGGGTAGAAGTAATTTGAATCGAATGAATGCTGACCTTGCTAGTAAGGGTGTAAATAGCGTAGCTTCTATAGTTTATAATCGTGGACAAAAAAGTTTTAAAAAAGAGTTTGAACAAATAATCAGTGCGGGTGCAGATTCGCTTATTATGGTTGCTAATGCAAACGAGGGATCACTCATCCTTCAAGAGCTTTCTAAGCAAGCTAAAGTGCTGCCAATCATATCGCACTGGGGAATTTTGGGGGGAACTTTTTTTGAAGAGAATGAAGAAATCCTAAAAAATATTGATTTGACTTTTTTTCAAGTATTCAATTTTTCTAATAATACTTCACATTGCAAAGAGATTGAAAAGAACTACTTATTGACATTTGATAAAAAATCCATAGATACAGTTAAGGCTTCCTCTGGGTTTGCACAAGCACATGATCTTGTGCATTTATTGGCACTTGCCATTGAAAAGGCTGGATCAACAGATCGGACAAAGGTGAAAGAGGCTCTAGAAAATTTACCACCCTATGAGGGCCTTGTAAAGAAGTATGCTCCAGCATTTAGTTCAGATAATCATGATGCACTAAGTGAAAAAGATTACTTTATAGCAAGGTTTGGTTCAGATGGTAGAATCATTCCGGTTACTAAATAGTTTGGAAAACTTATGCTGAAAAAACTAAACATTAGGAATAAAGTTATTTTACAAGTTACGGGGCAGATAGTTGCAGCACTTGTCATTATAATCATCATTGTTGTTGTATTAGCGGATAAAATATTGAGTGAACAGACAACTAGTTTACTTGAATATAAGGCTAAAACCATTCATGAAAAAATGGAACAGCGTGTTAATTACCTGCTTGAAAATACAGATTTACTGACAAGTAACAAATTAATGGTGAATGCACTTACAGACAGTGCAGGAAGAGAAAAATACCTACCACTTTTAGTTGCAAATTTTATGGAGGGTAAAGATGTCATTTCCCTCGATATTGTCGATTATGCTGGCAAAGCTATTTTTAAAACACAAAAACAGACACCAATCTATAATCAGTCATCTCATTTACGAGCAGCATTAGTGCTCAATCAGATTACTGCCTATGTTCAGGAAAATGACAATAAAATAGTTGTCATTAGTCCAATTGAGTATTATTCTACAACTCAAGGAGCCGCCATAGTTCTCTTTGATATAGCAGCCATAGCTAATCGTAATCTTCCAATAGGCGACATAACATATATAAGATTGCTTAAAGATGGTAAGCCAATTTTTTCTCATAATGTTAATCCTCAAACCTATTATCGTTCTTATATACATGAGCCGGATGATAGTTCTCCGGTATTTAAAAAGTTGGGAGTTTCTTTGGAAATTGGTCTGCCTGAGAGTGTCTATTATGCCCCAATTAAAGATTCTATTTTAAAACTGATAACTATAGGTTCGATTTTTATTATCATCAGTATTTTTATATCTACTATGATAGCCAACAAGATTACCAAGCCAATACTCGAACTTTATAGACGAGTTAAAGCGTCAAAAAATGGAAATGATGTACTTTGCAGTCCACTTGGAAGTGATGATGAACTTGAAGATCTGGCAAAAGCCTTTGATGAACACACTTTATTACTTCAATATCAAGTGCAACATGATTCACTTACTAGATTACCAAATAGGGTTCTTTTTATAGATCGTCTACATCAAGCGATTAAAGCAGCACAGCGTAGCCGAGAGAAAATCGCAATACTTTTTATTGACTTAGACCGCTTTAAAGAGGTTAATGACTCCTTTGGTCATGATTTTGGAGATGAACTTCTCAAGAAAGTTTCTCAGCAGATGGAGGATGTTTTACGCCTAAGTGATTCCATCGCTCGTATAGGCGGTGATGAGTTTACAATTTTATTAGATCATATTTCAGATGAAAATGTCGTTGTTGATATTATTCAAAAAATTATGCATGTTTATAAAAAGCCTTTTATTATTAATCAACACAAATTTTTTGTTACCTGTAGTATTGGTGTTGCTATTTATCCATTAAACGGTACAACATCAGATATATTGCTAAAAAATGCAGATGCAGCTATGTACAAAGCTAAAGATGAAGGTCGTAATACATATAAATTTTATATTGATGAGATGACGGATAAAGCTTTTGAGCGTATTACTATGGAAACACAATTGCGACAAGCACTAAAAAATAAGGAATTTGAAGTGTATTATCAACCACAGGTCGATATGCGTTCACAAAAAATTATTGGGATGGAGGGATTGATTCGATGGAATCATCCTCAAATGGGTTTTGTACCTCCAGATAAGTTCATTCATTTAGCTGAAGAGATAGGTGTTATTGTTGAAATAGATCGATGGGTTATGCAAACTGCAGTCAAACAATTTATGAAATGGAATGCAGATGGATTGAAGTCAGGTATCTTGTCTATCAACTTATCAATGATTCAACTCAATCATAAAGACTTCATTGATACTGTAAAGCAAACTATTCTCGACACAAAGATTGCACCAAAACAATTGATGTTTGAAGTGACAGAAACGCAGATAATGCAAAATCCAACACAAGCGATAATTATGCTTAATGAACTTAAAGATATAGGTGTTTGGCTTGCCCTAGATGATTTTGGAACAGGACACTCATCACTCTCATATCTTAAACGCATCCCTATTGATAAAGTAAAAATAGATCAATCTTTTATTAGGGATATTCCAGAGGATAGTGATGATATGGAGTTGACACGAGCAATCATCGCTATGTCACATAGTTTAAAACGCAAAGTCATTGCAGAAGGCGTTGAGACTTCTGAACAAGCACAATTTTTACAAGAAAATGGCTGTTTTGAAGCACAAGGTTACTTCTACTATAAACCACAAGATATACAAAGCATTACAAAGATATTACATCAATCATAACTCAATGAGATATGAAAAGAGTTGATGACTTTTACATTTTTTTAAAAAAATGAAATTTTATACCCGATGAGTCGAGGAGTGATAGATGCTTCTACTATCATCGGAGCGACTTCGGCAGAGCAGTTGGAGGCAAGTTTGGCGGCGATGGATTTGGAACTTGGAAATGAAATACTCTTGGCATGTGTAAAGGTGCATCAAGAAATTCTTTATCCAATGGGTGAAAGAGGGTAGGTTGTATCTTATTTGTAACCAATTGCGTAAAGTTTAGGACAAAATGATATGATTTTAGATAATATATTTTAGAAAAATTGATAAAAAAGAAGGAGTTATGTATTGAAATTACATACTTATGAAATCGACCCGAAATACAAGACAAGTGTTGCCTATTTTTCAATGGAGTTTGCTATCCATCAAGGACTCAAAATTTACTCAGGTGGATTAGGCTTTCTTGCTGGTTCTCATCTACGAAGTGCATATGATTTGCACCAAAATATCGTTGGTATAGGGATATTGTGGAGTTTTGGTTACTATGACCAAGGGCGTCAATCGGATGGAAGTTTGAATGCTGAATTTATCCGTAAGCATTACTACTTCTTACAAGATTTAAATGTGGATGTAAAAGTCAAAATTCACTCAGAAGATGTAACCGTCAAAGCATGGTATTTACCACCTAATGTTTTTGGTTCTGCTCCACTTATCCTGCTCTCTACAGACATAGAACAAAATAACTTTTTAGCACGAACTATTACGCATAAGCTTTATGATGCTAATGAAGAGACGCGTATATCTCAAGAGATTGTTTTAGGGATTGGTGGTGTCAAAGTTTTGGATGCACTCGCTCACAAGGTGGATGTTTATCATATGAATGAAGGACATGCTCTTCCTCTTGTTTATGAGCTTTATGGACAGTTGCGAGATATCGAGGCAGTGAAGAAAAAAGTTGTTTTTACGACACATACACCAGAAGATGCTGGAAATGAGAAACACAATATAGAGTTGCTCCATAAATTTGGTTTCTTTAATGGTTTATCTATAGATGAGATGCGTGAAATCACTAAGATACATGATGATAGTTTTTCACTTACAGTAGGAGCTTTGCGAGGTGTAAAAATCTCGAATGCGGTTTCAAAATTTCACGGAGAAGTTGCAAACCGTATGTGGAAAGATTGTGAAGGAAAATCAGAAATTATTTACATCACTAATGCACAAAACCGTCGTTTTTGGACAGATAGAGTGATGCTGAACGCTTTGGATGCACATGAAGATTATGAACTAGTTGCAAGAAAAAAACATCTCAAACGCGTCCTTTTTGATGTGGTAGCCGATCAAACTGGACAGATGTTTGACCCTGAAGTGCTTACAATTGTATGGGCAAGACGCTTTGCAGAGTACAAACGCCCTGGACTTCTCAAACAAGATTTTGAGAGATTTAAAAAACTCATCACAAGAACAGATTATCCTGTCCAAGTGATTTGGGCTGGAAAACCTTACCCATTTGACACAAATGCTATCAATAGTTTTAATGAACTTATCCATATGAGTAGAGAGTTTAAAAATATGGCAGTTCTCATTGGTTATGAGCTTGAGCTCTCTCGTGTGCTTAAAAAGGGGAGTGATGTTTGGCTTAACACTCCAAGGGTTTCAAGAGAAGCGAGTGGTACAAGTGGTATGAGTGCGAGTATGAATGGTTCTGTGCATCTCTCTACGAGTGATGGTTGGCATCCAGAGTTTGCAAAAGATGGTATTAACTCTTTTACAATTCCATCTGCAGATAGCACACTCTCATTAGAGCAACAAGATGCTGAAGATAATAAAAATTTGTTAGATATTTTAGAAAACAAAATCATCCCTCTCTATTATGACCATCCAAAAGAGTGGATAAAAATTGTAAATAATGCGATGTCGGATGTGATTCCAGCCTTTGACTCAGGGCGAATGGTACACGAATACTATACAAAAATGTATGATGTATAGAAGTAAGTAAATAAATAGTTTGTAGTTCTCGAAAAACTCGTTTTTTTGTAGTTTTAGAGAGTTACACACTCTAAGTTAAAAATTTTAAAAAAAGTAGGAGAGCCTCTATGAAAGCAGTAATACTCGCCGGTGGATTTGGTACAAGAATTCAACCCTTAACGAATTCTCGTCCTAAACCTATGTTGCCAATCATCAATAAACCTATGATGGAACATACTATGATGAAATTAAGAGATTTAGGAATCAAGGATTTTATAATTCTTCTCTATTTCAAGCCTGAAGTAATTGAGAACTATTTTGGAGATGGAAGTGCGTTTGGAATTAACATTTCATACATTGTTCCTAAAGATGATTTTGGAACTGCAGGGGCTGTCAAACTTGCTGAAGAAGCTATTGGAAATGATAACTTTATCATTATCAGTGGTGACCTTGTGACAGATTTTGATTTTAACAAAATCTTTAAGTGTCATGCAGAAAAAAATTCAAAGCTCACGATTACACTCACCTCTGTTAATAATCCTCTTCAATTTGGTGTAGTTATTGCAGACGAAGATGGAAAAATTGAAAAATTTTTAGAAAAGCCAAGTTGGGGAGAGGTTTTTAGTGATACTATCAACACAGGAATTTATATTATAGAGCCTGAAATTTTGAAGTATATTCCTAAAAATCTTAATTTTGATTTTGCTAAAGATTTATTTCCACTTTTGATGAAAAAAGAGATTGACCTCATCGGATGTAGTGCAACTGGGTACTGGCGAGATGTCGGTAATCCTGAGAGTTACAGAGAAGTATATGATGATATCTTGAGTGATAAAGTAGATTTTAGTTTTTATGGCAACAAAAAAATCTTTTCAGATGGGATACTTTATAGTGAGCAAGAGTACACATTAGCAAGTGGTGTGGAGATTCTTGGAAAAGTAGTTTTGGGTAAAAATGTAGTGCTTGGTAAAGGTGTAAAACTTCACAATGTCGTTATTGGTGACAATACAAAGATAGGTGATTTTTGTAAAATAAGAAATACAGTTTTATGGGAAAATACACAAGTAGGAAACAGTGTTTCTCTTGATAGCTGTGTGATATGTAACAGTACAATCATAGGCAATAACACTCAAGCTAAAGCAGGTCTCATTCTTGCCGAAGGTTCTGAAATAGGTAGTTTAGTTCTCATAGAAAAAGATATCACTATCTGGCCGAATAAAATTATCGATAGTGCTTC
>JAABQD010000046.1 GCA_011391635.1 Sulfurimonas sp. | reverse complement strand
ATGCAATCAAAATATATCCCCAAATCTTCGCACTCGGAGGTACGACATGAAACCACTCAGGAAGGGCATAAAGAGCTATCATTTGTAAACCCACTCCAAGAGCGACTCCTGCCCATATCCAAGGATTGATGCTGAGGCTGGTTCGGATATTTTTGAAAAAAGGTTCTGACTCTTTTTGCGAGAGAACAGCGTTAATCCATTGTGCCATGACAAGGGTTGTAAATGCAGCAGTCATAGCTATATCATGAGAGTAGTTGTGTGAGAGTAGATACAAAAATAGCCCTAAAACCATCACAGCAGTTGCAGATGCAAACCAAAGAATCCGATAAACCAAAAGAGTGTCAAAAAACTGTCTGCTTAGTGGACGAACTCCGCGATGCATCACATCACCTTCCTCTTTACATACGGCAAAAGTTTTATCACAGACACCGTCTGTGACAACATTCACCCACAATATTTGCGTCGGATGCAGAGGAAGAGGGAGTGCCATCACGATTGCACATGTAATAATAATAATTTCGCCGAGACTTGTTGATAAAAGATAAAAAATTACTTTGCGAAGATTGTCGGCGATTACTCTTCCTTGACGGATTGCATTGATGATGACACCGAGATTATTATCGACAATAACCAT
Organism: Sulfurimonas sp.; assembly: GCA_011391635.1. Taxonomy (GTDB): domain Bacteria; phylum Campylobacterota; class Campylobacteria; order Campylobacterales; family Sulfurimonadaceae; genus Sulfurimonas. The sequence goes on along the minus strand of JAABQD010000046.1, from coordinate 9,978 downwards.
TTTGGCAGAGGATTTAGCCGCTTCGCTTCCGCTTCCCATGGCAATCCCCAAATCAGCCGCCTTAAGTGCTGGAACATCATTCACTCCATCCCCTGTAACGGCAACAACATCGCCTCCTTTTTGTAAAATTTGAACGATTCTATATTTATGTTCAGGCATAGCACGAGCAATAACAGAGGTTTGTTTTAAAAAGTCCGAAATGGCATCATCGCTTAAAGTATCAATCTCTTTGCCCAAAAGAATCGAATCCCCATCCTTCATCATACCAACCTCTTTTGCGATGACACTTGCGGTAATCGGATTGTCTCCGGTAATCATAATGAGACGAATTCCTGCATTTTTAGCAAGTGTAATGGCCTCTTTAACCCCATCTTTGGCTCTATCGGCAAATCCAACAAGACCTACTATCGTGATTTTCCATTGATGTGGGTCTTCCCACTCGCTATCGCTCACACCAAATGCCAACACCCTCAACCCTTGCAGTGCCATCCTATCATGGGCATCACTCAAATTTTTACGCTCCTCAGCACTGTTCGTACTGTGAGCAAAAAGTGCTTCGTATGCTCCTTTGACATGCAGTTTATCAACATTATCTGTACGATTTACGGTTGCCATCATCCGTGACGCTGGATCAAAAGGGTGATCAAAAACACGCTCAAAATCACTATTTAAGATATCAAAATCATTTCCTAGCCAACGGCTTAAAGCGATATCGACGCTGTCCCCTTGTTGATTTCGTGCATCGTTGCATAATGCCGCACATTGGCGTAACTGTGTCACATCAAGTGCAAAAGACTCTTTTACCGATAAGACCCCCTCAGTAATGGTTCCTGTTTTATCCGTCGCGATAATGGTCGCACTCCCGAGTGATTCCACGGAGGGGAGATGACGCACCAGAATCTTATGGTGGCTCAGACGATACGCCCCTATAGCCAATATAACCGTAATAACAATAGGAAGACCCTCTGGAACAGCAGAAACCAGCTGTGCAAGTAAAATCATAATCGTTTCATCAACACTCCGTCCTTGATAGAGCGAAATTATTCCTAACACAAATAGAATTGTGACTATCACTCCTAATAATCTAGCCGACAGATGACGAATGGCTTGAGTGAGAGGAGAATGAGGAGAGCGTTGCTGTGCTGCTTGTGCGATACGAGCCATAATCGTCAATTCTGCCGTTGCAAAAACAACACCGACTCCCTTTCCCCGTACAACGGATGTGCCAGAAAAAAGAGAGTTTTTTTGCTCATAAAGCAAGGCCGTTTGTGATAAAACCGCTTCACTAGTTTTATCACATGCCAATGATTCTCCAGTTAAGAGTGCTTCATCAACTTGCAAAGCGAATGATTGCAACAGACGCATATCGGCAGGAACTACATCCCCTTCTCCTATGATGACGATATCCCCAGGGACAAGTTCTCGAGAGGGAAGTATAGTTTCTATGCCATTGCGTAAAACACGAGAATGACTCTCTGTGAGTTTTTGAAGTGAGCGAATAGAGGTTTCTGCCTTTAGCTCTTGATAAAAGCCAAGAAGTGCATTGATAATGAGTATAAATGAAATAATAATTGCATCTTTGGTGTGATCCATAAATGCACTCATAACTGCCGCCGCTATCAAAATAAGCACGATAGGACTGGCAAATTGATTGAGAAAAATTGCTACTTTAGAGTTTTCCTCTTCACTTAAGACATTGGGACCAAACTCTTCATAACGATCACGAGCATCCACAATATCCAATCCATTTGGAGTGGTATTTAAATCTAAAAGTACATCATCTCTAGTTTGAGACCATGGCGAAGGAGAAAATGTCATTGTAAAAGGCCTTGGATTACTTTCATCACTTCCAGCGATATGATGATTATCCACACAAAAATGGCAATTCCAGCAGCCGCTGCCGCAATATCTTTGATAATACCGATTTTTTCATTGTAACGGGTTTCCATAAAATCACAAACTGCCTCAATCGCTGTGTTGAAGAGTTCCGCTGTAAGCATCACTCCAGTAGAGAGGATGATTAATGAGGCATCCACCCACTCATTAAAAATAAAAACAGGTATAAGTATTGCAACCGATACCACTATTTTATACATAACGCTGAAATCATAGAGTACGGCAAAGCGTAAACCAGAAAGGATAATTTTAAATTTTCGCAGAGGATGATACCCATGTTCACCCGTATCTAAAAATTTATTTTTCATACTAATCCTCCTGATTTTATGACCAATATGGCTATGCTACTCCAAACAATCGCAACAAGGGTTCCGGCAAAAACATCGGTTGGAAAGTGAACTTGCAGATACATTCTCGAAAGTGCAACCCCCGATGCTATAAAGAGCAACACCCCAGTAAACAAAGTATCAAATAGTGAACCTCCATTATAGTTTATAAACCAAAACAAAAGGGTGAAGGTAACAATTTGAGAGGTATGTGCACTTGGAAATGAGGGGTCAATCGGAAGTTCATTGATGATAGGAAAAAAATAGGGTCGTTTTCGATTGAACACAAATTTAAGAACATATGTTGTTAAAAATGCACCCCAAAATCCAATCCCTAAAAATTTTTCAACATTTTCAAAATAGTGCGAAAATGTAAGTATAAGAACAATATAAAGAGGCAATAGTATCCACAAAGAGCCCAGCCATGTGATAGAGGAAAAGAAGCCGTCTAAAGTCCGATTTTTTCTTTTATGAAACCAATGCAACACATTTTCGTCAAACTGTGCCAAATAACCCTTATGCATGGAAAGAGTTAAAGCGATAAATGCACCGACAGCGAGGATTATAACAGTGAAAAGCCACTGTTCATCAAGAATAACTTTTTCATTAAACGGCATCATTTCCCCTTTTTTTGGTGAAAATATATTGTACGATTTTTCAGTTGAAATTGTGTGTTAAACTTGAAGATAATTTACTCATATGCAAATCGCATTAAAATCTTGTTGTCAGCCTTAATTTTCATCACATTTGTCATAAAAATAAAATATTTATAGTGTATACTTCAAACCATGAAAAAAGCACTTATCCTCTTTCTTGTCTCTTGTTTATTACCCTTAAGCCTATGGAGTGCTATGCCTGAAAAAGCACAACTTCTTTCGCCGCCTGATACACTTGAAGTTTTAAAAGAGTTAAAACCACATGCCATTGTCTTTGGAGAAGGGGAGAGTGAAATACACACTTTCATTGATCCATATTGCGAAATGTCACAAAGATATCTCGCTTTTGTTTTCGAACAGCAAGAGAGAATGTTTCCAAAATATAAATTTTATTTTTATCTCTATGAGCTAAACGGAAAAAACTCTTCTCATATCATCACTTCTATTTTATCTTCAGAATTTAAAGATGTTGCACTCAAATCTGTCATGCTCAACCATGAAGATATCCCATTTGAAGATAATGGTGAAGCACAAAGAACAGTTCATGCAATTGCTCAAACAGCAATTAAAATAGGCGTATTTAAACGCCCTTATATAATTATTAACGGAAAGGTTAAACAATGAGAAAAGAACAATTACCCTATTTTGGATATTTAACTTTTTTAAGACGATTTAGAGTCCATCTTCTCTTTTTGATGGCATTGATTGTAAGCGTTTCGACGCTTTTTATAAAAGATGGATTTGTGTATAGTGATAAATTACTTTGGCTCACAGGAAGCAAAGAGTATAGCAAACTTCTAGCACTCAAACACCCCTCACTCAATGTAGAAAAAGTTATTGTAGATATTTCAAGTGATGGATGGAGTGAAACTGCTATTGCAAAACTGAAATTACTACAATTACAACTCCTCAAAAAAGAGCATGTCGTAGCCTTAAATACGCTTTTTAAACAAACCAGTATTTTTAAGAATAAGCTCAGCGACACCCAATCCATGACAGAAATTATCTCTTTATTTGATGCAAAAAACAGTGATATTTATAAAGAAGTTTTGGATAATCCACGAAAATATAAAAATTTTGTAGATACGAATAAAATTACCTTTTATATCGTTTCAGACGCTGAAATATCTTTGGATGAGTTTCAATGCAGTTATCCTTATGAACGCTCCAAAATCCAAAGCAGTGCGTATGTCAAAGATATCTTGCTCTTTTCTATTCTTTTTATCATTTTAGCTGCCTCTTTTACCATTGCTTTTAAAAGTATATTACCTACTATTTTAGGGATGATTTTTATTGTCACTTCCACATTTTTAACCGTAGCAATTTATCAGCTTATCTCTCCCGTGGAAGCAACACACATCTCCATCGTTTTGCTCTCTGTGACAGTTTCTGTTATGGACTTTGTGTATGTTTATTACAAGTGGCATGTGCTTCATCATAAGGTGCATAAATCCCTTGTTTTGTATCGAGTGATGACAAAAACCATTGTTCCTGTTTTTTGGACGACTTCTATCTCTGTTATTGGCATTGGCTCACTTATATTTGTAGATTCTTACATCTTAAATTCCATTGGCTTGAATGTTGTTCTCTCCGCTTCTATGGGTTTTTTACTCAGCTTTAGTTTTTTATTTGTTCTTCTCTCCTTTTTTCAGCAAGAGAATCCTCAAATCATCACAAAAGATAGTGCCAAATATTTTGCAGACAGAGAAGCTGGATACAATAAAACATGGCTCACTCTCTTTTTAGCATTCAGTGCGATTGTCTTTGTTTATGGCACTTTTATGTACTTTACCAAACCGATGAATGTAATCGTAGATACCTCCTCTACAAAAATACAAATTTCACTCTCAACTGAGGGTATGAGTACAAAAACACTCCTAGAAATGCAGACTATCCAAAATCTTTTAAATGAAAAATTTCCCAATATCGACTCTTTTGAGTCCGCTTATACAGAGATTGAAAAACTCTATATACAAGAGTATCCAAATGAAAAATTTGATATCAATAGTGTTGATATAGAGAGTTACGCTTTTATGTTTGACCTGCACGATATCACAAAAAATATTATGAATGCGAACCATCTTACCCTCAGTATTTATCTCAAAAACACAAATGAAAATACTGAAATTTTAAGCTTTCTAAGAACAAAAAATGTCCTGATTCAGGATGATTCGAGTCTTTTACAACTTGCTAAAATTGATAGTATTAACACACTTTTTGTGGTTGTTTTATTTGTACTAATACTGATTATGAGCGTTATTTACCATCTGACAAAAACATGGCAATTTGTTTGGATTGCTTTACTTGTCAATATCATTCCCTTATCATGGTTTTTTGCGACGATTATGTTGCTTGATATACCACTCTCCACTGAGATGCTTGTTTCTATGGTCATTACCGTTTCTCTCTCAAGCGATGCGACTATGCACTTTATCTTTTACTACTACAATAATCGTCGCAAACCACGAAGCTCGGCAAAAGTTTTGGAGAGTTCTTTTTTATATATTGGAACACCGCTTGGCATGGGAAATATTATGTTGATTATCACTTTTATTTTACTTGTTTTTATTCCTGATACAACTGTTTCAAATATTGGTCTCTACAGCTCACTTCTGGCAATTTTGTCTCTTTTTATGGAGCTTTTTGTTTTACCAGTTCTCTTTTTAAATCAAATCAAAGCAAATACAGCACTCAAAGGATATTACCACGGAAAATAGACGAATAGCCATTTTTGGTGCGACAGGATATGTTGGTTTAATTCTTATCAATCGTTTGCTTAAGTTTCATGTGGATATGAAGCTCTTTGTACGCAATAAACAGAGAGTCAAATATCTCAAAAATCATACAAATATACAGAGTACAGATACAGACCTTATCCCTCAAAATCTCGACCTTATAGCAGATGAGCTTGGAAACATAGACACAATTTATTACCTCATACACTCTATGGATAAAAATAGTTTAGAAGATTTTGAAAAGACAGATTTAATGATTGCCGAAGTCGTCTCAAAAGCTGCCCATAGAGCTGGAGTCAAACATATCATTTACCTTGGTGGTCTTGGCATAGAAACCCCAGAGCATCCCCTCTCTATGCACCTCAAAAACAGACACCATGTAGGAGAAAAACTCAGACAAAGTGGCGTTCTTACAACAGAAATTCGAGCGGGAGTTATCATCGGAGCAGGGTCAGCTAGTTTTGAAATCATCCGTGCTTTGGGTGTCAAACTTCCATTTATCCCAAAACTTGCATACAATCAAGGTGAATGCAATCCTATCGATATCGAAGATGTGATTCTGTATCTCATCAGTGCCGCTCATAAAAAAGAGTATTTTGGAAACATTGTTGAAATTGGTATGAACGAATCCTACAAATATGATGCGATGGTAGCTCTTTTCGCAAAAGAGATAAAAAAGAGAGAGCTTAAAATCAAACGGATTTTTCCCTTGGATTTACTTTTGAGTAAAAATATCATATCTATCATTGTTTCTTACCTCTCAGCTATTCCACATCCCCTTTCTCGTCCACTGATAGAAGGATTTGACTCGATGGCAATCAAAGGTGCATACGATGTTGCAAAAATAGACACAAGCATCAAACCTCTGGATTTTATAAGTTCTATCCAAAAAGCATCTCAAAATGAGAGCGAAGGGAGGGTAGAGAGTTTTTGGTCTATTCCGATGTCACTGCAAGTATTATCCAAACACAACGAACAGTTTATCCACATCGACCCAAAAGAGAACCTTGCAAATGTGATACAAAATTACAAAAAAAATGGTCTTTTATTTGAGATACGAGAACGATTTGTAGAGGCACAAGATGTCGATAAAATTTTTAGAGAGATAAAAAATATCGGTGGAGAGCATGGCTACTGGTCGCCCTATTGGATGTGGAAAATCCGTGCGATGATAGACAAACTTGTCGGTGGTCCAGGGTTTGAAGTAGGACGCAAAACATGCAGAATCAGCATGAGGATAGGGGAGCGAGTCGATTTTTGGATTGTTTCAGCCTATCTTGACAAGCCAGAACAAAAAGTTGTCACACTCAAAGGACGCATCAAAAGCCCTGGAAACTCTTGGTTGCAATTTGCTCTCATTGAGGAGACTCCACAGCGATGGAAACTTACCATTCGAGCCTACTTTAGTCCCTCAGGAATCTTTGGATATCTCTACTGGTATTCACTCTTTTTTGTGCATAAATACATCTTTGACACAATGATTGATACCATCATAAAAGAGGCACGAAAAGCCTAGAACAGTTCATGCATTTCTCTCTCAAAAAAGGAGAGAAATATGAGCAAAATGTATGATGAAGCTATCCTAGCGTATGAGACAAATTCCAATAAAGAGATTCTTCAAGAAGCACTTGCATACTATAAACAAGCTGCGGATGAAGGGCATGTGGATGCACAACTCAAAATGGGACTGTTGTATAAAAAAGATGGCAAAATAGCTGAAGCTATGCGTTACCTTATCGCTGCCGCACACAACAATAACAATCATGCCCAATCTCTCATCACTTATATCAGCAACTCCTCACTCGCTTCAACAAAAAATTCTATTTTTCATGATTTGGATGTAGAAAAACAGAGAGAATTAGTTGAAAACCTTTTACAAACAAAAATCCGTCCAACTTTAGCAAATGATGGTGGTGGAATTGAGCTTGTCAATTTTGTAGGTGGAAAAACACCTCAAATCTGGCTCAATTATATAGGTGCATGTTCAGGGTGTCATCTCGGATTTACCTCGACTGCAGACATGATGCTGGGGCATTTTGAAACAATGATTGACAAAAATGTCATCCTTTATCTCATGTAATCCAAGAAAATTTATAGAACAAAAAATGCAAAATAAAATTTAAATAATAGTAGGAGAGAAAAAATGGCTGTAATGATAACTGACTTATGTATAAACTGTGGGGATTGTGCTCCTGAGTGTCCAGTAGCGGCAATACTTAGTAATGATGATGAAAAAAATCCACATGCCGATGAGCGATTTTATGTCAAAGCTGAAACATGTGTAGAGTGTGTTGGTCATGCCGATGCACCTCGTTGTGCGGCGGTTTGTCCGACTGAGGGTTCAATCGTTTGGGATATGCCTTATACAACTGAGTTTGAAGAGTATTTTGTGGCAGGTCATGAAAATGGTACGTATAAAATTCGTGAACATAAGTCAAAAGGTATGATGTTGCCATCGGTAAAAGCACAGCCGTTTATGGATATTGGCATGGATTTACGCGAATCTCACGCAGCAGTATCTGTATAACATAGGAAAATATTGTGAATATCGCCTTTGCATCCTCGGACGGAGAATTTATAGATCAGCATTTTGGCTGGTCTAAAAAATTTTATTTATACCAAGTAGATAAAGATAATTTAGAATTCATCAATGAGATTGACAGCTCCAAAGAGCCAGAGGGCGAAAAAGAGAAGTTGGCATACAAAATAGGCACGATAGAGATGGCAGATGTCCTCTACTGTACGCATATTGGTCCAACTGCCTCAAAAATGGTGCAATCTGCAGGAATCTATCCTGCAAAAGTTGCAGAGGGCGAAGCAATAGCAGAAGCTCTTACAAAGCTCCAAGCGATGCTGAGTGACAACCCTCCGCTTTGGCTTTTGCGTATGTACTATAAAACAAAAGATAGGGAAAAATCATGGCAGTAATAATTACAGATTTATGTATAAATTGTGACGCTTGTTTGCAAAATTGCCCCGTACATGCCATAGTAGATGATAGTAAAAATCCAGTGACAAACACTCGCTACTATGTGCAACCAGAGAAGTGTGTCGAGTGTGTCGATATCTTCGATGATCCACAATGTGCCGCGATTTGTCCAAGTATAGGATGCATCACATGGGATATGCCCTACACAAAAGAGTACGATGCACACTACTTAAACGATGCACTCTACAAACTTTGTGACAAAGACAATATTTTAAAATCTCCCGCTATCAAAGAGAAAAAATATCGTACAGATATTCCGCTTAGTATGCGTGGTGTTGGTAAAGAAGTGCAAGTTGAACCGTAAAGATTCCCATACAATCTTGGCATGTGGAACTTTTAGTTTTGATTTATACAAATATGAGATATAATTTTATTCTAGTTGGGACAGGATAGAGAGCGACCAACTCTCTACCAAGCTTTTAATACAATCTTGTTGCTAGAAGCATCAAGATTATAACAATTACAAATGTCTGTTGCATTGTTATATCCTTAAAAAAAGGCTGACCCTGTCCCACCTTCTCCTTCGCAATACAACCCACTTCATAATCGCCAACTAGATTTATAGCTTAACGCTTTTTTTGTTTTGTCTTAAATAATATTGCAATTTGTCATAAAAAAAATCATTGATTGGCATGTGAAAGTTTTTTCTTTCACCAATTATATATAGGTTGAGCCGTAAAATTAGAGGATAATCTCAAAACAATTACAACCATTCACATAATGGTATTGTAGTTGAAAATTATGTTTTTTGAGAATTGAGTTACTGATGTATAATCCTAAACCAAGCCCAGCTGAGGAGTTTTCAAAATCACGGTTGAATGGTTTAGTAAAATTTTGCTTCTCTTTTGCAAGTTCCTCTCCTGTGCTACAAATCCTAATAATATCTGTGCTTATAGTAATGATAGGTTTTGTGTTAGAGTATTTGAGTGCATTATCAAGAAGATTTTTCAGAGCAATTGTAAAGAGTTCAAAATCTACCTTAATAATAAGCTCAGACTCTTCTCCTTGCGTACAAACTGCTTGAGTATCGCAAAGTAGCACATCAAAAGTATGATCCAATAAATCCACAAATCGGTACTCTTGAAGATTCAGTAACCACTCCCCACTATTAAAATGTTCCATCTTTGCAAACTCATTCAAAAGATAATCCATGCGTACAAATATTCTCTTAAGTCGTTCCTGTTCGATAGAGCTTTCCAAACAATCTGCCGTAAGTGAGCCTTTCATAATCGGTGTTTTAAGCTCATGTAAAATATTGCGTAAAAAGAGAGACCGAGCCTCACGCATCGATGCAATTTTTTCAAGTGTCTTATTAAACTCATCTGTTATTTGTGAAATTTCATCTCGACCATACACGGGCATATCCAAATGCATAT
>JAABQD010000045.1 GCA_011391635.1 Sulfurimonas sp. | reverse complement strand
ACTGTTTTTTTCATAATTTCTCCTTTTATTTTTTATTAATAATATAAGTGATGACATCGCCCTGTTCAAGTGGTGTGCCTTCTCTGTTATACACATCTTTAAAGTTTCTTCTCAACCACTTTTGCACCTCTTTCACATCTGTAAATCTGGTAGGATTCGCTGAGGGAGAGAGTGGCTCGATGACTTTATTTGTATGTTCGTTCAATCCATTTTTGGATAAATCATTTGTATGACAAGAGACGCAAGAGATTAAAGTACCGTTTTTTCCCATCTTTTGGGTCGTAAAAATTGCCTCACCCCTCGCATAGTCAAACCCTTGAAAGCTTGGATTTTGTTGCTTCGCCTCTGCTTGTAATGTATTCATAAACTCCTGCATTTGAGGATTGAACTCTTTTGCTTGTATGCATGAAACAACAAATAATGAAGCAAGTAGAATTTTTTTCATGGTTGAACTCCTTTGAACTTTTTGTGATAGTAAAAGTATAAAGGAAGTTTGTCAAGATGGCTTTGACTGTGTGTTTACAGTTTCTTTACAATTAGCGAAATTTGTGAGCTTTAAAGATGAAGAAGAGAAGTATGTAAAAAAAGTGAAGCTAAAATGCTTCACTCTTGGCATGTGGATTAGTATCCAAATGCCACTTTAAGCATAAAGAAGAAAAGTGCTGCCAAAACAGCAGCAACAGGGATTGTAATAACCCATGCCATAGCAATCGGTTTCATTAAAGCCCAGTTTGCGTTACGGTTGAGCATCCCAATTCCGATGATAGCACCTACGAGAATATGCGTTGATGAAACAGGGATACCAAGAACTGTTGCAAGCATAATGATAAAAGTTGCTCCAAGTTCTGCAGCAAATCCAGTCACTGGAAAAATCTCTGTGATGCGGCTTCCAACAGTATCAATAACCTCTTTACCGATAAACCAAAGTCCTGCGACAAGAGCAACACCAAAAGTTGCCATAACTATCACAGGAATCGTCGATACTGCATTGAGATTATTTGTAGCCAAAATATCGATAATAGCCGCGAAAGGTCCAACTGCATTTGCAATATCATTTGCCCCATGACTAAAAGCAAATGCCGAAGCTGTAAGAACCTGCAACATACTAAAGAGTCTCATAGTCGCTTTGTGTGGCGTATCTTTGTGCATCAATTTTACAATCGCAAAAACGATACCATAAGTCAGTGTTGAAAATGTAGCAATAAGAAGAAAAATTTGTGCATTATCAAACCCTAAATGTGCATGTTTTAGCCCTTTGAAAAGAAGCATACTTGCAATCATACCTACTCCAAAAGCAGCCGCGATTGGTGCGTGTGTACGAAGTGCATAAAAAGCATTTGATTTCTTTTTAAGATGCTGAAGCTCATGTACTTGCTGTTCATAAATTGTTTTTTCTTCATCTGTTGCTTTTGTCTCATCATACGAAGCTTTGAGCTGTGCCAATTCATGCTTGATATCATCCATATGCTCTTCAATTTTATCATTGTAATCAAGAATATATTTTTTGAGGTACCAATAGAGTCCGTATGAAGCCATTCCGCCTAAAACGGGAGAAACAACCCAGCTGATTACAATTTTAGTGATTTGGTCCCAGCGTACAAGAGAAAATACATTCCCGCCCTCTTCCATAGTCACATATCCTAAAGCGATAGAAGCACCCAAAACCCCACCTATAATAGCATGAGTTGTGGAGACTGGATACCCTCTTTTAGAAGCATACAAAAGCCAAAATGCAGCGGCAAGTAAGGCACCCATCATAACAAATACAAAAAGCATCGGCTCAAATGTCATGGATGATACATCTACAATTCCCTTACGAACCGTATCTGTAACCGCAGCACCAGCAAGCATAGCACCACTGATTTCAAAAACAGCAGCAATTATGAGGGCTTGTTTGACTGTGAGAGTTTTTGCTCCAACACTTGTTCCAAAGGAGTTTGCAACATCATTACCACCGATATTGAAAGCCATGAATAGTCCAAAAATCGTAGCAAGTACAAAAAGTGTGAAATTGCTTGAGAGATAGTTAAATCCCCAGATAAGAAAAAATAGAGTTGTGATGGCAAAAATACCACCAAAAAAAAGATTGTCGCGAGAGAACATAGAGGCTCCACAGAATAAGAATTTAAATTTGATTTGTAAGATTATTACAAAACGATTACACTTCGATTACGAAACGATTACAAATTATGCCCATTTATCTCTTTACAAAGATTAAAATGCTCAGAAGCTTTTATGCTTCTATATAATCCAAATCTTCGTGAAATGTTTCACGCGTAAAATAAAGTGCAATAAGTCCGATAGAAAAGACTACAGAACCTACAACAGCTGCTGAACCTAAAACGCCTAAACTCCCTTTGAGAAGCATAAAACTCGATGTAATTGGAACAACAGAGCCACGAACAAAGTTAGGAACTGTCGTTGCCACTGTTGCACGGATATTTGTTCCAAACTGCTCTGCTGCCATCGTGATAAAGAGTGCCCAATAGCCACAAAACACACCTAAAAAGAAGAGTGCTACATAAAAAGATGATGCTGTTGCACCAGAGAGTGTAAAGTAATAAACTACGCTAAGAACTGAGAGAATCAAAAAGATAGCATAAGCTCGTTTACGACTTTTCATCTGTTGTGAAATATATCCACTTGCTAAATCACCCACAGATAGCCCTATATAGCAGTACATGAGTGCTTGACCGGCAGTCACTTCTCCACTGATAGAGAGAGCTTTTGCAAATTCAGGTGAGAACATAACCAAAACACCCACGACATACCAAAGTGGCATACCTATCACTATTGCTTTTATATATTTGACAAAAAGTTTTTTATGTGTAAAAAGTGCAAAAAAGTGACCCCGTTTGACATCATCACTTGCATGATGTTCAAACATAGCCGACTCTTTGACTCGAAATCTCAACACAAGAAGCATAAAGCCAAGTACTCCACCGATAATATACGCATTTCGCCATGCAAAAACTTCTGTTACAAGATTCGCCGCTACAACACCCAAAACACCAAATGCCGCAATACTCATAATCCCATAACCACGCAACTCTTTTGGCAAGATTTCTGCTACGAGCGTCACTCCAGCACCAAGCTCTCCAGCCAAACCAATCCCTGCAATAAAACGCAGAAGTGCATACTGCTCCACATTGGTTACAAAAGCATTCAGGAAATTGGCAACCGAATAAAGGATAATCGAAGCAAAAAGCACGGATAAACGCCCTTTTTTATCGCCTAAAATACCCCAAAGAATCCCACCGATAAGCATTCCAGACATTTGAGCATTTAAAATAATAGAACCCCAAAGCGTGATCGCCTCTTTATCAAGTCCAAGCTCAGTTAAGCTTTGAACGCGAACGACTCCAAAGAGAATTAAATCGTAAATATCTACGAAATATCCCATCGCAATAACGATAACGGGCAGTGTAAGTACCTGACGCATAACAGATGTCATGATAATCTCCCTCTATAATCTGTATAGCCAAACTCTTTGACAACATCGAGCGTTCCATCTTTTCTGTAAATCGCTAAAGATGGAAGTTTTATGCCATTAAAAGTAGTATTTTTTACAAAAGTGTAGTGGATTTGGTCTTCAAAAATCACTTTATCGCCGATTTTTAGAGGCACATCAAAAGAGTAATCTCCCATAATATCTCCTGCTAAACAGGTATTGCCACCAAAACGGTAGGTGTATTTTTTCTCACCTGCTTCACCACTCCCTCGTACACCAGCACGGTAGGGCATTGCCAAAGTATCTGGCATGTGGGCTTCTGCGGAAGTGTCAAGAATAGCGACATTCATACCATTTGTAAAGATATCCAAAACAGTGGCAACCAGCGTTCCCGTCTGCCAACCCACTGCTTCACCTGGTTCTAAATAGACTTCAACATCATATTTTGCTCTGAACTCTTTGATGATACGAATGAGTTTTTCAACATCGTACCCTTTTTTGGTGATGTGGTGTCCGCCACCAAAATTGATATATTTTAAGCCTTTGAAGTATTTAGAAAAGTTCTCTTCAAACGCGACCAAAACCTCTTCAAGTGCATCCACATTTTGCTCACAAAGTGCATGAAAATTGAGTCCGTCGATATGTTCTAAAACACCCTCATCAAAGTTTGCAAGGGTTGTTCCTAAGCGGCTGTAAATTCCGCACGGATTATAAATATCTGTTGGAGATGAGGAGACTTCTGGATTGATTCTCAGCGATAACTCGGCATGTGGATTGATTTGTTTCACTCTCTCTTTAAATTTAAAAAGCTGATTCGGCGAGTTAAAAACAATATGGTCGGAGATTCGAGCGATTTCGTCTATATCTTCCTCTTTAAAAGCTGGAGAATAGGTGTGCACCTCGGCATGTGGATTGTGTTTGCAAAACTCCTCTCTTGCTAAAAGAGCCTCGTGCAGTCCGCTTGAAGTACACCCTTTGAGATATTTTGACACGAGAGGAAAGGTACTCCACATGGCAAAACCCTTGAGAGCGAGGATTATCTTCGCCCCGCTCTCTTTTTGTACATAATCAAGGAGCTTGAGGTTGTTTTCTAAAAGCTCCTCCTCGCAAACATAACAAGGTGTTTTTATAGTATTTATGTTCATATTCTTACTCTTTCTACTAAATTTTTATTTGCTTTTAAATCTAGGATGACTTTTTAAAAGCCTCTCTAATTCATTTTCAAACTGACTGCCCCATTGATCTTCATTCCTCTTAAGCAGCTCAAGAAATGCTATGCGTCTTTTGACAAAGTATAAATATAAAACCATGCTTACAAGAGCGGCATAGAGGCACCAAAGCGATGTAAGAGCATCTGGTTGTAACCAATAGACTAAATTTATTCCCAATATATTCAACCATCCAAAAAGTTGAATAGTAATATTTCTACTCAAAATCAAAGAGCCACCGGTTGTTAAAATATACAGCATACCAACCCAAACATAATCTGTCATAGGATTTACATAATAGAGAAAACCGTTCTTTAGTGAGACTGTCGTATGTTCATCTGAGAGTCCCCACAGAGAATAGACGGACAATAAAGCACCAATGATCATAAGGAGTGCAATCAAATCCCTTCTTCTGCCTTTTGGTTCTATAAGCCAGATTGCCAATGGAATAATAAATGGCAATAAACCATGGGCATAAAAAATATAAACTGACTCGGCAATCTTAAGGGCACTTGGTTCAATCAGACCATATATTCCAAGCCACACAAATCCCTGTGTAAACTCGTGCAACGCAAAAAGAAGTGGAAGACTGGCAAAAATAAGCTCACGCGGCATACTTACCCTTCGGAGGGTCATAATACCGACGATACCGATTACAATTGAGAATGTAAAATTCAGGATGGCATAATGCAAAAGGGCTTACAGCTCTTTAACTTGCCAAGGAAGACCTTGCGTGTTCATCTCTTCCATAAAAGCATCAGGGTCTAATTGTTCCATGTTAAACACTCCAACTCCGCTCCAGATACCTTTGAGCATAAGTTTCGCACCAATCATAGCTGGAACACCCGTTGTGTAAGAAACACCTTGAGAGTTTGTCTCACGGAAGCACTCTTCATGGTCTTTTACTTGGTAGATGTAAATTTTTCTCGGTTTGCCATCTTTGATACCCTCAGCAACAATACCGATATTTGTTTTGCCTTTTGTTCTAGGACCAAGAGAAGCTGGGTCTGGAAGTAATGTTTTTAAAAACTCCATAGGAACGATTTTCATTCCCTTGTGTTCTACTGCTTCGATTCCCAACATGCCAACATTTTCTAAACACTTCATGTGTGTCAGATAACTCTGTCCAAATGTCATAAAAAATCGAATGCGTTTAAGCCCTTTGATGTTTAAAACCAAAGATTCCATCTCTTCATGGTAGAGCAAATAAGAGTCTTTTGGACCCACTTCTGGGTAATCCCAAACTTGCATAATCTCCATCGGTTCCGTCTCAATCCACTTTCCATTTTCCCAATAACGCCCTTTTGAAGAGACTTCTCTTAGGTTGATTTCAGGGTTGAAGTTGGTTGCAAAAGCGTAACCATGGTCACCTGCGTTACAGTCTAAGATGTCAATGGTGTGAATCTCATCAAAGTAGTGTTTTTGTGCATAAGCACAAAATACATTCGTAGCCCCTGGGTCAAAACCGCTTCCTAAAAGTCCCATAATTCCAGCTTCTTTAAACTTCGCGTCTCTTTCCCATTGAAATTTGTATTCAAACTTCGCTTCATCTGGATGCTCGTAATTTGCAGTGTCAAGGTAAGGAGTTTTTGTTGCAATACACGCATCCATGATTGTTAAATCTTGATACGGAAGTGCCACATTTATAAGAATATCTGGCTTGTGTAAGTTGATAAGTTTAATAACTTCGTCTGTATTGTCCGCATCTACGGATGCAGTCACAATGTTGGCATGTGGAAGTTCACTTTTGATTTCATCACACTTGCTTAAGGTTCTACTCGCAAGTACAATTTTGCCAAATACATCTGCGTTTTGCACACACTTATGTACGACGACTCTACTTACTCCACCTGCACCGATAATTAATGTTGTTTTCATAAAAAATTTCTCCAAAAAATAGTTGTGATATTATACTGATATATTATTTTTAAACATTTAAACAAGCTCAAATGCAAGTAATAAAACTGTAATCCAAATTCCCCCCGTAACAATCAAACTCAGTAAAACAAGTGTTGCTCCAGCATCTTTTGCCTGTTTTGCAAGAATATGGTACTCCGTTGTTACCAAATCCACAACTCTCTCAATAGAACTGTTTGCAATCTCTGCCAAAACAGGAAGAAAAAGCGACCAAAAAAGAATACTGGCATGTGCAAAACTAATCGGCAAGTTCCACGCTACTACTCCCATAACAGTGAGCATTAAGAGCTGCCATTTAAACGATGTCTCATTTTTTGTTATATCTATAAAGCCTTCAAGTGCATATTTCCCATTTCTAAACAGGGAATGTTTTGGTTTATTGAGTTTCATATCTCTCCTTCATGTTTTGTATAATTTTTTGGAGTTCCTCAGCTTTTGTCTCCTTGGAAACTGGTGGAGCAAAATAGAGTGTTATCTCTCGTCGCTTAAAAAAACTCTTCTTCTTTAAGGGCTTGTGCTTGGAGAAAAGACTTCCAAAAACTCCATCAATAAAAAATGGAATTATAACACCATCGTAACTATTTGGTATCAGTTCATATCCTCTATTAAAAACACCAATTTCTGAGCTTGTTGCTATCTCTCCCTCAGGGTAAAGTGCGACAATTTCACCATTTTGGAGTCTCTTGTGAGCCTCTTTAAAGGCATCTTTGAAGGCTTTTGGAGAGAGCGGTATCACTTCGCCTTTTTTAAACAAAAGATTAAAACCTCTCCAACGGTAGATATCTTTATCCATCATAAAATGGATGCGTCTTTGCATGGAGAGTTGCAAAATAATCCAATCAATCCAGCTGACATGATTACCCAAAAGTAAAATTGCTTTGGCATGTGGAATATTTTCTAAACCTACGAACTTGTAGTTGTGTCTTGTTCTAAAAACAAGCTCTATAATCGCCCAAAAAGTCATCACAGAGTATCTTTTGTAGAGCATAAAAGAGAGAAATAGACCGACCAAGAACATAAGATAAAAAAGCACCTCCGCATTCATTCCAAAGTATGCAAAAAGCGTTGTTAATACTAAAAAGGAGAACATAAAAACATTTTGAACAAAATTATTTCCCGCCAAAATGACACCTAAATGCACCCGAGGTGAGAGAAACTGAATATGTGCATTGAGTGGAACCATCAGCAATCCTGCAAAAATTCCAAAGAGTGTAAACATAAAGGCCATGAGACTCATAGAAGAGACAAAAGGGATAAAAAATACCAAAAGAGTGATTCCAAACGAGCCAACCGCAACTAAACCTGTGTTGATAAAATATTTGGAGAGGTTCGCAGCCATTACCGAACCGATGACAATGCCCACACCAGCGAGTGCCATGACCCCTTGAACAAAAATAGTGTTTGTGACACCTAGTTCACTTTTGGCATACTCTCCAAAAACCGCCAAAACCACCTGAGAGATAGACCAAAAAAGGCTCAAAGCGATTATAGCTTCAAAAATTTCTCTTTTTCTTTGCATCATTTTGAGATTTTTTTGTAAGTAGGCACCTTTGATATATCGAATAAATGTAAACTCTCTTTGTGAAGTTGTCACCATTTTATTTGGAAGTTTGGATGTCAAATACCACTCTATAACCGAACTCAAAACTAAGAGCCAACCAAGAGGAGCGATGAGTCGCAAAATATCCTCTTTGGTCTGAAAACTCGCATCAAGCATCCCTTCAAACAAAATAGTATAAAAAATAATTCCACCCAAAATAGCAGCTGTAGTTGTGGCTTGAACTGCTCCATTTCCTGAGCTTATAAACTTTATACCGACCAACTCTTTGATGTATCCATATTTTGCAGGTCCATAAATAGCAGCTTGAAGCCCTAGTAAAAAAGTCATTGCGAATGCAGTGTAAAACCACCCTTGATAGTAGGAGAGAGTAATAAAAAGAGTGATAAGTATCGCAAAAATCGAGGAGTATTCCATGATTTTGTTTTTTGGAAATTTATCAGCTAAAAAACCTGAAGGAGAGAATGCCAAGATAAAAGGCAAAAGAATAAGAGCATTTACGATAGCAGTAAGAACAATCTGTGTCTGCCCATCATACACTTTAAAAATGGTATTTTGAATAATAATTTTATGCCCCAAATCTGTAAAGGCATTCAAAAAAATGACGATGAGATAGTTAACAAATCCAATTATTGCAAATATTTTTGTCATTCTTTAACTGTTTTCTTCTTCGTCATTTTCTTCATCAGTATCATTTGCCAAAGTTGTACTCCAACCCTCATAAAAACCATGCTCTTTTTTGATGAGTTCATACAACTCTTCGAGAATTTTGCTCAGTTCCTCTTCTCTTGGCATGTGGATTTTCGTAAGGGCTACTCCATGCTCATACTCATCATTTGCAATGTCATCTTTGAAGCCAAAACCAATATCTAAAGCACTCTCGATAAATCGCTCTTTTTGCGTGCTTGTATCAAAAACCGCGTAATGCTCCACTTCTCTAGCAATACTCAAATCATCGCCCTCTTCTTCAAGTAAAAAGATGATTTTAGCACTCTGAATGTGATGAAGTTCTAGCTCAGAAGGAGAGAGTTGCACTTCATAAAAATTCCATTTTGTATCTCGCACAACATTGCTCTCATAAGCATAATTTGTAGGTGTCAAAATTTTGGATACGAGACTACTAAGCTCTTTAGATTCAGGTGCATAAAAATAAAGCTCACTCCATCCATCTACAACTCTTCCGCCCACATACACAGCACTGTCATTATGTTCAAGGGCGATAATAAGCGACTCTTTTGTCTCCAAAAACTCCTCATACCCATCCAACTCCTGACTTATTCCATCATACTTTATAAATACACTCAGTAGCCAAGGATTCTCTTCTTTGAAATCACTGGCATCTAAATCCACTTCTATATTTATTAGGCTCTTTTCTTCAACTCTGCTAAAAACTTCTCTCATTTTTTTCTCTATTTTATTTTTGATAGATTATAGCCAATTTTGGAGTTTTTATAAAATAATCTGATAGCATTGCAAAAATAAAATCAGGATTATAAAAATGTTAGAAGTTTTTTTGCTCTCTTTTGCTCTGAGCATGGATGCGTTTGCTGTTTCAATCGGACTTGGTGTTAAAAATAGAGAATTTAGTAAAATTTTAGCTCTTAAAGTGGCTCTTTTTTTTGGTATTTTTCAAGGTCTGATGCCTTTAATTGGCTTTTTGGCAAGTCTTGGTCTTAGTGGTATCATCGAGTCGATTGATCATTGGGTGGCTTTTGTTTTACTGAGTGCTATTGGCGGAAAAATGCTCTATGAGAGTTTTGGTGAAAATACGGAAGATGAGATAACGCACATCACAAACAAAGTGCTTCTGATTCTTGCGATTGCAACAAGCATTGATGCGATGGCAGCTGGTTTTACCCTCAATCTCTTAGACCTTAACCCTTATATTTCTATGAT
Source organism: Sulfurimonas sp. (assembly GCA_011391635.1). GTDB lineage: Bacteria > Campylobacterota > Campylobacteria > Campylobacterales > Sulfurimonadaceae > Sulfurimonas. The sequence continues at coordinate 725 of JAABQD010000045.1, read as the reverse complement.
AGTCATTGCGATAATCACTTTTATTTTTAGTTTTCTTGGAGTTTTTATAGGCTCAAAGGGCGGAGGATATTTAGAAGATAAGGCAGAAAAACTTGGAGGTGTTGTTCTCATTGGCATCGGTTTAAAAATATTGTTGGAACATACGCTAGGATAGTTCCACATGCCAATATATTTTTATCTTGGCATGTGGAAACACAAAATATTAAATATCTATCACTTCATTCACTTCTAAACCAAAACCGCTTAAACCTACAAAGTCAGTCTGTTTCATAGAAGTGATAAGATTCATTTTAGAAACACCGAGTGATTTAAGCACTTGAGCCCCTATTCCAAACTCTTTCATTGCTGCATTATCTTGGTGGTTTGGTTTGTTTATAAACACTAAAACACCGCTATTTTGCTTCAAATACTCTATAGAATTAATTAAATTATTATATTTTGCCTGATTGAGAAGAAGCTCTTTATCAGAGATTACATTATGAACTCTTACATTTGCAATAGCACCGGCTTTGTAAAAAACTATTGCGGTGTGTTCTACGCCATCATGATCCAAAAAGGTGTGCTGACTTACTTTGACACCAAAAAACTCTATCTCTTTTACCTCTGTCTCTTTTACTAATCTCTCATTTGCCAAACGGTATTCAACGATGTCGGAGATAAAAACCGTTTTGAGATTATGCACATCAGCGAAGATGTCAAGGTCATCGCGTCTTGCCATTGTTCCA
>JAABQD010000044.1 GCA_011391635.1 Sulfurimonas sp. | reverse complement strand
TCGGTTTGAGCGATGATACAACTGCGATCAAAACAGAAGCCACCCTCGTCAAAAAATTCAAAAACAATCTCCATGCCCTCCACCAAGGAATGGTGCTTTTTGGTCGCTACATCTGCACTGCCAAAAATCCAAAATGTGATGCATGTTTTGTAACTGAGTTTTGCAAAACAAAAGAGACATTTAAAGTTTAAAATAAACGAGGTATAATTTGCTTATGATAAAAACAACACTTTTCATTTTAATTGCTCTTACTTTTTCGGCATGTGTAAATCAACATGGCATCTCTGCAAAATACTATAGTGACTGTGAAGAGTATTATGACTTGCAAGGCTTTTACCATAAAGAGTGCGGAAAAAATGATATCATGAATTATGAAGAACTAGGAGAAAAAAGTAGTGCTGCTGCTCATAGCGTCTATAACACGGCAGAAGACGCAGTCGGTGCTGTATATGATGCGGGTGAACAGGTTGTTGACTCGATTATAGGAGTAGAATAATTTTAAATTATTTTACTTGGTAATTCTCGAAAAACTTGTTTTTCGTAGCTTTAGGGGGATGCAAGGGACATCTGTCCCTGCCACTCAAACGGATGCGTCCGTTTGAGTGCATCGTATCAGATATTTCACTTTACAGCTATAAAAGTTGCAAAATTTGCCCAACGAAAAACCACTTCACAGTGAGAAAATCCACAACTTTTCGCCATTTTTATATTCTCTTCTTCACTGTATGGGACGAGAACATTCTCTAACGCTTCTCTTTTTTGGACAATCTCATACTCTGAATACCCCTGCTCTTTTTTGAAGGCATAGTAACACTCAATTAAATCTTTATTGAGCTTGGAATGATGACTTATTACTTTTTCACTAAAGATAAATATTCCTCCACTCTTCAAAGAAGAAGCAATTTTTTTTATAAGTTCTTCTCGTACAAGCGGTCGAATAAATTGCAAAGTATAATTACTCACAAAAACATCTGCCATTTCATAAGGATATTCCAAAATATCCGCATTTTTTACTTCTACTTTTGCACCATATGCTTCACATTTTTTTCGAGCTTGTTGGAGCATCGCTTCTGAATTATCAAGCCCTATCAAAGAGGCTTCGCACTTCAGTTTTCTATGAATATTGAGAAGTAAAGAAGCAGTAGAACACCCTAAATCATAGAGAATTCCACCATTTTCAAGTTGTTTGAGGACAAAAAACTCTGTTATCTTTTGAGACTCTTTATAAAATGGGACACTGCGAAGAAGCATATCGTCAAAGACTGCAGCGACCTCTTCATCAAATTCAAACTGTTTTTTTATTGGTTTCGTAAATACTTTATCATTCATACTCGAATTTTAACCAAATTGTTATAATATATTTCTAAACGAAAGAAGGATAAAGAATGGATTTTACTCTAACAACATGGATGATGCTCTTTTTTATACTCTTTATAATTCTTGGCATGTGGAAAGTGTATGCATTTTTGCCAAATAAAGCGTTGGCTGATGATGACACGACAAAAGAATCACAAGAACAACTCATGCAACTTATGGTCAAAGTGATAGAAGAAAATGAAGATAAACTCACTACGACTGAGTTATATGAAAAGATGAAAGCAGATGCAAGTTTTGATGCAAAACATTTTTGGAGATTCAATCAAAACAGAGTGAATCAACTCCTAGAACTTTACTCTTTGCAAAATCCACATGCCAGAAGCATGTGAAAAAAATAAACTTTTGAAATTTTACGATTAATTTCGATTCATCGCATTGAGATTTGCATACGCTTCTTCAACTCGTGCTATCAAAGTCTCTTGTCCAGCTCTAAGCCATTTTCGAGGGTCATAATATTTTTTGTTTGGTTTATCTTCGCCTTCTGGATTTCCAATTTGCCCTTGAAGATACCCTTGATACTTCTCATAATACTCTTTAACGCCAATCCAAGTTGCCCACTGTGTATCTGTGTCAATATTCATTTTGACAACACCATAACCGATAGCCTCAGCAATCTCTTCAGGAGCAGAACCTGAGCCACCATGAAATACAAAATTTACAGGTTTCTCGCCTGTTTTGAATTTTTCTTGAATATATTTTTGAGAATTATCCAAAATTTTTGGCGTTAATTGAACATTTCCTGGTTTATACACTCCATGAACATTTCCAAAAGAGGCTGCTATTGTAAAATTTGGTGAAATTTTCATAAGCTCTTCATACGCGAACGCCACATCTTCTGGTTGTGTATATAAAAGGGCATTGTCAATACTACTATTGTCCACACCATCTTCTTCTCCGCCTGTCACACCAAGTTCAAGCTCAAGACTCATACCAATTCTACTCATTCTCTCTAAGTATGCTTTACAGATTTCGATATTCTCTTCCAGTGGCTCTTCTGAGAGGTCCAGCATATGAGATGAATACAAAGCTCTTCCTTGAACAGCAAAATAGCCCTCTCCAGCATCCAAAAGTGCATCAATCCAAGGAAGCAATTTTTTTGCCGCATGATCTGTATGAAGAATTACAGGGACACCATACGCTTCTGCCATCATGTGAATATGAATTGCACCTGAAACTGCTCCAGCGATTGCTGATTTTTCATTCTCATTACTAAGACCTTTTCCCGCATAAAAAGATGCTCCACCATTACTAAATTGAATAATTAAAGGAGATTTTACTTTTGCCGCAGCTTCTAAAATAGCATTAATAGAATCCGTTCCGATAACATTTACAGCAGGAATTGCAAAACCGACCTCTTTTGCATGTGCATAAACTTTTTGTACATCCTCGCCAAAAAGAACTCCTGGTTTTACAATATCTAAAATACCTTTGCTCATAATAACTTCCTAAAAAATTTGATAATGTCATTATACCAAATCAAGTAAACCTTCGCTCCTTTTTATGCTAGAATAACTCAAAATAAATTCCAAGTAGAGATATCCAATGAGATTGACTATAGATGAGTATTCAAAACATTTTAAAATGTCCAAAGAGATGATCCACTCCAAACTCAAAGAAAAAAAGTTAAACTATATAATTGAATATGGGATTACTTATATTCTTGTTACAAAAAATTCTCTTGAGACACACAAAAAAATTATAGAGGAGGTTCAAGTGCAAGATGAAATTAAAGTAGAAGAAGAACCAACAAAAGCTATCGAAATAGCAAAACCAAAAATCACTGTCGCAACCGTCATTGGACTTTACCAAAAAGAGAATCAACATCTCAAAGATAAAATCGCACAACTCGAAGCTAAAATAGATAAGCTTATCGATGATAAAGAGCAAATGCTTCGTGATGAGATGAATAAAATAGAGCAGGTTTATAGTGCAAAAGATGAACAGCTCAAAAATATTCTTGAACTTGTTAATGCAAAATTATTGCTAGAAAATAGACAGCAAACTATTCATGAAGTACAAACTTATGAACAGACAGATACTCTTACCGAAGATGAAACACCTCCTTCCAAGCTGATTGAACTCAGAGAATATTTACGAACACTCGATTTAAAATCACACCAAAGAAAAAGTATCAAAAAAAGATTTTTAGCCTCTTTTGATAATGATATTCGCATTTTGCAACAAGATGGCAAACTTTATTTAGATATCTCCAAATATGATTACAGTGATTTATTAGAATATTAATACTCTTGCACAACTGCAAGAGTCTCCTACATTTTTAAAACCCTTCACAAAAATTCCAATAAACTCTCAAAAAAAACTTCTTTTTTTATCAAACTTTTTTGAACTTAAAATTTCTATCATGTATTGCGAATATTTTTCAGGCAATTAATATACAGTATTCCGTGTATTATATTAGTAATTACTATTATTTAAATTGTTATTAATACTTTTTTACTCACTATATATACTTTTTAATTAGTTTTATTATATATTTTCCAAACTAATATGTATATTTAAGTATTTAATCCGTATAATCCTAAAATGCAAATTGATGATTTATTTAATATTCTTCATAACTCGTTAGAGTCTCAGAACAATGGAAAGAAGATATCCCTCAAAGATATGTCTGATGCACTAGGGATTTCTATGCGTACATACCAAGATTGGAAGCTAGGACGGGCAAAACCTCAAGCTGCAATTACAGTCATGAAAATGTTAGGTCAGTTAGAAGATGAAGAGATTATCAGAGCAGTGCGAAAAATTAATAAACTTAAGGATTGACAACATGGGTGCATTAACTAAAAATGAAAGAGATGGCTTGGAAGAAGTCTTTCTCTCTATTCACGCTAACAATGAAAAACTACAAAGAATAAAGGAGATATCCTCTTTAATCCTTTCAAGGGGAAGCACACTTTTTGTTAATACCTTTCTAAAGCAAGTAAAATATGGAATAAAAGAGACAAATATTTCACATTTTGTGCGTTTTATAGCCAAAAAGAAGAAATATTTAAGCAAATAAATTATAAAGTACACATAGCTGAATTATTTTGCAACCACGCTATTTGGTGTGGTGCGTGAGTAATTTCGGAAATCTTTTTAACCCAAAGGGTCTCTATCATGAATAAAGCTCAATTCGTTGAATTAGTACAAGCAAGTGGTAACTACAAAACTAAGGTAGAAGCAGAAGCAGCAATTAAAGCTTTTACAGAAGCTGTTACATCGGCATTAGTAAAAAAAGAAGATGTTTCTTTAGTTGGTTTTGGTAGCTTTAGTGCAGCATTACAAAAAGGTAAAAGTGGTAAGGTTCCAGGAACTGATAAAACTTACTCTACAGAGGACAAACTTGTTCCTAAGTTCAAAGCTGGCAAAGGTCTTAAAGACCGCGTTACTGCTGGTAAATAATAACGATATTGCCTTCTAGTTTGGGCAATATTCTATTTTCTTTATGAAACTATCCTTTCTCCCCAATTTATTCAGTAAATACAAAAAATCATTAAAAACACCAGATTCAATAATTTTAAAAGAACTCAAATCTGTCAATGAGCAGAGTGACATTTTAGTCTATGAAGAGATCACAATATACCATCATTCCAAATCTTTTTTTATTCCACTTTTATTATTAGACCCAAGCCGTGGAATTTATCTTTTTGAACATAAAGATTGGTCATACGATGACCTCAAAAATGCAAAAATTGAAAAAGCAACCCATCAAGATGCTTCCGAAGAGACTTTAGCATTTGAAAAATCACACGAATTTATACAACAAAAATTTTACGAAATTACACAAAAAGCATGTGTTCCAATACATAACTTTCTTATTATGGGACATCTCAATAGCAGTCAATATGAGCATTTAGATGCCTCTTTTAAAGAATTACTACCACAAGAACGGATTATGTTCAATGACCTTTCCAAAGAAGAAATTATAAAAAAAATAAAAAATATCCACATGCCAAAAGAGACTCTTCCCTCCGTGAGCGATATCATGGGTAACATTTTGGTTCAATATACAATACTTGATAGTCAAAATAATTTACATATGGCAACGCGAGAGCAACAAGCTTTTATAGATGCCCCATTTTCATCTTTTGAAATTTTAAGTTCATCCACTGGAAGTGGGAAAACCACCTCCATTTTACTCAAAATCATTGTTCAAAAACTTCGAAATCCAAATCTTAGAATTATGATTATCAAGCCAACAACCCTCTCTTGTGATTTACTCAAAAGAAAATTTATTCATCTTGTTGATCGTGCTTGTTTTGAATTTAGTATCACAGAGATAGAGATTATCACACCTTTTGAACTCCTCAATAGACATCTCAAAAAACTCAAAAAACCCACCCTTGAGAGTGAAGTACATGTAAGTGAAATCTTAATGAATAAAGAGTTTGATGTAGCAGATGTTATACTCTGTGATGACTCAGACATGCTCTCTAATGAGTTTAAATACTATCTCAAACACATACAAAGAAAATCAAATCTGCTCCTTGTTAAAAGTGCGAAACTACTTCATGAAACCTATGCTTTTAGCAAAAATTTTGTCAAAGAAAAAAAGAAGGTTATATTTACACAAGCAAATCCACATGCCAAAGCACTCCAAATTATTGCATCATTATTGGAGTCCCACATGCCAAAAGAGATTTTGGTAGTCTGTAATGCTCTCAGCAAAGAGAAACTTAGTGATGATTTAGAATATTTCATCAAAGATAAAGCTATTCTCCTCGATAGCTCAAAAAAATTAATTGATCAAGATCTAAATCATCTCTTAATTGCCACTTATTCTGAAATCAATAGCATCGATGCTCGATTTGTCATACTGATGGATGTCTGCTTTGCTTCACTCGTCGAGCTTGAATATGCATTTAATATATGTCAAGAGAGTGTTTATGTTCTTTATGATGATGAGTGTGAAAAATTAAATAGTTTAAGGAGTGATTTTGAAGAGTGAACAAGAGTATAGAGAACAACTCTCACCAGAAGCTTTTTATGTTTGCCGTCAACATGGGACTGAAGCACCATTTTCAGGTAAGTATTACCATCACAAAGAGAGTGGATTTTATAAATGTATCTGTTGCGATGCCCCACTTTTTGATTCACATACCAAATTTGATTCAGGGACAGGTTGGCCAAGCTACTATGATTGTATAAAAAACAGTATCACAGAGATAAAAGACAAAACACATGGTATGATTCGTACAGAAGTGCGATGTGCGAAGTGTGATGCTCACTTGGGGCATGTTTTTGAAGATGGTCCAGACCCTACAGGACTTCGCTATTGCATAAATTCGGTATGCTTAAATTTTGAAAAAAAGGAAGAAGTAAAATGAAAACAGTTATTGCATCCGTATGTATGCTTTTTGCTCTGAATCTTTGGGCAGCAAATCCCCATGTTGTTTTAGAAACAACACAAGGGAATATCGAACTAGAACTTTATCCCGATGTTGCTCCACTCGCAGTAGAAAATTTTACGACACATATCAAAAATGGGTATTACAATAAAGTTGCTTTTCATAGAATAATCAAGAATTTTATGATTCAAGGTGGAGATCCTAGTGAAACAGGACGAGAAGGTGAGAGTATTTGGGGCAAACCATTTAAAGATGAATACAAAGGTAAAACTTTTGATGGTGCAGGAGTTTTAGCAATGGCAAATGCTGGTGAGCATACCAATGGAAGTCAGTTTTTTATAACAACAGCAAAAACACCTCATCTCAATGGAAGACATACTATCTTTGGGCATGTTGCGGATGAAACTTCCATGGATACACTCAAAAAATTGAATAATGTAGCCACATTTGGTCGTGCTGGTGCCGATAGACCCCTAGAGCGTCAGGAAATACTCAAAGCATATATCAAAGTAGCGAACTAACTATCACGCTCTGTTTTAACACAATTTCTTCCAGAATTTTTAGCTAAATACAAAGCTTTATCTGCTCTTTCGATAACGCTTTGTAACTCTTCATTTTCTACGACCTGTGCGACACCAAAACTCGCACTTATATGCCCAACGACATCTATCTCTAAGGCTTCGATAAAAGCTCTTATTTTTTCTGCTAAAGCTGTTGCATTTTCAAGCGAAGCAGTAGGCAAAAGTGCAACAAACTCCTCTCCGCCCCAGCGACACACGATATCAATATGTCTCAATGTTTTGAGTAAAGTATGTGAAACTTGCACTAGCACTTTATCGCCAATATTATGTCCGTACGTGTCATTTACTTTTTTAAAATAATCAATATCTAACATGATAAGCGACATCTCATTATGTCTTTGTTTCATTGTAAATGCAGAGGATAAATAGAGTTCTGAAAATTTATAGCGATTATAAATTCCCGTGAGAGAATCCGTTGATGCAATTGTTTCAAACTCTCTATTTTTACCTTCAAGCATAATGTTTATTTCATTAAGCTCTTGTTGATACTCCTTCATCAGCACCGCCCACTTAGAATATGTAAGGGAGATAAGCTCTTTTTGAGAGATGATACCTGCGAGTTTTCCATCATCACCAACAATCACAACTCGTTTATAGTGCTTCTTTTTTAAAAAATCCAAAGCTTCTTTAATGGAGGCATTTTTATGAATGCTTTCTACTGGTTTTGACATGTGTACTTCAACTGACACATTCAAATCCGCTTGTTCTTTTATAAGTCGCATCATATCTTTTGTTGTTAAAATTCCGATTGGTTGTAAATCATCTACAATAATTACATTATCATATGCAGAACTTACCATATCACACACTAAATCAGCTATTTTTTCATCTTTGCTAACCCACTTCATTCTACGACCAAGTTTTAAAAAGTCTTGAAGACGGTAGTTGTCCATAAGGGTTTCTGGGTCTATATTGCTTGTGATATCGGTATGTCCTAGTAGTCCATAAAGTGAACCATCATCATTGATGACACAGATATATTCAACACTCTCATTTAAAAATTCTAAGGTATCAAGCACATTTTTATTTTTATTGATAACTGGAATTTTTAAAAGTTTCAATTGTGCCAGAGGTGTATTTAGAGGAATTTCTTGTTTTCGCAAATGTAAAATATCAATCACGCTGATAATGTAGTATTTATTGTTATCAACCACCACCACATTTCGATGCTCATACTCTAGCATCTTATCAATCGCACTTTTTGCACTCTCATGAATATCTACTGAAACTACAGATTTACTTGCGATGTCACGAATAATAGGAAATTTCATATATACACCTTTTTTTAAATAAGATTGAATGCTCTTTGAACTTTAAGTGCTTGAACATGCTCTTTTACATCATGCACACGAATAATAGAGGCACCATTACGCACTGCTTCAAGATGCAGTGCAATTGTACCGCCAAGCCTCTCTTGCACCGAAGATGGAGAGATTGCATCAATCATAGATTTTCTTGAAGCACCTACCAGCAAAGGACGTTTAAGTGCTAAAAACCCCTCTAAATGTTTAATAAGCATAAGATTATCATCTAAAGATTTTCCAAAACCAATGCCTTGGTCTATAATTATATCTTTGATTCCAAAAGATTCAGCTTTAAATATTCTTTGTTCTAAAAAAGTAGAAACTTCTCCCAATACACTCTCATAGTGAGGTTGTACCTGCATCGTTTGTGGTGTTCCTTGCATATGCATAATGATAGCTGTTGCATCATAACTTGCACACTGTTTACACACTTCATCATTGTCAAGCCCTGTAATATCGTTTACAATTTTAAATCCATTCTCAAGTGCATAAGAAATAACCTCAGGTGTATAACTATCTATACTCAGCTTCACTCTCTCATAAAGCTTCTCTTTTGCTATAGCATCCAAAATCGGTTTGACTCTTTGAAGCTCCTCTTTGGGAGAGACAGTGGGTGCATTTGGACGCGAGGAAACTCCACCGATATCAATTATATCTGCACCCTCTTCTATCATTTGGATTATCGCTTCGATTGCCTTAGCATCTTTAAATCTGCTGTTGGCGTAAAAACTATCCTCGTTCGCATTGATAATTCCCATTACTTTCACATCTTCTGGCATGTGGATATTTGTAAACTCTTGAAACTTTTTTGCTAACTCTTTGAGTCCAAAAGGTTGTGCCAACTCTTTTCTAGAGAGGATTTGAAGCTGTTTTTGTGTTGCTATGAGCATACAATCCACATGCCGAGTTGTAGCGAGAACTGTTCCCCTAGGCACTGCCAAATCTGCACCAATAGAGAGTGCATCCTGCTTGAGGATATTCGCCGCCCCCACATGCAAATCTCTTATATAGAGTATATGATGCTTGATTTTTGAAGCCAAAATACCAACTCCACCACCATCTACGCCTAATTTCACAAGATATTTTTTGGCATCAATTGCGTTGGAAAGTTTGTCAATCTGCATAATTATTTTTCACCCACAAAACTCATGAGTATCATCGCCAAGACAGTTTGCGGTCTTGAGTTTAACTCCAAAAGTCTATACGCTTTATCGAAATTTTCCAACTGTAAAGAGGATAGTAGCAACTTATCCACCACTGTTGCTCTATAATAAAGTGCTTCAAGAAGAGATTTCGCCTCTGCTCTTTTTATTCTTGCATGTTCTTTTAAGAATGCGAAAATTTGTGCATAACTGACCCGTGCAAGATTTAACTCTATGTGCGTTATTTCATGCAAATTTTGCCCCTTCACTATTGGAAGTCGTGAACGAACGGTCGCAAGAAGATTGGATTTTGTAGGGGAGATGATAATAAACTCAATGTTGGATGGCGGTTCTTCTAGGAGTTTCAAAAGAGCATTTTGAGAAATTGCATTAAACTCTCTCGAGCCAATGATGATATATTTTGTTTGAGCTTCACTTATATACGCTTCTGCTATTACTGCTTTTGCATCTTCTATAAGAAATTTTTCTCGAATAAAACCTACAACTCTATGTGGTTTTAACTGAGCTTCGAGTCTTTGAAACTCCGCTTCAATCTCAGTTGCAATAAGAATATAACCCTTGTTATTCTCATGCACTAACATCAATCTCTCCAAACATACTCGCATTAAGAGATGCATTAAAAAGACGGAACAGTTGTAAAAGTTTTATATCTAAATGTGAATCATACGATTTGAGCGTAAAAGCATTATGAAAATCTTCATCAAAGAGCCACAGGTAGCTGTTATCTTTTCTCTTTGCTATATCTGCTCTTTTATCATCTCCATTGCCAATATACCAAAAGAAATAATCCCCCTTAAAAGAGAGCGATATCATATCTTCAAGCATATCAATCATCTCACCACCATTAATACTACTATAGTGTGAATGGAGTGCATCGATGCTTACAATCGGTAAAAGGGGTCTATCCATAGAAGCTTTGTTAATCGAAGTGAGGATGTAAGACTCCAGCCACTTTCTTCTGTCATCTGTTATCAAAATAACAGTTTTACCCTCTAGCATCTGCTCTAATGCTAAGGCAGTTGTAGTTGTCCAGTCAAATCTATGCTCTTCAAGCCAACTTAAACTTCCGCCCTCTTCTCTGATAGCATCTAAGCTCCACTGTGCAAAATCTGGCATGTGGAAATTTATTTATCTAACTCATATGCATTGTGTAAACTTCTCACAGCCAACTCAGCATATTTTTCTGCGATAACCATTGAAACTTTGATTTCTGAAGTTGAAATCATATTAATGTTTATATTTTCTGATGCCATAGTTGCAAACGCTTTTGCAGCAACACCTGTATGTGATTTCATACCAACGCCTACGATAGAGACTTTACAGATATTTTCATCATACGACTCTTCTCTGATATCGCCACTCTCTACAAATGAGTCCACAACAGCTTTTGCATCAAACAAATCTCCAACTGCTACAGTAAAGTCTATATTTGCTGTACCATCGTAACCAACATTTTGAATAATCATATCGATATTTACTCCTGCATTTGCAAGTTTATTAAAAATATCCGACGCGATTCCTGGTCTATCTTTTACACCAATTAAAGAGATTCTTGCTTGATTTTTATCTAATGCTATTCCGCTTACTAATGGTTTTTCCATGATGTTTTCT
>JAABQD010000004.1 GCA_011391635.1 Sulfurimonas sp. | reverse complement strand
CAGTGGAGAAATGATATTTTGAGTTTTTGGGAATTTCCAAAAATGGCGGATACACTCCGTTTGGATAAAAAGAAAAAATTGGCACTTCTTGGAGAAAATACCTATAAATTGCCTGTACTATTTCGTGTGCTAGAGAGTAATGTTGAACCCTATTTTCAGAGTGAATATTCGTGGAAACTTTATGATCAGTTAGAGCATTTTAATCCAAATGATAAATTTTTATGGATAGATTCATGTGATATTCTCAACTATGTTTTTGACACAAATGAATCTGAGAAAAATTGTGTTGCAGAGGGAACGCTTGGTGAGAGACATAAAGTCAAAGCTATAAAAGAAAACGAGAGTTATAAGATAGATGATTTTGATGCAAATGCGACGAGTAGCCTTGAGAAGATAAAAGCCAACATCGATATTCTAAAATATAATGGAGTGCGTTATCCTGCACAACTCAAAGATGGGATGGTGTTTAAAAAAGAGGGATATCCAAGTTATTTGAAAAATATAGAGGGTGTCTCATACGCTGAGAAAAAGGGAAGATGGACAGATGGATGGCTTGCTCCAACGGCAACTTTTACTTTTGTCGAGCCACTTCCAGTGAAGTTTAAGCTTGAGATAACATGTGGAGCTTTTGGTGCAAATGTTGGAAATGTTGTCAAGGTAAAAGTGGGGGAGCAAGTCAAAGAGTTTATCGCAAAAAGCAAAAATCCTAAAAAATATGTGCTTAATTTTGACAACATTGACACAGTTAATGCTCCAAATACGATTGAAATTACACCACCAAATCCATCTTGTTTGGAAAATCAAATGGAAGGAAGCGATGTGAGAAAATTTGGATTGTTGCTTGTGAATATGAAAGTTATCTCTATGGATGGGAAGTAATCTAAACTTCCACATGCCAAGAATAAACTTGGCATATATGAAAATTGAGTAAAATATAACAAAAAGGAAGCGAGTGAAAGATTTAAGACAATTCTATTTTTTTGAAAGTTTAGATGATGAACAGTTGGCACTACTTGCTACATTCTCTCATAAAAAACATTACGAAAAAGGTTCAATTCTTTTTTATGAAAAGGATGAACCAAAATCTATGATACTCCTTATCGAAGGGATTCTCAAAGTTTATAAAACAGATCAAAAAAATAATGAAATCATTATGCATCGTTTTATGCCTGTCTCTCTTGTCGCAGAGATGGCGTTGCTTGAAGGTATTGCTTATCCTGCATCGGCTGCTTTTGAGAGTGATGGTGTTGTCATTGAAGTTGATTTTGAGAAGTTCAAGCAGGAGTTTTTGTACAATCCACAAATGGCACTTCTGTTTTTCAAATCACTCTCTAAAAAAATAAAATATCTCGAAGATGTGATTGCACTCAATATCGTTTTGGATGCAACGGCTCGTTTAGCAAAATATATATGTGATAAAGGGGAAAACTTCAACGAGCTTAAGCAGTATCAAGTTGCAGAACATCTGCACATGACACCTGAAACACTCTCTAGAACAGTTAAAAAACTTGTTGTTTTGGATTTATTAGAGAAAGATTCCGAGGGATATAAAATCAAAAATCGTGATGGTTTACGGGTACTTTTTGAGTTTGTATAACAGCTTAGTATCATTTGAATAATAGAAACTTTTTCAAAGAGTGTAACTCCCAAAAATGGGAGGATTATATGTATGTTATGAAAATTTATGTATAATCCAAACAATAATAATTTTTAAGGTCTTTCGTGCAAAATATTCCACACATTCCCGTCTTATATGCACAAGTTATCGATGCTTTTGAAGATATAGATGATGGAATTATTATCGATTGTACAATGGGATATGGCGGACACTCCTCGATGCTCCTCGAAGCAAATCCACATGCCAGACTTATAGCCATAGACCAAGATCAAACAGCCATAGAGTTCTCCACAGCAAGACTCTCTAAATTTGGCGAGAGAGTGAGCATACGAAAAGGTCGTTTTGCCTCTGTGATACAAGACATTTTGCAAGAAGAGGGTCGTGAAAACATCAAAGGAATTTTGGCAGATATTGGGGTTTCTTCCTTACAATTAGACCAGAAGGATAGGGGTTTTTCGTATGAGAGCGATACGCTTGATATGCGTATGGATAAAGATGCTCCTCTCAAAGCTTCCGATGTCGTCAATCATTATACAGTGCAAGAGTTAGAGCGAGTGCTTTTGGAGTATGGTGAACTTAGAAATTACAAAAAAATAGCTTCTGAAATACTCAAAAATCGTCCTTTTTCATCTGCAAAAGAGTTGAGTGATACACTCAAACCCCACATGCCACATGGCAAAAAAATTCATCCAGCAACACTTCTCATGCAAGCAATCCGTATAGAAGTCAATAATGAATTAGGAGAGTTGCAATCTCTTTTAAAAAGTATAGAAGAGGCAAAATTTCCACATGCCACTATTGCAATTATTTCCTTTCATTCTTTGGAAGATAGAATCGTAAAGCAAGAGTTTACCAAGTGGAGCAAAGCATGTATCTGTCCCGATGATGCTTTTCGATGTACTTGTTCAAAAGAGTATAAACTTGGTCATATTATTACTAAAAAGCCACTTACCGCGGATGATAATGAACTCAAAGCAAATCCAAGAAGCAGAAGTGCAAAGATGCGAATTTTTGAAATGGATACAAAATGAGCAGAGATTTAAGCAAATTTTTGGGTGAAAATCTCAATGACGAGGTAATAGAAAAAGTTGCAGAGCAGATGCATGAAAAGGTAGATGAAGAGATTATCGAAATAAAAAATGAAATTCACTATCTTGATGTGCCAGAAAAAGAGAGTGCAAAGGATATGTTACTAGACGAAGTAAAAGTCATCGTAACAGCAAAAAAAAGTCTTGATTTTGGTTATTTTATATATGTCTTGTTGGCTTTAACATTTGCATTTATGTTCGTTTTCCCCAAAATTTATATCCAGCAACAAATTTATTTCAAAAGTAGAGAAATATCAAAACTCAAAAGTGAATATGATACGCTTAAAGAAGAAAATAGGCTCATCAGCACTTCAGTAGAAACAATTAAATTTAAAAATCAGATACTTGATACGCTGTTTTAGAATTTCGTAAGCGATAGAGCTATTATGTGTAAAATGGCACGATATGAAGGGCTAATCAGAAAAACATAAGCTATTGTTGAGTATAATTTCGCCCTACAAAGTAAAAGATTCTTTGATAAAGTGGGTTCTTAGCTCAGTTGGTTAGAGCCCCCCGCTCATAACGGGGTGGTCGAGTGTTCGAGTCACTCAGAACCCACCACTTTAAACTCCCTACACAACGAACTTTTAAGCTTCTTTCAGTTTTTGATTTTTATCAAGTGTGCCATTTTGTGCCATATTTCATTAAACAAACCGAAAATTTTTAAAAATAATAATGCAACATCGCCTTAAAAGTTTCTGTTTTTTCTTTTTGTTCTAAATAATATTTTTCATTGTAGTCATATTTTAATTTTAATTGTAGGCTTTGTGATACTCTAAAATTTTGTGATATTTTTGTGAGCCATTGCTCTTCGCCTGTGTCATACCATCTTTTTGTTACTTCCAAATTTGTATTCATAAAAGAGTATGTATCAAAAATTAAGCCTATGCTATTTCCAATTGCTGTAACAATTTTATCATTAGAGTAGAAGAGTGGGTCTGCCATAATATAGACTAAGCCTAACTCATTGCCCCAGCTATATCCAGCACCTATTGTAGTGATAAAATTTGCTTGTTGCGTACTATCATACTCCTTGTCCCAGCCAACTTTTGTTCTCCATGAGAAATTATCAAAAAATTCAGATCTTTGAGCGAGTGAGGCAATGGAAAAAATGGTTGCTTCTTCAACACTTACCTTTTGTTTGGTGTATGCAAGTTGAAGACTTAAAAATTCGATTTGAGTACCTCTTAGAAAACCATAATGATTATCTTCTAAGTCATGATACGCAGGACGAATACCTAAAAAACCGATAGATTCGTTATCTCTAGAACCAATTCCTGTAGAAATTCTTAGTGCTCTATGACTTTCTATTGGATTTTTTGGTGTTGGTATCATGAGCTTTTCTCCAGCTCCAAGAGTCGTTCGAGCTTGTATCAAATCATCAAAAAGTGATTGATATTTCTCCTCAGTAATGCTATTTTTTGCAAAAGAGTACTCCAAAAGTTCGATAGATGCTTCTAAAATATATCTTTTTTGCTCTATGACGATTGTTTCATCTTCTACGATTTTATTTAAATCAATTTTAGAATCGACGATATCTTTTGGCATGTGGATATATAAATCGCTCAGTAACTCTTCATATTTTAGTAAAATCGTTCTTCTTGAAGCTCTATAGTTGATATTTTCTATAATATTCTCTTCCTGAGCTGCATGTACGGTCTCAAGGGGGATAACATCATAATTAAAATGTTTTCTAAGCTCTATAGATGGTCTTGCAATTTCTAGAAGCCATAGCATATTATACGAGCAATTTTCGGTAAAAAAATAGTAATCTGATTTGGTATTCTGAAGTTCCCAATAATGCATAAACATTGTTAAAACTTCCATTTCATTCAAATTGAGGTCATATTCCCATACATCTCTTTGCTCTACATCTCGATACTCTTTTAACTTTTCATAATATGGCAAAAGAGAATAACTCCCAGCAAATCCACCAGATAAACCTTTTGTTGCGGACATGAAAAGATTTGTTTTTTTGGATTCTATTTCGGCTGCATAATTAACAGCGTAAGAAAGAAGGCGAGAGTTGTAGCCAGAATTTATACGAAGAAGCGTATGCCCAAACATAGAAGTAATAGAATTAATATGTGCAGATGGATAAACGAGTGTTACAGATTTTGGATTGAGTTTTTGCAGAGTTTCATCATATTTTTTACAAGTTACATCTGCAAAATCATCTATTTGAAGTTTCTCTTTAAGCCATGCTTTTCTTGCTGGAAATTTACATGCTGTAGAGTTATCATCAAAATTTGTTTCATTTAAAAGAGCATTGAGTGTTGCTTCAAGCTCACTTTTTGCATTTGTTTTGCCATCTGGTGCGAGAAAAAATTTCGGGTCATCAATCTCACTCTCGCCATTAACCATGTGAAGCAGTAAATGCCAGTATCTCTCTTGTGATAGTTGGAGTATATCGGCTTGGCTTTTGTAATCCGTAAGTGAGGCGTGTAGTAAAGTTATGCCAAAAACAGCAATCAAAAATATTTTAAGCAAAATGTAATTTTCCTAGAGGAATAAGATAAAAAAGGTCTAATGTGATAAAACAACCTATTTAATTCAGAGTGACTTGCATATCAATAGATGATACATTATGTAATTCTTCAACGATATTTGCATTTAAAACTGCATCTATATTTTTGTAATTTGCTTGTAAAAATGTAGTTAATACATTCACATCTTGGATAGACAAAAGCTCTGCCAATGTATCAATGGATTCACCATGACCCACAGCAATTTCTTTTGCTAGAACAGTTGAATTTGAAGTTATGAACTCTTTGGCTCTCTTATTTACTTCACTTTCATTCGATAGTGCGAATGAAGTAAATGTCATACTTAAGAAGAAACCCATTAAAATATTTTTCATTGAAGCCAATTTATATTAGATAAGATATTTTATTTAAGCATCACTTAAAAAAAAGTCATATTCTTTGTATTGGCTCAAATAGGATTCAAAAATAATCATATTTTTTGCTTTATTTTAAAAATTTTAGAACTAAAAGTGCTTATGTATAGTTTTTTGTTATAATGTTAGAATACGCGATTAAGCAAAAAAAAGGGGAAGAGAATGAAAAAAATAGTTTTAGGTTTGTCTTTAATGTTAAGTGTGCAGTTGTGTGCTGATTTGGTGGCGGATGGATATGCTCAATATAAAAATAATCATTATGAAGAAGCACTTACACTATGGGATCAAGCATGTCAAGAGGGCAATATGGACGGGTGTTATAACTTAGCATATATGTATGAAAATGGAAAAGGTACGATGCATGATGAGCAAAAAGCAACTGGGCTTTATTCTCGTGCATGTGATGCTGGAGATGCTAGAGCATGTTCAAATTTAGGTGTTATTTATGAGTATGGAAAAGGAAGTGTCAAACAAGATTTTCTCAAATCTAGTCAACTGTATGCGAAGTCTTGTAATGCTGGGAATATTAACGCTTGTTACAATTTAGGGGTTTCATACCATAGAGGGCGAGGAGCCGTCAAAGATACTGAAATGGCAGCTATTCTTTATGATTATACTTGTAAAAAAGGGCAAATTGAAGGGTGTTACTATTTAGCAGAGATGTATAGAAATGGTAAAGGTATTATGCAAAACAAAACTGAGGCAAAGAGACTTTATGGCAAAGCTTGTGATATGGGAAGTAGTAGTGGCTGTAGTAAATACAGAAGATTAACAGATGAAGGCATACAATAGCAAGTGAACTTATTTCTATATTTTATAGAGAGAACAGATTGAATGTATAAGCTGCTGATTTTATGTGTGCTTTATTTATTTCCACATGCCGATATGGTGGATGGAAGAGCTGATTTACATAATTTTGTCTATTATGAGAAATATGTGGATGTTATGAGCTTATTAAAACATGGCTCAAATACAGAAGCAAAAAATGCGGCTGGTTTAACACCTCTTCATATAGCTATAAAAAAAGTAGATTTTAAAATGGCAACTATGTTATTGGAGGGTGGAGCAAATATAAATGCAGCTGACAATCGTGGGAATACACCTTTGCTTTTAGCCGCAATGAAAAAAAATATAGGGTTGGTGAAGTTTTTAGTTCTTCGCGGTGCTGATATAAATTTAGCAAATGATGATGGAATTACACCACTGCATCAGGCTTCTTACAGTGGAAGCCCTAATGTAGTTGAATTTTTGCTTAACAGTGGAGCAGATTATCAGTTAAAATCAAATACGGGAGCTACTGCATATGATTTTGCAGTGGCTCAGCATAATTTATCTATTGTAGATGTATTAAAAATATATGAAAAAGAAGAAAAATGAATATAGTTGTAAATGGTCAAATGAGAGAGTGCAAGCAAAATGTTACATTAATGGATTTGCTCAAAGAGTTATCTTTGGATGCAAAAGTAATGGCTGCTGCTGTGAATATGAATATTGTTAAGCAAGATAGTTGGAACAGTTATATTTTAAAAGATGGTGATATATTAGAGTTACTTGATTTTGTTGGTGGTGGTTGAAAATTGTATCGCAACAACAGCGATTGCATAATCGCCATCGTGAGTTATAGATAAGCTGACATCTTCGATAGGAAATTTTTTGAGGAGTTCTGGAGAAAGTTTTAGCTTCGGAGCACCTTTGGATGTTTTATATATGCTTATATCATGAAAAGCACATTCACTTCCTATTCCAACACCTAAAGCTTTGGAAAAAGCCTCTTTTGTTGCCCAAAATCCAGCTGCAGTTTTGTTGTTTTTAATAAGTGCTATTTCGTCAGTTGAGAGAAATTTTTGGAGTGCTTTATCGCCAAATCGCTCTATGAGGCGATTCATGCGAGGAATCTTTATAAGATCAATTCCAATCATTATTGGATAACGAACTCTGTAAAGTAGATACCTTTGATTTGACCATCTTTTATTCTAGCATTGAGTACTTCCATAATTTGCTCAGAAACTTTTTGTTTCCCTTTTTTAGAAGATATCTCTTCTAAAGTTTTCGATGTTAAAACTCTTATAATCATGTCTCTTAACACAGCAACTGTTTTCTCTATTTCTTTGCTGAGCTCTTTTCCTTCTAATTCTAGTGACATGGTAACTTTCAGATAGCGACGACCATCATCACTTTTGAGATTGACAGTAAAAGTCTCTAATGGGAATAAAACACCAATTTCACTCAGGTGTCTTGAATCATCTCCTTCCTCGCCTGCAGTCGGTGCCTTATGAGCTTTTTCTGCTGGTTTTTCAGCAGGTTTTTCATGTGCTTGTGGTTGTGCTCCTTCAGCATGAGCAGCATCTTTTTCTCCTCCACCCATTAAAAGGACAGCTACAATACCACCAATTGCAATGAGGAGTACAAGTACAACAATAATAATTATCATAAGCATATTGTTAGGCTTTTTTTCTGTTACAACTTCTTCATGTTCAGTTTTTTCTTTATTAGACATGTTTCACCTTTTTAAGTAATTTAAATTTTATTAGTATATCAAAATTTGAAAATATTATACTGAGGTACTATTCTCAAGTAAATCACGAAGTGGCAAAAACTCATAAGTGTCAGCATTATAATAATCTATATTGCCTGTTTCTATATCGTAATACCATCCATGAATATTTAAATTTTCATCCTCAAATCGTTTTTTTACATTTGGATAAGTCAATATATTTTCAATTTGTTTTATTATAGATAACTTTTCTGTCAGTCTCAAAAGCTCTTCGCGAGGTGCATTGACTCCAAGACTTAAAATAGCTGAAGTTTTTGCACTTTCCCCAAGTTCAAGCCATTTTTTTGTATGAACTAAGGATGGGTCTTCAATCTTCTCATATAGATGTAGACAAGCTCCGCAATGGGAGTGTCCACAGATGATAATCTCTTGAACATTTAAAACGCTGACTGCATACTCTATCCCAGATGCTGTAGCATGAAAATCTTCGTCAGGCTTATATGGAGGCACAAAATTGCCTACATTTCTAATGACGAACAAATCCCCTGGATTGGATTGTACCATCAAGTCAGGAATAACTCTCGAATCAGAACAACCAATAAATAAAGCTTTGGGAGCTTGACCAGTTTTGACTAATTTGAGCAATGACTCTTTATTTTTTTTGAAGTACGCTCTAAATAACTCATTGCCTTGAGCGTATTGTTCTAAATTTATCATTTATATTCCAATCGATATAAAAATTAATTGCACTCTTTGATGCCTAAAGCCTTTAGTATCTCTTCAAATATTGCACCTGCTTCTCTATCCATATCTTCATGATATTCAATTACCAGAACATCTTTAGAGTCTGAAATATTACAAGAGTATGTTTCAGGCTGTATTTCGTACTTTGCAATGACTGCATCTACGGTAGAGCAAACAAACTGGCCTTCTTCTTTGCCCTCATATGCAATAGAAAGTTTTGCATATCTCTCTTCACTTCTAAATTGAGCATCAATCATGTAGAACCTTTAAAAATATTTTAGTTAAATCTTCTTATTATAAACAAAACTGTTTTGATTAGTGCTTAAGTCAATACCATTCTAAGAGTTTTGTCACTTCATCAACGATAAAAACTTTCATTTTTGTTTTTTCTAAAGGTTTCTTCGCTATAAGTGCTTTGGAGATATTTTGCATCATCGCTTCTTTAAGTCTCACATCCATTCCATATACTTCTCGCACATCTCCAACCAGAGAAACCTCTCCGATAAAAACAGTTTCTTTAGAAATGGCACGGTCTCTAAAACTGCTTATAATTGCTGCAAGTATTGCCAAATCTGCCGCAGTCTCTGTTATTTTGATGCCTCCTGTGATATTGATAAAAACATCATAACCTGAGAGAGGAATTTCTAGTTTTCTCTCTAAAAGTGCTAAAAGCATATTAAGTCGATTGGTATCAAAACCTGTTGCTTGCCTTTTAGAATTAGAAGTATGTGATTCTGAAACAAGAGCCTGTACTTCTAAAATAATTGGACGAGAACCTTCCATGACGACAGTCAAAGCTGAACCAGATTGTTCAGAATTACGGCTAAAGAACCGTGATGCGACATCTGTCGCAGAAACGAGACCATCACTTCGCATTTCAAAAACACCGATTTCACTTGTTGCTCCAAAACGGTTTTTGAAACCTCTTAAAATTCTCAGTTCTTGAGAAGAGTCACCTTCAAAGTAGAGTACGGTATCGACCATATGTTCGAGAACTCTAGGACCTGCAATAGAACCCTCTTTGGTTATATGCCCAATAATAAAGATTGCAATATCTTTTTCCTTAGCAATTCTCATGAGATCAAAAGTAATTTGTCGTACTTGTGTTACAGAACCAGGTGCAGAAGAGATACTCTCAGAATACATAGTTTGGATAGAATCAATAATAATAAATTCGTATGTACGATGTTCCAATTCAATCAAGACCTGCTCAAGTCGTATTTCACTTAAAAGATAGAGAGAATCTCTGTTTGCATCCAGTCGGTTTGAGCGAAGTTTTATCTGTCCAGCAGACTCTTCCCCTGTGACATAGAGGACATTTTTTCCAAGGGATGCTATGTTTGAGCCTACTTTGAGAAGGAGAGTTGATTTGCCAACTCCAGGGCTTCCGCCGATGAGTGTAAGAGAACCAGGTACTACGCCACCACCGAGAACACCATCGAGTTCTTTATCGAGTGAAGAGTATCTATAAACTTCATTTTCTTGTATGTCATTGATGCTGATTGCTTTTTGACTTGCAGATGATGCGGATTTCGTATTCTTAATTACATCTTGCTGATGTTGGTTTAACTCGATAAATGAATCCCACGTCCCACAGTTAGTGCATTTTCCCATCCATTTAGGAGTGCTAAAACCACAATGTTGACATTCAAAAAGTATTGTTTTTTTAGCCATTGTTTACCTACTTGTTAAATTTGAGGCAATTGTACACTCTTTGGCATGTGGAAATAAAAAATATTGCAATATGCAATAAAAATTATTTCGTTATTTCTCTATATGCAGACTAATGCATGGAAGAGGCTTATCTATATGATATCCTTGAATGAAATCAACCCCTAACTCTTTTACTTTCTCTAATACTTCTTGAGAGTGAACATATTCTGCAATAGTTTTAAGTCCAAGTTGTTTTGCAGATTTGATTATTGAATCTACTACGATGGCAATCTTCGCATCTTTATCAATATTCATTATTAGTGAACTGTCTATTTTTAAGAAATCAACATTGAGTTTAATGATGTAATCATAATTTGAGTATCCACTTCCAAAATCATCAATTGCTAATTTAGCTCCAAGTTTTTTGACTTCTTGAACAAAACTATTAATTAAGTCTAATTCTGTTATCTCTTCCGTTTCTAAAATTTCAAATACAACTCTTTGGGGTTCTGGAAATTTTTTGAGGAGGTCTATTATATAGTTTCTTGTGGATACATCCACTATGTCATCCATAGAGATATTAACAGAGAATTCATACGGCTTATCGTGAAAATATTCAAACGCTTGTTTGATGATAGTACGGGTTAGACGCAAGTATAATCGTGAGAGTTTTGCAACTTCCATAAAATTATGTGGAGCGTAAATTGTTCCATCTGTATCTTTGAGTCGTACCAAAGTTTCAAATTTATTTGCTTTTTCTAAGTTTACATCTAAAATAGGTTGGAAATAGATAATGATTCGATTTTCATTCAAAGCATTTTTTAATTTTTGTGTCCACAATATATTATGCTCAATTTTACTATTTTCCTGCATAGAGTCATCATACACTTCAAAAGGTTTTGAGCTTTTTTTTGCTCGATAGAGGGAGGAAATAGCATTTTCGATTATTCTCTCTTTTGATTGTGCTATGCCACAAGAAAAGCTTAAATAGATTTCACTCTCTTTATATACAAAAGCATGGGATTGTAAATCTTCTATCAACTCTAGGAGTTCATAGAGATCAACCATCTCAGTTTTTAACCAACCAAATTGATCTCCGCTTAAACGATAAAATTGTTCATTTGTTGTGTTTGAATCATGTAATAATTTAGAAAATTCGACCAAAATAGAATCTCCAGCTTCATAGCCATAAAAATTATTAATATTTCTAAACTGGTTAATATTAAAGAGGATAAGTGTAGGAACTTTTATTTTTTCAATGTCTCGTTTTAGAGCCAACATATTTGGAAGAGAAGTGAGTGAATCATTGTAAAATTGGGAGATTAATTGTTCATAATAGTATTTGATTTTGTTTAGAAGATTGTTAAACTCATAGCCTAGTTCTCCTATCTCTTTGATTTGTGTTTTTACTATAATTCTTTTATCTATGTTATTTTCTTCTATAATATTTTTTATTTGAGATGTGAAATTGACGAGTGGTGTTACAATCTTATTATTAAGAATAAAATAGAAGATAATAAAGACAAGAATCAAGAAAAATATCAAAAAGAGAATGAAATATCCTATCATTTTATAAAGAGGAATACTTATTTCACTTGCAGGAAAATAGATGTCTAAAACTCCATTAACATCACCAACCTTTGTATTATAGTGGCATGTAATACACTCTTCTTTGACTTTCATCGGATAATAAAAACGAACAGAATCATCTGAGCCAACGACGAGTGTCTCTTGTCCATTCATTGCTTCTTGAATCTTTGGATTAGATTTGAGTGCTTCAGTGGATATTGAATCTTCACCAAAGAGTTCTGTCACTTGTTGAGACCTATATGCTTTAATATCTAAACCATCTTTGACGCTGTTGAGGCGTTGCATAATTTTGATTAAATCTTCTTTTCCCCATCCCTCTTGCATCTTTGTTTTCATGACTTCAAAGATTAATTCACTTGTTTTTTTGGCATCTTGTTGTGCAAGTGTATTGAGTGCAATATCTTTGAGATAGATACTGAAAATAACACCAAAAAAGATACTTCCTAGTAAAATAGAAAGTGTGATTTTTATTACTAATTGGCGATTTGAAATTTGATTATTCATACTTTACCTTGATTTTTAACTATTTTCTACTTCATGTATAAAGATGGCATCAAGTAAGCCATCTACAAATTCATACTTATCAAAAGGAGTTAAATTTTCAGGTTGTTCTCCTGTCCCTACAAAAAGTATTGGCACACCAAGGGCATAGGCAATACTAAAGATACTTCCACCTTTGGGTGTTCCATCGAGTTTTGTGATGATAATTCCATCAATTCCTATCA
This sequence comes from Sulfurimonas sp., assembly GCA_011391635.1. GTDB lineage: Bacteria > Campylobacterota > Campylobacteria > Campylobacterales > Sulfurimonadaceae > Sulfurimonas. The sequence continues at coordinate 24,641 of JAABQD010000004.1, read as the reverse complement.
TTTCGTTAAAAGCTTTGGCTTGAGAGATAGCAGAATTGCCCTGTGTTCCATCTATTATAAGAACTGTTCTATGTGGTGCACCACTATGTGCTTTTTCACAAATTCTTTTGATTTTTTTGAGTTCGTTTGCAAGGTTGGTTTGTGTGTGTAATCGTCCTGCTGTGTCTATGATGACATTATCAAACCCTTTTGATTTGGCTGAATCGATTGTATCATAAGCAACAGCGGAACTATCATGCCCTTGTTTGGAAGAGACTATAGGAATGTTCAGTTTATTTGCCCAAAGTGTAAGTTGTTCAATCGCTGCAGCACGAAAAGTATCTCCAGCACCAAGCATTACCTTTTTACCTTCATTTTTATATTTGAGAGCGAGTTTGGAGATTGTTGTTGTTTTTCCTGCTCCATTGACACCCACAATAAGTTCGATAAATGGAGCAACAAATTCAGGCTCTTTGTAAGATGTGTATGCAAGAGTTGCCAAAAGTTTTGAGCGTAAAATTTCTCGCGTTACTTTCTCTTGATATATTTCATTGAGGATTATTTCCACTAAATCATAGGAAACATCTGCTTCGAGGAGAATCTCTTCTATCTCCTCTTTAGTAAACGAAATTTTCTTTTTAGGGACGACTGTTTTGAGAGCATCAACAGTCTTGGTGAGAGACTTTTTTATAAATCCAAACATAAATTATGCCTACTTTTCTAGTGCTTTTTTGATATCTTTTTCTATAAATTCTTCTTGAACTGCACCTAAGTAGTGTTGAATGAGTTTTCCATCTTTATACATTGCCATCATTGGAATTGGAAATCGTTCTCCAAGTTTGAGTGAAGAGGCAACAGCATCTACAAAATGACGGTTTTGTGCAGAATTAACTAGCGTGTATTTCGCTTTATACTCTTTAGCAAACTCTTCTAATTTTTCATTAGCAATTCCATCTTCAATGGTCACACCAATAATAAGAATATCTTTTTTGAACTTTTCTTGGAGTGAACTGAGGTGTGAAGCCGAGCCTTGGCAAGGAGGACACCATGTCGCAAATATATCAAAAATTATAATTTTATCTTTAATGCCTTCGATAATAAAACCTTCCTCACTCTCTTTAATTACAAATTGTTCATCTTTTAAGCTTTGAAGTACATACTCTTTTGTAGGAGCTGGAGCAGGAGCAACGAGAGTTGTATTTTTATCTTGTTGTGTTTCTTGTGATTTATCGTCACTACACCCATAAAAAAGAGCGACAGATACAAATAATAGAGAGAAAATTGATTTTTTTACCATTTCATTACCTCATGTTTTTAATTTTTTTAGTAAGATTAGGTACAAATTATATCCATAAAGATTTTAGATGCCTCTTACAAAACAGATATTTAGACAAAAATGTCTTGCAAACATGAAAAATGCTCAAACACATAGCAGGTTCTACCGAAGTTCTCTTCTGAATAAAAAACTTTTAAAAGAGTTGCAATCAGTAAAAAAGAAAAATATACTTTTTTATTATCCATTGCCTTTTGAAGCAAATATTATAAAAACACTCAATGCTATGCGAAAAAAATCAAATATTTTTATTCCATTTATGCAACTCCAAAGTTTTAAGATGGTACCATTTAGGTTACCGCTGAGACGAAATAGTTTTGGGATTTTTGAAGCGGGAAATACACTAAGAAATATAAAAAAAATTGATATAGCCATAGTTCCAGCCGTTGGGGTTGATGGTAACTTACAAAGAGTTGGATTTGGAAAAGGAATGTATGATCGTTTCTTTGCAAAATTAAGAAAACGACCATATATTATTTTTGTTCAACCGGAAATTTGTTACACAAAAAAGTTTATTTGTGATGCACATGATATAGCGTGTGATGTACTACTCACTCCAAAGGCAAGGATGATGCCTTTAGCTAGGGTCAAAAAGAGGAAAATAGATGTTAAGCGAGATACTGCTAGGTGGTCTTACAGCCACAGTTAGTGGGATTATCGGGTTTGTCATCTCTAAAAAAATTACAAATGCTAATTTTGATATTTATATAGACAAAGCAAAAGCAAAAGCAAGTGCGATAGAGAATGAAGCAGAGTTGCTTTTACAAAAATCAAATTTGAAATCTCAAGAGATTGAGTTAGCCGCTACAAAGCAGTATGAAAATGCCAAAGATAGGGCCAAAGCAGATTTGAGTCAACGAGAAGATGATGTCATACGAAAAGAGCAAAGCTTTAAAAGATACAAACAGACCGAAGAGAATCGACTTCATGAAGAGAGTGGTATTTTAAAAGCGAAAAAAATTGATTTAGAGAGAAATGAGAAGTCGATAAACCTACTCAAACAAAAATATGAAGATAAAATCAACGAAGCACTTTATGCAATAGAGCATAGTGCTGGAATGACACGAGCAGAAGCCAAAGGTGTTCTTCTTGAAAAAGTAGAAGAGAAATCTCGTGCAGAGATAGCTCACATAGTGAGAAAATATGAGAATGAAGCCAAAGCAGAGGCAAAAAAAAGAGCCAACTATATTTTGGCTCAAGCGACAAGTCGCTATGCGGGAGAGTTTGCTTCTGAGAGACTGACAAGTACCGTATATTTGGATAATGATGACTTAAAAGGTCGTATTATTGGCAAAGAGGGAAGAAATATTAAAACCCTCGAGACGATTATGGGTGTGGATATTATCATCGATGATACGCCTAATGCTATTTTGGTGAGTAGTTTTAATCTCTACCGCCGTGCAATTGCAACGAAAACTTTACAGCTCCTCATAGAAGATGGAAGGATTCAACCCGCACGGATTGAAGAGATTTTTGAAAAAGTGTCTGATGAGTTTGAAGCCTCTATTTTGAATGAAGGTGAGGAGATTTTAGCTGATTTGAATATCGGTGTAATGCATCCAGAACTGATAAAACTTATAGGAAGACTTCGCTACCGTGCGAGTTATGGGCAAAATGCTCTTGCACATACGCTTGAAGTTGCACATTTGGCTGGTATCATGGCATCTGAAATGGGTGGAGACCCAATTCTCGCAAAAAGAGCAGGGCTTTTACATGATATAGGAAAAGCTCTTACGCATGAGCAAGATGGAAATCATGTCAGTTTGGGTGCTGAGATTTGTAACCGTTACAATGAGCATAGTGTGGTCATCAACGCTATTTATGCACATCACGGTCACGAAGAGATAAATTCTGTGGAGTGTGGAGCGGTGTGTGCAGCAGATGCACTCTCAGCAGCAAGACCAGGGGCAAGACGCGAAGTGTTGGAGAGTTTTCTCAAACGCGTCACTGCCATAGAAGAGATAGCCTCACAACAAACAGGAGTCAAACAAGCCTATGCAATCAACGCTGGACGCGAAGTCCGTGTGATTGTAAATGCGACACTTGTCAATGATGATGAGTCTATTTTGATGGCAAAAGAGATAGCAAAAGAGATAGAAGAAAAAGTCCAGTACCCTGGGGAAATCAAAGTAAATGTAATCCGCGAAAGTAGAGCAGTTATATTTGCAAAATAATTAAAACTTTTGGCATGTGGAGCTTCCACATGCCAAGATTACAGCAAGTCCACAAATTTTTACCCAAATTACTCTCATTCATTGTTTTACTATACTCGTAAATCTTCATCAAGAGAATTTATTTGTCTCACACCTCTGTTACACTTAGAAATTGGAGAATGTAAAAACTGAATTTATATGAAATAGTTATAAAAGGCTTTGCATTTGAATAAGCTGTAAAAAAAGCTCAACAAAATGCCGATGAGCTAAAAGCTTTGGGAGAGCAGTTTAAAGGGAAGAGGTAAATATTTTATTTTTTTTTAAATCAGTTTTTCCATATTAGTTCTGAAAAAAAATATTCACCAATTACTATTTTGATAGTTGTACTACTTTTATCTTGAAATGCTAAAAATCTATATTGACCATCTTGAATTATATTCCAAGTTGAAATTGGTGTATTATCATCTGAAATAGAAATATAAATGGCTCCTCTTGAGCCTATTTCTGGTGCAATATCAAAAACAGGTTCGGAGTTAAAATTATCTAGTACTTCTTGTGTTAATTCTGGAAAAAATTTATAATTAATAATATTAGGCTCATCTAAATGTATTGCACTTAAAGAATAAATAGCGTGTCCTATACTTAATTTTAATAAAATACTTTTGATTTTATCATGGTTATACTCTATATAATCAACTTTATTATTTTGAGTATATTTTATTGAATTTTCAAATTCACTTTCAATATTTGGTCTAGCATTAAATGTTTTTTGTATTTTACTTCTTTTTACAGTTTTTAAATTATCAATTTTATATTGAACATAATCAATCAAACAAGCTAAATATTGTTCATATTCAGAAAATGAATTATTACATTTTTTACAAGAAGGGAGAATAGCCAAATTGGTTGTAAAAGGTTCATTTAAAAATATTTTAGACGGTATATGTTCTCTACTATTTGCTTTTTCTCCACAGTAAATACATTTAAACTGTCCTTTTTTATCATATTTCAGAAATTCTAAGATTCGTGTATCACCAAAATAATTGCCTAATTCATTATCAATAAAATGTTTTTTTGAGAAATTCATCTTATTTTTACTCTTATGTTTCTAAGTTTTGTTTAAATTCCACCCAACCATCGCCTATATAATCAGTTGATTCTATACTCTTTAATATTATTTGTTCAAATGTATAAAAAGAAGTAAAAAATAAAATCGTAATTTGCATTATTCCGATTGAAAAGTTATGTTTATCTTTTTCAACTTTATTAAATTTTATTTGACCTATTTGGAATTCAATCTCTTTTTGGTTTGATACTCCGTTAGAATGCAAAGAATTTCGCATATTAATAAATCTTAAAAATAATTCAACCATTCCTTTAGATTTAACTCCATCATGTTTTAAAAGCTCTTTTATTTCATTTTGAGAATGAGTACATCTACTAATCACTTCATCCATAACAATTTTTAACTCCAATTTATCTTCAATATCAAAATGCTTTAAAACTACCGATAGTAATTGTTGTTTTTTTCTAATATTTAGTTCAATTTCATATTCTTTCTTTAAAGTACTCAATAAATGTTCCAAATAAAAAAAGATTTTACTTGTCATCTCATTTCGATATTCTGTTTCTTTAGTTTCTATCATCATATTTGTTATATATTTTATTGGATAATTAAAATTAATTAAAGCATCCATAAATAATTTTTTAAAATTTTCTCTATAAAGTTTATAATCTTGATATTTATTAAAAAAGCTAAATTCAAGTCGCCCCATAAATGTTTTTCTAATATCACTACTTTTTAAATTATTTAATTGTTTATATATTGGTGACATATATAAAAATTCTAGCACCATAAATAATATATCTTCATTTTTGATATTTTTATAAGAAAATTGCAAATTATATTCATCTTCAAGATGAACAAATAAAATTTCATATATATAACCAATTGAGTCATTATATTGTTCAACTGTAATATGATTTTTTTTATTAAGATCTTGCAAATTTCTTAGAAATGATTTAACACCATATGTATATTCATCCATAAATGTAATGTTGTCTTCATTCACTAAAATTTCACCAAATTTTGTACAAGTATTTTTTAAAAATAAAATCTCTTTTTCTTTTTTAAGTTCATTTTTTGATAACTCTTGATAGTTTTTAACATCATAATTTATGGGTAAGTTATACTCTTTACATAGTTCATTACATATATATTCAACTAATTTTTTAGTTGTAAATTTTTTTAAATTTATTTTATTCATATACGAAGAGCCTTTCAACTAAAATAATAACTTGTAAATATTTTAACGAAGTTTTATAAAATAAAACCGATAAATCACACAAACCCAATCCTTTTCGTTCCATCTCTATCTTCATCATAAATACTCTGCATACTTGAAACCACTTGCACCTTTTATATATTTTTTAGCAAATCATTTACCGGCATACTCATTTTATTGACTGCAAATACTTTGTTCCCCAAATCCTTGAAACTTGCTCCAAAATGATATATAGTTTCATCACAAATCAAAAACCTATCGTGAAATTTTTTAGTGATTTTTACTTCAAGATTGCAGTATTGTTTGTTGTATTTTTCTATATCAAGTTGTAGTTTTTTAGATATATTTTGAGTATAAAGAGTAAATTGTACATTTTGATTTTTTGACAACAGAGTCAATACAGACTCATCTATATAGTTGTCAATCAAAATAATTGAAACTTTTGCACTTTTTATTAAATCCGATAAAAGTACATAAGCATCAAATATTTGTCCGTTAAAAAATATTCCGTGTTTGACCTCTATTGTATTATTTTTAATATGAGATTTGATATTAGCGATATCATTTTCAAGAATATTTAATCTTTGTTCTGTGATTTTATGTGTATTAATAGCATAGCCGTTTTGGATATAGTTTTTAAGTACAGATGTTGCCCATTGTCTAAATTTTGTGGCTTTTAACGAGCTTACTCTGTACCCAACGGAAATAATCGCATCTAAATTGTAGTGTTTTATGTTTCTTTTAACACTTCTGCTACCTTCTTGCCGAACTACCGAGAAATCCTCGACAGTTGAATTTTCAGCTAGCTCTTTTTCTTTGTAGATATTTTTCAAATGCAGACTAATATTATCAGTGCTCGTCTCAAATAATTCAGCTATTTGAACTTGATTAAGCCAAATATTTTCTTTATTAATTGAGATTTTTAGCTCTAACTCCCCATCATTATAAACCACTACATCAGACATACATACTCCTTAGTACTAGATTTTCATAACTATAATACAAAATAAAAATTTGATTTAAAAATATTGCATTTTGAAATATTATTTTACTTTATGATTTTTTGATACCAATTCTTGACAAGTAAAATCATATGTAGTAAAATGTATCTACAATAAACTACAAGGATATACATTATGAAAAAAGCGATTAACATCAGGCTTGAAGAATCACTGCTGAATGATTTGGATAGCTATGCTCAGGAGTTAGACAGAAGTCGAACTTACCTTATAGAAAAAGCTGTGACAACTTATTTTGATACACTCGATGAGATGATTTCAGATAAAAGAATTGATGAAGTGAAAAAAGGGAGTGTAGAAGTTTTTTCCCTTGAACAAGTTGCACAAAAGCTTGGCTTAAATAATGTTTAAAGTCATTGTTCCAAAATATGCTTTGAAAGAGTTGCAAAAAATTGATAAAGAAAATCAGCAATCTGTTTTTGACAAAATCAAAGAGTTGGAAAAAGGTATTTTTACAGGAGATAAAGCTCTCAAAGGCACACATAAAGGTAAATTTAGAAAAAGAGCGGGAAACTATAGAATAGTTTACTTGAGAGAAAATGACATCCTACTTATCACGGTTATCAGGATTGCACATAGAAAAGAGGTTTATTAAAATCTAAAATCAAAGTAAATGTTATCCGCGAAAGTAGAGCGGTTATATTTGCAAAATAATTGTAATCTTGGCATGTGGAACTTCCACATGCCAAGATACGCTCCTATATACTAAAAAATAATTAATATTTGATAGTAACTACAATCGCACCTCTAAAATCATTCATTTTATAATTAAATGCTTTATCGAGTGGATAGACTTTGCTTACTTCTCTTTTGAGGTCGATATCTGTAGCTATGTTGCCGTGGCACTTGAGACATACTTCATTGTTAATTGTTAATGGTTTGTAGTATTTGTAAGTTTTTTCAGCTGTTTTTTCTACGAGATACTCTGGCAGAGCAACATTAAGAGCTTGGAGTGATTCAAAAGACTCAAGTATTTTTGCTTCATTCTCTTTTGGTGCGTTGGCTGGATTACGGTATTTTACACTGATGCGTTTGATACTTGTCCCTTGTTGCAACTTTTTGTTAATGCTCTCAGTGAGTGGATAGGCTTCATCTGAACAGTATTTGAGTGCGTCCATCGCACCCCCTTTTGCCATATGCTCTTTCATATTTTTACCGAGTGTATCTATAAGTAGTTTTGCACTGCTTTCGCCAATTTCTACTGTTTTTTGTAGTTCTGTTCTTGTTTCTTGCGGTGCTTCAGCTAGGAGGATAGAAGCACAAAGGCTTATAAGTGTGATTGATTGTAGTAGTTTCATCGAGTTCTCCAAATTTTATATTGAATCATTATACGATATTTAAAGTTAAGGTAAACTAATAAATATCTTCTATTTTATTTATAACTGAATCATCATAAGGATCCATATGGATGAGAATATGCGTTTTTTTATCTTCAAATATCTTTTTTAATTTTGCCTCAACCCTATCTGCGATTAAATGTGCATCGTAAAGAGAGATTTTGATATTAAAAACTGCATGAACTGTGATGAAGATATGTGAACCAGCTTCTCTTGTTTTTAAATCATGGTAGGTTGTGATTTCTGGCTCTTCTTCTATGGTTTTTTGTATTTTTTGTATATCTTCTTCAGGTATAGCCGCATCAAGGAGCATCAAAACACCCTCTTTGATGATAGGAATTGAGGAGTAAATCATATAAAGTGCGATACCAATACCTAAAATAGGGTCAATTAACGACTGCCCCGTGTAAGAGATAAGTACGAGTGCTATAAGAACCGAACCGTTTGAGAAAAGGTCGGTTTTATAGTGAAGAGCATCTGCTTTTATAACCATGTTTTTTGTTTTTTTAGCGACATAATTGAGAAAAAATACTAAACCTGCCGTGATAATAAAAGAGGCTATCATTACTGCAATACTCTCTTCAATATGTTCCATAGGTTCGTTGTGGACAAATTTTTGAAGTGCTTCATAGAGAACGAACAAAGCAGAAAACGAGATGATGGTTCCCTCTATTACGGCAGCAAGAGGTTCAAGTTTGCTTCTTCCAAAATGAAACAATTCATCTGGGTCTTTTTCTGCATTGTTTAACGCAACATAGTTAAAGAGCGAAACTGTTAAATCCAAAAAAGAGTCAATAGCAGAAGCAAGAACAGCGATAGAACCGCTGAAAATACCAACCGTCATTTTTATTAATACCAACACCCCAGCAACGGATGTTGACACAACGGTGGCTTTTTTCTCTAATCTCATACAATATCCTCACACTTTATTTGGGTACAATTATAGTAAAATTAATATACGATAAAGCATAAAATGAACCTAGATGAAATAAGAAACACCCGTAAAAAATGGATGAGCTGGAAAAACATTGCTCCGCTTCGTGAAGCATTAGACTCTTTGGCAGATGGAAGTTGGCATGTGGAACTTGGCGATGTGGTAAAAATAAGTGCTGCGTGTGAAGATGAAGCACGAATCTATGAAGTTGCAAAAATGATGATGCCTTGGAGAAAAGGACCTTTTGAAGTTTGTAACACTTTTATAGACACAGAGTGGAAGAGTAACATCAAATATAATTTGCTAAGACCTCATTTTAATTTAAAAGATAAGAGAGTTGCCGATATAGGGTGTAACAATGGTTACTATCTTTTTAGAATGCAAGAGGATGCACCAAAGTCTTTGGTTGGTTTTGACCCCTCAGCACTCTACAAAACACAGTTTGATTTCATCAATCATTTTGTCAAAAGTGATATTGTGTATGAGCTTTTGGGTGTAGAACATCTGGAGTTTTATGAAGAGAAGTTTGATGTTATCTTCTGTCTTGGGGTGCTTTACCATCGAAGTGACCCCGTGGCGATGCTCAAATCTCTCTATAAAGGCTTGGAAAATGGGGGCGAGGTTATACTTGACACCTTTTATATTGAGGGTGAGGGCGAGATGTGTTTGTGTCCTGAATCCTCCTACTCCAAGATACCAAATATTTATTTTGTTCCAACAATCGGGGCTTTGAAAAATTGGTGCAAGAGAGCGGGATTTGAAGGGTTTGAAGTGTTAGAGACTTCGATAACCGATGCGAATGAGCAGAGAAAAACTTCGTGGATTGAGGGGCAATCTCTGGAGGATTTTTTAGATCCAAATGACAGTAGTAAAACAGTTGAAGGGTATCCAGCACCTGCGAGAGTCTATGTAAAATTAACAAAGGATAAAAGATGAGTAGAAATAATGAAATGGATGAAGATTTAGAGCTTGACGATTATCGAGAAGAGGATGCCAATAGAACCTTTTTGCAAACGCATCAAAAAATCAATCAAGAGTTGTGCGGTGAGATAACCAAGCAAGAGATTGGGCGTGTGGAAGTTCGCCTTGCGACGAGTGTTGATATGATTGCAGATGAGACGGGTTTGATTCATGGTGGTTTTATCTTTGGTGCCGCGGATTATGCTGCTATGGCTGCGGTTAATGAGCGAAATGTTGTACTGGTTGGAAGTGATGTTCAGTTTTTATCGCCTGTGAAATTTGGAGATGTTGTGGATGTAATTGCTCAAGTGCGTCACAAAGAGGGACGAAAAAGAAATGTGCATGTCGAAGCATTTGTTTTAGATATCAAAGTTTTTGAAGGCGAATTTAAGACGGTTATCACAGATAGACATGTTCTCAAACTAAAACTTTTTGATGAGGAAGATGGCAAATAGTAACTTCCACATGCCATTATGGCATGTGGAAATGATTATTTTCTAGCACTCAGCAAAAAGATGCCAAAATCTCTTTCTGGCTTGTTGATGGTGTCGATATTTGTACATTGCACATTTTTAAATCCACATGCCAAGACTACTTCACAAAGCTCTTTTGTATCAAATCCAAAATGAAAAACTCCTGTATTGTCTGAGTGAAAAGTTCCATCTTCGAGTTCTAAATCAGCGATAGCAAGGAAGCCATTTTCTGCTATGTTTGTATGAATAGTCTCAAAAAAATCTTTGAGATTTTCTATATGATGGAGTGTCATAGAGCTAATAACACCATCAAATGTTTTGTTTAAAGGTTCTTGGATGATATCTTGGCAAAAAGTTTCTATATGAAGCTCTGCGTTGTTTTTCTCTTTGAGTTTTTCAATCATACTTTTTGATGTGTCTACACCATACACTTTTTTGGCAATTTTGGCTATCTCAAAACCTAAAAGCCCTGTGCCAACACCAAAATCCATAATCTCCATTGTAGGATGGATATCTATTTTCTCGGTGATAGCATTAGCAATTTTTTTTGCTCCCATGACGCGTATTTGTTCTTCATCCCAAGTTTGAGATTTTTCTTTGAAATGGTCTTTCATCTTTTTCCTTTATAAGCTATTTATGAAATAATCTGCGTTTTTTTGCTCTTGTTTTATTGTAGTTTTTCCGCCGTGTCCAGGGTAAATTATCTTGTCAAAATCAAGATTTTTGAATTTTTCTAAACTTTTCTTCATATCTTGTGGACTTGAATAAGGAAAGTCCGTTCGCCCGATAGAGCGATCAAAAATAAAATCCCCGCTAAACATTGCATCGCCTATTTCTATGGTTGAGCACCCCTGACAATGCCCTGGGAAATGACGAAATTTTACTTTTACGCCATCAAAATCAAGCTCTGCGTCGCCTTCTACTTGATAGTCAGGAGTTGAGGGTGGCAAGTCTGGCATCCAGCTACTATCACGAAGCATCATTACATCGCCTTTTGGCGTGTAAAGAGGGATTTTAAGCTTTTCTTGTAACTCTGCATTGCTCCAAACATGGTCAAAATGTCCGTGCGTATTTAAAATAGCGACTGGATTTGTTACATTTTTTATAACCCACTCAGTAGCGTTCACGCCAGGGTCGATGATGAAATCTTTGCCATCTTTCGTGACAATGTAGCAGTTTGTCTGATAAACACCCATAGGTTGCACTTTTATCTTCATTTTAGCCCTTTTTTAGCGTGATTATATCCAATTTGGATTATCATATCTTTATGAATTTTTATCAAGAATTAGAGTTAATTTTAGAATTACAAAACCCAAAAGCCAAGATAAAAGCGTTTGAAACTTTTTATGATGCCTATAAAAAGGGGCATGTGGAATTTGAAAAAGAGTATAAACCAAAAGAGTTTAGTGAGCCCTCCTATAGTTCCACATGCCAGATTGTAAATCCTCAAGATGTTCCACGAAGAAGTAACCTCATCACAAAAGAGGGGCAAATAATCTTGCTTCACGCCATTCTTCATATAGAGTATTCAGCGATAGATTTGGCACTCGATGCAGCGTATAGATTTTCCCACATGTGCCCGAGCGGAGCGACAAATGCCCTTGGGGTACCAAAAAACTATTATGATGATTGGTTGCAAGTGGCTGAAGATGAAGTGAGACACTTTTTGATGTTAGAGAAGTTGCTCAATGAACTTGGTGCTTCTTACGGTGATATCGAAGTTCACAACGCACTTTTTGAAGCGAGTCAGAGAACGCAGACACTCATAGAGAGAATGGCAGTTGTGCCAAGATATCTCGAAGCAAACGGACTTGATGCAACCCCGATGATACTTGAAAAACTAAAAAGACTTCCTAAAAATGAGATGCTAGAAAAAATTGAAGAAGCTCTAAAAATAATTTTGCACGAAGAGATAGACCATGTAAAAAAAGGGGATATTTGGTTTAACTGGGCATGTGGAGTAGAGGGCAAAAGCAGAGATGTCTATTTTGAAATCATAGACAAATACTATCCGCAAGGTTTTTTAAGAGCAAAAAATCTCAATACACATGCCAGAAAAGAGGCAGGATTTAGTTGTAAAGAGCTGAATTTTATGGCGAAGAGGGAAGTGTGCTGAGATAAAAATCTCCAGATTATGTTACCATGGCATATGAAAATTAGGTATTATTTATTATAATTTAGAGGTGTAATACAAAAGTACAGTAGATTTCTTGTAAAACTTAAAACTAAGTGAATCATTCTGCAGCGAAAGTGAAGCTTTGGTGAGCGTATTTTGAGTTTTGCTAGAAGTCTAATTTCAAAAATAAGAATAATTAAAATGGGGGAGGAAAATATGAGATTTTTTTATTTTCTAATTGCGATAGGCATGGTGTCGTTTGTTTTAGCAAACGAAGTTGCTTTGGTGAAAAAGCTTAATGGGAGTGCTTATATACTACGAGAAGGCAAAGAGATTCCAGTAGAGATTGGTACTAAATTATTTGAAAAAGATATAGTTTATACAAACCCAGAAAGTAGCGTTGGCTTAATCTTCAAGGATAATACTCGAATATCTGTTGGACCAAAGAGTGAAGTGGCAATTGAGAAGTACATTTTTGTACCTAGTGAGAATAAAGAGGCTTTTGTTACGAATTTGTCCAAAGGGAGTATAGAGTGTATCACAGGATTGATTGCTAAAATTAATCCCGATGCATTTAAACTCAAAGCAAAAACTGCAACCATGGGAATTCGTGGAACGCATTTTATTGTTACAGCTGATTAAAGAAGGGATGCATATGAAAATTTTTATTGTAATGATAGGCGTAGTAACTACACTCCTTTTGAGTGGATGTGCAAGTAAAGTAGAAGTTATTTTACTGCCTCAAGCTGATGGTAAAGTAGGTAAGGTAAGTGTTGCTGAGGGTGCGAATGAAACACTTTTGGATCAAGCATGGCAAAAAGTAGAAACCAAAAATCTTGGTACAAAAGAAATTTTGACAAAGGAATTTGTTGAAACAAAATATAAAAAATTGCTTGATGCAATGCCTGAAGATGTAAAAAATTATCGTATTAATTTTCAATTTAATTCTCCTGATATGACAAAGGAGTCTCATGATGTCTTTCTACAGATTATCAAAGAAGTAAAATCTAATCCTATATTACAGATTGATGTTATTGGCTATAGTGATAGAGCTGGAGATGAAGCTTACAACAAAATTCTTTCTATGAATCGTGCCAACAAAGTTATTGAGCTTTTAAAAGCTGAAGGCATCAATAGTGACCTTATTAAATTGGACTATTATGGAGAAGCAAATCCAATAATAGCCACAGCTGATGGTGTTTTGAAGAAAGAGAATAGAAGAGTAGAAGTGACTATTAAATAATTATTTTATTTTGATTGCAATATGCCTCAATGCAAATGTTTTATAAACAACTTTTAGAACCTTAAAGATTTAATTGTTACAAAGTTTAGTTATAATATTTTTTGTTCAAGTTTTTTAAAGGTTAGTACAGTTTATGAGTAAATATTCGCAAATATCAGATTTTTTACAGAGATTTTTAGAAGATGAAGTAAAAAAAACTGGTATCAATAAAGTTGTGATTGGTTTGAGTGGTGGGATTGATTCTGCTGTTGTGGCAGTTTTGGCACAGAAAGTCTTTGGCGATGATCTTTTGTGTGTCAAAATGCCTTCACACTACTCCTCTTTAAGTTCACTTCATGATGCGGATGCACTTTGCAATGATTTTGGTCTTAGAGCGATTACTGCTTCTATAGAGCCGATGCTTCGAGCATACGAAGAACTCAATCTAAACATTGATAATCTTAGAAAAGGAAACTTTTCTGCACGGATGCGAATGGCGACGATTTTTGATATTTCGGCGAGAGAAAATGCTCTCGTTTTGGGTACAAGTAATAAAAGTGAATTGATGCTTGGTTATGGAACACTCTATGGTGATTTGGCAAGTGCGTTAAATCCTATCGGTGATTTGTATAAGAGCGAAGTGTATGAGTTGGCGAAGTATCTCAATATCACAAAAAGCATTATTGAGAAAGCTCCATCGGCGGATTTGTGGGATGGACAGAGTGATGAAGCGGATTTGGGCTACACCTATGCACAACTTGATGAAGCTCTTAAACTCTATGTTGAAGAGAGATTAAGTAAAGATGAGATTGTTGCAAGAGGGTGTGATGCGAAAATGCTCGAGATGATTATAGAGCGAATTTTTCGTAATCAATTTAAGCGAAAGATGCCACTCATTGCAAAGCTTACTTCACGAACGATAAACCATGATTTTAATTATCCAAGAGATATTAGACTATAAATAAAATTAAGGAAAAAAAAGATGAATATTCCATTTTATAAATATGAGAGCGGACGCGAAGAACACTCCAATGTGAGCGATGTTTTAGATGGGGAAGATATCAACCAAGTAGAGGAGTTAGAAAAAGAGTTTGCATCGTATATCGGTGCGAAGTATGCACTCTCCACTTCGCATGGAACTTCCGCTTTGCATTTGGCAATGTTGGCACTTGATTTAAAACGAGGCGATAAGGTCATTTGCTCTGTGAATGCACATCCAAATGTGCCAGAAGTGGTGCGTCACTTTGATGCTGAACCTTTGTTTATAGACATTGACTCTCAGAGCTATAATATCAATTTAGACCTTTTAGAAGCGTATCTTGAGGATAATGAATCCAAAAAGCTCAAAGCGGTTATAGTAACGCATATAGCAGGAAATACAGTTGATTTGGAGCGACTCTACTCTATCGCAAAACTTTATCATGTCAAGATTGTAGAAGATGCGTGTGATGCACAAGGTGCGACTTATAAAGGTAAAAAAATTGGTGCTACAGGTGCGGATATTACCTGCTTTGATTTTTCTCCACATCTGAAGAAAAATATATGCAGTGGCGGTATGCTTGTGAGTAATAATCAAGAGATTATAGAAAGAGCGAGGCTTCTTCATAACCATGGTATTGTTCGCAATGAAGATGCTCTTGAGTATATTTATGAGGTTGTGGATATTGGCAATGATTACTCTATCAGTCCATTAAATGCGGCTTATATCCGAGCACAAATAAAATCACAAGATAAAAAGATAAAACGACAACAAGAGATTGCAAAAATGTATAACGAAGCATTTGCATCGGTTGAGCATATTACGATTCCAGATGGAAGTAATGAAGAGCATCCTTATTCTCTGTATATTATCAAAATCGATAAAAACCGTGATTCATTTGCGGTAGAGTTACGAGATGTTGGCATAGAAACAGGGCTTCACTACATCCCATTACATCTTTTAACTTACTACAAAACAAAATACTCTCTTCGCGTGAATGATTTTCCTGTTGCACTTAGAAAATATCAGCAGGTTCTATCACTTCCTCTTTATCCGAGTATGAGTGATGCGGAAGTGAAATATGTTTGTGAAAAAATCAAAAAGATAGCAAAAACGAGAGTCTAATTTTTGAAAAAAGCTTTCGTATTTTGGGTTGAAGAGTATTTCTACAACCCAAACCTGTTTCAAAAGATACTCTCTTTTTTACTTCTTCCTCTGAGTTATCTCTACTGCTTTATCATGTATCTTCGTTTTAAAAGTAAAACGCCTCAAGATTTTGGCATCGACATCATAAGTGTTGGAAACCTCAGTGTGGGCGGAAGTGGAAAAACTCCACTTGTGACAGCCTTGGCATGTGGATATGAAAATGTGGCAATTATTTTGCGTGGGTATGGCAGAGAGAGTCGTGGGCTTCATATCGTAAAAGATGGCAAGAATATTTTATGTGATGTAAGTGTGAGTGGGGATGAAGCGATGATTTACGCACACAAAGTTCCACATGCCGTGGTCATAGTAAGTGAAGATAGGAAAGAGGGAATTCTTAAAGCCAAAGAGCTGGGTGCAAAGATAGTTTTTTTAGATGACGCCTACTCAAAACACGACATAAAAAAGCTTGATTTTCTCATAGAAGTGCGTAGTGAAAATAGCTGTTGTCTCCCATCTGGAGCCTTCAGAGAGCGACTTTGGAGTTCAAAAGAAGCTGTTGTTTTACAAGAGGGAATCGATTTTAAAAGAGTAGTGGAACTTAAAAATAAAAGTGCTAAAATGTCGCTTTTAACTGCCATAGCAAGACCTTCGAGACTCGATGCGTTTTTGCCAGAAGTGGTGAGTAAAAATTACTTTGAAGATCATCACGCCTTTGTAAAAGAGGAGTTGGTTGCGATTTTAGACAAAGATAGTTCTGATTCTCTTTTGGTAACCTATAAAGATTTCGTAAAAGTAGAGTCGTTTCAGCTTCCATTATCGCTTTTAGACCTGCATGTGGAAGTGGAACAAAAAGTTTTTGATAGTATAAATAAATATAGAGAGGCAAACAGTGCAAAAAAAGATTGAAACAGTAAAAACGCTCCTAGAAGCTTTACCATTTATAAAAGAGTTCAGAAATGAGATAGTTGTTATAAAGTACGGTGGTTCAGCACAAGAATCCCCACAGCTCAAAGAGAAGTTCGCAGAAGATATTTTGCTTATGTATTTGGTGGGAATCAAGCCAGTTATCGTGCATGGCGGTGGAAGACAAATTAATGAGATGCTTGAGGCACTCAATATTGAGAGCAAATTTATCGACGGTCAAAGAGTCACTTCTAAAGAGGTCATGCGTATAGTTGAGATGGTTCTCAGTGGCGAGATAAACAAAGAGATAACTTCACTGCTCAATTCTCACGGTGCAAAAGCTATCGGAATCAGTGGAAAAGATGCACATTTTGTAACCGCAAAGGCAAAAGAGTTCGCCAAATGGGGACTTACAGGAAACATTACAAATGTAAAAGCGGAAGTTATCGCAAATCTTATTCACGAAAAATTCATCCCAGTTAT
The DNA here is from genome assembly GCA_011391635.1 of Sulfurimonas sp. Lineage (GTDB taxonomy): Bacteria > Campylobacterota > Campylobacteria > Campylobacterales > Sulfurimonadaceae > Sulfurimonas. The sequence continues at coordinate 7,319 of JAABQD010000004.1, read as the reverse complement.
CGCACCAATCGCAGCAGGTGAAGAGATGGGACACCCAGGATATAACATCAACGCAGACCTTTGTGCTTCATATGTTGCAAAAGCAATCGGTGCAAATAAAATCATCTTTTTGACAGATACCGCTGGAGTTTTAAATAATGACAAAGAGCTCTTTAGCACACTCACAAAAGCAGAAGTCGAAGCACTCAAAGCGGATGGAACAATCCACGGCGGAATGGTGCCAAAAGTGGATGCATGTTTAGAAGCTATCGAAGGTGGAGTTTTAAAAGCACATATTATCGATGGAAGAATAGAACACTCCATGCTGTTGGAACTTTTTACTTCGGCAGGTGTTGGTACTGAGATAGTTAAATAGTGTATAATGTTTGTTGTTTTTTAATAACAAACATTTGAATTAGGGTAATGTAGTGACTAGTGAGGTTAAAAAAAAGATACTAAAACTCAAAGCACAACACAAATATGATGAAGCAAGAGCACTGCTAAATGAAAACTCAACAGATAACGATGAGCTAAGAGCGCTTGCTGAGTGTAACTACAAAGATTTAGAACTTCACAAAGATTATTCATATGCTGAAGCTTTAAAGCTGTTGGACAAAATTAAAGATGACAATAATCCGAGTGAAACTTTATGTTTAAGAGGTGCGGTTTATAAACGCAAGTGGGAACATAAAGCAAATATAGATGACTTGTATGAATCAATCAAAGTGTATGAACTTGCATATAATGACTACAAGCAAGATGACAAAGATTATGGTGGCATTAATGCGAGTTACCTCTACGATGTCATAGCAAACCATATAAAAGCCATATTCACAAGAGCTAGAAAAAAGAGCAAAAACACTTCGAGAAGACATTATTCAAAAATTTGAATTGTGATACAATCTTAGGAAAAATTAGGTGTTGACACAGAATTTATTACACTCCCTATAACTACTTAAAATAAATTTAATACAGCTTTTGTCTGTTCAAAAAATAAATATAAAAACAGCAATATAGACGTATAAAATAAAATTGATATAATAATCCGTAATATCATATTGTGTACGTCTAGTTTTTCATAAACTTCCCAAAAATATTCCTGCAAGTTTAAATTAGTTACTAACTTCAAATTATATTTTTGAGAACATTTATCTAAATGTTTTTGTATTTTTCCATCTTTTGTCCATTCTTCATAAGTATCGTATTCTTTTATCATTGGTGGACATCGCCATAAATATATCCATCTTGTAACAGCTAAAAGTGCAGCTAGGCAATATAATACTTTTAAGTTGAATGGAAGTTCAAAAACTAAATTTATGGTTGTATCAAATATTAATAGTTCCAAATCTGGATTTAATTTTGAAAAGAGCTTTTCTAATATAGGAATAACAATAAGAATAATTGTTGATTTTTCAACAAAACTATTAGTATAAAACTTATGTATATCTTTCCAAGATAACAATAACTTTCGCATAATCAAGTATTCCCTAATGAAGTGTAAATTTTTTCAAAAAAAACATCACAATTCTCATATTTTTTTACATCAAATTTATATGTTTTCGCAGTGTTTAGTATTTTAGTTGTCGCAATTTTTATCTTTGTTTTCATTTTGTTATAAATAAAAAAGTCACTATATAAACTACATGATTCGCCAAGATGTTTTTTTTCTATTTTTTCTATATCTTCTACTAAGTTCATAAATATATAAACGTTTCTTATTCCATCTTTTATAGTATCTTGTGGACTTTGTGTATATGAACCAAAAGGATTCATCTTTAGCACCACCTCTTTAGGTAGCATAGAAACAGGAATTATATGTTGTAGATATACATTCTCAAGACAAAATATATCAATAGTCAATAAACCTTTATTAGTAATTTTATATAAATATTGATTGTTATTATTATCTTGCCTTAATCTTATATATCTACTTGCCTGTAACTCAACTAATATGTCATCTAGAAATGTTATTTTATATCCAAATTTAATGAGTATTGAATTGATTTTATCTACTTTAGAATAATGATTTAAGTTTGACAATATCTGCAATACTCTAATTTTTATAAGCAATGGGAAAGGTGCCTTGTCATTCATATTATTATGTTATATACAATAATTGTATATATTATTAAAAAAAGTTGTACTTTCTTTATTCTTCATTCTTTCCTTTCTAATTTGCTCTATTGTATAACCACAATCTTTTTTTAAACATTTATAAGAATTTTTGAATGTAGATTTATGCTTTAACAATAAAATATCTAAAATTACATAATGTTTTCGTTCTAAAAATTTTGTAACACTATCTAAATTATTAAATATATCATTGATAAAAATTTCAAGATGATTTGTACTATCACTTTTTGTATATTTTGTTATATCAAGCTTTTTATTAATAATAAAACATAAAACTAAATAAATATACCTTAATAAATCTCTATGATTATAATCAAATAGCTCTATTAAATTTTTATTATATTCTCCTGTTTTAAAAATAATAGAAAGTCTATCAAGTATTATATTTATTAAATTAATAAACTTTTGTTGATTATCAACTAAAATTTTTTTATTATCATTATTATAAATTAAATATTTTATACCTCTTGTTATTATCGTTTGCTCGTTAATTGGTATTAGTATTTCACGATAAGTATCATCATTTTCAAAGTATTCGTAAGTACAATTACGCAATGTCATGATATAATGAAAATTTATTTCGCTAACTAATTGGTTATATATACATTCGTCTTTTAATATATTAATTATTCTAAAATAAGTTTTTGCTTCTTTTGGATCAAGCTTATCAAAACCATCTATAACTATTAAAAAATTCACGCTTTTTTCTTTTTTTAAATATTTAATTATATCTAGTGCAAATGGTTGAAGTATTTCAGATATCTCATTTACACTGTCTTGATTATCATAAAGTACTTTTACTAAATTAATACCATTATCTTGAAATTTTTTATAAATAAATAACTCTGTGTTTAAAGAGCTTTTTGGTAAATAAATATTTTTATTATTTATAAAACTTTTTAATATGTGTTTAAAAATAAGATTTTTAATTTTTTCACTTAATGTGTCATCAGGCAACTCTACTTGCATAGAATCTATTTTAAAATCTTCATATTCAATTTTTGTTAGCAAAATATTATGCTCTGAAAATTTATTATAATATCCACAAAATAATAAATCTATAAAAGCACTTTTACCACTCCCAATTTTTCCAGTAATGTATTTAATAATTTGTAAATCTTTATTTGTATTTAAAGTAATTAAATTACTTAACCACTCATTTATATTATCTTGGGATTTATTAATGATGTTATAACCTTCTACTCTTTGTAAATCACAATTTAAGTCTGATAAAGATGCAGAAATATCATTATTAGTTGGAAACTGATATCCAATTTCTTGATCTAATATTTTTTCATTACCAGGTAGTTTTAATAGTGAATGATTTAATTGTTTAATAAAATTATCTAAAAAAGATAAATTTGGAAAGTTTAAATTAAATCTTGGTACTTCTTGGTTTGCAACATTTGTATAACCAACTGTGTCTGTTTCACAAGTATATCCATCAAAAACAGATTTATAAACATCTATTTTTTTGATTATTTTCTTTATCGCTACATCTGTTTGGTTTTCTTCTATATCTATAAACATAAAAAATCCTTATAATTACAATAGTAAGTATTCTATAGCAAACTTGTTTAATCTAATTTGATTTACTGTGTAAGCACCATCTTAATAAATAATTTTGTAATAATTTCTGTCTTGCTGTGTGAGTATCAAGGTAATTTTATACAAAAGATTAGATACAATAATCAAATAGATAAAGGAATTTCAAATGATAAAGTTATCAATTACGGAGCCGAAAATCGAGCAGTTTTTTCATCATTCTAAAGATGAGGTTATCAAAGCTTTGAATTTTTTAGTGGATAATGATATAACAGAATTTCAAAACGATAGTGAAAGTTTAGAACTAACAACAGCTCAAAAAAAAGAGTTAGATTCAAGAATAACATCATTTCATAAAGATCGCTCTATCGGTCGCTCTTGGGATGAAATCAAAAGTAAAATTTTAAAATAATTATGCAAATTCGACTACATCCAAAAGCCCAAACAGATTTGGATGAAGCTTTGAGTCACTACTCTGTAATAGATACAAATTTAGTAAAAAAGTTTATCACTCATCTTGATAAAACATTTAATAAAATATTAAAATTCCCAAATCTCTATTAATACGAAACGAAGAGCATAGAGAATCAAAGGGTAAAAAGTGTGGATGGATAAGAGAGTTAGAGATGATGTTGATAAAGTGAGTTAGGGGGCAAGGGGCAAAACCCCTTGGCGTTGCTAATTTAGCAACGGTGCAAAAATGCACAAAAGAAACATTGTGAGTGCTATCTTTTCCATAAAGACCCCCTATTCGTAAGTTCTTGGAGGACAAAAAAAAAGGTCGAGGGGTAATTACTTCCCTCGACCTTAGTTTGTCGCTCCGTAGAACTTACAGAATAGATTTGCACTCACGGCAAAATTTTAACCAATTCAAATAAACAAGTCAATAAGCCATTTCAAGTCCACATAGTTGTAGTGATGCTAGAATCTCAAAAATGAAAACGGCAAAACCATAGATTTCGACAAAATCTACAACGATTTCATAAAATCATCCATAGAAGATGCCGAACTAGAACCTATCCGCGTAGATGAAGAGCAGATGGGTGGAATCATTCATAAACCTATGTATAAAGAAGCTTTTTGAATTTACAAAAAATTAGATACAATGATAAATATAAGGAGTATTCTAAAATGAAGATGTTAGACCAAAATATAATCATAGATTATTTAAAGCAACATAAAACAGATTTTAGTGAGAAATATTCTATTGTAAAGATTGGATTGTTCGGTAGTTTTGCTACAAATAAAAACACAGAAGATAGCGATATAGATATAGTTTATAAAACATCATCAAAAGGTTTGACTTTTGCACAGGTTTCACAACTTGAGGATGAATTATCTATAGAATTTGGCAAGGATATAGACTTGGTACATGAAGATTTTATGAACCCTTTGATTAAAAGAAAAGCTGTAAAAGATATTATCTATGTATAGCGATGATAATCTTATCTATATTTTTACTATATTAGAATCAATTGAAAAAATAAATCTTTACACAAAAGATTTAGCAGATGATGAAGAATTTTATTATGCTAACAATCAAATGAACTTTAATGCTGTTGTTAGTTTGTTGATTGCTATTGGTGAAGAAAATAAAAAAATTGATCAGCAGATAAAAGATGACTATACTTTTAACTGGAATGATATATCAAAAATGAGGGATAAAATATCTCATAATTATCGTGGAATAAATCCTTATATGGTATGGGATATTATTAAAAATTCTTTAGGTGAGTATCAAAATATTCTTAGAGAAATTTTGCCAAAAATCGATCAATATGAAGAGGCATTGGACGATGCTTTAAATTCAAATTTTTATGCCCATTTGGAATATTTAAAAGATAAAAAGTAATGTAACCGTTATGCTTCACTGACCCGATTAAAATAATAGGGAAGAAAAATTTTGTAAAGATTATTCTATATTACGGTGTTATTACGAAATTTGGAAAAATGAGCAAACATAATTAAAGTAAAAAAGAGTGCTGAAATACCGCCTAAAATAAGAGTTAGCCATGTTTCACTTGGATCTACTTCTAATAAAATAAGTTTTCGTATGATAACAACGAACCCAATTTCGAGCAGGGTCAGTGCATACAAATATCCATTTTTGATAAAGAGTGTTCTCACGATTGCTAGTACAATGAGTGTAAAGAGTGCATCGGTCAAAATATTTTTCATACTCAAAAAATTGAGAGCTCCATGTAGCAGAGTAAGGTCGATAAGTTTGGTTGAGAGACCGATGAGACAGGAAAAAAGATAAGCAATCATAATAGCTATAAAAAAGAGGCGGAGAATCTGAATGCCACCTTGCATAAGCTCCTCGATATTAGATTCCCAAGTAGTGGTTACTTTGGATGTAGATTTGGTTGTGTCATTCATTAGAAGCTCTTTTGTATAGAAATTTTTATAATTATAGTAATATTTACTTCAAAAATAGAAAATTTCTAACCTAATATTGTTGTTGCAAAAATCATTCATTGTATTTCAAATAAACAACTCAATGTACTATTTCAAGTCCACATAGTTGTAGTGATGCTATAATCTCAAAAAAATAAATTAGGAATTAGAATGTACGGAATGTTTGAAGACGAAGATGATATATTTATGGGTTCACCAAAGAGTAAGTTTATGGATGTTGTGTTTAATGCCAACAACGACATAGTAAGACAAGAACTAGAGATTTTTATAGATAAAGTTGCGGCGATGGAGCTGATGTTGGTAGAGCATGTAGGAGATGACATTGATACTGCGGTGAAAAGGTTTACTATTGCAAATCAAAGCGATGTGGATACAAAAGCAAAAAGTTTATATGTTGAACTAATGGGTGCTATTCTTTCTCAAAGCGAATAGTTCTATTGTGAAGCTATTTTTACAAATCACTCTTTTTTTGGCACTCTCTTTGAGTGCTGTTTTTGCTGAAGAGCTTAGAGATGTTCAAAAAATTTCTCTAAAAAAGGATGAGCAAAAGAAAATTCTTGTAAAATATGGCTCATTTGAAAAAATATTCAAATTTAGATGGACACTCTATCATAATAAGGGGCTTGTTATTTTTCGCTCCTATGATAGAATCGTCGCACAAAATATACTTTATTTGAGAAATAAAAATCAAGCTGTGAGAGTAGAACTCAAGCCAAAAGATGGTGGTTCATATGAAGGAGCTTACTTGTTGGTTCAATTTAAAAGCTTTGATTATGAAAAAAACCAAGCTCAATTTGAGATATCTTTGATAGATAAAAGTATGCAAGTCAATTTAAAATATTTAGAAAAATAACCAAAGAGGGATGAATGCAGAGAGTTGAGCATGAAATAGCGAGATTGATAGAAGAGATTGATTATGATGAGGTCACTCGTCTCTTTGGTATGCTCAGTGGTGGAAAAAGACTTCGTGCCAAGCTGATTCTCAAAATAGCACCAAACCATGAAAAAGCTCCACTTCTTGGGGCAATTGTAGAACTTATCCACGGAGCAAGTCTGCTTCATGATGATGTTATTGATGAATCTACCCTTAGACGTGGAGTAGCTTCGGTCAATGCAACCGATGGAAGTAAAATCGCTGTAATGCTTGGCGATATCCTCTACTCAAAAGCTTTTAGTGAGCTTGTTGCGTTTGATAGAGAGATTGCAAAGGTCATAGCCTCTTCTGTTACGGCTCTAAGCAAGGG
>JAABQD010000043.1 GCA_011391635.1 Sulfurimonas sp. | reverse complement strand
TCCTCTATTTTTTGCTCTTCAAATCACAAATCTTGACCTTTTCGCTAACACTATTGTATCTTTTATAGCATTTTCACTTACAGCTAGTGCAATTTATACATTAAATGATTACCATGACATTGAAGACGACAAGCAACACTCTAAAAAAGCAAAGCGACCATTAGCCTCAGGTAGTATCACAAAATCTGAAGCTATAATTATCATGGTGCTTCTATTTTTTACAGGCTTTACTCTCATGGCTTTCTTATCCATACCTGCCACTTTGATTCTTAGCTCTTACTTTATTCTCAATATTCTTTACAGTTTTTATTTCAAGCATGTTGCCATACTTGATGTCACAATCATTGCTATAGGTTTTGTATTGCGACTTTTTGTTGGTGCAGTTGTTGCAAATATCACACTTTCGATGTGGATTGTTGTTATGACTTTTTTACTTGCTCTTTTTATGGCACTTGCTAAACGCAGAGACGATGTTCTTATCTACCTTGATACTGGAAAAAAAATGCGTAAAGTAATCGATGGCTATAATCTTCAATTTTTGGATGCAGCTATGGCAATCATGGCATCCGTTGTTATTGTAGCTTATATTATTTACACAACTTCTACAGAAATCGTACAAAAGTTTCACAATGAGTATCTTTATTTAACTGCTCTTTTCGTTATTTTGGGTGTTATGCGGTATCTTCAAATTGCTTTTGTCATCAAAGATAGCGGTTCCCCTACAAAAATAGTTCTTAAAGATACATTCTTACAATTAACTATTTTGAGCTGGTTTATTTCATTTGTTTGGATTCTTTACTAGTGTTAGTCTCCAAATATATATTTTTTGCAATAATTTCCACATTTTTTAACTTGTTTTTTCAATATCTTAGTTTTTCACTTTATTCTGGACAGGCTTCTCTTTACATAGCTATGTTTTTTGGTACATTAGCTGGACTTATTTTAAAATATATTTTAGACAAAAAATACATTTTTTACCATAAGCCAAAAAATAAAAAAGATGATGGCAAAAAATTTGCCCTTTATTCGCTCATGGGAGTTTTCACAACTTTTATATTTTGGGGCTTTGAAATAGGTTTTGATTTTGCGTTTCATAGTGAGATTGCAAAGTATATAGGTGCCATACTTGGTCTGAGTATAGGCTATGTTGTAAAGTATTTTTTAGATAAAAAATTTGTGTTTAAGGAGTGAGATTGCAACAAAATAGCTGGGGAATGTTCCCGTTCATAAAAAATAAAAGTTATACTTTAAAAAATGAACTTCTTTTAAAACAAGATTTATCGAAGTTGCAAGAGTGTATTGCTTTTGGAAATGGAAGAAGCTATGGAGATAGTGCCTTGGCTGAAAATATAATCTATTGCAAACCGTATAATTATTTTTTAAATTTTGATGAAAACAGCGGTGTGCTTCATTGTCAAAGCGGGGTACTTTTAAGTGAGATTATAGAAGCCCTCACTCCAAGAGGATGGTTTCTTAAAGTCACCCCTGGAACAAAACTCATTACCATAGGTGGAGCGATTGCAAGTGATGTACATGGAAAAAATCATCATGTCGAAGGCTGTTTTAGTGAATGTGTTGAAGAATTGACTCTCATGCTTCCACATGGCGAAATCAAAATTTGCAAAAAAGGCGATGAGCTATTTCATGCAACATGTGGTGGTATGGGTTTAACGGGAGTCATACTCGATGCAAAAATTTCTCTCAAAAAAATCAATTCAAAACATATCAATCAAATAACTATTAAAACAAAAAATCTCAAAGAAACTTTTGAAGCCTTTGAAAAATATTCCCACATGCCATACTCAGTCGCATGGATAGACTGCCTTGCAAAAGATGAAACATTGGGAAAATGTTTACTTATGGTGGGTGATTTTGCCGATGATGGAGATTTGAGCTTCAAAGAAAAAAAGAAGTTGAATATTCCGTTTAATTTTCCATCATTTGCTCTTAACAAGCTTAGTGTTAAAGCTTTTAACTGGCTTTATTATAGTAGAGCATTAAAGGGAGAATCAAAACAAAAAGTAGATATTGATACATTTTTTTATCCGCTCGATAGCATAAACAATTGGAACCGCATTTATGGTAAAGGCGGATTTACCCAGTACCAGTTCATCTTACCAAAAGAAGTGAGTTTTGAAGGGCTCCAAGAGATACTCACTGAAATCGCACAAAGTGGCAAAGGCTCATTTTTAGCAGTGCTTAAACTCTATGGAGAATCAAATAAAAACTATCTCTCTTTTCCTCTTCAAGGCTACAGTTTAGCCCTTGATTTCAAGATAGAAAAAGGACTTTTTGAACTTCTTGATACGCTTGATGCAATTGTCGTCAAATATGGTGGTAGAATTTATTTGAGTAAAGATGTACGAGTAAGTAAAGAAACTTTTGAAAAAGGGTATCCGATGATAGAAAAATTTAGAGAGTTTCGAAAAAAGAATGCTATGGATACAAAGTTTGTATCACTTCAAAGTAAAAGAGTAGGGATTTAAGCATGAGTTATATTTTAATAATAGGTGCAAAAAGTGACATTGCAAAAGCAGTTGCCAGAGAGTACGCCAAAAATGGCTATAACTTATATTTAGCGGCAAGAGAAGTTAACACGCTTGAGGGTTTAGCATATGACATAAAAATAAGAAGCTCCGTAGCCGTCGAACTCGTAGAGTTTGACTTAAGTGCATTTGACACACATCAGGCTTTTTACGAAAGCCTCAAAGAAAAACCCTTAGGAGTTATTCTAGTCGCTGGGTATATGGCAGAGCAAAAAGTGTGTGAAAACGATTGGACAAAAACACTTAACACCATCACTGTAAACTACACCGGAGCCGTGAACATTTTAAACATTGTGGCAAATGAGATGCAAAAAGAAAAAAGAGGTTTCATAGTAGGTGTGAGCTCTGTCGCAGGTGATAGAGGAAGAAAAGCAAACTACATCTATGGCAGTAGCAAAGCAGCTTTAACAGCTTATTTAAGTGGTTTAAGAAATCGTCTCTATGAAAGTGGGGTACATGTCATGACAGTAAAACCAGGCTTTGTCGCTACAAAAATGACACAAGGATTAGATTTGCCAGAAAAATTAACAGCTCAGCCAGAGGATGTGGCATATGATATTTTCAAAGCACAGCAAAAAGGCAAAGATATTCTTTATACAAAACCGATATGGCAATGGATAATGCTTATTATAAAAATGATTCCTGAGTGGAAGTTTAAGAGCATGAGCATATGACTAAAACTCTCTCAAAAAGTGCTAAGCCTTTGCAATTAGCTCTTTTTGATTTTGATGGTACTATCACTACAAAAGATAGCTTAGTGGATTTCATACAGTATGCGGTTGGTCTCTCAAAGTATTATAGGGGCTTAGTAATTCTTAGCCCAATGCTTACAGCCTACACGCTCAAACTGATTAAAAACAATATTGCCAAAGAAAAACTTATCGCTCATTTTTTTAAAGGATGGGATGCAGATAAGTTCCAAAAACTTTCCGAGCAATACTCTCTTGAGAAAATAGACAAAATTACACGACCAAAAGCCATAGCAAAGATAAGATGGCATCAAGAACAAGGGCATAAAATCGTTATAGTATCGGCATCTATGGAGTGTTGGCTCAAGCCGTGGTGCGATAAAAACAGCATAGAACTTCTATCTACAAAACTTGAAATCAAAGAAAATAAACTCACAGGCAAATTTTCCATCAAAAACTGCTACGCAATTGAAAAAGCAAATCGTGTCAAAGAATCTTACAATCTAAGTGAATATAATCACATATATGCTTATGGCGACAGTCGCGGCGATAGAGAGTTACTTCTGTTGTCTCATGAAAGTTTTTATAAACCTTTTTTATAAAAATTTTTATCTTCATTCAATCTTCATTATTATCCAATATAATTTCCTTATAAATTGATAGTAAACATAACTAAGGAGCTTTACCATGGAAAATAGAAACACAAGTTCATTTTTGGATAACGAAAATGATAACGATAACGATACTGAAAATACCAACGAAACAAATAACGAAACGAACAATGATGATTCGTTCAATGGCGGTATAAGTGATGACGCATTTGCTGGTGGCTTAGGAAATGATAGACTCGATGGCGGGATGGGTGATGATACTCTTGATGGAGGTGACAATGATGATACACTTCTTGGTGGAGATGGAAATAACCACTTAAATGGTGGCAATGGAATAGATGTAGCTGCATATACTGGTCTTCGTAATGAATTTGATATCATAGATAACGATGATGGAACCTACACAGTTGTTCATGGAACTTCAGAAGATATTCTGAGTGGAATTGAAAAAGTAGATTTTAATGATGGTACGATGAGTGTCAGTCATGCTATCGAACTTCGAGATCATCAAGAAGTCGTTACTCGTTTTTACAATGCTTTGTTTGGGCGTAATCCAGATGAAGTAGGACTTTCAAACTGGGTAAATTATTTAGTGGATTCAGCAAATGGGGGCGGAGGTAAAACGATTCAAGATGCTGCTCAATCTTTTGCTGAATCAGCAGAATTTCAAAATATGTATGGTGCGAATGTTTCAAATAGTGATTTTGTGAATTTGCTTTATCAAAATATTCTTCACAGAGAAGCGGATGAAGGTGGATACAACAATTGGCTCAATGAGCTGAACCACACTGGCGACAGAGGGAGCATGATTACTGGTTTTTCTAATTCTGTTGAGTATGAAACAGAGACTGCTGCTACAGTGAACGGATTTTTAGATGGTATTTCTTTAACGAATTATATTTTAATATAAGATTGAGCCTTCTGGCTCATGGTGTAATAAAATAGCATAAAAATCTCAAACACGCATTCAAAGTAAAACAAAAGAACAAAGAAGATAAAATTCTCTTTAAAAAGAGTAATAAACATGATAAATAATTTTTTTACACCTACAAAAAAAGAGGGTGTTTGGATTATACTTTTACTTTTGTTAGGACTTGCACATCTTAGTGTTTACTTTAAGTTTCAGCCTGATGATACTTTTATCTACTTGGTATATATAAAAAATTTCATCAGCTCAAATGGTCTCTCCTTCAATGGTGAATATGTTGAAGGCTTTTCGAGTGTTTTGTGGGTCTATTTAAATGCTCTTTTCGCTTGGCTTCCTGTTGATTATATTCATATTTCGAAACTCATAAGTGGTATATTTTATTTTCTCACTCCCTACCTCATGTTTCAAATCATTACCAAAGTAATAGATAACAACATTTCAAAAATAAATATTTTTTTAGTATTAACAACCTATTTTTTCTATCCTCCTCTTGCTATATGGGCTATGGGAGGACTTGAAACTATGCTATATAGTTTTTGGTTGCTTCTGTGTTTATACTATTATTTTTATATAAGAACAATGAACCAAAATAGTGCTAAAAAAGAATTTTTAACAGTTGGAGTTTTATTTGGGCTTTTAGCGACCATAAGACCCGAAGCATTTGCACTTGTAGGCATTGTCATTTTGTATGAACTCTATCTCTTATTAAAAACAAAAAAAATAGATTATAACTTTTACACAACTTTTGTGATGACCTATATCTCTTTTATATTTGCTCTTTTACTATGGCGTTACAGTCTCTACGGAGAATTTTTACCAATAACAGCTATAGCAAAAACAGGAGACCTTCATCACCAAATAACAGTTGGATTAGGATATGTAAAATCATTTTACAGTGATTGGTGGCCACTGATTATTGCTTATGTTTATGCAGTAGTTAAGTTGTTTTTTACAAAAAATACTACGCTTCATTCTTGGAATATCATATCACTTATTACCATAACGGGATACACACTTTTTATTATCGCATCAGGTGCGGATTGGATGCTCTCGTATAGATTTTTTGTTCCAATAATTCCTATTGCGTTTGTTGTCATTTATCTATCCATCTTAGAAAATAGATTTATGATTTTGGTCGTACTCATTTCAATTGCTTTTTTTACATACAAAAATACACATATACATAAACAAATCCAGCAAGATATTGCGGCTACTTACGGAGATGTTCTTATTGGACAATATTTAAAAAATCTTCATTTAGATACAAATGAATACATTGCAGTAGTCGATGCTGGTGCGATTCCGTATTATGCCAATAATAAAACCATAGATATGGTCGGGCTAAATAACAAGCATATAGCACATCTTGAAGGAACATTCATGCTCAAACATGATAATAATTTTGTTCTCCAACATAAGCCTCTCTATATACAAATCCATGTTCAAAAAGTAAAAGAGCAGATAACAAATATGCCCGATTTCATAGGCTCTTCAAAGTTATACTATTCAAAAGAGTTTCATCAAAACTATATTTACGATTCCAATGCAACCGTAGGTGGTTTATTTCTCAGAAGAGATACAGTTCAAAGACACACTCATATGGACACATACTATGATTATGCTATTCAGAATTTTGAGCTGAATGATTACAAGTTACATTTTACTTTGCACAAAACAGGAGCAGATATTTGGTTAAAGCCTCAGCATCCACATGCCATGTGTTCAATTTATGCCAATATAAAAGTAAAAGACCAGCAAAATAATATTGTTTATGAAGAGTTGATTCCAATTTCTCAAGACATGGCTCAAAATGACAAAATAGCTTTGGAATCAAATCTTCCAAAATTAGGTTCAAATACATATTTAGTTGAAATACAGCCAACTCAAATGGGAATAACACACTTTGATAAACTCTATACCAAAAGCATAACAATAAAAGAATGAGTAATTATACGATTTATATAGATATTACCCAGTTCGCTAAAAAAAGAACTATAACAGGGATTCAAAGGGTTATAAAAGAGTATATTCAAAACGCTCTCAAAGAACAGGTACACCTGAAAGTTATCTCCTTTAACCCTGAATTAAACTCTTTTGAACTCATTCCAAACCATGAGGTTCTCAAATTTTTTAAAGAGATAAAAACATACAAATTTACAGATAAAACAGAGCTAGACCTTTTTAATCAGCCAACATTTAACAATATTTTTTTCGATATGGATGCAGCTTGGAACAGTTCACAAGAAAGAAGTAATTTATATAAAAATCTTAAATCTTCCCATTTTAAAATATTTAATTTCATTTATGACCTTATTCCTCTTATCCTTCCACACTATTCATACAAAAAGAGAGTTCAAAACTTTACCCTATTCTTAGATGCGGTTTATGAGTATAGTGATTTTATATTTTTTGATTCTCATAGTGCAAGAAATGATTTTTTAACTTTCAAAAAAAAGCTAAATATTCAAAAAGAATACTCAACAAAAGTTGTTCATCTCGGTTCAGATTTTATTGCAAATACACTTCCTAGAAGTGACATCTACACACATATCTTCACCCAAAAGTATATTCTTTTTGTCGGTACCATAGAGCTAAGAAAACAACAGTCCAAAGTCCTTGAAGCTTTTGAGCATTTAACAGTAAAATACCCAGATTTAAATCTTGTGTTCATAGGAAAAAGAGGCTGGAATGTTGAGCCTTTTATCAAAACCATGAAAACACATCCACAAAAAGATAAAAAAATTTTTTGGTTTGAAAACATAGATGATAATGCACTTAGCACTTTTTATCATAATGCTTTTATTGTTACCTATCTCTCAGAGTATGAAGGGTATGGATTACCTATCGCTGAATCCCTCAGCTATAACAATGTAACAATTACTTCTCACAATAGTTCACTTCCTGAAGTAGGGCAGGAGTTTGTAGAATATATTTTAGACACGGATAATAGCACAAAGCAAATTATTGAGATTATTTCTTATTATTATGAAAATCCTCAAATCTATAAAGAAAAAAAACAATTTATCAAAACAAATTACAAACCGCTCAGTTGGAGTGATACTTTTAACTCTATTCATGCTGTTTTCCAAGATGAGGGGGTTTTTAAAGTCCCATTAAGCGATAGCTATAAATTAATTAACTATAATTAGCGATTAATTTTTTAGGATATCCCCCTTATGAACCAACTAAGAGCTATATGGGCTTATAAATTTTTTATTTTCAACTCTATCAAAACAGAATTTCAAACGAGATTTGCAAGAAGTAAATTAGGCGGTTTTTGGATGATTCTCCATCCAGTTGCACAAGTTGCTATTTATGCACTTGTTCTCTCTGCTGTTTTATCAGCAAAGCTTCCCGGTATCAACAACCAGTACGCCTATGCCATATACCTCATGGCAGGAACTCTTGCTTGGTCTGTTTTTATAGAAGTTATCTCGAGAAGCCTAGGTATGTTTGTTGACAATGGAAATTTGCTAAAAAAGATGGCATTTCCAAAAATCACTTTAGTTGTCGTCATACTCGGAAGTACACTCGTATCAAATCTTTTACTTTTTATAGCAATCTTAGTCGTTTTTAGTTTTCTTGGACACATGCCAACTATTCAAATTGTATGGCTCCCTTTATTGATGACCTTAGTTTTTGCACTTTCAGTTGGCTTAGGACTTATTTTGGGCGTTCTCAATGTGTTTATTCGAGACATAGGGCAAATTACTCCCATTTTGCTTCAGTTTTGGTTTTGGCTCACACCCATAGTCTATACCATTGACATGCTTCCTGCTCATTACAAAATTTTCTTTATGATAAATCCTATGACTTCTATAGTACAAGCCTATCAAAGTATTTTAGTTTATGGCACATCTCCTGATTTGTATGCTCTTTTATACCCTTTGTGTTTATCCATATTTTTACTTTTTTTAGCACTCTTTATATTTACAAAAGCAAATGAAGAGATGGCGGATGTCCTATGAATAATTCTATTTTAGAAGTAAACAATATCTCAAAATCCTACAAGTCTTATCCTAGTCAGTGGAGTAGAATTTTTTCTTGGTTTGGTTTGGCAAAATCAAAAATCAAAGAGCATCATACTTTGAAAAATATCACTTTTGCAATCGAAGCAGGTGAGTCAGTTGGTATTATCGGACAAAATGGAGCAGGAAAAAGTACACTGCTTAAAATTATTACAGGTACACTCAAACCAAGCAATGGATATGCACATTCTACGGGAAGAATTTCAGCCATTTTAGAACTTGGTATGGGTTTTCATCCAGAACTAACAGGTCGCCAAAATGCTTACAACTCCGCAGGATTGATGGGATTTTCAAACGAACAAATTGATAGTGTCATAAACGACATTGAGTCTTTTGCAGAAATTGGTGAGTATTTTGAACAGCCAGTGAGGCTCTACAGCAGTGGGATGCAAGTTCGTGTCGCTTTTGCAGTTGCTACAGCATTTAGACCTGAGATTCTTATTGTAGATGAAGCACTTTCTGTCGGAGATGCTTATTTCCAGCATAAATGTTTTGAACGCATAAAACATTTTCGTGAAAGTGGTATGAGCCTTTTGTTTGTTTCTCACGACAAAGGTGCGATTTTGGCTCTTTGTTCCAAAGCCATCTTACTAGATCAAGGAACAATCATAAAAATAGGCAATCCAGAAGAAACGATTGATTATTACAATGCACTTATTTCTCTGAAAGAAAATGCTTCTATAAGTCAGCAAGAACTCTCAGATGGAAAAATCTCTACCATCTCAGGAACTGCTCAGGCAACTCTTCACGATATAGAGCTGCTAAACGCTAAAAATGAAAAAGTAGAATTGCTAAACATTGGCGATGAAGTAACCTTGCATATATCTGTGAAAGTCAATGATGATTTGCCGACTCTTGTTTTAGGCTACGGCATCAAAGATAGACTTGGTCAAGTGATGTTTGGTACAAACACATGGCACACCAAACAGCTACTTCAGGATGTGAAAAAAGGTGAAATCTACCATTTTTACATCACCTTTGAAGTCATTTTAGGCATTGGAGATTATTCTATCCAAACTGCCATTGTGGACTCAGATACACATCTCAGTAAAAATTATGAGTGGAAAGATTTTGCACTTATGTTCCAAGTAGTCAACACAAGCAAAAATCATTTCGTAGGTCTTATGTACAACGAACCAAAAATTACTATATCAAAGGAACACCTATGAGTTTTATCTCTTACGCACAAAATTTTGAAGACCTTATTTTGCACCGTGCACTCCAAGATGTCCAAAACGGTTTTTACATAGATGTCGGGGCAAATGACCCTGTTGTAGACTCTGTTACAAAAGCATTTTATGATAAAGGTTGGCATGGTATAAACATAGAACCAGAAGAAGAATTTTTTCATAAACTCCAAATTGATAGACCAAACGACATAAACCTAAACCTAGCAGTCAGCCAAACAGAAAAATCTATACAGTTTTATGTGAGTAAAATAAGAGGCTGGTCAACAACAGATGCGACTACATCTCAAGACCCAGAACGAGATGCCCTTTTTTCACAAGTAAGAACCGTAGAGGCAAAATCCCTCGATGAGATATGCACTCAAAACAGCGTAAAACAGATTCATTTCCTCAAAATTGATGTAGAAGGTGCAGAAAAAGATGTCTTACAAAGTTTCTCTTTTGCCTTAAGACCGTGGATAGTCGTAGTCGAAGCCACGCTTCCAAACTCCAACATAGACGCTTCTGCAAGTTGGGAATACATTCTCACAGATAACAACTATACATTTGTCTATTTTGATGGCATAAATAAATTCTATCTCGCAAATGAAAAAGAAGAACTTAAAAAACATTTTGCCTATCCACCAAATGTTTTAGATGATTTTATTGTTTTTCCTCTCTATGAATCGATGTTAGAAAATGAAAATTTACACAAAAAAATACATTTGATGGAAGAGATGAGAGAAGAGATGCGACAGACAAAAGAAGCACTTATACACACAAAAGAAGAGCTTCGTAACTACAAAGCCCAGTACAACATGGCAATAAATAGCCGCTCATGGAAAATCACAAAACCACTTCGCATGATTATTCAAGCACTAAAAACTTTAAAAACTATCGCAGTATCAAAAGCAAATGCCCAAGAAGAACAAGACGACTACGCAGCCCTGAGCGAAGATGCGAAAGAAATCTATAAAAATTTAAAAAAGTAAACAGATGAGAATAGTCATAGATATGCAAGGGGCTCAGACCTATAGTAGATTTCGAGGCATAGGAAGATATTCTCTTTCCCTTTCCCTCGCCATAGCAAAAAACAGAGGCGAGAACGAAATTTTTTTACTCCTCTCAGGTCAGTTTCCAGATACTATACAACACATAAAAGATACTTTTTATGGAGTAATCCCTGCAGAAAATATTTTTGTATGGTTTGCCGAGACACCCATCAAACACGAATCTCCAAAAAATGAAAAACGACAATCCATCGCCCAAATCATCCGTGAGGAACTCTTAAATTCTCTCAATCCTGACATAGTCCTCATTACAAGTCTCTTTGAAGGTTTTGGCGATGATGCAGCAACTTCAGTCAAAAAAATCAAAAACAACTTCAAAACAGCAGTGATACTTTACGACCTTATTCCCTATATCTATCCACAACATTACCTCTCAAACAAACTCATAAACAAATACTATCTCTCAAAAATCGAGTATCTCAAACGAGCAGATATTCTTTTTTCCATCTCTGAATCTTCTATGCAAGAAGTGGTGCAACACCTAGATTTTGATAGCAACAATGTCATAAATATATCAGCAGCAGTAAGTGATATCTTTAGACCAAAACTCTTATCAGCCCATGAAAAACAAAAACTCTACTTCAGATACGCCATCAAGAAAAACTTTATCATGTATGCCCCTGGTGGATTTGATTATAGAAAAAATATAGAGATGTTGCTCAAAGCGTACGCAGATTTGCCACATGCCATAAAACAAAACTACCAACTCCTCATAGCAAGTAAAATAGGGGAGCAAAAAAAACAAGAGATACTCAAACTCTCTTTAACCTTGAACATAAAAGAAGATGAGCTTATTATCGCAGGTTATATTCCAGATGAAGATTTGA
>JAABQD010000042.1 GCA_011391635.1 Sulfurimonas sp. | reverse complement strand
CTGTGGTTCAGGAATCGGTATGAGCATGGCTGCAAATCGGCATGTGGGAATTCGTGCCGCACTTTGTCACGATGCGTACACAGCAACTGTAGCTCGTGCTCATAATGATGCAAATATTCTTTGTTTTGGAGAGAGAATTATCGGACAAGGTGTAGCAGAATCTATTCTTGATGCATGGATTGCAGGGAGCTTTGAGGGTGGAAGACATATAGGACGCGTTGCAAAAATAGAAGCTATAAAATCTTAGAGTTTTAAAGGAATACGCATGTTTTGGGAATGGTCGCTTTTAACAATATTATCTATACTCTCTATCTTTCTTTCTGTTAAAATGTACTATTTTAAGAGTATAACCAACAGAGAACAAAGAAGTAATGACCTTATGAAACTCACTCTTCAAGAGGCGGAAATACTCATAAGAAAGTATCAAATCCAGCTCCAAAGAGCTTTGGGCAATGTAGATATACTCAGTGAAGAGTTAACAAAACTGAGAAATGAGTTAAAAGTTTTAAAACAGAGAAATACAAAACATAGACAAGAAACAGACCGATTAAATGGTAAAATCAAAGCACTAGAGAGTCGTATAGACGCTCTATTATAAGGATATTTATGAAACTTAGCTCCATAGAGAAAAAAATTATAGAAAATTCTATAAGAGATATAAAAGATTTTCCAAAGCCTGGAATCGTTTTTAAAGATATTACAACACTCTTAAATGACAGAGAGGCGTATGGCGTATTGATGAATCATCTCTACCAAAAATATAAAGAGTATGAACTAGACTTCATCGCTGGAATAGATGCAAGAGGCTTTATATTTGGAGCTGCGTTGGCTCAGATGCTTGGCATAGGATTTGTACCACTTCGCAAAAAAGGAAAACTTCCCTACACGACAATCAGCCAAAAATACTCCCTTGAGTATGGTGTAGATGAGATTGAAGTGCATATCGATGCGTTTAGCAAGATTCCACATGCCAGAGTTCTTCTCATAGATGACCTTATTGCCACAGGTGGCACAGCAAATGCAGCTGCAGAACTTATAAAACAGACTGGAGCTGAGTGTGTTGAGGCATGTTTTATTTTAGGTCTCACTTTCTTAGATGGAATCAAAAATCTTCAAAATCAAACAAGCGTCTATGCTGTAATCGAGGTAAACTAATGTATATCCCATCCCCATCCAAATTTGATCCAGATGCAAATGGACATTTCGGCATTTTTGGAGGCAGATATGTTCCTGAAACACTTATGCCCGCTCTTCTTAGACTCAGCGATGAATACAAAAAAATTCGTTTTGACAAAGAGTTCTGGACAGAAGTACATTACTATCTCAAAGATTATGTAGGTCGCCCTTCCCCTCTGTATTTTGCACAAAACATCTCAGATGAAATTGGTGCAAAAGTCTATTTTAAAAGAGAAGATTTAAACCATACAGGTGCACACAAAGTCAATAATGTTATCGCTCAAGGCATTATGGCAAAAAGACTTGGCTACAAAAAAATCATTGCAGAAACTGGTGCTGGACAACATGGTGTTGCCACGGCAACTATCTGTGCATTGCTTGATTTGGAATGTGAAATTTTTATGGGTGCAAAAGATGTTGCAAGACAAGAACTCAATGTTTTTCGTATGAAACTCCTCGGGGCAAAAGTAAATTCCGTGGAGAGTGGAAGTAAAACACTCAAAGATGCGATGAATGATGCAATCCGCCACTGGGTTACCAATGCAAGAGATACTTTTTATATTATTGGAACTGTGGCTGGTCCACACCCTTATCCTATGATGGTACGCGATTTTCAAGCTATCATCGGTTACGAAGCAAGAGCACAGATACTTGAAAAAGAGAACCGTCTGCCTGATCATGTAATCGCATGTATCGGTGGTGGTAGCAATGCAATTGGTATGTTTCAACACTTTTTAGAAGACAAAGAAGTGGAGTGTATCGGCATCGAAGCGGGTGGACTTGGCGTAGAAACAGATAAACACGGCTGTTCTTTAGAAAAAGGTCGCCCTGGAGTTTTACATGGACAAATGACTTACCTCCTCCAAGATGAAGATGGGCAGATTCAAGAAGCTCACTCCATAAGTGCAGGACTTGATTACCCTGGAATTGGACCAGAACACGCTTTTCATAAAGATAATAAATCGGTCAGTTATGACAACATCACAGACCAAGAAGCACTCGATGCTTTTGTTTGGTTATCACGAAAAGAGGGAATTATCCCAGCATTTGAGAGTGCACATGCCGTAGCATACCTCAAAAAAATGAAAAATATCAAAGACAAACTGATTATAGTGAACTTATCGGGGCGTGGCGATAAAGATATGATACAAGCAAAAGACATATTGCATTTTAATGATTGATTTTCACTAAATATATTAATTTTAGATATACTAACAGCTCATATAAAAAACTAAATACTATAGGAAAATATTATGCCTAAAACTCTGAAGAATTTTATTTTTTCTATAAACATTATACTTTTATCCTCTCTTTTTGTGTTGATTTTTATCTTCACAACCTATCTTCATACAAGCTTGGCACAAAAAGATGCAATTAATCATGCCAACGCTGTATCGAATCAAGTTTTTTCTTCTATGTACCAAGTAATGAAACGAGGTTGGAGTAAAGAGGAACTCAATGATTTTATGAACTCGCTCAAAGAAAACTTCAAAGAGAGCAACTACACAATCAACATCTATCGTGGGGATGTCGTCAAAGAACTTTTTGGAGAAGTTCCTGAAAAAGCAAAAGATACAATCGTAAACAAAGTTTTTGATAGTGGTGAAAAATTGACTTTGAGTGAAGGGAAAATCATCAGAAATCTACTTCCCCTCAAAGCAAAAACAGAGTGTTTAAACTGCCACACAAATGCGAAAATAGGCAACACACTTGGTGTAATAGATGTTGAACAGAATCTTGTTGATATCATCCAAGAGACCTTTTTAGAATATATCTACTTTTTCTTGATTGTTCTTCCTATTTTTGCAATGGCTGCATTTGTCGCTTCAAGATACACAACATCAAAAATATCTAGTTCGCTCAAACTCTTTAACGAAAAAGTACAAAATATCAACTCTATTGAAGACTTCAAAAAATTCAATCCAGCTGAGATAGATTTAAAGTTTAGTGAAATCAATGAAATCATTACCCATGTCAATGCTTTGGCAACAAAACTCAAAACGATCGCAGTCGATAAAGATCTCTTGGAGTTTGAAGTACAGCTTTTGGATAAATTTATCATCACTTCTGAGGTTGTAAAAGATTGGCGTGAGTACATTAATGAGCTTCTTGTCGATATCAACAAAGTTATGCCAACCTACACACTCATGACAATATTTAGAGTTGGGGATGACCAGTTTGAAGTGGATATTTTTTGGTTTGGTATTCCAGAACAGGATGTAAAAACTAATTTTGAAGCCTATGTACGCAAATCTGTTGAAGAGAGTGATCACTTCTTAGGCTACACAGACTACACAATTCGCCACAACACTTCAGAGTACAACAGATGTATCAACTTAAGTGATTACGAAAACTTTGCGTATCGAACAAAATCTCTCTTTTTAGATACTCCAAAAATTGGTGGTATTGTAGGACTCAGCGTTCAATCAGAGATGGCAACAGACCCAATTAAACATATAGTTATTGACAGTATTCTCACAACAATGGCAAACCTTGTAGGCTCAGTCAAAGCGATTAACAAATATACAAACGATTTAGAGTACTACGCAGCCCATGACCCACTCACAGGTCTCTTTAATCAGCGAGTTTTTACAGACTTTTTAGGGTATGAAATCAAAAGAGCAACATCGCATAACTACGAATTTGCGCTTATGGTTATCGATTGTGACAACTTCAAACCTATCAATGACAAATATGGTCATGCTTTTGGCGACTTATATCTCCAAGAGTTTGCAAGAGTGCTTGGAGAAACCAAACGCAATGAGGATATTCTCTCACGATATGGTGGGGATGAATTTACAATCATTCTACCAGAGTGTGGACTCGAGTGTGCCTTAGCCGTTTCAAATAAAATCATAAAAGCAATAGAGGATTTTCGACTTCTCTCATCCGATGGCAACTATGTCAGTGTAACGGTTTCTATCGGTATTTCTATCTATCCTGAACATGCAAAAACGGAAAAAGATCTCTTTTTGATAGCAGATGGCATGATGTACAAAGTCAAAGAAGAGGGAAAAAATGGCGTTCGCGTCCCTTCGAATGATGACATTGTTTCTGTTATAAAAGAGCAAAAAGCAAAATCTGCACTGCTTATCGATGCTGTGGCAAATAACCGTATTGTTCCCTATTTTCAGCCTATTCAAACTGCTCTTACAGGCAAAAATGAGATACATGAACTCCTCATGCGAATTGAGATAGGTGGCAAAGTTATCTCAGCATACGAGTTTATTGAAGTAGCAGAGAGTATGAGTATGATAAATCGCATGGATTTAATCAACATAGAAAATGCTTTTATCAAAATTAAAGAAGAAAAGTATGAAGGTATTTTATTTATCAATTTATCGCCAAAATCTTTGATAGTTGGAAATTATGCTGAGTCTATTACGCAACTACTGAAAAAGTACAATATATCAAGAGACAACATCGTTTTTGAAATCACAGAGAGAGAAACAGTCAAAAACTTCTCTGTTTTAGAAAAATTTGTTATGAATCTCAAAATGGCGGGATATAAATTTGCCATAGATGATTTTGGTTCAGGCTTTTCCTCTTTTCACTATATCAAAAAATTCCCGATTGATTATCTCAAAATTGATGGAGAATTTATCATCAACATCAACAAAGATGAAAAAGATCGTGCTTTTGTCTATAGTATTTTAACTCTAGCAAAAGAGCTCAATGTCAAAACAGTCGCAGAGTATGTCGAAGATGAGGATATCGTCAAAACGCTACGAGAGATGGGCGTGGACTATCTTCAAGGTTTCCATATTGGCAGACCACAAAGTAGTTTCACTTTACAAAACGGATAAATCTTGGCATGTGGAGAGGGTTAAACACTAAACCTCTCTCTAAAAGCTTTTGCTCCATCCTTGCTTGATTCTATCTCATCTGCTATCTCTTTAAATGAAAATCGTAACTTGCTCTGCTCTATCGTTTCAATCTCTTTTATTGCGTTAATGTTGATAAGATAGGAGCGATGAATTCTCACAAAACCATGAGGAGAGAGTCTGTTTTGAAGATCTGAAATCTTTTGTGCATAATAAGAAAATCCCTTTTTTGTTCGAAGCATCACCTCGGATAAATCCGCTTTGACATAATAAATCTCTTGGGGTTTAAGTAAAAAATAGTTCTCTCCACTTTTACTCATAATATGCATATTCTCATCTACATTTTTAAAGTGATGCACTCTCTCGAGCGTTTGTTTGAGTTGCTCAATGCTATAAGGCTTTACAAGATACCCTACTGCTCCAATATCAAACGCTTTGAGTGCATGTGCATCGTACGCAGTTTGAAAAATGATTTTGATATTCTCTTGAATATAATGAAGCTCATAACCTAGTTCCAATCCATTTATCTGAGGCATATTTATATCCAAAAACAGAAGATCAAAAGCTCTCTGTTTTAAAATATCCAAAGCTTCTTTTGCACTCGCAGTCTCATAAATATCCTCATATTTTAAGGTTGTAAGCATTCTTATGAGCCTCGCTCTTGCTAACTCTTCATCATCGACTATGAGTATTTTCATCCATGTTTCCTATATTGATATAAAAGGTTGGCTCTTTTTGATTATGCACTTTGACATACCCACCACAAAGAAGTTCCAATCTTTGATTGAGATTTGCCAACCCTACTCCAAAAGATGTTGATTGCATCGCAACTCCATCATTTCTTATAAGGATAGTATTTGTACTTATATCAAACTCAATCCAAATATTCAAATCCACTTTATCCGCTTTTAGTCCATGTTTTATAGCATTTTCTACAATCAACTGGATAGAAAATTTTGGAACACTCCATCGTGGAAAGACATCTGGCATGTGCAAACGAATTCTTCCTGAAAAGCGGATATTTTCCAGCTCTACATAATCCAAAACATTTCGCATCTCATCTTCTAACTGCATTAACGCTTTTTCATTCATCGTATTTCTCAAAAAGGAGGAGACCCGCAACACTGCCATTTCAGCTTTTTCTGGATTATGATGAATCAACTCAGCGATAGAGTTGAGTGCATTGAATAAAAAATGGGGATTGAGTTGTGTCTCAAGCGAACGCAAGCGGCTCTGTGTATATTCCAAATCCAGCACCTCTTTCTCATTTCTCATTTTGACAAATCGATAAAGAAGGACTCCTACGATATAGGTCAAAATACCAATAAACATCGCCATTTTGAGATATTCTGTCTCAAAAATTGGTATCAAATGGATAGAAAAAAGTTTGGATACTAAGGTGCCAAAGAGTGTTCCCAAAAAACCAGATAAAAATGAAAAAATGGCAGAGGTAAAGGACCAATAGGCTTCTTTCATTTTTGGAAGTATCCAATGGTTCATAAAAGAGATAAATCCTAAAGAAAAAAG
Organism: Sulfurimonas sp.; assembly: GCA_011391635.1. Lineage (GTDB taxonomy): Bacteria > Campylobacterota > Campylobacteria > Campylobacterales > Sulfurimonadaceae > Sulfurimonas. Next base: position 5,989 of record JAABQD010000042.1, on the reverse strand, counting down.
CGTAATACTAAAACCCAAGATAAAGCCATATACTGCCCCTTCAAACCATGAAGCACCCAAAAGAAGATAAATAAATGAGGCGAGAAGCGTCCCAAAAGCTACACCGATAAGCAAGATATAGAGCCAATCTTCTTTTTTAATCTCTAAAGAGATGTTATACACGCAATAGCCTTCTCAGATTTTCTACTCCAAACATCACACCACTCCACCCTTGAGCTGGATACACCGTGTCACCAACATTATATAAACCTTCGATAGGTGTATCATTGGATGGAAGTTTTGGGAGAAAATTTTTCATGGTAATTGCATTTCCCCCTAATTGTGAACGACGAATGAACCTCTCAAAACTCTTAGGAGTTGCCGCAAAAACATCCACTACTTCATCGTTTTGTATGTTGAGTATATCGCAGATTTTCTTTAGAACTAGCCTTTGAAGCTCCTCTTTTTGCTCTTTGTAGCAAGTAGCATCCTCCCAAAATCGTGTGTCTGTATGCAAAGATGCTGTAATACTGTAATAGCCACATGGAGCAATCTCACAATCCGATACATCCGAAAAAGAGACAAAAAGTGCATTGGAGATGGCATGTGGAAAGTTCTCATCCTCTATAATTTGATAGTGATGATAAAATGCTTTGTCACTTTTGATAGTCATATAGAGCATAAAAGCACTTTGATGGTTGTTGAGTTTTTCATACTTTTTGTAGTAGTTTTTTATCTCCTGATTTTCAAAAAGCTTCGCACTCTCATACACTGGAGTGTTCAAAATCACTCGTTTTGCTCTGTACATCTCATTTTTAGAGTAGAGAGTAAATCCATCTTTTTGTTTTTTAATAATGAGTATTTCACTCTTTGTATGAATTTTTTTTACATGACGCGTCAATCCATCAAACAAAGCACCAAAACCACCTACCGCATAGTAGTTCTCATGAAATGTATAACCAAGAGCAAGAGCTGCTGTAAAGAAATTGACCTCGTTGCTTGGAGCTTGAGCCACAATGCGAATCTGTGCCTCCAGAAATTGTTTATACTCCTCACTGGGTGTTGTAAAAAATTGCTCTATAAACTTAGAAGCATCCACAAACAGATAAGGATAAAAGTTCCAAAGAAGAGGAAAAAAGCTCAAAAGTGAGACCATTTTTCGCCATAATGAAGCATCACTGTAGTAGTGTCCCTGCATCTCATAGAAATTTTGATTTATTTCATAGATAAGAATCCAAAATTCTCTATTTTTGGCATGTGGATAATTTTCATCCACACTCTCCAAAAAGCGTTCAAAATTTTGATACCTTGGCGTTGTTTTTTTATTTTGAATAATAACAATGGATGGGTCACTTTGAATCAATTTAGGTCTGAATTTGAGAGTCGTGAACATTTTTTTTACCACATGCCGCTCTTGATATCCAGCGAAAGTTGTAGCTCCAGTGTTGTAGCGATATCCTGCATGTGTGAATGTAGAACTACACCCTCCAAGATAACTCTCTTTCTCAAACAAAGCAACATCAAACCCCTTTGCACTCAAATACGCAGCGATACTGCTTCCACCCATCCCAGAGCCAACAACAGCGTAATCATGCATCCTACGAACCTCAATTTTATTTTTATTTTAGAGCAAACACCTCTTTGTTTGTAGTGCTATTTTGTCTATTCATGCATGAGCTGGAAAAATGAACTTACAAAAAAAGCATACAAATCCATCTAAAAACACTCTAAAATTCTTTCTTCGTGCTAAGATACAGTAAACTAAAGGTTAAGGAGAGAGTATGAATATAGCAGTTTCCGCATGTCTTTTGGGTGAAAAAGTTCGATTTGATGGGGGACACAAGCGAGATGATTTTATCATAAAGCATCTAAGCAAATATAGCTCTTTTACTCCTTTTTGCCCCGAAGCAATCGCTTTTGGCACACCCCGTCCCTCGATTCGCCTTATCAACCAAAACGGCAATTACTCCGTCTTTACAAACAAAGATGCCCATGATGTCACACAGCCTCTTTTAGAGAGCTCTTACGAGGAACTTCACAAAATTTCAAAAGAAAAACTCAGCGGTATCATCTTCAAATCCCGCTCTCCAAGTTGTGGCATGGGCAGTGCCAAAGCCTACTTGGAGAATGGTTTTTCAGACTCCAAAACAGATGGGGTTTTTGTGACACTTTGCCGTGAAAAATTCCCACTTTTACCGATGGAGGAGGAAGGCAGACTGCTTGATGATTGGCTCAGAGAAAATTTTATCATGCAACTTTTTGCTTACGATTCGATGGAACTTCTCAAAGAAAATAGCCCTACTATGGCAATTCTTGTCGATTTTCATACCAAAAACAAATTTTTACTTCAAGCCAAAGATGAAAAGCTCTACAGAGTTTTGGGGAACATCGTGGGCAACCATGAAAACCTCCCATTTACAGAAATCTTTGCCACCTATGAGTACAACTTCAAAGTTGCCATTGCCAAAAAAAGCTCCATCAAAAAAAACCGCAATGTCCTCGAACACATGGCAGGATTTTTCAAAAACGAGCTAAGTAAACTTGAAAAATCGATTTTACATGAGCAAATTGATGAGTATGCTCAAAAACTTGTACCGATTATTGTTCCACTCAGCACCATCAAACTTTATGCACAAAAGTATGAAGTTACCTATCTTTTAAATCAAAAATTTTTAGAACCCTACCCTAAGGAGTTAGCACTTCGCTCAAGTTTAAGCAGTTCAAAATGAGAAGAATTCTCTGGTTTCGAAGAGATTTACGCATAGAGGATAATCCACTTTTATCCCTTGATGGAGAGGTTTTACCGATATTTATCTTCGATACCAACATTTTAGACAAACTAACAAAACAGGATAAAAGAGTCTCGTTTATCTTTGGCTATGTGAGCAAACTCAAACAAGATTTGTTAGCGTGTGGCTTGGAGCTAAAAATATTTTTTGGTTCGCCAAAGGATGTGTTTGCCTCTCTTACTTCACACAAAATGGATGAAGTTGTGGCATGTGGAGATTACGATAGTTATGCCAAACAACGCGATTTAGAAATCTCACAAAAACTTCACTTTCGCTACATTAAAGATACCTACATTTTCAAACCAGACGAAGTTCTCAAAGAGGACAAAACACCCTATCTTGTTTTTACACCCTACTACAAAAAAGCCCGTCTTCTTTTAGAGAGTAAAAACATAGAAGCCACAAGCCAAGCAGAGCAAAAACTCATCCCAGTGGAGTATGAGGGAATAACCAAGATAGATGCCAATGGAGTTAGTACAAAACTCCCTTTTTCACTCGAGAGCTTGGGCTTTGAGATGCAAAAATTAAAAATAATCCATCCACATGCCAAACTTGAAAAATTCAAACAAAATATCCAAAATTACAAACAGATGCGAGACTTTTTGAACGAGGATGTCGGCTCAAATCTGAGTGTCGATTTACGCTTTGGAACTATTAGCACAAGAGCGGTTTTACGCTCTGTTTTAAGTCTCAAAAATTTGGAGTGTGAGCCATTTATTCGACAGCTCATTTTTAGAGATTTTTACGCCTATTTGCTTTTCCACATGCCAAGATTAGAGACTCAAAACTATAAACCCAGCTTCAACGGCATAGAAGACAGAGAAAAATATGAATTTTTTTGTAAAGCTCAAACTGGTGTTCCAATCGTAGATGCTGGAGTACGAGAACTCCTCCAAACAGGCAAGATGCACAACCGTGTGCGTATGGTCACAGCTTCATTTTTTACCAAAGATTTGCTTCTTCCATGGCAGTGGGGAGAGGAGTTTTTTGCAGAACATCTCCTTGATTTTGACAAAGCTTCCAATGTGCTTTCATGGCAGTGGAGTGCGGGAACAGGCGTTGACCCACAACCCTATTTTAGGGTTTTTAATCCCTACTTGCAAAGTAAGAAGTTTGATAAAGATGCGAATTATATAAAAAAATATATCCCAGAGCTTACGCATGTGGAATCTAAATATTTGCATGATGAGAATTATCTTTTAGGTGCTACAATACAAGGATATCCAAAGCCAATGGTCCATCACAAAGAGGCTGCTAAAATAGCAGTAGAAAAATTTAAACATGGTGTAGAAGGTCTAAGATGAAGAAGTTGTTGATTGTTATGTTGATGCTAAGTCAACTTTTTGGAGGAGATGCGATGAATATTTATGATATTGAAGTAAAAAATATAGATGGGCAAACTATTAAGTTAGAAAAATATAAAAACAGGGTTATGCTCATCGTCAATGTTGCAAGTAATTGCGGTTATACAAATCAATACACTGGACTTCAGGAGTTACATGAAAAATACAACACACAAGGTTTAAGTGTGCTTGGTTTTCCATGCAACCAGTTTTTGTCTCAAGAACCTGGAACGGAGGAGGAGATAAAAAACTTTTGCATGAGTAGTTTTGGCGTGAGTTTTGATATGTTTTCCAAAATAGATGTAAACGGTGCTTCTACGCATCCGCTTTATGTATTTTTAAAAGAAAAGGCAAGTGGTATTTTAGGCTCAGAGGCAATCAAGTGGAATTTCACGAAATTTTTAGTTGATAAAAATGGCAAAGTTTTAAAACGCTACGCACCATCAACAACGCCTAGTGAAATAGAACAAGATATAAAAAATGTGTTGTAAACAACATACAAAACAAAAGGATAAAAGATGAAAGATTTATTATATGCAGGTTTAGGTGGAATGTTAGTTGTAAAAGAAAAAGTAGAACAAGAGATAAAAAAACTCGAAGAAAAAGGCAAACTCAGTCGTGAAGATGGTGAAAAGTTTATCAAAGAGCTTCAAGAAAAAGGCAAAGAGAGTGAAACTGAGTTCAAACAACACATCAAAGATGCACTCAAAGAGGCGATTGATGAGCTTGGGCTTGTGACAAAAGAGGATTTAAAAAACTTCATGAACGATAAGAAGTAAGCCATGAACCAATACTCGCCTCTTCGCATATGGCGTGTATTTACGCTGTTGCTGAGTCTTTATTTACTTATAAAAAAGAGAGAGCAGTTTCTTTTTTTGAAACCTTTGAGTCCAAACAAACTCATTTTTGTTATTAATGCCTTGGGGGCAAGTTTTGTGAAACTTGCTCAGGTTTTGGCAACAAGGAGCGATTTTTTTACTCCCGAATATCTCGAAGCTCTCAAAACACTTCATGATGAGTTAGAGCCGATGAAAGAGGAGGAGATGCAACAGGTTTTTGCTCTCTCGTTTGCTACAAATCCATTTTTTAGCTTTACTACCAAACCTCTTGCATCGGCTTCGATTGGGCAAGTACATGAGGCTTGGCTCGATGAGACAACCAAAGTAGCAGTCAAACTCAGACGCCTAGGAATTGAGAAAAAAGTAAAAGCAGATATCAAAATACTCAACTTTTTTAACACACTTTTTCGTCCGCTTTTTTCGCATCACACCAAAAACTCCATCGAAGCGGTTATCGGCGAATTTTCCAAAATGATACTCCAAGAGGTAAGCCTCACACACGAGCTTTCAAACTTAATCAAATTCTCTTCTATGTACAAAGAGAGTGGTGTTAAGTTTCCAGTTCCACATGCCAAACTTTGTAGCGATAACGCTATTGTGATGAGTTTTCTGGAGGGTTTTCGCTTTGATGACAAAGAGAGCATTTTTGCTCACAATATAGATTTCAGAGCCATTATCGCAAAACTCGTCGATTTTTATACGACGCAGATGCTCATCAACGGCTATTTTCACGCTGATCCACATCCTGGAAATCTTCTTGTCAGCCCTGAGGGTGAACTCATTTTGCTCGATTTTGGGATGGTAAAGAGTGTGCCTAATAACTCAAGAGTCGCCATCATAGAACTCATAAAAGCCGCAAATGAGCAGGATTATGAACGCTACATTGCAGCCAACAAAAAGCTTGGAACAATCGCTTATGAAGCACCAACAGCAGAGTTGGCAGAATTTACAGCCAAGATGTTTGGCATATTTTCCAATGAAAATCTCAGTAGCGAATCGATGCAACAACTCGCTTTTGAGGTGCTTGAATCGACAAGAG
>JAABQD010000041.1 GCA_011391635.1 Sulfurimonas sp. | reverse complement strand
TGGCATGTGGAAATTTATTTTCCCTTACTTATGTAATAATCAATTAACAAAAGATAAACTATAATATCTTTTTTAAAAATTAATACGGGTTTCTTATGAAAAATAAAAAATATATTACACTTGGTTTTACTTCTGTTGGTCTTGCTATTACTCTCTTACTCTCCACAAATATTTTTGCAGCATCCGCTGAAGAACAAAAAAAAGAGGAGCTCTCACGGCTTCAAGCTTTAGCAAAATTTACAAAAGTCATTAGTATTGTAGAACAATACAATGTCGATAATGTAAATATCGAAGGCTTGATGGATAAAGCTCTCGAAGGTATGCTTGTCAATCTTGATGCACACTCAAGTTATCTTAAAAAAGATGACTATAAAAAACTCAAAGTTCAAACGAATGGCGAATTTGGTGGACTTGGAATTACAGTAGGAATAAAAGATGGTGCATTAACTGTCATAGCTCCTATCGAAGGCACTCCAGCAGACAAAGCAGGGATCAAGGCTGGAGATATCATACTCAAAATCAACGATGAGTCCACAATCAGTATGACTATTGATGATGCAGTCGGAATTATGCGAGGTGCAGTTGGAACACCTATCACACTCACTATTGTGCGTCAGGGAGAGAGCAAACCACTCATCATGAAAATCGTTCGAGGAAATATCACAATCGAATCTGTTTACACAAAAGCAATTGGCGACAATATCCTCTATATTCGTGTCACAACCTTCGATAAAAAAGTAGCTGAAGATGTTGCAAAAGCTCTTAAGATTAAAAAAGCAACAACCAAAGGAATTATTCTTGATTTGAGAAATAATCCAGGTGGACTTCTTGACCAAGCTGTTGAATTAGTCGATTTGTTTGTTGATGAGGGAGAGATTGTTTCTCAAAAAGGTCGTAATGAAATTGACAACAAAGTTTACAAAGCAACTCCGAGTGCAAATACAGTCAAAGTGCCTGTCGTTGTACTTATCAACTCTGGTAGTGCAAGTGCTTCAGAAATTGTAAGTGGTTCACTCCAAGATCATAAACGAGCTATTTTAGTTGGAGAGAACACTTTTGGTAAAGGGAGTGTTCAAGTTGTTCTTCCTCTGAGTGAAGAAGAAGCTATCAAACTCACTATCGCAAGATACTACCTACCAAGCGGACGTACAATTCAAGCTGTTGGTGTCAAACCTGACATCGAAGTCCTCCCAGGAGAACTCAATACAACTAAAAGTGAATTTGCAATCAAAGAAGCGGATTTGAAAAAACACTTAGAAGAAGAGTTACAAAAAGTTGGTGGTGACAAAAATGATAAAGAAAACAAAGATGATGAGAAGTCAGACAAAGATAAAAAAGATATAATTACGCCCGAAATGTTGAACAAAGATATTCAACTTAAAGAAGGCGTAGATATCATCAAAGCTTTAATAATTACAAAAGGATAAATTAAAATGCAAAAGAGAGAGTTACTTTATGAAGGAAAAGCAAAAAAGCTTTTTTCTACGGATGATGAAAATTTAGTGATTTCAGAGTTTAAAGATGATTTGACAGCATTTAATGGCGAAAAAAAATCGAGTGAAGCTGGAAAAGGTGCGTTAAACAATAAAATTTCTACTGAACTTTTTAAACTTTTGGAAGCAAATGGCATCCAAACACACTTTGTAAAAATGCTTGATGACAATCACATGCTTCACACGAAAGTGGATGTTATTTTGATTGAAGTAATTGTTCGTAATATTGCGACAGGAAGTTTAACGCGTAACCTTGGTATCAAAGATGGTACAGTTCTTCCTTTTACTCTTGTCGAGTTTGATTATAAAAATGACGCACTTGGTGACCCAAAACTCAATGACCAACACGCTCTTATCCTTGGCTTAGTAAAGTATCAAGATGAACTTGACAAACTTCGCCGTATGGCAAGAGAAGTCAATGATATTCTCAAGCCTTATTTTGCTCAAAAAGGTCTCAATCTTGTAGACTTTAAACTCGAATTTGGGAAAGACAAAAGTGGCAATATTATCTTAATCGATGAAATCAGCCCTGACAACTGTCGTTTTTGGGATATGGAAAGTGGCGAAAAGATGGATAAAGATAGATTCCGTCAAGGTCTTGGCGGATTAACAGTAGCGTATGAACAAGTTTTAAATAGAATATTAGGAAAATAGTATGATGAAAGCAATAGTAAATGTATCTTTAAAAGCGGGTGTTTTAGATTCACAAGGAAAAGCGGTTCACCACGCTCTACACTCTCTTCACTTTGATGATGTAAGTGATGTTCGTGTTGGTAAGCAGATAGTTTTAAAACTAAACACTACAGACAAAGAAAAAGCAATGGCGGATGTAACGAAAATGTGTGAGGAGTTACTTGCGAACACTGTTATTGAAGATTATGAGATTGAGCTTCTTTCATGAAGGTAACAATTTTACAATTCCCTGGTACAAACTGTGAGTATGACACGCAACATGCATTTGAGTCTTTGGGTGCAACAACTGAAATTTTATGGCACAAAGCGGACACCGTTCCAGCCGATACTGACCTTTTAGTTGTAGCGGGTGGGTTTAGTTATGGTGATTACCTCAGAAGCGGTGCTATTGCAAAATTCAGTCCTGTTATGAAAGCTGTAAAAGTTTATGCAGACAAGGGTGGGAAAGTTTTAGGAATTTGTAACGGTTTTCAAGTTTTAACAGAAGCTGGTTTACTTCCAGGTGCATTAAAAAGAAATGAGCATTTACACTTTTTATCCAAACACCATAATCTCAAAGTTGTTAATAATGACAATGTATTTTTAGAGAAGTTGGCATGTGGAAATATTGTGAATGTTCCAATCGCACATCATGATGGAAACTACTATATCGATGAAGCAGGACTCAAAGAGCTTTATGCAAACAACCAAGTTCTTTTACAATACTGTGACAAAGATGGAAATATTTCCAACCCAAACGGAAGTGTTGATGCAATCGCCGGTGTCTGCAACAAAGAAAAAACAGTTTTTGGACTTATGCCACATCCTGAAAGAGCAATGGAAACACTTTTAGGCTCAAATGATGGAGTAAAAATGCTTCAAGGATTTTTATCAGCGTGAAAATTTTACTGCTTTTTCTTTTTCTTTTTTTTACACCTCTTTTTGCACTCGATGGAGACAGTGAACTCTACAGTGCTGAAGCAGTAGCTCCAAAACAAAAAGTTCTCTATCTCAGTAATGAAACATCTCCTCAAAGAGTTGTAAAAGGTGAGATTTTTGCAATCACACTCAAACTTCTTTCCACACTCAATAATGCCGATAGAGTCGAATATAAACTCTCAAATCTTCAAGGTTTACAAGTTTTAACCCCTACTCCTTCAAGAGAGCAAAAGTCAAAATACTATTATGATACTTTTTACTTTTTGACAACATCCACTCAAGCAAAATTACCTGATATCGAAGCTTTTGTTGCAGGTTCAAGCCAATATGCAAGTGCTGTACTTCACGGTTTACCACTCAATGTTATCTCTCTCAATCCAAAGAGCGATTTTGCAAATGTAATAGCAGACTCTTTTGAACTTATCGACTTCAAAACGACAAGTTATGATAATAAACATAATATTGTTGTCTTTGTTGCAAAAGCAACTAATTGTGATATCGCTGCACTCAACTTTAAAAATGTTTTCAAACAAGGTATCGAATCAGCACAAAAATCCCATCTGGATTCACGAATTACTTATTATGTCATTATCAATAAAGAGGTAAAAAATTTATCTTTTTCCTATTTTAATCTCAAAAGTAATAGTTATCCTACCATCAACATTCCCATTATTGTCGATGATGATAGTGTCACAACACAAAGTGACCTAAAGCCAACCGACCAGTCTCGTGAAATTTTAAAAATGCAAATTGCGGGTGTCGTCGCATTTTTTATGCTTGTCTTGGCACTTTGGGCAAAAAAATATATCTATCTTCTCTTTGTTATTATTCCTTTAATTTACATAGGATTTTTAGCAATTCCTTCCAAAGAAGTATGTGTAAAACAAGGAACAAATATTTACCTTTTACCTATGAGCAATGGCACAGTTTTTGAAACTACCAAAAATGAATACAAACTCAAAAAAGATGGAAGCATAGAAAATTTTGTAAAAGTAGAGTTAGAAAATGAAAAGATAGGTTGGGTAAAGAATGAAGATATTTGCTCACATTAGTTGGTTGTACGCAACAACCATTATCTTTTTTGCTCTGACACTTATGATAGCAACTTATTATTTACTACCGCGTCCATATGCTCGTAAGCTTGCTTCTTGGCTTATTCGTATAACTACCTTCTACACTATTGATATGCAAGGTAAAGAAGATTCAGAAGTTCAAATGTTTTTAATCAATCATCAAAGTGATTTAGACATTGGCATTATGGAGACGATAAGTAATAAAGATTTAGCATGGGTAGCAAAAAAAACGCTCTTTGATGTTCCATTTTTTGGATTAGCACTCAAACTTCCTGAAGATATATCAGTGGAGCGAGAGAGTAAAACTTCCCTTGTTAAACTCCTTAGAGCCGCAAAAGACAGACTTGACAAAGGAAGAGTCATTACAATGTTTCCAGAAGGAACACGCTCTACAACAGGCACTATGCTCCCTTTCAAACATGGTGCGAAAATGATAGCAGATAAGTATGAACTTCGTGTACAACCAATCGTCTTAATGCAAACATCCAAATATTACAATATCAAAGAATTTTATTATAAGCCCGGACGCATTAAAGTCATTTATATGGATCCATTTGTTGCAAACAAAGAGGATGAAAATTGGCTACAAAACTTAAGAGTATCTATGCAAAAGGTGTACGATGATGAGTTGGCAAACAATCCTAGCCATAGGTAGTGGCGGTTTTATAGGCTCAGTTCTACGGGCATATATGAATGGTATTATCTCCCATAGATTACCACATGATTTGCCTTATGGCACACTTGGTGTTAATCTTATTGGTAGTTTTATTATGGGTGTTTTAATCGCCTATTTTATGCAAACAAGTTTCTTCTCACTCCACACAAAATCATTTCTAACTACTGGTATTTTAGGTGGCTTTACAACTTACTCTGCCTTTGCAATTGAGAGTTTTTTGCTCTTAGAAGGTGGTCATATTTTGTTAGCTACACTCAATATATCGCTCAATGCTTTTGGAACTATATTTATGGCTGGAAGTGGATTTTACCTCGTCAAATATCTCCTGCTTGATACAACCCACTAGCTAGATTTCAGGACTTATAGCAATATAATCTCATCTGCACACCACTTTGCAAGTTCTAAATCGTGTGTAATAAGAAGCATCCCCATGCTCTTTATATTTTTCATCAGCATATGCATCACTTCTAATTGAATGACATTATCTAAAGCAGAAGTTGGCTCATCAAGCAAAAGAAGTTCACTCTTCATAAGCATCGCTCTAAGAATCGAAGCTCTTTGAAGCTGTCCGCCTGAGAGTTCATGTGGAAGTTTGAGTAAAAGTTGATAATCAAGGTTCATAGCACTCAAGTAATGTTCTAAATCATCCAAGGGAGCTACATCTTTTATTTGATTTAAAAGTGTGTAGCTTGGATGAAAAGAGCTATAAGGATCTTGAAAAACTTGAGAACATGAAGCCGTAAATATCTCTCCGCTTGAGGCTTTTACATTATTTAAAATAAGCTCAAAGAGTGTACTTTTTCCTACCCCACTTGCCCCGACAATCGCTTTTATTTCGCCTTTTTTGAGCGAAATAGAGAAGTTCTCAAACAATAAAGTCTCTTTTGTATAGCCAAAAGAGAGATTTTTTACTTCAAGAACATTATGCATCTATCAACTTTTATTGAGTGCTAAATAGAGTTTTGTGAGTTCTCTATAAAGAGCTTCTGGAGTTATATCTCCATTTTCTTCCCAAACTTTTTTCATGATAACATTGTCCTCATCGCCATTCCAAACTTTGATATAAGTTCCTTCCTTATATCCATTATCTTGACGAAATTGATTGAGAATATTTTTACCTACATAAAGTCTATAGAGTGTTTCCAAATTTAATCCGCTCATCAAAACCAAATCAAAAAACTCTTTCATAAAATTTTCAATATTTACTCCCTCTTTTGCGAGAGAGAGAAGCATAATATTTTCAACTTTCGCTATTACCTCATCTTGGGATGCAAAAGTTCTCGTTTGTACATTGAGGTGATTAAAACTCGTAAGTTCGGAGATATCAATAGCCAGATTTTCTATCTGCCCTCGCATATTTTGAGCATAATTTTCAATTGCCAAACTCATAATAAAATGCCAAACATCGACAACTTCAATTTGCAAATTATCCCAATCTGGCTCTTGGTGTATGCTTTTCCAATGTTTCCATGAAAAACTATCTATCATCTCAGCGGATTCCATATAAATGCATCGTTTCCAATTGATTATCTTTCCATTTTTTGTCATGCCATTGACCCATTTATCGCCATTTGTAGCATCATTAAGTTGTGCTTGAAGCTGTAACATCTGTAATATTTTATCCATTGTTTCTTCTTTATAAATATAATTTTGCCTATTTTACCGAATATGCTAAAATACCCAACTTAAATTGCCGAGAAGAGAATGAAAAGAATTAATTGCAGAGTGTGTGAATACTATTTTGTAACTTGGGAACCACCAAGACCTCATGGATGTAAGGCGTATGGCTTTAAATCACCTCAAATTCCTTCACTTTTAGTTTTTCAAAGTAGTGGCACAGAGTGTACACTCTTTAAACCAAAGAACTCCAAATAATTTTCTCTCCAAATCCAAGTCTGTTATCTGTCATCTTAAACCAATTTACTTTGATTTGCCATAGTTTTGGAGTAAGTGCCAGAGCATAAGGAAAAGCTCGAAAATAGTCTCTCAGGAGTTCTTTATCTTCAAGTGGCATAAAATCTCCACGAAACTGAACACCTTGAATTTTTCCTACAGTTCTTGTCTCTAAAAGAATATTTCCAGCAACATGCGAGTTCTGCAAAATATGTTCCACATGCCGAGTTGCATCACTACTTGCCACAACAAATGAGAGTTTTTCCTCATTAAAAGCATAAAAAAGACTACAAACACTTAACTCATCTACAGTTGCCGTTGCCAAACTCATCACATGGTGTTCATGGATGAAAGAGCTTATTTTTTTGAGTTTCTCATCCATTCAAGCTAGTTTTTTGATAAAAAGTTTTCTAACTCAGCAGAGCTTTTAATCTCTCTTTTTTCCAACATCATTCGAGCTAATTCATCATTTGCCATAGACTCAAAAAGATCTCGTGGGCTGCTCATATTGTAATAACTCTTCATAAAATGAACAAGGATAATAAAATTATCATCTTTTACATTTGCATGTTTTTTAAAGTCCTTATATCCATCCCAATTTATCTTCACCATTCTCTTTTTTTCCTCTATTTTGAAGTGCAACTTCAAGTTGCGTAATTACTTGTAGCATTCTATCATGTGAGAGTGCAAAATTCAACCTCATAAAACCACTCCCTTCCCGTCCAAAACTTATTCCAGCGTTTAAGCCAAGTCCTGCTTCATACACAAAAAAATCTCGTAACTCTTTGTTGGAGAGACGCATACCACGACAATCAAGCCATGCAAGATAGGTAGCTTCTGGCATGTGGACTTTTATAAGCTCTGGATAGTGTTTACAAAGATTTTGTAGCATGTGGAAATTTTGTAACAGATGGAGTTTCAATTCCTCTAACCATTCTTTGCCATTTGTATATGCAGCTTCAAATCCCACATGCCCAAATACCGTTCCTTGAGCAAAATGAACTCTTCTATAGACCTTTGCAAACTGCTCTCGCAACTCTTTATTTGGTATCGCAACGCTACTTATAGCAAAACCTGCCATGTTGAATGTTTTACCAACGCCCATCGCTGTGATAGTTATCGCTCTGGCTTTTTCGCTTAAAGATGCAAATGGCATGTGGATATGTGGAGCATAGACCAAATCTGAGTGAATCTCATCCGAAAAAATAATAATATTATGTTCCAAACAAAGCTCTAAAATCTGCTCCAACTCCTCTTGCATCCACACGCGTCCTACTGGATTATGCGGAGAACAAAGCAGTAAAAGCTTTGTGTTTTTATCGATTTTTGCTCTCAAATCTTCAATATCAAAAATATACTTTCCATCAACCAACTGTTTGAGCGGATTTTTTATGAGTTTTCTTTTATGCTCTTTGACACTTTGAAAAAAAGGTGGATAGACTGGTGTTTGGACTATCACTCCATCGCCCTCTTGACTAAATGCTTCAATTGCCACATTCATAGAGGCAACAACCGAGTGCGAATAAAACATCTCATCAAGCGAAAACTCCACTCCATGTTCTCTCTTCATCCACGCAATCTGAGCCAAAAATGCACTCTCTGGGACTTCTTCATACCCAAAAATGGGATGTTCAAGCCGTTTTTTCACAGCTTCGAGTACAAAATCTGGTGTGTCGATATCCATATCTGCTACCCACACAGGTAAGACATCCCCACGGGTAAAAAGTTTCTCACGTAAAGCATATTTTTCCGCATTGCTCCCATCTCGGCATGTGGAAGTTGTAAAGTCGTATTGCATCTTCTTTCCTAATTTATCTCTACTTTGCTATAATTGATTCATTATTACAAGGATTATAAAATGAATCATTTTGAAGAATATTACACCAAATTTGTCCAAAGTGTTGGCTCAAAAGAGGGAGCAGTAAGTCCAACTCTCGTAAACTCTGCCTCTTTTTCCTATGGCACACCTGAGATTGCAGAGGGAATTTTCGATGGAAGCATCAAAAAACCTCTCTACTCTCGCATGGGAAATCCTACAACAGCAAAACTAGAATCAATTATAGCAGAGATGGATGGTGGAATAGCAGCTGTGGCTACAAGTTCTGGCATGGGTGCTACCACACTCGCAGTTATGTCACTCTTGGCATGTGGAGATGAAATTATCTCTATTGGTGGGCTTTTTGGTGGCACTTATGCACTCTTTAGTGAGACACTCACCCGTTTTGGCGTGAAGTCACACTTTTTTGATGTAGATGCACTAGAAGATATCCAAAATGCTATCAATGAAAAAACAAAAATTATCTTTTTAGAGAGTGTAGGAAATCCAAATATGCGTCTGCCTGATATCAAAAAAATTGCACAAATAGCAAATGATGCAGGTATCGCACTCATAGTGGACAACACTATTACCCCGATGAGTATTCTTCCCCTTGCCCTTGGTGCGGATATTGTTGTTTATTCAACAACAAAAATCATAAGTGGCAATGCTTCAGCACTTGGTGGCTGTGTCGTTTATAGAGCAATCAATGAAAGCGAAGATAAATTTAAATCTCCTCGCTACCAATTTCTCGAAAAATTTATCAAAAATATGGGCAAAATGGCACTCATTGGCAATGCAAAAAAGAGAGCCATGCGAGATTTTGGTATGAGTGCAAATGCAAATGCAAGTTATTTGACAATGCTAGGACTTGAAACACTCCCACTGCGAATGGATAGAATCATCCAAAGTGTAGAAATTATTGCCAAAGAGCTAGACAAAAATGGAGTCAATATCAACCATCCTTGTTTGACACAGCATCCACACCATGCAAGATACCTGAGTGATTTTACCAAAGGGTGCGGCACACTTTTTACCATTGATATGGGAACAAAAACGAAAGCATTTGAGTTTTTAAACAAAACAAAACTTGCAACGCTCACCGCAAATATTGGCGATAGTAGAACACTTGCCCTGCATATGGCATCCACAATTTATAGAGATTTTGATGAAGAGACGAGAAAATTTTTGGGAATTACAGAGGGACTTATCCGTATCTCTATTGGGCTTGAAAACCCTCAAGATATTATCAAAGATTTTTTAGAATCTTCAAAGTAGGCTCATAATGGCAACACAAACAGAACATGAAACACGCAGCGAAACTTCGCTGAGTTATCCAAATAAATACAAAGTATATCTTCTCAATGATAATTACAGTTCCATGGATTTTGTTATCGATGTACTTATGACTATCTTTCACAAAAATTATGAAGAGGCTGAGGCGATTATGCTCGAAGTGCATAAAAAAGAGAGAGGCATTTGTGGTATTTATACGCATGAAATTGCAGAAACAAAAGTGACGGAAGTCCATAAAAAAGCACATGAGAGTGGCTTCCCGCTCAAAGCTGTCATGGAGGAAGAATGATTAGTCATGAATTAAATGAGATATTTCAAAAATCGATTCTCTTTGCGAAAGAGCTACGACATGAATACCTAACAATTGAGCATGTTTTTTATCTTGCACTCACTTCAGTAGAGGGGATGCATATCATCTCGGCATGTGGAGGCGATGTGAATGAGATGAAAGAAGCACTCAAAGAGTATATACAAACAAATATTGACCCACTTCCAACACATATAACAAGTGATCCCTATGAGAGTGTAGCCCTTGCAAGACTTATCGATAGAATGATTAAACATTTGCAAAGTTCAAGTCAGAATAGTGCCGATGTTGGGGATTTACTCGTTGCTGTCTTTGAAGACAAAAATAGTTTTAGCTATAAACTTTTAAGTGAATATCAAATTTCAAAACTCGATATACTCGAACTTATTTCTCACACAGATATACAAGCAGAGAGTAAAGAACAAGAGTCTTATCTTGATAAATACTCTATCAATCTTCTTCAAAAAGCAAAACAAGGCAAAATCGACCCTGTGATAGGAAGAGATGAAGAGATAAAAAGAGTAACACAAATTTTATGCAGAAGAAAAAAGAATAATCCAATTTTAGTCGGTGAAGCAGGTGTAGGAAAAACTGCAGTCGCAGAAGGCTTGGCTCTGAATATCACTTCAGGTCATGTTCCAGATATTATTAAAAATGCAGAACTTTTTGCACTTGATTTGAGTGCATTACTTGCAGGAACGAAGTATAGAGGGGATTTTGAAAAGAGACTCAAGGGTGTCATAGATGAACTTAAATCACATCCTGATGCCATACTATTTATAGATGAAATTCATACACTCATTGGAGCAGGTTCTACAAGTGGAACAATGGATGCAGCAAATCAGCTCAAACCCGCACTTGCTTCTGGTGAACTTCGATGTATGGGAGCAACAACTTTTAGTGAATACAGAAATAGTTTTGAAAAAGACAAAGCACTCAGCCGGAGATTCAGTAAAATAGATATCAGTGAGCCATCACTAGAGACAAGTTATCTCATTCTCAAAGGTCTCAAAAGCAGATATGAAAAACACCATGGTATAACCTATACAGATGAGGCTCTTAAATCGGCTGTAGAACTCTCAAAAAGATATATCACAGATAGATTTTTACCAGATAAAGCGATAGATTTGATAGATGAAACAGCAGCCTCTTTTCATCTCAAAAAGTCTAAAAAAATGAAAGTGACTGCGAGTGATATCGAAAAAACAATCGCTACGATTGTAGGTATCTCCGCACCAAAAACAGATAAAAATGAAACTCACTCTCTAAAAAATTTAGAAGAAGAACTCAAAAAAAGAGTCATTGGACAAGAGAATGCAGTCTCTATCGTCACAGACTCCATCAAAATATCAAAAGCAGGACTCACTCCTGAAAATAAGCCCATTGCATCCTTTTTATTTTCAGGACCTACAGGTGTCGGCAAAACTGAATTAGCAATTGCTTTGAGCCAAATTTTAGGTATTCATTTTGAAAGATTTGACATGAGTGAATATATGGAAAAACATGCTCTTAGCAGATTAGTCGGTGCTCCTCCAGGATATGTTGGGTATGAGCAAGGAGGACTTCTCACTGAAGCTATCAAGAAGCATCCATACACTGTTTTACTCCTTGATGAAATTGAAAAAGCACATCCAGAACTCATCAATATTCTTTTACAAATTATGGATAATGCTGTTCTCACTGATAACAATGGTTATAAAGCAAACTTCCAAAATGTAATTCTAATTATGACTTCCAATATCGGTGCCTCAGCAAGAGGTGTAATGGGCTTTAACAAAAATGCTTCCCTCTCAAAAAATGAGGAGTTGAAATCATTTTTTACTCCTGAATTTAGAAATAGACTTGATGCTATTGTAGAGTTTGAGCCATTAAGTATGGAAACTATCAAAAATATTGTAAGAAAATTTATCAATAAACTAAATAGTGAACTTCATAAGAAAAAAATAGTTATTCGCCTCACCGGGGAAGCTATTTGCTTTATTGCAGAGAGTGGTTACTCACTAGAGATGGGTGCTAGACCACTTAAGAGATATATTCAAAATAATATAACCAACAAATTGAGTGACGAAATACTCTTTGGTAAGCTACGACAAGGTGGATTTGTAGATGTTGATTATAAACAAGAGCTAATTCTTGCATATACCCAAACTCAATAAGTATGATTTAGCATTTCCACATGCCAACAGTGCAAATGAAGATGGCATCGTGGCATGGGGAGGTGATTTAAGTCCATCAAGACTCATTCGAGCTTATCAGAATGGAATCTTCCCTTGGTATGCAAAAGGTGACCCTATCATCTGGTGGTCTCCAAATCCACGACTTATTATGGAACTAGATGATTTTAAACTAAGCAAATCACTTAAAAAAAGTATGAAAAAATACACTTATAAATTTGATACAAATTTTAGAGAAGTAATGCACAACTGTGCAACAACTTCAAGAACAAATCAAAATGGAACATGGATTCAAGAAGAGATAATAGAAGCCTATGAGGTCCTCCATGGCATGGGAATAGCACACTCCATTGAAAGCTATTTAGACGGGAAATTAGTAGGTGGACTCTATGGTTTAGCTTTAGGAAAAGTTTTTTGTGGAGAATCCATGTTTGCACATGCCAATGATGCTTCAAAATCAGCCTATGCAATTTTAGTAAAACATCTCAAACATTGGGGATATGATTTTATAGATTGCCAAGTGCCAACAGAACATCTAAAAAGCCTAGGTGCAAAAGAAATAAGCAGAGACAATTTTTTGAATAGATTAAATGAAGTAAAGATGAGAAATATAGAACATGCATGGAATATGAACGAATCAATACTATATTAGTTTCCACATGCCAAGAATAAGATAAAAAGATAAAAGTAACAATAAGTATAAGAGATAAGGTTGATAAAAAGGAAGAAGATTATAACTTTGACGGAACTAGGCAGCGACCTACATTTCCACACCTGAAAGGTGCAGTATTATCAGCGATG
>JAABQD010000040.1 GCA_011391635.1 Sulfurimonas sp. | reverse complement strand
TACTTATAGTTGGAAGTTTAGTGGCGGATGGTTCAGGAAACGGCAAAGATGTAGCTCCAGTGACAGACAATTTTTATAAGGCTGAGTGTGCGAGTTGTCACTTCGCCTATCAACCAGGTTTGCTTCCGAGTAAATCATGGGAAAAAGTTATGGGAAATTTGAGTAATCACTTTGGCACAGATGCCTCGCTTGAACCCGCGGACAATCAAAAAATACTCAAATATTTAACTGACAATTCGGCTGAAAAGTTTATGCAGTATAAAAGAAGTCAAAGAATAAATGACTCAATTGCTAAGGGAGAAATACCGATAGCAATTACTGAGACAAGATATTTTATTAAAAAACATAGAGAAATCGCTCCAAAGTTTATACAGCAAAAAGAGGTAAAATCTTTAGCAAATTGTATGGCATGTCATACAACGGCAGACAAAGGCTCGTACAGTGAGAGAGATATACTCATTCCAAACTTCGGAAAATGGGAAGATGACTAAAATTTATGTATGGAGTCTTTTTACAAGACTTTTTCACATACTACTCGTTATTGGCGTTGCAGTTGCCTTTTTACTCGCAGAATTTGAAAGTTTACTCACTTTACATGTAGCGGTGGGTTTTACGATTGGGTTACTCTTCTTATACAGAGTTCTTTGGGGTTTTATGGATGTAAAATACTCTCAGTTTAAAGATTTTAATTTTAATCTTAATGATTTGAAAGAGTATATGTTTAGCATTTTTGGTACAAAAAAAGCGTATATCGGTCACAATCCAGCCTCAAGTTGGGCAATTGTAGCTATGATAGTTTTGGGTTTAGGTTCAGTTTTTAGCGGTGCAGTTGTTTATGGTACGCAAGAAGGAATGGGCATTTTCTCTTTTTTAAACTTTTCACTCTTTAAAAAGATGGATTTTTTCAAAGATGTACATGAGTTTTTCTCAAATGCATTTATGGCTGTAATATTTCTGCATATAGCAGGTGTTATGCTTGATAAAGTTTTACACAAATCCAAAGCAGTTGCGTCCATGATAGACGGGTATAAAAGTGGCGATGCCGAGAGTCTAAAACTCACACTTTTGCAGAAACTTTTTGGTATTTTCTGGATTGCTTCATCCATCTTTTTATTTTTCTATCTTTTAAGCGCTCCTTCAAGTGTGCTGGTGGCAGATGCCAATACTGCGGTGGATTATAAAAAAGAGCATCCACAATTTTACAATGAGTGCAAAAGCTGTCATACGCTCTATCCACCCTATCTTTTACCAAAACAGTCTTGGGTAAAAATGATGGATAATTTGGAAAATCACTTTGGCGATGATGCTTCACTTGATGAGAAAGACAAAATTTCTATAAGGGATTATTTGGTCGATAATTCTGCTGAAAATTCTACAAAAGAGTCCGCATTTCACATTTTAAAAAGTATAAAAAATACCGAAACTATCGCTGTTACAAAAACACCTTATTGGGAAAAAAGACATGATGAAATAGATAAAAGCATCTTCGCAAGTAAAGATGTAGTAGCAAAGTCAAACTGTAAAGCTTGTCATAAAAATATCGAACAAGGCTTATTAAATGATAAAGATATTAAAATACCAGAGATGGCGAAAGGATGAAAACGATGAGATTGTTGGTGCTACTTTTTTTGATAACAGGTCTGTTCGCAGAAAATCATAAATCTCATAATGAACATCATATAAACAAAGAACTCTCCCACCTCGACCTCTCAACAGAACAAACTGCGGATGTAAAAATAGTTCTAAAAGAGTTTAGAAGCGAGTTAAAAGCATTTAAAGATTTGGAAAAAGAGATAGAAGAGAAGCGAAAAGAAGTTTTTTTACAAGACTCTTTTGAAGTCAAGGAACTCGATGTACTGAACCATCTTTTGGATGCTAAAGCCCATGCAATAGAGAACAATTTTTTAAAGAAAATACATCTTATTTTAACCATAGAGCAGAGAAAAAAGTTTATGGACTATTTTGATGATTGGAAAGTAGAGTAATGCAAGAGATTTTACTTATCGAAGATGATTTGGATATGCAGACGCTGATTGGAGATTATCTCCAAAACTATGACTTTTTGGTAAAAGCTTTTGACAAACCCAAAGAGGCACTTTTGCATCTTGAGCAACATAAAGAGAACTACTCAGTAGTTGTTCTTGATTTGATGTTGCCTCAAATGGATGGGTTCGATGTATGTAAAAAAATAAGAGAAATTTCAAATATCCCAATCATTATCTCCTCTGCTCGAAGTGAAATGAGTGACAAAATACTTGGGTTTGACTTTGGTGCGGATGACTATTTGGCAAAACCTTATGAGCCAAGAGAGTTGGTTTTACGCATAAATGCAATTTTGAGAAGAACGACACAAAAGAGTAAAAAAGTAGGGGACTTTGAGATAGACGAAGGGAAAATGGAGATAAAAGTAGATGGTTTGTTACTTGATTTGACAAAAATTGAGTATGACATTTTGCATCTTTTTTTACAAAACAGCGATAAAGTCCTCTCTCGAGAGTCTATTTCAAACGCTGTGAGCGGGATAGAATATAACTCCAAAGAGAGAACTATTGATATGCACATAAGCAACATACGACAAAAGTTAGGGGATGATTCAAAAGACCCTCAGTATATCAAGTCTGTATGGGGCATTGGTTACAAATTTATAGGTTGAAATATGTCAATAATTCATAAGGTCATTCTTCTTTTTCTCATCAGTTTTTCTCTTATGATATTTGTATCCAATGAGACCAATAAATTGACACAAACTACCATCGAAAAGCTTTTAAAAGAGAAATATATTCAAGTATCAGATGAGCTTTTTACCTATTTATCCAACAATGACACGGCAAATCTGCAAAAAAAATTAACAGAACTCAACTTTAAAACCATTGAAGATAAACAACACTCTTTTGATGCATCCACAGTGTTATATGAATACAAAACAGAACTCTCAATCATAAAAATTTTAAAACATGAGGACAATACATATTTACTTTATATGCAATATCTTGACGATGATATTTTGGTGATGGATGGTTCGCAGGATGCAATTTTTAAAGAGAAAGAGTTTCTAAACGCTATGATTTTAGCAGACATCATCATTTTAATCATTTTATGTTTAATCATTTTAAAAATGATTTATCCCCTTAAAGAGATTTCAAAAAGTATCAAAAAATTTGGGGATGGAAACTACGGGCTAAGAATAAACACGCCTAGTAATGATGAGATAGGCGAAGTCTCAAAAACTTTTAATTCCATGGCTTTAAATATTGAAGAGTTGATTACTTCAAGACAAAGATTACTCCGAGATATAGGGCATGAACTCAAAACTCCAATCTCCAAATCAAAGTTGGCAATAGAGATGATGGAGGAGGGTAAATATAAAAAAATACTCAAAAAAGCACTCTCTCAGATGGATGAAATGACAAATGAACTTTTGTATATAGAAAAACTGAGTGCAAATCAGCACAAGTTAAATTTTGAAAAATTCAACTGTGAAACTCTCATCAGCGAGTCACTCTCAAAACTTTTTATAGAGGATGAAACAAGCGTAGAAGTAATTATTGAGTCAAACTTTGAAATTTATGCAGACCTCAATTACCTCTCAATTGCACTCAAAAACCTAATCGACAATGGACTGAAATACACAACACAAAAACCCATCTTCATCATCGCAAATGAGAAAAAAATAGTGGTTAAAAGCAAAGGTGCAAAGCTAGATAAGCCACTTGAATTTTATTGTGAAGCTTTTACGCAAGGAGATAATTCAAGGTCAAGTGAAGGGTATGGTTTGGGACTTAGTTTGGTGAAAAGAGTTTTAGACAAGCACGATTTTAGATTTTCATACCACTATGAGGATGGGTTTAATCTGTTTGGGATAAACCTATAAGTTAAGATTCCACATGCCAAAGGATTGAAGTGTAGTTGGCATGTGGAATGTTTTTTGATTTGTGTTACACTTCTTGGCATGTGGAAATCTTTTCCAGCTCCAGCCATTTAGCTCCCAAGCTCCAGCTTGGGAGTTTGTATCTCTGATTTTAGCTCTTGTATGCATTCCCATCGAGGACGATGGGAACGAGAAAATCAAGTTATTTAAGATTGTTTTATGTAAAATATCCGCTAATGGATAGTTATGCTACTTATGGAGGGATTATATGGAAACTGAATTTGGTATGACTTCTCTGTTGCTAAAATTTTTACCTGCAATTATTACTGCAATAGTTGGAATAATAGGTGGGTATGCATTAAAAGCAATGGAGAAAAAGAAAGATCGAGAATTTGAACTGGCAAAAATTAAGTCAAAAATATACATTGATATAATTATTGCAGCAAGAGCTGCATTTTCATCAGATATTTTAGATAACAAAACACAAGATGAGTTAGCTCTAGGTTATAATTTATGGCAAAAGTTTCTTGAAAAATTCGATGTTCTTTGGCTTTATGGTTCTCGTGATTCTATTGATGCATTCAAGAATATGATGGAATCATATGGAAAAAGCGATCTTCCAGGATATAGAAAAAGTTTAGAAGTTTTTATCAACAAAGCGAGGGAAGATGCTTTAACTTTGTACGATCAGTCTTATATTGAAAAATTAGAATACAAGTTTCTCACTTACAATGTTGATTGTAGCCATTTTTCAAAATCATTTAATCGGCTTTCGGCTTTTGGTGATAAAAAATAGGTGAAAAATAGGTATCACACACTCTAAAAATAGGTGTCACACACACTTTTATGCATTTTCTTGTTTTTTTATTAAATTATTTTTTAGAATTTGCAGAATAGATATGGGAATTCATACAAGAACTACGCCTTGCGAGATAACCCTAAATTTCTATAACCCCTCAAGTAAAACATACCAAAGTCTATCGACCTCTTTATCACTCAAAAAGAGGCTTGATTTATGAACAAATAGCTCAAGTAAAGCTTTTTTGTTGATGCTAAGTGTATGTGAACATGTTTTGTGTGTCGGCAGGTAGGCACGTATAAGTGAACTCTCTTCCTCTTTGATATCTTGGGAACATAAAAAGCAATTGAGTTCACCATGGAGTCTTCCCTCATGCTCTAAAAGTTTCACATACGACTCAATCGCCACTCTTTTTGGATTTTGTTTGTTCCACTCTCTTGAAGCGTTGTCGATAAGGTCAAAGTAAAAATCACCCAACTCTTCGGCATCTTTGAGGTGCTTATGAAAGAGTGTCAAAAAGTCTTGCCAAAGTCTGAGAAGTTTGTAATCATTAATCCATTTAAAACCTATATGTATTACATCTTTGAGTCTTGAAATATTGGATTTGCCCGATGGCTCTTTTTCGTAGTCTATCTTGAAGCCGATATTTATCGTTCCGTGCCTTGCACCGTAGAATCTATAAAGCGTATCTAAGCTACCCTTGGATATGATTGTAACTATTAAATCTTCATCTTTAACTTTGTTGAGATTTATGATGTAGCCTTGCATTTTTTGTTCTTCCTAGTTTCTTATATACACATTATCAAAATTTATTCAAAAAATATTCTTATAATTATACTTTTTTAAACCTTTAAAGTGTACAATTAACCACTTTTTCTCTAAATAGACTAAGTTTCTTTAAAAAGAGATTAAATTTAAAAAGAATTTGTGCAAATTTGTATAATTTCGGTGATAATAAGGAGTTACAATGGTTGAACATCATGATTTATTAAGATCATTCAAAGATAACTGTGGTTTTGGTTTGATTGCCAATATCAAAAACAGAGCATCTCACAAAGTTTTAGATGATGCAGTTACCGCATTAGAGAGAATGATGCACCGTGGTGCAGTTGCAGCCGATGGCAAAACAGGAGATGGAAGTGGATTACTTCTCTCAATGCCTGAGGAATTTATCCGCCTTGAAGCGTCAAAAAGTGGAGTGGAACTACCAAAACAGTTTGCTGTGGCATCAGTCTTTACAAAAGAGAGAACGCATCTCTCTATCATAGAGAAGATTTGTGCAAATAATGATCTTAAGATTGTTTTTACACGAGATGTTCCAGTAGATACGAATGCACTGGGTGACCAAGCTTTGGCATCTTTGCCTCATATAGTTCAGCTTGTGATTACACCAAACTCTATCATGGCAACCAATAGATTTGATGCACTTTTGTATCTCTCTCGTAAAGAGTGTGAACATGCTCTTATTCATGATAGAAACTTTTATATAGCGTCGATGAGTTCCAAAGTTCTTTCTTATAAAGGGCTTGTTATGCCTACGCATATCAAAGAGTTTTATAAAGACCTTCAGGATGAAAACTTTAAAATCTCTTTTTCCCTTTTTCACCAAAGATTTTCAACAAATACACTTCCTGAATGGAGACTTGCACAACCGTTTCGTGCAGTAGCACATAATGGCGAGATTAACTCCGTTGAAGGGAATCGTATCAATGTCGAGATTAAATCTGAATCTATAAAAAGTGAAGTTTTTACAAATGAAGAGATAGCAAGAATTTTACCGATTTTACAACTTAATTCATCTGATAGTGCATCAGCAGATAACTTTTTTGAATTTCTTATTGTCAATGGTATGGATTTCTTTAAAGCTGTTCGTGCAGTTATCCCTTCAGCATGGCAAAACTCTCCGCATATGGACCCAGAACTTCGTGCATTTTATGAGTATCACTCAACTGTTTTTGAAGCATGGGATGGTCCAGCTGCATTTTCTGTGACAGATGGTCGTTATGTAGGGTGTGTACTCGATAGAAATGGTCTGCGTCCTTCAAAATATATCATCACAAAAGATGATAATCTCTTAATCGCTAGTGAATATGGGGTTGTTGATATTGCAGAAGAGAACATCAAAGAGAGAGGTCGTTTGCAGTCGGGTGAAATGCTTGGACTCGATTTGAAATTTGGAAAAATTCTCAAAAATGAACAGATAAATGATTATCTCAAAAGCTCCAATCCTTATATGAAATGGTTGAATGAGCATATGGTCTATCTCCAAGAACATGTTGAAGAGCAATACATTACAAAATGTGATTTCAATAGAGAAAATTTTATCAGAAGACAAAGATTTTTCAATATCACACAAGAAGTCGTTGAACAAGTGATTGAGCCAATGATTATTGAGGGTAAAGAGGCTGTAGGCTCTATGGGAGATGATACTCCTTTGGCAGCATTTTCAAATGTTCAGAGATCATTTTCGGACTTTTTTAAACAAAAATTCGCTCAAGTAACCAACCCACCGATTGACCCGATTCGTGAAAAAGTTGTCATGAGTTTAAATACAGGTTTTGGTGAAGTGCATAATATTTTGGATGAGCTTCCATCCCATGCACATCGTCTTAAATCTATATCGCCTATTATTACAAGTGAAAAACTCGATGTTTTAAAATCATTTGGCGATAAAAAATCACCTCGCTATCAAGCGTTTTATCACAATACAACATTCTCTACAGCCTACACAGGAACTCTCAAAGAGGGTGTGGATGCTTTAGTTGCAAAAGTGATTGATTCGGTAAAAAATGAGGGAACAAGAGTCATTATTTTGGATGATTATGAGTTTAGTGCAACGAACAAAATTATACCTATGGCTATGGTTGTAGGTCGTCTCAATTTTGCACTCCTCAAAGCAAAAATTCGTCATCTTGTTTCTATGGTAGCAATTACTGGAGAAGTGATTGATTCTCATGGTGCAGCAGTTCTCATCGGATATGGTGCGAGTGCAATTTATCCTAATCTCCTTTTTGCAACAGCAATCGATACGCTAGAAAAATCGAATGTTATAAAAGTAGATTGCCACGAAGCACTTAAATCTATTCACAGTGCTTTAAATGCTGGACTTCTAAAAATCATGTCAAAAATGGGAATTGCTACGATTGCATCCTACCGTAATGCAGGACTATTCGATGTTCTTGGTCTCAATAGAAGAGTTGTAGAAGAGTGTTTTGAGAGTTCAAACAGTGCTTTGGGCGGACTTGATTATGAAGACTTAGATGAGAGAATTACGAAGTACCATAAAGAAGCATTTAACGAAGATGGATTTAATAAAATTTTCCCACTCAATATTGGTGGATATTATAAATTTTATAATGGGCAAGAACACCATGATTTCGGTCCTGATGTTATCCATGCAATTCATGCAGTTGCAGCGAGTGGAGAGAAAAAAGATTTTGATAGATTGAAAAATTTGGTGAATAAAAGAGGTCTCAAATTTATTCGTGACTTCTTTGAACTTAAATCCGATAGAAAATCTATAGATATCTCAGAAGTTGAACCAAAAGAGGCTATTTTCAAAAGATTTGCTGCTGCTGCTATGAGTCTTGGCTCTATCAGTCCTGAAGCACATGAGACAATCGCAATGGCTATGAATACGATAGGTGCACAATCAAACTCAGGAGAGGGCGGGGAAGATGCACAGAGATTTACAACCAATAGAAACTCTAAAATCAAACAAGTTGCTTCTGGGCGTTTTGGTGTAACTCCAGCGTATCTTAGAAGTGCTGAAGAGATTCAGATTAAGGTGGCTCAAGGTGCAAAACCAGGAGAAGGTGGTCAACTCTCAGGTCATAAAGTTTCGCCTTTAATCGCAAAATTGCGTCATACCGTTCCAGGGGTTACACTGATTTCTCCACCGCCACACCATGATATCTATTCGATTGAAGAT
This sequence comes from Sulfurimonas sp., assembly GCA_011391635.1. GTDB lineage: Bacteria > Campylobacterota > Campylobacteria > Campylobacterales > Sulfurimonadaceae > Sulfurimonas. The sequence continues at coordinate 5,405 of JAABQD010000040.1, read as the reverse complement.
TTGGCACAACTTATCTTCGATATGAAACAAGTAAATCCACATGCCAGAGTGGCTGTAAAACTTGTTTCAACTATCGGTGTTGGAACAATTGCAGCGGGTGTTGCAAAAGCGTATGCAGATAAAATTATCATCTCTGGTGGCGATGGTGGAACAGGTGCTGCTCCGCTTACATCTATCAAATTTGCGGGAAATCCTTGGGAAATAGGTCTCAGTGAAGCACACAACGCACTCAAAGCAAATAACCTCAGAGGTTTGGTTGAACTCCAAACAGATGGCGGACTCAAATCTGGTTTAGATGTTGTAAAAGCTGCATTACTTGGTGCTGAGAGTTATGCATTTGGTACGGGTGTTTTAACAATAGTTGGTTGTAAAATGCTTAGAATCTGTCATGTCAATAAATGTTCTGTAGGAATTGCTACACAAAATGAAAAACTGCGTCAAGAGTTTTTCAAAGGGCATGTGGATCAAGTTATCAACTTCTTTACACTTTTAGCCGAAGATGTTCGTTCTATTATGGCGGAACTTGGATTCAAAACGATGGAAGAGATGATTGGTCGTGTGGATATACTCAAAGTTGTAGATGACGCATTTGCACAAAAATTTGATTTTTCTGCAGTGCTTCATCAAGAGAGTGGTGTCAATACGCATCAACAAAGAACGAATCCTCCTTTTGATGATAATGCTTTTGAAAAAGATGTTTTAAAAGAGGCAATGAATGCTATCAAACATCCTGAACATCCAATCAGAATCAATAGAGAAATTGCCAATGTTCATAGAAGTTTTGGTGCATTGGTCAGTGGTGAAATTGCTCACTATTATGGCGATAAAGGTCTCAAAGCAGATACGATTAAAATCAATTTAAACGGTATCGCAGGTCAAGCACTTGGGGCATTTTTAATCCCAGGGGTATCTATTTATCTTAATGGTGTAGCAAATGATTACATCGGTAAAGGGATGCATGGTGGAAAAATAATCATTACATCAGAAAATCAAGGCGAAGCATTTAGTGCGGGAGGAAATACTTGTCTCTATGGAGCAACAGGTGGTAAACTCTATATCTCAGGAAGCGTTGGAGAGAGATTTGCAGTGCGTAATTCTGGTGCTATGGCGATTGTTGAGGGTGCTGGAGATAACGCTTGTGAGTATATGACAGGTGGTATCGTTGCAATTCTTGGTAAAACAGGTATCAACTTTGGTGCAGGTATGACAGGCGGGGTCAGTTTTGTGTATGACGCAGATCATAGCTTTGTAGAAAATGTGAACCGTGAGTTAGTAGAAGCAATTCGCATCGACACAGATGAGGGTGCAGATGCAAGACATCTTTTGAAAAAATTACTCAAAGATTATGTTGTTGAGACTAATAGCAACAAAGCAAAAGAGTTACTTGCAAACTTTAGAGTAGAGGTGCGAAACTTCTGGCTCATTCGTCCGAAAAACTTAACAAAACTACCTCTTAACCTTGAGAATGGAGATTAATATGAGAGAATTTTTAACAACTGAAAGATTAGACCCAACGAAAAGATTAGTCGTTGAGAGAACAAGAGATTTTGGTGAGATTTATGAAATATTCAACCATAATGATGCTGCTTCACAGAGTGAGAGATGTATCCAGTGTGGAGACCCATTTTGTCTCAATAAATGCCCATTGCACAACTACATTCCTCAATGGCTTAAATCGATAGCTGAAAAGGATTTGGAATTTGCATTTAAACTCTCCAATGAGCCTTCACCTTTTCCTGAAGTTATGGGAAGAGTTTGTCCACATGACAGACTTTGTGAGGGAGATTGCAGTTTAAGTGATGGACATGGTGCAATTACTATTGGCTCTATTGAAACTCATATTACAGAAGAGGGATTCAAGCAAGGCTTTAAGCCAGAATTTTCAGGAATTACAACCGATAAAAAGGTAGCAATTATTGGAAGTGGACCTGCTGGATTATCGTGTGCTACTTATCTTCTTCGTTCTGGAATCGCTGTAACGATGTATGAGAGATGTGACCGTGCAGGTGGACTTCTCACTTATGGAATCCCGAACTTTAAACTTGATAAAAAGATAGTAGAGAGACGCGTTAAACTCCTCGAAGAAGCGGGTCTTAAACTTGTACTGAATTGTGAAGTAGGTCGTGATATTTCGTTTGAAGAGATAGCAAATGAGCATGACGCAATGTTTATTGGTGTTGGTGCTACTAAAGCGAAAAAAGCTGGTCTCTCAGGGGAACAAGCTCCAAATGTGTATGCTGCAATGGATTATCTGACGCATATTCAGAAAAAAAACTTTAAGCTCTCTTATGACAAAAAATTTGACTTTAAAGATTTAAATGTCGTAGTCATTGGTGGGGGTGATACAGCAATGGATTGTCTTAGAACAGCTAAAAGAGAGGGTGCAAAAAGTGTAACTTGTCTCTATCGCCGTGATGCATACAACATGCCAGGAAGCCAAAAAGAGTACAAAAATGCTATGGAAGAGGGTGTTGATTTTACTTTTTTCGTAGCACCACGAGAGATAGTTCTCAATGAAAATGGCAAAGCTGTTGCAGTCGAAGTCATCAAAACAAATCTTGGTGCAAAAGATGAAAGCGGTCGCCAAAAAATGGAAGAGATAAAAGGGAGTGAATACCGAGTCAATGCAGATGTTATTATTATGTCTCTAGGATTCGACCCTGCAGTTGCACCATTTTTGGCTGAAAATGGCATTGAAACAAATAGCTGGGGTGGGATTATAATTAATGAAGCTACACATGAAACAACTACTGCAGGTATTTACGCTGGAGGAGATTGCTACAGAGGTGCTGATTTGGTTGTAACTGCAGCCTATGATGGTCGTGAAGCCGCAAGAAGTATTGCAAAATCTCTACTCAAATAGAAATTTTATTTCCACATGCCAAGAGTAATAGCTCTCTCTCTTGAATGTGGCATGTGGAACTTCTCTTTGATTTGTCTACATGCCAAAAATGAGAAAAAAGCCTTTTTAATTAGATTAAATTAGCTATAATAACCGCCATTTATATAAAATAAGGATGATTTTTGAACTTATTAAACCTTTTTACAAAATCAGATACAAAACAACAAGCAACAAAAAGTGAAGCTCCGTCGCACTGGATTAAGTGTAAATCATGTCAATCATTAATGTATTATAAAGAAGTAGAAAATCAAAATTATGTGTGTCCAAAATGTGGATTTCACCTTCGCATTGGTGTCAAAGAGAGACTAGCACTCCTGACAGATGAAGGCTCTTTTGTGGAGTTTGATAGTAATTTAAAGCCAATAGATCCACTCAAATTTGTAGATAAAATATCGTATGTAAAAAGAATAGAAGAGGGAATGAAAAAAACTGGTAGAAACTCCTCTGTTGTGAGTGGTGAATGTACAATGAATGGGGTAAGTGTACAGTTGGTTGTTTTTGATTTCAATTTTATGGGTGGCTCTTTAGGTTCTGTAGAAGGTGAAAAGATTGTTCGTGCAGTCAATCGTGCTATAGAAAAACGAGAGGGTTTAATTATCATCAGTGCAAGTGGAGGGGCTAGAATGCAAGAGAGTACATTTTCTCTTATGCAGATGAGTAAAACTTCGGCTGCTCTAGCAAAATTGGCAAATCATCGCCTTCCTTATATCTCTGTTTTAACAGATCCAACTATGGGTGGGGTAAGTGCCTCTTTTGCAACTTTAGGTGATATTATTATTGCAGAACCAGGTGCATTGATAGGTTTTGCTGGGCAAAGAGTTATTGAGCAAACTATAGGTTCAAGCTTACCTGAAGGGTTTCAAAGAGCAGAATTTTTGCTTGAAAAAGGTTCTGTGGATATGGTTGTGAATCGAAATCAACTCAAAAATACACTCTCAGATTTACTGACATTTTTAAAAGTTTAATATGCGTTTATATGCTCTTTGTGACCAAGAACTTCTTGATTCCAAGGGCATTTCTGTCGAAAATTTCGTAACAATTGCCAAAGAAAATGGTGCTGAAATCCTTCAATATAGAAATAAAAGTGCTGATATCGCGTTTATAAAACAACAACTTATAGCTATTCGAAAGATATATGATGGTTTTTTGATTGTTAATGATGCATACGAACTTGTAGAGTTTTGCGATGGTGTTCATTTGGGACAAGAGGATTTAAAATCTATAGATTCTGATATCCAAAATGCAGTTAAAATTGTTCGTATGGTTATTACAAAAGATAAAATTTTGGGTATATCTACGCATAATCGAGAAGAGGTACTTGAAGCCAACAGTTGTGATTTAAACTATATTGGACTCGGTGCGTACAGAAATACAAATACAAAAAATGTGAATGCTATTTTAGGAGATAAACTCGATGCAATAGCTGCAGAGTCAAAGCATTTTGTTGCAGCGATTGGTGGTGTGAAGCTTAGTGATGTTTTCACTTATGTTACCTATCATGTGATTGGCAGTGGATTGGTAGAATAGTATGCACATAGATATCATTTCCATAGCAAAAAAAGAGAAAAGTATCTATGACCCACTTTACAAAGAATTAACAAAAATGATTTCTCGCTTTGCAAAAATAGAAGATATTGAGCTTTTTGATAAAGATGTAGCAAAATCACACACTATCTCACCAATGGCTTCACAACAGGCTTACACAAAGGCTCTTACTCCCTATACTGGCAAAGAATTTTGCATATGTTTACACCCTGATGGAAAATTAATCGATAGTTTTGAATTTAGTAAGCTTTTAAATGATAGAATTGCGATAAAATTTTTCATTGGCGGGGCTTATGGTTTTGAAAATGATTTTTTGAAAAAATGTGATAGTGTCATAAGTTTGGGGAATCTTACGATGAGTCACAAAATTGCCAAAGCTGTATTGCTTGAGCAGATTTACAGAGGTTTTTCTATATTAAGTAACCACCCATACCATAAATAAAATAAGGACAGCACTTGCAACAAAGCGAATTAAATTACTTTAAAGAGATTTTAGAGAGTCGTAAGAGACAGATAACCAAAAATATTTTGGGTGTAAATGAGGAGCTAGACCAGCTCAATGCGTTGGAGCTTAATGATGAGGGTGATTATGCTTCTGTAACAAACAACTCCATGGTAGAGAGTGCCATAGTAAGTCAACAAGAGCAAGAACTCAGAGAGATTAATGTAACTCTTGGAAAGATAGCAAATGGGGATTATGGGATATGTGAAATGTGTGAAGACCAGATAAGTTTTCAGAGATTAAAAGTAAAACCACATGCCATTTATTGTATAGATTGTAGAGAAATAGTTGAAAAATCAAGAAAATAGGGATTTGTTATGCAAATAAAAAGATATACAATAGCTTCATTTTTATTCATCGGAATATTGGGATGGTACATATATGCGTATGTGAATCAGGGTAGTATAGCTATAGACTTTTTTGGCATTCCATTACCCTCATTTTCTGTTGCTGTGT
>JAABQD010000039.1 GCA_011391635.1 Sulfurimonas sp. | reverse complement strand
CAGGGCTTCTTACAGGAGTCATGCAAGATATTAGTGGTCCTAAAATCCGCGTAGGTGTTCTTGAAGAGCCTTTTAAACTTCAAGAACATGATACGATAGAGTTTGTGTCAGAGGAGATTATCGGTATAAAACTCAGCGAAAATAGCTATCGTACTTGTATCAATCAGCCAAGCATTCTCAAGCAGCTCAAAGTCGATGATTTTGTCTATCTTTATGATGGAATGATTCGTACAAAAGTGATAAAAGTCTCAGAGGATGGAGTCAAAGTTACCGTTGAAAATAGTGGTATGCTCTCTTCCAAAAAAGGTGTGAACTTCCCAAATACACATCTTGGTATAGAAATTATCACAGAAAAAGATAAAAAAGATATGCTCTGGGGGATAGAAAATGATGTCGATTTCATGGCTATCTCTTTTGTACAAAATGCAGAGGATATGATTCAAGCCAGAGAAATCATTACACAAAACAATGGCAAAGTGCAACTGTTTGCAAAAATTGAAAAATTTGATGCGATTGAAAATATTGACGCGATTTTAGAAGTGAGTGATGGATTGATGGTCGCGCGGGGTGATTTAGGCATTGAAGTGCCATTTTACGAAGTGCCATCTCTGCAAAAAATGTTGATTCGCAAAGCAAATGAGGCTGCAAAACCTGTTATTACCGCGACACAGATGCTCCTCTCTATGACTGAAAAAGAGAGAGCAACCCGTGCAGAAATCAGTGATGTTGCCAATGCTGTTTTAGATGGAACGGATGCCGTGATGCTCTCAGAAGAGAGTGCTGTAGGGCATAATCCTGTTTTAGCGGTCGAGACAATGCTCCAAACGATTCAAGGTGCAGAAAAAGTGTACCATTTTAATAAGTTTGGAATTTTCAAAGCTAAAGATGCCTCTGATAGTATCAATCAATCTGCTGTACGCTTATGCGAAGATGTCGATGCTTGGGGAATTATAGCACTCACAGCTTCAGGTGCTTCTGCTAGAAAATTGGCTCGTTATCGTCCTCGCCGTGATATTTATGCCGTGACACACAATAGTAAAGTTTCAAGATTTTTAACTATTTGTTGGGGTGTTGTTCCTGCATTTTTAGTCAAAGGAGACTCTTTGGGACAGATGTTGCGAGAGGTTATGAACAAAGGTTTAGAGAAAAAAGTATTGCACCTAGACAAATGCTACATTCTCACAGCAGGAGATCCCGTTGGTGTAGAAGGCTCAACAAATATGATTCGAATACTCAGAGAACATGAGATGGAATTTTTCCGTTTACTCAAAAGCTCTTCAAAAGAAGTTTAGATATTTTTTTCACATAAATATCCTAATACTCATTGATAATAATTTATTTCCACATGCCCTATTTTTCTTAGGGCAAATATGTACTTATTGGCATGTGGAAGCGATTTTCTCATCCAAAAAACCCTTTATTTTATTCCATGTTAATCATAAAAGATGTAGCATAGAAGTAAAGGAGTCGCATGAAATTTTTTATATCTTTACTATTTATCAGTTTAAGTCTTTTTGCAAAAAATATATCATCAAGTGATGTGTATGCTCAGGTGGTACTTATAGAAGAGGAGATGGATTTTTTAATTGAGCATTACAAAGTAGTACATCACCATCATCAAGATGGCGAGAAGATGACACATGTGACAATGCCACTCAAATCTAGAAATACTTGGCAAAAAACTTATGAGATAATGATTAAAATAAATATTTTGAGAAATAAGCATGGTTTGCCAACGATACAGCCTGTCAGTATGATGCCTGTTTTGGCTCTCAATCCAGATTTAGTCTATGAACAAACACAGAGAATTTTGACGGAACTCGCTATTTTTAGATTAAGAGAAGGGATACCAAGCCCAGCCATCAAAAAGCAAGAGTTCAAAGATAAAACGCCTTTGGATGTTTTTAATGCACTCTATCATGTGTCTGTCTTGTTGGATGAGTTAAATGAATCAGAAATTCCTCTCTCTTTTAGTTTTGGAGAAATGCTTAGAATCAATGATGATATTACTTTAATTCTGCAAAAATTAGGAATTGAAGATAAAACTATTCCTGATACTCAAAATTTAGATGCCTCAGCAGCGAGCATAGTAAATTCAGGAATGTTGATTCTTGAAAAAATAAAACAACTTCAAATTCTTGCTGGAATAGCAACGGTAGATTTTAGTGAATTTAAAAAAATAGAAGCTTCCCAGCGTGATGTATTTGAAATTTCAGAGATGATATTGGCTGAGTTGCAAACGCTCAAAGCATATATGGGTATTCAAATAATAACACCTGCTGCAGCACAGTATGAAGGTAAAACAGCTTCCCAAGTGAGTCAACTCATGAGCTGGAATCTTCGAAAACTCAATCTTATTCAATCCTTAGAGCAAGGAGAGAAAAAATGAATTTAAACTTTTCAGTTAAAAATAAGATATTTATACTTTTTGTCACGGTTATTCTCATATCTATCAGTATAGTTGGGTGGTATGGTTTTAAAAGTGCAAAAAATGCTTATATAGATTCTGCTCTTTTAATCAATAAAAGTGAAACTATTGCTTTGTCAAATGAACTCAAAGGTATATTGGAAACAGTTCCAAATGATATTATCTATAACGCTCAATTTTATGCACTGAAAAATTGGCTTATTTGGCAAGATTTAGGTGAAGAGGAGAAGGCAAGTGCGTGGCTTAATATCTATACACTCTCTCTCAAAGATTATCTGCTCAACAAAAAACTTTACTATAAAATAAGATTTATTGATATACACGGGAATGAAAGAATCGCACTCAGTTATGATGAAAAAGAGAATAAAATCATTCAAACCAAAGATGAAAATCTTCAAAACCAAGAAAATAAAGACTATTTTATCGAAGCTATGAAACTCAAAGAGGGTGAGTTTTACATTTCCGAGTTAAATCTCAATACAGAATATGGAAGAGTAGTAGAGCCTTATATCCCTGTTTTGAGATATTCCACTCCCATTATTAATAAGAATGGTGAAAATAAAGGCGTCCTTGTCATTAGTTTTCATGCAGAGCATATTCTCAATGCTGTTGCATCTGCAAAAGCGATTGATTCAGAAAAAGAGTTTAAAAAATATTATCTCCTCGATGAACAAGGCTTTTATATATTTATAGGGGATGCATCAAAAAGATGGGGTGCTGACTTAAGAACGGATTATAATTTTAAAAATGATTATAAAGGTATTATGGATGAGTTTAAAGATAAAGATGAGACTCTCTTTATAAAAGAGAATAAAATTTTTTCTACAACCAAAATTTATCCAGATAAAAAAAATAATAAAACGAGATTTTTTTATCTTGTAACAGAGATAGACGAAGCTGTAGCACTCTCTTCTTTAGATACATTTGTGATGTTCTTTTTTGTAATCTTGGGTGGCACACTTTTGATAGGTCTCTTTTTTGTGAATGGCTATATTTCAAGACTTATGAATCCTTTGAGTAGAGTTACTTCACAACTAAAAGCTCTCTCAAGCGGAGAGATACAAAAAGAGAATATATCTTATAAATCAAATGATGAGATTGGTGAAATTGTAAAAGCAACAACTATCCTTGTTAATGCAATTGAGACAACAATCAATCAAGCCAAAGCAGTGGCAAGTGGTGATTTTAGCAAAGACATAGTCCTCCTTGGCAAAAACGATAGATTAGGAGTTGCACTCATTGAAATGACAAGAAGGCTCAAAGAGATTTCACTCCTTGCTACAAGTCTCTCAAGAGGAAATTATGATGTTGCTATCATCGCACAAGGAAGTAGTGATGAGTTAGGTTTGGCACTTCTTGATATGGTGAAATACTTAGAGCAAATTACACTCGTAGCTGAATCCATATCACAGGGTAATTTAGATGTACGCTATAAATTAAAAAGTACAGATGATAGACTTGGAATAGCAGTTTTAGAGATGATAGAGTATCTTAAAAGTATTCTAAGACAAGCCAATGCTATCACAAAAGAGGATTTTACGCACACTATCAAAGTAAAATCAAAAAATGATGAGTTAGGACTCGCACTTGTCACTATGACGGATATTTTGAGAATCAATAGCCTCAAAAACAGAGATGAAATTTATTTTAGCGAAGGAGTCAGTGAATTTAATGATAAACTCATTGGTATCGCCGATATAACAGAACTCTCTAAAGAAGCGATAACAGTGATGAGTCGTTATGTCAATGCGGCATGTGGAGCTGTTTATACTTATGATAAAACAAAAGCTCACTTAAATCTTGTAGCAACTTTTGCCTTAAATGAATCAGAACAAGAGAATCATAGCTTTAAATTAGGGGAGGGTGTTATCGGGCAAGTCGCTTTAGAAAAAATGCCAATGCTCCTTCAAAATGTGCAAAGCAAAGAGTACAGCATAGAGACAGCTACAACCATTTCTAAGCCTAAAGAGGTCTATATTTTTCCACTCATGTTTGAGGGATCTCTTTTTGGTGTTGTAGAAATCATGAATCTCAAAGAGTTTACAAAAGTAGATAAAGAGTATTTTGACAAAGTAGCAACCATTTTTGCGACTGCACTCTACACAACAGCACAAAATTCACAAATCAAAGTGTTGCTTGAAAAATCACAACAAGCATACGAAGAGTTACAAGTGCAAAGCGAAGAGTTGCAAGAGTCCAATATTCAAATGGAAGAGCAACAACAACAACTCACGCTCCAATCAAAAGAGCTTCAAGAAAAAAATAACAACTTAGCAGAGGCGAAACAGGAGATAGACAAACGAGCCAACGATTTGGAGATAGCTTCAAAATATAAAAGTGAATTTTTAGCGAATATGTCCCATGAACTCCGCACTCCGCTTAATTCTATTATTCTACTCTCCAAATTATTGAGTATGAATTCGGATGCGAAACTTGATGAAGAGAGTGTAAAAAAAGTCTCAGTTATCAACAGAGCAGGGAATGATTTACTTCTTCTTATCAATGATATTTTGGATTTGACGAAAATAGAGTCTGGGAAAATGGAACTCGTGATTTCAGATCTTTACTCAGGCGATATGCTCGAAGATATGAGAGGACTCTTTGGTGCTTTAGCAGAGGAAAAAGAGATTGCATTTGTTTTGAATGATAACTTTAAAGGTATATTTAAAACGGATAGTACAAAATTAGCTCAGGTGTTCAAAAATCTCCTCTCGAATGCTTTTAAATTTACAAAAGAGGGTTCTGTAACCGTAGATATTGATGCTTCGCAAAATGATATAACTCTGCGTGTAAGTGATACTGGTATAGGCATACCAAGTGATAAGATAGATACTATTTTTGATGCGTTCAAACAAGTAGATGGCTCTATCAGCAGAGAATTTGGTGGCACAGGACTCGGGTTATCTATCAGCAAAACTATTGTTGAGCTTTTAAATGGACACATTTCTGTTGAGAGTGAATTTGCCAAAGGAACATCTTTTGTTGTTACTTTGCCACTCCATAATGATTTTGTCACTTCTGAAATTTTAGTTCCACATGCCACAACAGAGAAAATGCAGATAGAAACTTCAAATAACTCTGTTGAACTTATTTCTATTATTACAGATGATAGTTATTTGTTTAGTGGAAATGAACTCTCAAATAAAAATATTTTAATAGTCGATGATGACAGTAGAAATATATTTACACTTACCTCTGTTTTAGAGGATTTAGATGCTGAGGTTTATAGTGCTTTTAATGGTAAAGAGGCTATCGAAATTCTAGAGAAAGAAAATAGAATCGATATCGTATTGATGGATCTAATGATGCCTGTCATGGATGGTCTTAATGCGATAAGAAATATAAAATCAAATGGTAAATTTAAAAATATTCCCATTATTGCCATCACTGCCAAAACTATGCCTCAAGATAAACAAGAATGCCTTGATGCAGGTGCAAGTGATTATTTGCCAAAACCAGTAGAACATAATGCTCTTATTTCTATGATAAAAGCTTGGACGAAGTAGATGTTGAACTTTTTTGAAGATAGCAAAATCTGTAAGGTTATGCTCAATCCACCTTTGAATGCCAATGATGTCACCCAGCTCAAAAATCTTTTCTCCAAGGAGTATTCTAAGTGGATAGTTGAGTTTGGTCGTATCTATAATATCAATGGAGCATTGATTACTCTCCTCTATGAAGAGATACAAAATAACAAAAACATACTCATTATTACACACAAAAATAAGCTCAATAGATACCTCAATAAGCTTGGATTTACTACAACATTTATCTCTCTTTTGAAAGATAAAGTTGTCAAAACAGATGCAATTGAAGTGATTTTAATAGGTGGAAGTGCTGACTCCTCTCCAAAAATTGTCAATATCGTTGCTCATGCAGATATTTCAAATGTATCACTGATTATCGTTCAGCATGTGCAAACAGATAAGGTTGGTATATTTGATGAAATACTGCAAAAATACACAACACATAAAGTTTGTTATGCCCAAGATGGAGAAAAAATTCAAAAAGGTATCATCTATTTAGCTCCCAATAACAAGCATCTCAAAGTAAAAGATGGTTGTTTTCTTTTAAGCGATGAGGAAAAATACAACTTTGCGAAGCCTTCGGTATCTCTGAGTTATGAATCCTTTTCTAACTTCTACAAAGAGGCTCTTTTCGTGCTACAAGAGTGTGGATATGCGAGTGATGGTGTCGATAAACTTGAGCTTCTCAAAAGCAACAAAACAGCACTTGCACTCCAAGAGCCAAGTGAATGTGAAGCAAAAAGCATGGTTACAAATGCTTTGGCTTTGCATCTACACGATTATCTCTTCACACAAGAAGAGAGTATTATATACATCAATTTACTGAGTAAAAGATACTCCCATGAAGAATATATAGAGTATTTGTTAGAGATGATACTCAAACGCTATGACTATGACTTTAGACTCTATCATAGAGATATGATTCAAAGACGCATTGAACTTTTTATGCTCAAACATGAGATTAAAAGTATCAAAAATGCAGTAGCTCTTATCCTCTTTAATAAAATTGCTTTCAAAGTCTTTTTTTTAGAAGTTTCTATCAATGTCACAGAGTTTTTTAGAAAGCCAAACTCTTTTCGCATTACAATGGAGCTACTGAGCAAACAGTACAAAAAAGCACACAATATAAAAGTATGGAGTGCAGGATGCAGTAGTGGCGAAGAGGTTTATTCGATTGCTATTTTGCTTAAAAACTTAGGAATGCTTCAAAAAGCTATTATTTATGCAACGGACTTTAATAAAGTAATTATAGAAGATGCCAAAAATGGAATCTATTCGCATGAGTCCTATCTCCTTGCATATAGTAATTTTGAGCAGATAGGCTTGGAAGAGAGTTTCGATGATTATATTCATAAAAATGATAATTTCATCACGATAAAGGAAGAAATCCGAGAAAAAATCCTCTTTTTCCAGCATAATTTAGTGACAGACAGCTCTTTCAATGAGTTTGATATCATTATTTGTAGCAATGTACTCATCTATTTTGAAGAAAATTTACAAAAAAGGGTTTTTAAATTGTTTTATGATTCGTTGAAATTTGGGGGATATTTGATTTTAGGTCAGAGTGAGATGATACACTCTACATTTGCAAATAGGTTTGAGAAGTATAGTGATGATAGTAAAATTTATAAGAAAGTAGCGTAATGAAAAATATATTATGTATAGATGATTTGGCAACAAACCTATTTGTCCTTGAGAGCGTTTTAAAAGATACGCAAGAGCCGCTTTATGATGTTACGATAGCTAAATCTACACATGCCGGTTTAGATATTTTACTCAAACAAAGAATAGATTTAATCCTTCTTGATGTTATGATGCCTGATGTAGATGGGTTTACATGTGCCAAAATGATAAAATCAAACAAAAAAACAAAAGATATTCCTATTATTTTTGTAACGGCAAACAAAGATGATAAAACTATTGAAAAGTGTTATGAAGTGGGTGCAGCGGATTATGTGAGTAAGCCATATAACAATGTAGAACTTCTTAATCGTGTCTCTTTTCATCTCAATCTCGCTGATAAAACAAAGTTGGTACAAAAAGAGAAGGAGTTTACGCAAAGTATATTGGATTTGCAGGATAATTTTATTATTGTAACCGATTCAAATCAGGTCTTACATGCGAACAAAGCGTTACTTCAATTTTTCTCTTTTGATTCTTTATATGATTTTCAAAAAAATATAGGTTGTATTGCTGACTTTTTCGTAAAAGAAGAGCCCTATTTTCATTTAAATTTGATTCACAACTCTCTTGCTTGGATGGATGAAGTTGTCGAAAAACTCAAAGAAGAAGATGTTATTGTAAAAATAGATAAGGATTCACAGGAGTACATTTTTACTCTCAAAGTTGCTAATTTTCATGATTATTACATAGTGACGATGACAGATATAACGACTATCTCTGTTCGCTCTCTTGAGTATGAACATGATGCAAATTTTGATGCACTTACGCAGATTTACAATAGAAATATGTTCAATCGATTAATGGAGAAAAAAATCTATGAAGCACGGTTACAAAAGAGCTCTTTTGTATTTGTTATTTTTGATATAGACTATTTCAAAAAAGTCAATGACACTTATGGTCACTTAGCTGGGGATAGCGTACTCAAAGAGATTACAGCTCTCACAAAAAAACATATCAGGGTCAATGATATTTTTGCAAGATGGGGTGGAGAAGAGTTTGCTCTTGTCTTAGATGTAGATATGAAAAAAGGTTTTGAATTGATTGAAAATTTAAGAAAACAGATTGAAAATAGAGAGTTTTCTACAGCTAAAAATATCACATGTAGTTTTGGGATTACAGAATTTAAAGAAAAAGATACATTAAATGGAATGATTCAACGAGCCGATGCGTGTTTATACGAGGCAAAATCTACTGGAAGAAATAGAATATGTCAGAACAACTAGCACCTAGCTACACGCTACTATGTGTAGATGACAATAAAGATAATTTATTTACACTCAACGCTCTGCTTCAAACCCAAAAGAATATAAAAAGCATAGAAGTTTTAAGTGCAAAAGAGGCTTTAGATATACTCTTAACAAAAAAAATTGATTTGATTTTATTGGATGTTCAAATGCCAGATATCAATGGTTTTGAGTTGGCAAAGATGATAAAATCCAACAGAAGAACAAAAGATATCCCAATTATATTTGTGACAGCGGTATTTAAAAGTGAAGAGTTTATCAAAGAGGGTTTTGAGATTGGTGCGGTGGATTATCTAACAAAACCCATAGATGACAATCAACTTATCAATAAAATCACACTCTATCTCAAAGTGTTTGACCAAAAAAACAGACTGGCACAGAGTGAAAAAAGATTTTATGATATAGCTCAAAGCATTGGTGATGGGATTTATACTTTAGATACGGATAAAAAAACTACCTTTATCAATAATGAAGCCCTCAAGATGCTTGGTTTTGAGTATGAAGAACTGATTCATAAAAATATCCATGACTATATTCACTACAAAGATAGCAAGAATAGACCCATTTCATCGCAAAATTGCCCTATACACAACACAATCATACATGGGGATAAATTTATAAGTGAAAATGAATATTTTGTAAAAAAAGATGGAACATTTTTGCAAGTATCTTTGGTTGTCACACCTCTTTTTGTAGATTATAAAATTGTTGGAACTGTCGTTGTATTTAGAGATAAAATGCATCAGCAAAGAATTCTCTCACTCGAAGAAGAGAAGACAAAAAACCAAGAGCAAATTATTCACTCTATGATTGATATGATTGAAGCTCGTGACTCTTACACAGCGGGTCATACAAAAAGAGTTGCACAATATTGTGTTTTAATTGCCAAAGAGATGGGATATAACAGCGTAGATATAGAAGTTCTGAGAAATGCTGCTTGGCTTCATGATATAGGCAAAATCTCAACGCCTGATAGTGTCTTACTCAAACCAAATAAATTAAGTGCAACAGAGTATGAACTCATACAAGAACATCTGCATTCAGGGTATGAAATGCTCTCAAAAATTGACCAATATAAAGTTATGGCAGATATTATGCGAGAACATCATGAAAAATATGATGGAAGTGGCTATCCAAGAGGATTACAAGCAAATGAGATAAAGCCTCTGAGCAGAATTATGATAGTCGCAGATGCTTTTGATGCTATGACGACAAACAGGGTCTATAAACCTAAAAAATCAGTAGATGTAGCCCTCAAAGAGTTGGAAGAGTTAAGTGCGAAACATTTTCATCCAGAAGTAGTCAATGCAACGCTCATTGCTCTTAAAGATGTTGCTATTGATGCTGATATCTCTCAACTCCCAAGAACGACCATAGAAGAGCAGAGGTTCTCGTACTTCTATCGCGATAGGCTTACAAACTTGTTTATAGTCGATTATCTCTCCCTTATACTCCGATATCATTTGACGGCACAATCGGTCTATGTGTACAAAATAAAATTACATAATTTTTCAGATTTTAATAGAATCTTTTCTTGGAATAAAGGGGATGAATTTTTGATTGATTTTGCAAAATTTCTTAAAAATTCATACAACAGCAGTATCATATTTAGAATTGAAGGAGATGATTTTATGATACTGAGTGAAACTGCTCTTGATACCATCAATCAAGATATAAAAAATTATCAAGAAGAAAAAAATTCTCTCGTCACTTTTACTGTTGAGACAGAATATATTGAAGATATTCATAATAATGCAGATGCAATTTTGAGTGCATTAGAGATTTAGAAGCTCCACATGTCAAAAAGTTTCCACATGCCAAGATATTCTGGCATGTGGAACTTAACGATGTGCTAAATTGTAAAATACATTATAGCGAATGAGTATTTTTTCAGTCGGTCTTGGATATTTGCTATAAGAGTATTCAATCGTCTCTTTTGTTGTATTATCAAGCTCAAAATGTCCACTTTTATGCAAAAATTTAAAATCTGTCATATCTCCATTTGGATGAAGATAAAATTCGATAACATTTGTAGCGTTCATATTTAAATCTCTTGATAAATTTACACTTGCAACACGCGTTAAAGTCTCTTGCGTAATGCGTCGCATAATCTCTGTATTATCCAAAATATATTTTTGTGCAACAGGAGTAAGCTTACCAAACTCATCTCCATAAAGCTCCTTGATATCTTGCGTGAGACTACTTGAACTATCTATCTTTTTCGTTGTTTTTTTGGTCTCTTCTGCGGATTTATCCTCATGCATCCAAGCAAGAGAATCTTGTGATTGGGAGCTATTTTTCTCCTCTTTTTTCTCTTCTTTGAGCGGAATATAAGGCTTTTGCAATGGCAAAGGCTCTACTTTTGGTTGCGATTTTTGCTCTTGTTTCTTCTCTTTTTTTGCACTTTCTGGCTGAGAATTGAGTTTAGTCTCTTTTGGTTTTTCTTTTGTCGGTTGATAAGGAATCGGAGTTTGACTCTCTATCTCTTTGAGTTGAGACCCCTTTGGCATAGGTGGAGCGATATCGGGGATAACCTCTTTTGGCACTGGTGGTTCTGGTTTTTTCTCTTTTTTAGGCATCTCTTTGAGAGAAATTTTGATTTTTTCCTCTTTGGGCTGTTCTATTTTTTTCTCATCAGACAAGAGATTATAGAGTATCCAAAATGTAAGAAACAGAACAAAATGAATCAAAAAAGCAACAAAAAAAGCGAAAGAAGATCTATACAACAGTATTCCATTTATTCTAAAATTTTGTCCGAATTATAGCAAATGAATATTAATGCAACTTTGCTATAATTACGCAAAAATCACAAGGGTAAAAAATGAGCATAGATGCATCTATAAAAGCTTTTGAAGAAGCACAAAGTTTAATTCCTGGTGGAGTTAACTCTCCTGTTCGGGCATTTAAAAGTGTCGGAGGAACGCCACTGTTTATCACTGAAGGCGAGGGTGCATACTTAAAAGATATAGATGGAAACCGTTATGTTGATTTTGTGCAAAGCTGGGGACCTCTCATATTTGGTCATAGAGATGAGAGTATCGAAAATGCAGTTATTGAAGCGGTGAAACATGGTCTGAGTTTTGGAGCTCCGACACTTGCAGAGACAGAACTAGCGAAACTCGTTATCTCTTTTTTTGACTCTATCGACAAAGTACGATTTGTAAGTAGCGGAACAGAGGCTGTTATGAGTGCTATCCGCCTTGCTCGTGGATTTACGGGGCGTGATGATATTATCAAATTTACAGGATGCTACCATGGACATAGTGATTCACTCCTCGTTCAAGCGGGAAGTGGAGCTGCTACATTTGGCAATCCGAGTAGCCCAGGTGTTCCAGCGGATTTTACAAAACATACGCTTTTGGCAGAGTATAACAATATAGAAAGTGTCAAAAAATGCTTCAATGATTCCAAAGAAGTGGCATGTGTAATCATTGAGCCAATTGCTGGAAATATGGGACTCGTTCCAGCAGATAAAGAGTTTTTACATGAACTGAGAAATCTATGTGATGCTAATGGTGCCTTACTGATTTTTGATGAAGTTATGAGTGGATTTCGTGCAACAATTAACGGTGCAGAGTCTATTACTGGTGTAAAACCTGATATTGTTACACTCGGAAAAGTTATCGGTGGCGGTATGCCAGTGGGTGCTTTTGGAGCAAGAGCTGAGATTATGTCTAAACTCTCTCCAGAGGGTCCAGTCTATCAAGCAGGAACACTCAGTGGAAATCCAGTGGCAATGGCAGCCGGTCTTGCCGCCCTCACAAAGTTAAAACAAAATGCAAGAGTCATTTCCGTTTTGGAAGCTCGTGCAAAAAGATTAGTTGAAGGGATGCAAGAGGCAGCTTTGGCATGTGGAATCACTATGCAAATCGATGTGAGAGGAAGTATGTTTGGTTTTTTCTTTAATGAAAAACCTGTAAAAAACTTTGCAGATGCATGTAACTCTAATGCAGAACTTTTTGCAAAATTTCATGCTGGAATGCTAAAAGAAGGTTTTTATTTTGCATGTTCACTCTATGAGACAGGTTTTATCTCTACAGCAACTACAGACATGATGATCGAAGATACAATTAAAGCAAGTGCAAAAGTTTTGAAGGAAATTACTAATGGCTGAAGATACACAAGAGCAAAAACCTAGAATCAAACCTATCATAGAGGCGGCTGATAGCCTCTCTTTGGGTATCTCTATGGTTGTGGCAGTTTTAATGGGTGTGGGCATCGGCTATTTGCTTCGCAGATGGACAGATATTGGCTGGTTATTTTGGGTTGGTGTTGGCATAGGAATTGCCGCAGCTCTATTAAATATATATAAAGCCTACTCAAAACAATATAAAGAGTTTGAAGAGTTAGCAAAACAACCTCGCTATGCAATAAAAAAACAACTTGATGATAAAGAGGACGATGAAGAGGATTATGGTGAAAAAAGCTATTAAGCTTCTCGCTCTTACAGAAATTTTTGTTTTAGCCTCTTATCTTATCTCTTTTAGTTTTTACATCAATCTTCAAATTGCATTTTTAAGCAGTTTGTTTATTATTTTAGGTTCCTCTTTGGCCTATAGAAAAATGGTACATCAAGAGATAGAAGCACAAAATATTACAGATGAGAGAGATTTTTTAGACACACTTGAAGACCCACATGAGCTTTATGATGATATTCCTATAAATGAAGCTCCCGCAGAAGAACTCGACCTCAAAGCCATAGTGCAAGAAGAGAGAAAAAAGATTAAAACACTTAACCTCAAAGATATGAAAAATAGCTCAAAAGCAGGTTTTTCACTTTTTAGACTTGTTCCTTATCTCTTTTTGGTTTTAGGATTTATCGCACTCAAAAACAACGAACTTTTAGAGATAACTATCTATCTGCCTTCACTTTTAGTTGGAATAGTCGTAGGATATTGGAGTGTAAAAGAGGTAATTGCCCAAGAGATTCTCTCTTAGGCAGTAATCATCGGAATATTAATCGTTATTTTATTTTGTATATCTATATAAAAACTGCTATTGGCAACAAGACTTTGAAGCTCGTTTGCTTTCTTCTCATCTAAAATATCTGCACTTACTTCAATAGAAAAAATGCTATATTTTTTATTTTCAAACTTAATATGTTCCCCGACTCTATAGTAAATTTTGGTGTTAATATCACTACTCTCTTTAAAGCACTGATAAATTCTACTTAATATTTTTATAAAATTATTAGAATCAATGACTATCTCTGGAATAGTCGGATCAAACTCTTTGCCAAATTTGATTTTTGAACCAATAGAATTGGTTGAAATACATAAGTCAACTAATGTATAAATGTTGGTAAGCTCACCAATAGGTTTTGGATTTTTAAGCTTAAATGTAGGTGCTTGATAAAGCTTGATACCTATTTGCTCATCATCTTCATAACCAACAGTGATACCAAAAAATTTATATCGACCAAATTCAAGTTCCAAGAAAGTCGTTTTAAAACCAAAAGAGACACTTGAATAGGTCATGGCAAGTTCAAATAAAGCAGAACTTGTTACACTCCCTAATAAAAACTGAGCTTCTGTGTTTAGAGAGATTATTTTGGCATTTGAGCTAAAGAGTATAAATGGATTATAATCATACTCGAGCCACTGCTGTTCAAAAGTCATACAATTTACTTCTTATTCTTCTATATAATTTTTAAGTTTTCGTCCAACTTTAGGGTGTTTGAGCTTTTTAATAGCACTCGATTCGATTTGGCGAACTCTCTCACGCGTAACATTAAGCTCTTTTCCAATCTCTTCAAGAGTTCTGTCTGACTCATCATCCATAATTCCAAAACGAAGTTTGATAACTGCTTTTTCTCTCTCATTGAGTTGCTCTAAAACATGTTCAATTTGCACTCTTAAATCATCTTTGAGAATAGCATCTGAAGGAGAAAGTGATGTTTTATCTTCAATAAAGTCTCCAAATCTTCCATCCTCTTCACTACCGATTGGTGCTTCAAGAGAGATTGGCTCTTTAGTGATTTTGATTACATTTTTAACTTTTTCAACTGAGAGTCCAACTTCTTCAGCGATTGTCTCAACATCTGGCTCTTTACCATGCTCTTGAAGGTGTTTACGCATAATTTTATTGATACGGTTAATCGTCTCAATCATGTGAATTGGAATACGAATCGTTCTTGCTTGATCAGCAATAGCACGACTGATAGCTTGACGAATCCACCAAGTTGCATAAGTTGAAAATTTATACCCTTTTTGGTACTCAAATTTATCAACCGCTTTCATCAAACCAATATTCCCTTCTTGAATCAAATCAAGAAAAGGTAATCCACGGTTTGTATATCTTTTTGCGATTGAGACAACAAGTCTAAGATTTGATTTTGCCATCTTAGTTTTAGAGATTTCAGAGATATTTTTCCCTCTTTTAATCTGCTCTAAAATGTCAGCAAGTTTTTCAGGTTCCATATCAAAACTATTTTTTGAAGCCTCTTTCGTTTGAACAAGTTTTTTAATTTCCATATAAGTGCTTACCATTGTAGCCTCAGGAACCATACTTGCGATATCTTCTTTATTTAAATCACAAATTTTTTCTACTAAAACTTTATGATTTGCTTTGAGTGTTGAGTTGAAAAGTGGAAGTTTGTATTCTAATCTTCTTAACTCTTTATCATACCCTTCATCTGTTCTGAGTGC
>JAABQD010000038.1 GCA_011391635.1 Sulfurimonas sp. | reverse complement strand
AGTTCCAAATTCCAGCACTTACAAGCATAAATTTATCATCAGCATTAGCTATCTTACTGAGCTTTCGCACCTAAAGGTGCGAAAGTCAAAATTTAAGCTATAAAATCGAGCTTTTTTAACTTACTATCCATAATTCTTTGTATAATTTTATCTTTCATGCCTCCTATATCGGCAATTTTTTGTTGAATGCTACCTATAGTAAAATCAATATTTTTCTTATCTATATTTATAGGCGTACTGGCAGGTGAGAACTGTTCTATGGCACTTAAATCTTGAGCCCCTTTAATGGATTCTTCACTCATTGCAACGGCTTCCATACCTTGCGATAGGTTTACTATATCTTCTTTACTCATATTGGTGTCTGTTTGAATGATAATACTATCTATGTTATGCGTTACATCAATGGTTCTTTCAACGGCGTTTACTACTTTATCCACATCCTCTGTGCCATATTTTGTTTCTAACTCTTTCATATTTAGTATATTATCAATACTTTCAGATACATATTCATTCGCCTCTTTTGAGCTGACAGCACTACTACTTGGGGGTTGAGAAGCTTTTTGTGTTTGGAGATTGCTTAGCATATTTTTTAAACTCTGTATCTGTTTTTCTAATGCGGCTATCTGTTTGTTATCGCTCTCATTCTGAGAATGTTCACCCTCTTTTTCTCTAATATCGTTTAATTTATATGCCTGATATGCCATTTTTTCCGTTTTAGCCAGTTGTGATAAATCTTGTTCAACTTCACTTGAATCTATCTTTCCATCATTGTTTTTATCAAGTTTTTTTAACTCTTCTTCAAGCATATCAAGCGATATGCCTTGTTGAAAATAGATATCGTGTATCGTTCTATTATCAAGCAGATTTAGTCCGCGAGTTAATTCAAACATATCTTTTTTTACATCGAAATGTACTGAAAGTTGTATATCTGAAAGTTCTTCATAGGTTAGAAAGGCATCGTGGTCTTTATCCGCATTGTTAAAGTTGATTTTGTCTTCTATAACGGTTTTAATACTCTCCTGAGAACTATCGACAAGAACATAGCTTTTTGTGTAATTTTGATCAACTTTCGCTAATACTGAGAGGTAATTTATATTCATAAGATTTACATCGGAAAAAATTTAATTATATTTAATTGAAGAATGTGGAAAATGTTGCACACACTTTTAAGATGAAGCACAATACAAACTCGCACTTAAAATATTTTTTTATATAGATTACCGTACAAATAACAAAACAACATACAAAGAGATGACTATTTTTTACATATCATCACATGATGGAATCTTTTTATTTTAGCAGGTGGCTTGATGTGCTATAATTATGCACATACTTTATACACATAGGAGATGTAAATGACAGCTTTATATAATCCACATGCCAAGAAGAAAGCGACGAACCTGAGTATAAACTCTGACTTACTTCAAAAAGCAAAAGAGTTGCATATCAATATCTCAAACTCTTTAGAAAAAACACTTATAGAGCTTATAAAAGAAGAAGAGATGAAAAACTGGGAGTCACAAAACAAAAGTTCTATCCACAGTTATAACGAGAGAGTTGCAAAAAACGGCACTTTTAGCGATGAAATAAGAAGTTTTTGATGGCACAATTTGATATTTATGAAAATCTCAACACAAAAACGAATAAAGAGATACCTTATTTGCTCGATATTCAAAACGATATACTCAAAAATTTATCCACAAGAGTCGTTGTGCCCTTGGTTTTAAACATGAAACCCGCAAAAATACTCAATCCGCAGTTTGAGATAAACGGCTCAAAAGTTACCATGTCCACAGCCGAACTCGCAGGTATATCGGTAAACAATTTAGGCTCAATCGTCTGCTCGGTAGAAGATAAAAGAGATGAAATTATCTCGGCAATAGATTTTATGATAACTGGTTTTTAAAAGGAAATAATTACATGTATATATTCGATTCAGTACAAAAAATAAAACGACTTTTTACTCCACAAAACGAAGGCAAAGTGAGCCTTTATGTTTGCGGACCAACGGTGTATGACGATGCACATTTAGGTCATGCCAAGAGTGCTTTGGTTTTTGATTTGCTTACTCGTGTCTTAAAAGCAAACGGTTATGCTGTCACTTATGCTCGAAATATCACCGACATTGACGATAAAATCATCAAAAAAGCACAAGAGCAAAACAAAACAATCAAAGAGATTACGGAGTTTTACACAGAAGCTTTTCATAAAGAGATGCAAAGCATCGGCGTTTCTCGCCCTGATTTAGAGCCAAAAGCAACGGAGAGTTTGGATGCTATGTTTACGCTCATTCAAAAGCTCATCGACTCAAATCACGCTTATAAAACCGAAGATGGCGATGTCTATTTTGATACTTCAAGTGATAGCGAATACCTTAGCCTCAGTAAAAGAGTTCAAGAGGAAGAGGAGAAACAAAATAGAGTTGAGAGTTCCTCTGCGAAAAAGAACTCTGCTGATTTTGCTCTGTGGAAAAGCGTAAAAGATGGAAGTATCACTTTTGATTCTCCTTTTGGTGCAGGTCGCCCAGGTTGGCATGTGGAATGTTCTGCGATGATAGAAAAGCATCTGGCACTTCCACATGCCAAGTTTGCTGTGGACATCCACGGTGGTGGAGCGGATTTGCTTTTTCCTCACCATGAAAACGAAGCTGCACAAACAAGATGTGGAACGAACCATGCACTTGCAAATTACTGGATGCACAACGGTTTTGTCAACATTGACGGCGAAAAAATGTCAAAGAGTTTGGGCAATAGCTTCTTCTTAAAAGACGCTCTTAAAGTGTATGATGGTGAAGTGTTACGATTTTATCTTTTAAGTACGCATTACAGAAGTAATTTCAACTTCAACGAAGAGGACTTACAAAGTGCTAAAAAACGCCTTGACAAGATTTACAGACTTAAAAAAAGGCTTTTTGGTCTGGCATGTGGAACTGAAAAAACTCTTTTTCAAGAAGAGCTTTTAAAAGCTCTCAGCGATGATTTAAACATCTCTAATAGCCTTGCTCTCATCGATGCAATGATTACACATGCCAATGAAACACTTGATACAGCTGGAAAACATAAAGAACTCAAAGCTCAAACACTCTCCAACTTGGGGTATATTGAAGAAGTTTTAGGTTTTGGGATGAAAAATCCTTTTGAATATTTTCAAAGTGGAGTGGATGAAACAACAAAAGCAAAAATTACAGAGTTGATTTTTCAAAGAGATGAGGCTAAAAAAATCAAAGATTTTATCACTTCCGATAGAATCCGTGATGAAATATTACTTTATGGCATAGGCATTATGGACACGCCACAGGGTACTTTCTGGGAAAAGGTGTAAAATATTCCAATTTTTCATAAATTCTCTGTTATGTCATAGAGTAATCAGTGAAACCATGCTATTATTATCGTAGAAACTAAATAAAAGAGAAAAATATGGATGTTAAAAAATATAAGTTAGCCACAATGTTTTCTATAATGTTTGCGGGTGCTTTTATAGTGATTTCGGGTGTGTTTTATTATTACAACTACTTAAAGCAAGTAGATGTTTTAAATGCAAATCTCAACTCTCAGGCAAAATCTGTTTTAGATTTTGCAGATGTGCTCCTTGAATCAAGAAATGAGAAGTTTTTTAGTGGGGAGTCGGCTGAGACGCCTCAAATTATCCAAAACGAGGTTTTTGATAAATTTACCCATATTTCTGGTGGAAAAGTTTTTTTTAAAGAGGCTTCAAAAGAGCCGATGAATCCAAAAAACCTGGCTACTCCTTATGAATCTCAAATCATAGATGAGTTTGCAAAAAATAAACAGCTCAAAGAGATACAAAAAGTTGTAAAAGATTCAGACAAAGAGTATTACTTGCTCTCTCGCCCTATGATTGCTGAAGATAAATGTAAAGCATGTCACCCCGCTTGGACAGCGGGTGATGTTATCGCTATTGAAGATGTAAGAATTGATATGCGTGATTTTTATAGTGCTTTGAGTGAAAACATATGGCTCAACATCCTCACTGGCTTTATCAATATAGTTATTATTCTTATTCTGACACACTATCTTTTCAATACTTATGTTTCAACGCGTATCAATAAACTGTTACAACTTATCTTCAGAGTAGAAAAAGGGAACTTTGTTATTGATGACCTCATAAAAGGGGAACCTCTCCAACACGGAAGTAGCACAAATGAGGTTGATAGACTCTTTAGACATCTCAAAGCAATGGTGGACACGCTTAAACCTGTTATATCCAATGTTGTGGATGCAAGTAAAAATATGGCATTTCAATCAAGTTATAGCTATGTTAAAATTGATCAGACAAATGAGTATGTACAAAAGCAGTATGAATCTATTGGCAATTCAAAAGGAAAACTCTCCAATGTTTTAAATGAAAATGAGCAGATGCGTATCTCCCTAGATGGACTTATCAATCGTGCGAATAGCTCAAAACTGTTGATAGAAAAAAGTCAGCTTGATGTAGCAAACAACTTGGAAAAAGGAAGAAATGCTACAGATTCCATGGATCAAACAACCGAAACTATCAATGGTCTGAGAGTATTGTCTCAGGAAGTTTCTACCATGGTTGAAGTTATCACAGGCATTGCAGATGAGACAAATCTAATCTCTCTCAATGCGGCGATAGAAGCTGCAAGAGCTGGAGAACATGGAAGAAGTTTTTCAGTAGTTGCAGATAAGGTAAGAGAATTAGCGGAAGTTTCTCGCCAAAATGCTATTGATATGTCAACGATACTTGTCAATATTGAAAACCAAATAGATACGGTAGTAAGAAGCGGTAAATCATCTAAAACAAGTGTTGTATCACTCATTGATAATTCACACAATATTAACAAAAGTTTTGATGAGATAAAAGTGAGTTTTGACATGATTTCATCATCTCTCCATAGCTTTAATGATGAATTCTTAGATGAATCTAAAATGCTCCAAGAGGTGAACAACAATCTAAATGATGTTGAAAAATCGAGTAAATTACTGCTTATTAATGCAGAAGCTACAAAAACAGTCATGGATATTATCTCTAACAAAAGTGCAGAGCTAAAAACTCTAGCAGATGGTTTTGAAGTAGTTCTTGACAATAGAGCAAGTAAACGAACAGTGCTTACACCTCCTGTTTTAGCAACAGAACAGAGTAACAACAGAAATGCATTTATCTTTGATATTTCTGAAACAGGAATCTCTTTTTATTTTACAGAAGAGACACCTAAAAAAGCTCAAGGTGAAAGAGTGAAATTTGTCTTGAATACACCTATCGATAATAGAACAACTATCGAATGTACAGTTGTTTACATTAGTGATGCAATTATGGAAAATGTCTTTTTTTACGGAGCGAAGTTTTAAAAACTTGAGTGCTCTAATTTAATGAAATAGAAAAAAATAAACACAATAATAAAGGAAAAAAATGGGAAAAAAATTTA
This sequence comes from Sulfurimonas sp., assembly GCA_011391635.1. Lineage (GTDB taxonomy): Bacteria > Campylobacterota > Campylobacteria > Campylobacterales > Sulfurimonadaceae > Sulfurimonas. The sequence goes on along the minus strand of JAABQD010000038.1, from coordinate 13,931 downwards.
GACTTGTAACAAGAAGTGATATGGATGGTTTAGTGTGTGCGGTAATTTTAAAGCAATTGAACCTCATTGATGAAATCACATTTGTACACCCAAAAGATATGCAAGATGGAACTATAGAGATAACTTCTAATGACATAATTACAAACCTTCCTTATGTTCCGCAAGCACATTTAGTTTTTGACCACCACGAGAGTGAAACTATCAGAAACGAAAAAGCTTCAAACCACATTATTATTGCTGAAGCACCAAGTGCAGCAAGAGTTGTTTATGACTACTATGGCGGTGCAGAAAAACTTCCACATGTCAGAGAAGATATGATGCTAGCGGTAGATAAAGCAGATGCAGCACAGTTTAGCATAGAAGATATTTTAAACCCTCAGGGCTGGGAACTTCTTAGTTTTCTTATGGACTCAAGAACAGGTTTAGGGCGTTTTAGAGAGTTTAGAGTATCGAACTATCAACTTATGATGGACTTGATTGATTACTGCATCGACCACGATATTGAGCAAATTATGCAACTTCCAGATGTAGTTGAGAGAGTTGAACTTTTTAACAAATATGCAGAGGATTTTAAAGACCAACTCTCAAGATGCTCTACGATTCACAATAATCTAATTGTGCTTGATTTAAGGGAAGAGGAGACGATTTTTCCGGGAAATCGTTTTATGATTTACGCACTCAATCCTCAGATAAATATCTCTATCCATGTTCTTTGGGGATTCCAAAAACAAAACACGGTATTTGCAACGGGCAAATCTATCGTTAACAGAAGTTCAAAAACAAACATCGGCGAGTTAATGCTCCAAAACGGCGGAGGTGGACATAGTGCTGCGGGAACTTGTCAAATAGCCAACGACAAAGCCGAAGAGGTCTTAAAAGTTCTTATACAAACCATCAATAACGACGGTTAATCTTTTTTCTTGGCATGTGGAAATTATTTCCACATGCCAGAATCTCACACACAAAAATCCGCTAAAAGCCCATCTTTGGTAGCAATATAGCTCTCTTTTCCTTTTAGTTTTTTGACAATATGCAGAGCAAAACAGAGTGCCGTTGCAGGACCTCTTGATGTTAAAATATTTTTATCTTCAACAACCATCGCTCCATCGCCGATATAGCCCTCTTCTCGTATCTCCTCTTCTACGGATGGATAACAAGTATATTTTTCTCCTAAAACTCCCGCTTTATAGAGCACATAAGGAGCTGCACATATAGCTCCAATATCTTTTCCTTTTGCATTCATCTCTTGCAAAATTTTGATAATATTTTCATTTTCGGCAAGAGCATGTGTTCCTCTCCAACCACCTGGAAGCACTATCATATCTAGCCCAGAGATATCTATATTTTTAAGTTCAATAGTTGACTGTATAATAAGTCCATGAGCACCCTCTACAAGAGCATTTTCATCTAAAGATGCAACCAAAACTTCTATCCCTGCTCTTCTTAAAACATCTATAATCGTGACAGCTTCAATCTCTTCAAATCCACATGCCAAAGGCACCAATACTTTCACGCTCTTCATGCATAACTCCTTCTTATTTATTACTATTTTACCTTTATTTTAGTATAATCCATAAATTTTTAAAAAGTGAAATATATGATAAATTATCAAAACATTAAACCTTGGCTTTTTAAGCTACAACCTGAATCTGCACATCATCTTGCCGAATGTGTTTTACGAATTCCTAATTACTGCCCAATGGCTTCAAATCTTTTTTTGAGTTCTCACTTCATAAGCGATGAAATTTTAACGCAAGAGCTTTTTGGTCGTACATTTTTTAATCCTATCGGCTTAGGTGCAGGATTTGATAAAAATGCTACGATGGTGCGAGGCATACAGGCTTTGGGTTTTGGATTTACTGAGATTGGAACGGTGACACCAAAACCTCAAGATGGGAATCCAAAACCGAGAATGTTTCGGCATGTGGAAGAAGAAACACTTCAAAATGCCATGGGTTTCAACAACGATGGTCTGCTCAAAGTACAACAAAGACTGAAAAAAATCTACCCTTTTACAACTCCAATCGGTGTGAACATCGGCAAAAATAAAATCACACCAGAGAATGAAGCAATTAATGATTACATAACACTTATCAAAACACTTCATTCATTAGGAGATTATCTTGTTATTAATATCTCTTCACCCAATACTCCAGGTTTACGAGATTTACAAAATGAGGAGTTTATTACAAGACTTTTTGCTGAGGCAAAAGCGATAACAGATAAACCAATTTTGCTTAAAATTGCTCCTGATATGAGCAAAGAAGATGCAGTATCACTTACAAAAATGGCAGTGGAAGCTGGTGCAGATGGAATTATTGCTACAAATACAACCGTAGACTATTCACTTGTCAAAAATCCAAAAGATATCGGTGGACTCAGCGGTGCAGTGTTAAGAGAAAAAAGTTTTGAGATTTTTGATGCAATAGCACGAGAACTCTATGGCAAAACAATACTTATCTCTGTGGGTGGTATAAACTCTGCTGAGGAAGCATACAGACGCATAAAAGCAGGTGCTTCTCTAGTTCAAATCTATAGTGGATTAGTATTTGGTGGTCCAGATATGATTCGTGATATCAATCTAGGGTTGATTGAACTCTTAAAAGCAGATGGATACACCAATATCTCTCAAGCTATTGGTGCAGATAGAAAATAGTATGAAATTTTTACTCACTTTAACACTTATCTTAGGAACTTTAATGGCATCATCGCTACCAAAATACGAAACAAAAACGCTTGAAAATGGATTACAAGTCGTTGTTATTCCACTTCACAACGAAACAAATGTTATCAGCACAGATATTTTTTACAAAGTCGGTAGTCGCAATGAGGTAATGGGCAAAACAGGAATCGCTCATATGCTCGAACACATGAACTTTAAATCCACAAAAAACCTCCATGCAGGAGAGTTTGACAAAAAAATCAAAAGTGTAGGAGGAGTTAATAATGCTTCAACAAGCTTTGATTATACGCATTACTTCATCAAATCAAGCACAGAAAATCTTGGTAAATCACTAGGACTTTTTGCTGAACTTATGCAAAATTTAAATCTCAAAGATAAAGAGTTTCAACCAGAGAGAGATGTCGTAACAGAAGAGAGAAAATGGCGAACAGACAATTCTCCACTTGGATATCTCTACTTTAAAATGTTTAACAACTCTTTTTTATATCATCCCTACCACTGGACACCAATCGGTTTTATGAATGATATCCGTACATGGACGATAAAAGATATCAGAGATTTTCACAAAACTTACTACCAGCCAAGCAATGCAATCCTCATGGTTACTGGCGATGTGAATCCAAAAGAGGTGTTCAAAAAAGCCAAAAAAGAGTTTGGTGCGATAAAAAACAGAGCAAAAATTCCTGAAGTTAAATTCGTAGAACCTGAACAAGATGGTGCAAAAAGAGTCAATATCATCAAAGAGAGCGAAGTTGAAATGTTGGCAATCACTTTTCATATTCCAAATTTTAAAGATGCAGATCAACCAACACTCAGCATGATTTCTGAAATTTTATATTCTGGAAAGAGCTCAAGACTTTATAAAGAACTTATTGACAAAAAACAGATGGTAAACTCTATTTACGCCTATAATATGGAAGCAACAGACCCAAATTTATTTATATTTTTAGCAACATGTAACCATGGTGTAAAAGCAGAAGATGTGGAAAAAGAGCTTATTACTCAGATAGAGCTGACGAAAACTACAGAAGTAACACAAGCAGAGCTAGAAAAAGTCAAAATCAACACAAAATCAGATTTTATCTACTCACTAGAGAGTTCTACATCAGTTGCAGAACTTTTTGGGGGCTATTTTGTCCGAGGTGACTTGGCTCCTCTTCTCAATTATGAAGAAAATATCAACAATATTACCGCTGCTAAAGTCAAAGAGGTAGCAAATAAATATTTCAACTTTGATAAATCAACAACGCTTATACTAAAAAAAGGGAACTAAATGGAGATTGTAACAGGTTCAACCACAGCACTCATAACCCCATTTAAAAATGGAAAATTAGATGAGACTGCGTACGCAAACCTCATAAAAAGACAGATAAATAACGGAATTGATGCTGTTTGCCCTGTTGGAACGACTGGGGAGAGTGCAACACTCACTTATGATGAAGATAGAATATGTATGGAAATTGCAGTTGCAGTATGTAAAGGAACAAAAACAAAAGTTTTAGCAGGTGCAGGAAGTAACTCCACAGCAGAAGCGATAGAAGCGGCAAAAACTGCACAAAAATGCGGTGTTGATGCAATCTTTTCTGTTGCACCCTACTACAACAAACCTTCTCAAGAGGGACTCTACCAACACTATAAAGCAATCGCTTCTTCTGTACCTGAACTCCCATTTATGCTTTATAATGTTCCAGGACGCACTGTGGTGGATATTACAGCAGACACTGTTATCCGTCTCTTTGATGATGTCAAAAATATCTATGGCATTAAAGAAGCAACAGGCAGTATAGAACGAACTATTGAACTTCTCTCACGCAGACCAGAGCTCAAAGTATTTAGTGGAGACGATGCAATTGACTACCCAATTTTAGCCAATGGGGGATCAGGAATCACTTCTGTTACTTCAAATCTTTTGCCAGACCTTAAAAGCCAACTCGTACGCGATGCTCTGTCTGGTAATTTTGCGGATGCAAAAGCACTCAATGATATTCTTTTTCCTATCAATAAAGTTCTTTTTATAGAATCAAATCCTGTGATGATAAAAGCCGCAATGTATATCGCAGGACTTATTGATACTTTAGAATATAGACTTCCACTTGTGCATCCGAGTGCAGAAAATATGAAAAAGCTTGAACTTGTTATGAAAAACTATGAAATTAAAGGACTCTAAAATGCAAAATAAAACTCTCTTTGTAAGTGGTGGAACGCGTGGAATCGGCAAGGCAATAGTGTATGCTTTCGCACAAAAAGGGTGTAATGTTGCCTTTACTTATGCGTCAAGTGCGGAAGTTGCAAATGAGATAATCGCAGATGTAGAGTCGCAATTTGGTGTCAAATGTCGAGCGTATGAACTCAATATTTTAGAGCCTGAAACATACAAAGATGTATATCAGCTTTTTGATGCAGATTTTGATAGATTAGACTTTTTTATCTCCAACGCTATTATCTCTGGAAGAGCTGTTGTAGGTGGTTTTGGTCCATTTATGCGACTTAAACCAAAAGGTCTTAATAACATTTACACTGCAACTGTAGATGCTTTTGTAGTCGGTGCACAAGAAGCAGCAAAAAGAATGGAAGCTGTAGGTGGCGGAAGTATTATCAGTATGAGCTCAACAGGAAACTTGGTTTACACTCCAAACTATGCAGGACATGGAACAAACAAAGCCGCAGTTGAGGCGATGGTTCGTTATGCCGCAGCAGAACTCGGAGAGAAAAATATCCGAGTCAATGCAGTAAGTGGTGGACCAATCGATACAGATGCACTCAAAGCATTTCCAAATTATGAAGAGGTAAAAAGTGAAGTAGTTCGTCGCTCTCCACTCTCTCGTATGGGTGAAGCAACAGATTTAACAGGTGCATGTCTCTTTTTATGTGGCAGTGAATCTTCATGGCTGACAGGTCAGACCATAGTCGTAGATGGCGGAACTACATTTCAATAAGCAGTACAACTTACAATCTACCCATTTTTGGGTAGAATATTTTTTTTATAAATCAAATACTTTCTCCTTTCCCCGTTTCTTGACACAAAAATTTACTTATTAAAGATAAAATTTTATTATGATAAATTTTACGAAAATGATTAACAAATTAAACCTACTTTACTATGAGTACAATACAAATAGTAAATCATTCATGCCTGATTTTTCCTATACCCCAATGCAGAGATATGATGAACTCATGAAGCTTACCTACGAGTTAAGTAAGCATAGATTTAATTTTTTTGTAAAAAAAGATAAAAGTGTTCTTATACTTGAAGACAAAGAGCCAAAGAGTTTTATCGCTAAAAATGTAGCATTCATGAAAAGAAAAATAAAAATAAGCAATATGAATATCTACACACTCAATGATAAAAAAACAAAAATGGCAAAGAATATACCACTTTATAAAATTACCTATGTTGCGAATGATATAAATTTTAGTAAGTATGATGCCATGATTTTCACATCTCAAAATGCTGTTTTGGCAGTGAATTCTTTTAGCAATGAATGGAAAAAAATTCCTGCATATACAATAGCCGCACAAACGGCAAAAACTGTTAAAAAACTTGGTGGAAACTTAAAATTTGTCAGTTTTACGAAACATGGAAATGAATTTGCAGATGAGCTGATACAGGAGTTACAAGGCAAAAAAGTTCTTTATTTACGAGGTAAAAAAGTTGTGACAAACCTTATCGAAATACTTGAAGATGCAAAAATTGATTGTGAGCATATCATCTGTTATGAAAATAGTTGTAATGAAAACATCAAAGCTAAAGAACTACCAAAAAATGCTTATATAATTTTTTCGTCGCCATCAACTATTCACTGTTTTTTTAAAAAATTCAGTTGGAAAGAGAGCTATACAGCCATATCTATTGGACACACAACAGCAAAATATTTTCCCCCAAACATACAACCATATATCGCAGACACGACATCCATTGAATCGTGCATCAATAAAGCCATTGAGATAGAGTTAAGCATTCAAGATGATTAATCGACCTTTTGAGATTTAAAAAATCTCTCTCAAAAAAATACTTTGAGAGAGAAAAAGAGATTATTTACCGATTTTAGCAGTTATTTCAGCAAAATCTGCATCACTTAAATCTTTTACTTGTGCAGTCATCAAGCCTTTCATAGCTCCACCATAACTTCCATCTTTATATCCTTTAAGAGCAGCTGTAATGTCCGCTTTGCTCATATCCGCAATAACTTTACTTTTTCCCATTGCAACTTTTTCACCTGCAGCACCATGGCAACTCGCACATTTTGTATATGCATCTGCCATCAATACAGAACTTAAACCTAAAACCACAAATAATACAGCTATTTTTTTCATTTAGAACACTCCTCATTTTTTAATAGCGAATTGTATATATATATTCTAAAATTTAAGTTGATTTTTGTCAACTAATACAAAGAACAAATTCTAAAGTCTAAATAAGTAATAAGAGGCTAAAATCATGCCATTTCAACTATCAAGGATATCTTTGCTTAATCTTCCAAATGCATTAGCATCACTTCGTATTTTACTAGCACCTCTTATGTTTTGGATTATACTCAACCCCCAATTTTTTACAGATAATGGTTATCACATCAGCTGGAACTACTATTTTGCATCTTTACTTTTTGTACTCGCTTCTGCGACTGATTTTTTCGATGGCTACATTGCAAGAGAGTGGAATCAATCGACAATGCTTGGAGCAATTCTCGACCCACTGGCTGACAAGATGCTCACACTCGCTGCATTTTTAGGGCTTATGATGATTGGGGAAGCTTCTGCATGGGCTATTTATATTATCATAGTTCGTGAGCTTTTTATCACTGGATTACGCACTATTGCAATCAGTGAAGGTATTAGTGTCAAGGCTTCTCTGGCTGGAAAAATCAAAACAGTTGCACAAATGATTGCGATAGGCTTTTTACTCATGCATTGGAATTTTGGAGCAGAACTTCTTTGGTTTGCAGTCTTTTTAACCGTTTACTCAGGGTTAGAGTACCTTTATGGCTTTAGAGCGGCACTTTTAAAAGAGAATAACATATGAGTTGGTTTGTCTCACTTCTTGTCCTCTCAGCTCTTATCTTTTTTCACGAACTTGGGCATTACTTTGCAGCAAGATTTATGGGTGTTTTTGTAGAGGTTTTTAGTATAGGTTTTGGAAAAAAACTCTTCTCATTTCATAAATGGGGAACACAGTGGAGTATCTCTGCCATCCCACTTGGCGGATATGTTAAGATGAAAGGTCAAGATGACACAGACCCTACCAAAATCTCTCTTGATGCTGATAGTTATAATGTGAAGACTCCATTACAAAAAATCTTTATACTTTTAGCTGGACCTTTGGCAAATTTTGTTTTAGCTTTTGTTCTCTATTTTATCATTGCTCTGGGAGGTCCAAGTGTCCTCTCGCCCGTCATTGGAACAGTCGCACAAGATTCACCGGCACAAATCGCAGGAGTCCAAACAAATGACACAATCAAATCTATCAATGCAGTTGAAATTTCCACATGGAAAGAGATGGCAGAGATGATTGAAAAGTCTGAAGGTGCTTTAAATCTTCAAATCATTCGTAACGGTATGATAGAGTCTCTCACACTTACACCAAAACTTACCCAAAGTACAAATTTATACAACGAAACTATTCAAAGAAAAATGATTGGAATAGGAAGTGCAGGAGTTTCTCACACACTTGATTTAAATCTCTTTGAAACTTTTGCATATGCTTCAGAACAGACCGTTTTTGCTTCTACTCTTATCTTTACGAGTCTTCAAAAACTTCTCCTAGGAGATGTTCCTGCAAAAGAGTTAGGAGGAGTTATCAGTATCGTCAAACTCACTTCAGATGCAACCGATGCGGGATGGATGAGTGTTCTCTTTTTTGCCGCACTTATCTCAGTCAATTTGGGTGTTTTAAATCTATTACCTATTCCTGCTTTGGATGGTGGTCATATCATGTTTAATCTTTATGAATTACTCTCCAGACGCACCCCAAGTGAAGCTGTGGTTATCAAACTCACAATTGCTGGATGGGTTCTTCTCTTTTCGCTCATGGGACTTGGACTTTATAACGATATAAATAGATTAATAGGATAAATATGAACACTACGGAATACAAAATATATATAGATGATGTAATACGACGCGTAGAAAATGCAAGGCTCAAAGTCAGCCCACATCACATCGTCAAAATTATTGCTGTGAGTAAATATTCTACTGCAAGTGAAATAGAAAAACTCTATAAAATTGGACAAAGAGCCTTCGGAGAGAACAAAGTACAAGACCTCAAAGCAAAAGCCCAAGAACTAGAAGCATATCCACTTGAATGGCACATGATAGGCAATCTTCAAAAAAATAAAATTAATCATTTTCTTGATTTACACCCTGCTCTTTTTCATGCTCTTGACTCTTTAGAATTGGCACAAGAGCTTCAAAAAAGACTAGAAGCAAAAAATATGATTTTAGATACACTTTTGCAAATAAACTCCGCAAAAGAGGAGTCTAAACATGGAGTTATGCCAGAGTTGGCATGTGGAGTCTATAAACAGATTCAAAATGAGTGTCCAAATATCAACCTCAAAGGCGTTATGAGTATCGGAGCACACAGCGAAGACAAAGAGATAATCAAAAAGAGTTTTGAGACTACTTACGCTATTTATAAACAATGCAACGGGGCAACAATTTGTTCTATGGGAATGAGCGGAGATTTTGAACTCGCCATAGCATGTGGCTCCAATATGGTGCGACTTGGTTCTGTTATGTTTGATAAATAATTAAGAAGATATTATAAATTAGTTCATTTTTAATCTTGTTTTCTGTAGAATAATTACATCTAACACATAAGTTTTATTTGAAGGTATTTATCGTGAAAAAAAGTGTTCTTTTGCTCTCATTTCTTTATCTTTTTTTGGTCGGATTGATTTTTTATTTTAATTCTTTAAATACGCAAACCAGAGTCAATCTTGTGCTGGATAAACATCTCTCAAATCTCCATACACATTACGATATATTTTTATACAATCAAGCGAATTTAGCTGACCTTTTTTATAATGAAACGATGACAAATAGTGAGGCGATAGAGATATTTGCAAAAGCAAATCAAACCAAAGACCCACAAATACTAGCACAATTAAGAGAAGAGTTAAATACTCTCCTAGCGACACAATTTCAAGAATATAAAACTTACTCTATTCTCAAGTACAATTTTGTTTTTCCTGATAATCAAGTTTTTTTGCGAATGCACAAAGTAGATATGTTTGGTGATAATCTTCATGAAATTAGAAAAGATTATGCTTTAGTCAATGAGACAAAAAAGTTGTTTCGTGGTTTTGTTCAAGGAAAATCCGCCCATGCTTTTAGAAATGTTTATCCACTCTATGACAAAAATAAAAATTATATAGGTGCAGTTGAAATTTCATTTGCAAGTGCTTTGTTGCAAGATTATCTTACAGTTGTAAATAAAGTTCATTCACATTTTATAGTCAGTAAAAATATAGCTGTTCAAGAAGATGCACAGGTCCCCAATTATAAACAGAGTGATGAAAATCCAGAGTATATGATAACTATTGAACAAAGACATCAGAGCCAAGAGTGCATAATCAATAATAAAGCTCGATTAAACCCTATTTTGCCAGAAATAGAAAAAAAGATGGCATTGAATCAACCTTTTGCTCTTGAGTCTCATTATGAGAATCAGATTATGGCAATATCTTTTTATCCTATCCAAGAGTATGGGAATGAAAAAGCGACTGCATGGATTGTAGCGTATGAAGATGATGAACTGTTGCAACAAATTTTAAAAAATAAAAATAGTATCAATATTGTTTTGATGACTGTTTTACTGCTCCTTTTCTTCTTTATTTATAGAACTATCAATCAAAAAAATCTTTTTATGGAGTTGAAGGATAGATTTGAACTTGCACTCGATGGGGTCAATGATGGAATTTGGGATTGGGATATCAAGAAAAATCAAGTCTATTTTTCACCGAGATGGAAAACCATGCTTGGGTATTCATCAGATGAAATAAAAAATACATCGGAAGCTTTTTTGGAACTTATTCATGATGGGGATAAAGAAAAAATCAAAAAATCACTTGAAGAGCATTTTAGAGACCCTTCAAATAACTCTTATGTAAATGAATTACGAATGCGTTGCAAAGATGGCAAATACAAGTGGATTCTCACACGAGGAAAAGCTTCTTTGGATAGCAATGGACATCCAGTAAGAATGGTAGGTTCACATACAGATATTGAGGAAACTAAAAATTTTACAGATAAGATTAAAAAAGCAGAGTTCAAGTTTTTTACACTTTTTCAAGAGTCCTTGGATGCTATAGTATTGGTTGATTTACAGACACAAAAATTTATAGAGTACAATCAAAAAGCGTGTGAATTTTATGGATATACAAAAGAGGAGTTTTCAAACATAAGTGTTAAAGATTTGGAAGTACTTGAAGATGAAGAGGCTATCAAAAAAAGACAAGAAAATATTTTACAAAGAGGTTGGGACCATTTTTTTACCAAACATAAAACAAAAGATGGCTCTCTAAAAAATGTATCTGTGAATGTAACAAAAATTGTTTTGGATGAGCAACCTCTTTTGTATGCAACATTCCATGATATGACAAAAGAGAGAGAGTTACAAAATTTTGTACTCAAAGAAAAAAATTTCATCTCTGCTATTCTTGAAAATGTTAACTCGATAGTCGCTGTAATCGATGCGACAGGAACGATGATAAAACTCAATCAGTATGGTCAAGTATTCGCGGGATATAGTGAAGAAGAGATAAGTCAAACGCCCTATTTTTGGAAATGTTTGTTACCAGAAGAAGTACGGGATAAAGTTGCAGGAATTATAGACAACGCTAAACAAGGCATTATTACAAAAAGCTATCAAAATAGATGGATTTCAAGAACTGGCGAAGAGAGAATGTTTGAGTGGGCAAATACTTTAGTGACCAAAGAAGATGGCACGATGGATTATTTGGCTACTATCGGTATAGATATCACTGAAAAAATCAATATTCAAAAACAGATAGAACTTCAAAAAGATGAGTTTGAAACTATCTTTAAAACGACAAAAGATGGTCTTGCCATTCTTGATTTAGAGAGTAATTTTTTAGAGTTCAATGACGCGTATCTTAAAATGACAGGTTTTACAAGAGAAGAGCTTTTAACAAGAACATGTTTAGGTTTGAGTATTCCTGAAGATGTTCCTAGAGCTTTAGCCGCAATAGATGAAGTGTTTGAGAAGGGATTTATTACAAATTTTGAAAAATCTTGTATTGTTAAAGATGGCAAAGTGATTACAATCAACATGAGTATAGCTCTTATGCCAGATAAACAGAGGTTTTTGATTAGTACAAAAGATATAACACAAAATAAACATGATCGCCAAGAACTTATCGAAGCAAAAGAGAGTGCAGAAAATGCCAATAAAGCAAAAAGTGAATTTTTGGCAAATATGTCTCATGAAATCAGAACACCACTCAATGGTATCATCGGGCTTACAGACCTTGTTTTGCATACAGAATTAAAAAAAGAGCAGTATGAATATCTCAAAAAATCACAAACATCTTCCAAGGCACTTTTGAGTGTTATAAATGATATTTTGGATTATTCCAAAATTGAAGCAGGAAAGTTAGATATGGAAAAACGCGAATTTTCACTTGAGGAAATTTTGCAAAATATCAATGATTTATTTGGGTATAAAATTCAGGAAAAAGGGTTGAAACTCTTTTTTGACACACAGCAAGATATGCCGAATATTCTCATAGGTGATAGCTTGAGAATTATGCAAATCTTGAATAATCTCATAGGAAATGCAGTTAAATTTACACATGCCGGAACTATCTCTCTTGTCACAAAAATCCTTGAGAAAAAGGGTCATTCTATAGAATTAGAGTTTTGTGTTATGGATACAGGCATAGGCATGGATGAAAACGAACAAATCAAGCTATTCCAGCCATTTAGTCAAGCAGACAATTCCAACACGAGAAAATATGGTGGAACTGGTCTTGGCTTGATGATAAGCAAACAGATAGTCGAACTTATGAATGGAAAGATTTGGATAGAGAGTCAAAAAAATAGTGGGAGCAAATTTTATTTTACACTCAAACTTGAATACAAAGATTCTCCTTCTACGAATGAAGTCTTAAAAAAAGAGGAAAATGCAATCCTACAAATAGAAGGAAAAGTTCTTCTTGTAGAAGATAATGAGATAAACCAAATTGTTGCAAAACAAAATCTTCTCGGTTATGGACTCGAAGTTATTGTCGTCAATAATGGGTTGGAAGCTGTGGAAATAGTAAAAAAAGAGAATTTTGATCTTATTTTTATGGATCTTCAGATGCCTGTAATGGATGGATTTGAAGCTGCAAAAATTATGAGACAAAGCAACAATCAAACGCCTATCGTAGCTCTCAGTGCTGCAGTTATGCAAAAAGATAAAGAGCTTACAAAGAGTGTTGGAATGAATGAGCATATCTCAAAACCAATTGATACAAAAGAGTTAGAAATCATTTTAATGAAATATCTAGGGATAAACAGTATCAAAGATAAAGAGATGAAAGAGATAGAAACAACTATGGACATTTATGGTGTAGATATAGAGTTATTGATGCAATCGTTACCTTTAACGCAAGAACAAATTTTTCTGCTCTTAAAAAGTTATGAAGCAAACTATAAAGATTATGAGCTGCATCTTAGCAATTTCGATTTTGATTCAAAAGAGTTTAAAGAGTATATCCATAAACTCAAAGGTATCAGTGGAAATTTGAGAGTCAATGGTGTCGCTTCTTTATGTTCAGAGATAGGAAGTAGCCCAAACAAAGCAAAAACAGCTATTTTGGTCGATAGTTTAAAACAAGAGATGCAAAAAGTTCTCGCATCGATAGAAAAAAGTAAATTTACTCTTTTAGAAGAGGAAATTTCAATCGATACAAATGAGCTAAATAGTTTGATAGATGCAGTGATAAAAGATACAGAGGAGAGTAATTATATAAGTCCAACAAAGATGAATGTGATTTTAAACTCTCTTAAAACAGTTGTAGAAGAGAGTCTCATTGAGAATCTCAGCAGTGCTTTTAATCAATATGACTATACAGAAATAAAAGAATTATTATTAGAGGCGAAAGAGATTATCAATCAATAAAACATTGTTTGAGTATTTCCACATGCCACTTAGTAAAAAAAATGAGAGAAAGTGTCACTCCAAAAAGGAGTGACAAGGGAGAATGAAAAAAAACGAGTTTGATTAACGAACTAAGTCGAAGAA
>JAABQD010000037.1 GCA_011391635.1 Sulfurimonas sp. | reverse complement strand
TTGGAGTCTCAGATTTATGTCTCTATCAGAGAAGAGAGAGTTATCTCACTTAGTAATCACACCTTTCTTGTCAATAGATATGGACGACAGTTTGCAATCGAGAACTCCTTTGCACCGATTAAAAATATTCATGGGGTGATTGAAGGTGCTATTTTGGTCTTTCACGATGTAACCTATAAGAAAAAAGAGGAACGAAGAATCAAATGGCAATCTACGCATGACCCACTTACCAAACTGAATAATCGCCTTGGATTTGAAACTATTTTGAGTAATCTTGTACAACAACCACAAAGGGATAACTCGCAACATGCCCTGCTCTTTATGGATCTTGATAAATTTAAAATTATTAACGATACAGCTGGTCACATGGCTGGAGATGAGGTTCTTAAACAAGTCGCCTCCCTTCTGAGAAGAATCATTCGAAAAAATGACTTTTTATCGCGATTTGGCGGTGATGAATTTGGACTTATTTTGTTTAATTGTGACAAAAACCTCTCAAAAGAGATAGCTCAAAAACTCATAGATACAGTGCTGGAGCATACCTTTATGTGGCGTGAGAAAAAATTTAAAATCGGTATGAGTATTGGTATCTCCATGATAGATATCCACAACAGTAACGCAACATTGATTTTAAGCAGTGCAGACTTGGCATGTTATGTAGCCAAAGAACGAGGACGCAATAGATACTACATCGCTCAAGAGAGTGACCTTGTGCATCTTAATAATGAACAGCAATTCAATTGGGTCTCAAAAATCAACAGTGCGATAAAAGATAAAAAATTTATACTCCATATTCAAAAAATAAAAGATTTAATTGCAGAGAATGACCATTATGAGGTTCTGATTCGACTTCGTGATGATAATAACACAATTATTTATCCAGACTCCTTTCTTCCACATGCCGAAAAATATGCTCTCCTTCCAAAAATAGATAGATATGTTATAGAAGAGTTTTTTAGTTGGTTTACACTCCATGAAAAAACGCTTCCAAAAAATATAGCTTTTTCTCTCAACATAACGGGGCAAAGTATTTCAGATATAGAATTTGTCAATGATGTTCTTTTACTTACTCAAAAATATAATATGGATTGCAACAGAGTCATATTTGAGATTACAGAGAGTACAGCCATAGCCAATCTCAATGAATCGAAAGATTTTTTTAGAAAGCTTATCGCCAAAGGGTTTCGATTTTCACTCGATGATTTTGGTACAGGACTCTCATCATTTGCCTATTTAAAACAACTTCCTATCCACTTTTTAAAAATAGATGGTGTTTTTATCAAGCACATGCTTACAAATAAAATTGACAGAGGTATGGTTGAATCCATCTTTAAAATCGGTTCTCTTATGAATCTCAAAATTGTTGCAGAATATAGTGAGAGTGATGCGATTGTCGCAGAGTTAAAAAAGATAGGTGTCCACTATGCACAAGGCTATGCCGTAGAAAAACCGCATAGTATTGATGACTTGGTTTAGATAATAACACCCAATAAACAATAAAAACAGATAAAATAAAAAATATGAATTTTATATTTTTTCATAATAACTAATCCAGCTAATACAAAAATCAAATCCCATATGGATGTTATGGCACTTGGAATTATAGGATTACAAAGTGCAGCAAATAACATGGCAACGACACTTGCATTTATTCCAATCAATGCAGTGGCAATATGAGTTTTTTTCGAATAGCTTTCAAAACTTTTTTCAAAAGCCATTATAAGTAAAAATCCAGGTAAAAAAATACCAAGTGTAGCAACAAATGCCCCCAACAATGGAGTAGTATCAAAACTTACTGCACCAAGATAGGAAGCGATTGCAAACATTGGACCGGGTACCGCTTGAGCTAAGGCATACCCCACCAAAAAACTATTTTCATCGACAGATGAATTTTCTGCTATCAAAGGAAGTATCACATGCCCACCACCAAATACAAGGCTACCTATTTGATAAAATGAGTTGAAAAAATTTATAAGTTGATTGTGAGAGTTTGCAAGAATAGTAAAAGCTAAAATAGTAAAAAATAGAAATAAAATTATACTATTTGGTTTTTCATAATTTTGTATCTGCTCTTTTGACTCAACTTTTATAAATGTTGCTCCAATCACACCAGCGAAAACTATCACTACGATTTGCAATAAAAAGTTTTGATAAAAGAGCAATATAAAAGCACTTAAAATAAAAATAAAAATTGTTACTTTTGTTTTGCAAAAATTTTTAAACATGGAAAGTGTTGCATCTGCTACGACAACGACAGCAAATAGTTTCAATCCACTTATGATTCCAAAAATTATTTCATTTTCAATACTATTTATATTGAGTATTGCCAAAAAATAGAGTAAAAAGAATGAAGGTGCAGTAAAAGCGATTGAAGCTAAAACTCCACCAATAAAACCACCTTTTTTAAGCCCAATAGAAAATCCAACTTGTGATGAGCTAGGACCTGGTAAAAACTGACTCAAAGCTACAATTTTTGCATACGCTTCATCATCTAACCAGTGTAATTTTTCGACAAAAGTTTTTCTAAAATAACCTATATGAGCCATAGGACCACCAAAGCTTGTTAACCCAAGAAGTAAAAATTGCCAGAATATCTCAAAATAGTTTTTCATAGCTCTACTTCCTCCTATAATTTTGGTTCAACATACATTTTATTTTTACAATAAACTTTTACGAAGCAAATCCGCTTGAAAAGCCCTCTTTTTTCACTACTATCTGCTAAGTTATACTCATCTAGTTTTATAGTAAAAAATTATATTTTAAGTTTATATATACCCTGTCTTTCTTTTACTAAAATATCATAACTAATTAATTTAGATGTAAGATATTGACAATAAGTACCCCACTTAGATTGCAAATAAATGTTATTATTTAAAGAATCATGAGTTCTTAGATAATTTAATTTAATGATTTCATCATATTTAAACTCATCTGTAAGAACTTTTAATAATTCAATATATGCTATAAGATTATATTTATTATTGATTTCATCTAAAAATAAAAACCTATCATCATTTTCAATTTTATCTTTAATATTTTTGAATATAGAAATTAAATTTAATAAATAAAACTCATCTTGGCTATATGCTTTACGATTCATTATTTTTTTATTTATACTCTTTTTGTCACTACAAATAATACAAAAATATTTTTTAGATATTACAGCATTATATGTGTATTTTTTTACATCCCGAACAATATGAATATTTCAGATTATCAAATTTCAGATTATCAGATTCATTATCACATAAGGGATGAAATAATTTCACTTTTTCGAGTTTCTGATTTTCAAATACTATAATTATTTCATTATGAATGCTTAGATACATTATTAATATTTTTGATTCTATTGTCAGTTCTTTAATACATTTAATAATCCAAAAATTTTCCTGAAAATACAACTGAAATGTAGAAGGATAATGTTTTATTTTATTTTCTTCTATAAAATATTCTTGTCTTAAATTGTTTATATGATTACTAATTAATTGTTTTATTGAATTTTGTGTTGTATTTGATTCTAATAAAAGACTAGCAAAGTCTGGCATTGAGAATATTAAAGGTTTATCTACAATTACTATTGTTTGTGTTGTAGACCTGGAATAAGCTACATAAAGTTCATTAAAATCATTTTCTATCGCTAAAAGAATGATAATTACAGGTTTTTCCATTCCTCTAAATTTATTTATTGTTTCTACTATGAGTTCAGGATATTTACCTTGAAATTCAAGTTTTATACTATCAAAACCTCCTAAATTACTTGAAACTAGAATAGCCACATCTTTCATATTTACATTATCATTTTCCAAATAATCCAGTGCTTTGACTAGCTTGCCTCTTGGATCATCATCAAATACTTCAAATAAATCTTTATTTGTAACTTCACGCACACTACTATGTTCAATATTTGGTTGAAAAAATTCATTTAATCGATTGTATACTTTCTCTGGTGCCCTATAGTTTTTTGTTAAAACATATCTGTCACTTATTGACAACTCTTTCATAATTAATTCATCTGTATTCTTTTCTTCACCAGAAAGAGATTGAATAGTGTCTGCAAAAAGGAATACTTCTTTGTTATTGTCATAAAAATATTTTTTTAATTTAATAAGCCATCTAATATTAAGAGATTGTGCTTCATCAACTATTAGAACATCATACATATTTTTATAATTATTTATAATATATTCCAGAGCACTATCACTATCATCTAAAAAATTAATTGAATTAGGAGCATTTATTTTTAAAAATTTGTGAAATGTCATTGCATCTGTATTAGAATTAACTTCTGATTTCACTTGTTCTGAGATAAGTTTATTATATGTTAAAAAAAGTATTTTTTTATCTTTTAAATATCTTGATAAAATAATTGCTAAAATAGTTTTTCCTGTTCCTGCACGTCCACTTATATACATTAATTTATTATTTATTAAAAGTTTCAAATACTTATCTTGTTCAGAGGACAGATAAAGCCATTTTTTTTCATCATACTCAACTTTATCTTTTAAGGAAAACTTTCTATTGTCCATTTTTACTAAAAAGTTTATAATATCCTTAAATTTCTCGGAATTATGTTCTTTATTAAATTGCTTTTTCCAATAAAGCATTATCTCTATTATTTTTGTTTCGAGGTTACATATATCATTTTTATCAATAATAAGCTTAATATTTTGTATAACTAACGATGGTGGAGTATTGTTTTTATCATAAAATGTATCTGGAAAGACAACTGCAAATCCTACTGAATAAGTTAATCCAAGATTATCCAAGATTAATTTTCGAAAGGCATGCATATTACTAGCGGCTTGTTTATCTGGGTGATTTATTTTTTTATTATTTGAAAAATAGCAATATCCTTTATATTTAATATCTCCGCCTTTTACTTCTAACACCAAAACACCATAAATTTTATGTAAAATTAAAAAATCTATTTCTTTTTCTGGTGTATATCCAGTTTTTTGTAAAAATGATGAAAGCCATGCAAAACTATGTAAAATAATAAAATCTTCTGATAATTGTTTTTTTAAAAAATAAAACATGTTCGTCTCAGCTTGAGAATTCGTATTGAATGGTTCTTCCGGATACATTATTGCCATATATAATTCCTCTTTTCATCAATATATTTTAAAAAATTCATGGTGTTTAAACGCCATAGTTTACAGTATTAAAAATCCTCAATATATAACTTTTTTTTCAAAATTAGAATCTTAATAAAATATATATTTATCGTTCTAATGGATATGAAGTGTAAAACATAATAATACTCACATTTTATTAAAGTCAAATTTACGAAGCAAATCCGCTTGAAAAGCCCTCTTTTTTGACAACTATCTGCTTTTGTTTCTCTTTTCTTGCTGTATCTTTTTCAACAAATATTTTTTTACGCGTTTTTGGGTCGAGTTCTGTGTAGTACATTACAGCGGAGTAAGTGCCAGGGGTTGGGGTAAAAACTTGAGCTTGTTCTGGATTCATGTGGAGTTCATCTTGAGTAAATCGTTTGAGCTCGTGCATATCTTTTTCTTCACACCCTGGATGAGCAGCGATGAGATAGTAGGTTAAAAACTGATTTTTGCCCTCTTCTTTGTTGAGTTTGTCATACATTTTTTTGAAATCTATGAGTGTTTGCTTATTTGGTTTTCCCATGAGTTCGAGGACATGTTGCTGGGTGTGTTCTGGAGCTACTTTCATCTGTCCTGAGATGTGGTGCTTGACCATCTCTTTGAGGTATTCGTAGCCATGTTTTTTGTCTGCTGTTATGAGGTCGTAGCGTACACCAGAAGCCACAAAAGCGTGTCGCACACCTTCGACTTGTCGCACTTGTCGCAGAAGGTTTATATTTCGGCTGTGGTCAACTTTCATCACGGGGCAAAGTCTTGAGGCATCGACACATCTTTGGTGGTCACAAGTGCCTAATTTGAGCTTTTTATCACACTCGTAGCCATACATATTTGCCGTTGGTCCGCCAACATCGGAGATAACGCCTTTGTAGTCTTTGTACTGATTAAACTCTTTTGCCTCTTTGAGAATATTCTCCTCCGAGCGGGTTCGTATGCGTCTTCCTTGATGCACCCCGATAGCACAGAAATTACACTCCCCCCAACAGCCGTGATGCGTCATAATGGAGAATTTAATCGTCTCCAAACACTTCACTTTTCCATCTTTAGCGTGGTAGGGATGCAACTCTCTTGTAAAAGGAAGGTTGGAGTTTGCATCCATCTCCGCTTCATTCAGGTAATCACATGGCGGGTTTTGAATGAGGTAGCGGTTATCCACCGGCTGACAAAGCCCTTTTGCCGCAATTGGGTCGTTGTTGTCATAAAATAGATCAAACAAATCTATGTACTTCTCTTTGTCATCTAAACACTCTTGATGTGAGGGGAGTTGGTAGTACTCATAATTTGGCTCTTTGGCGATGTAACAAACGCCTCGAATATCACGAAAATCATTTCCACATGCCAGAGCATAAGTAAGCTCCTCAATAGCTATCTCGCCCATTCCATAAATGAGAATATCCGCTTTGGAGTCAAAAAGTATAGGTTTTTTGAGCTTATTTGACCAGTAATCATAGTGCGTTACGCGTCGCAAACTCGCCTCTATTCCACCCAAAACTATCGGTGCAGTATCCTTAAAATAGCGTCGAATGAGATTGCAATAGACGCTCAAAGCTCGGTCAGGTCTCTTGTTATTTTTTCCACCAGGAGTGTAGTCGTCTGAGTTTCTAAACTTTTTTGTCGCTGTGTAGTTACTTACCATGCTATCGACACTTCCACCACTCACGCCCCAGTAGAGTTTTGGTTCACCCAAGCGAGAGATGTCCTTATCGCTATTAATATCAGGCTGTCCTATAATTCCCACTTTATAGCCAAGTTTCTCAAGCATCCGTCCAACCACGGCAATACCGATAAAAGGCGAATCTATGTAAGCATCTCCACTCACTAAAATCACATCACACTGCTTCCAGCCAAGAGCATCCATCTCTGCTCTTGTTGTGGGTAAAAAATCTTTTTCACTGAATGTATGTGTCTCTTTTTGTGCTTGTTGCTTATTTTTGTTTCTTCTACTCACTTTGGTGAACCTTCTTGGCATGTGGAATAATATTATTAAAAAAATATCTATAATTTATGTGTATAATAGTACTAAATCAAATCAAAATAAGAGATTACAGATGAAATACCCTTATGAAAATTTAGAAAACTTTACACTTCCTAGTCTGCTCAATCGCTCTGTGAAGCTTTATGCACAAGAGCCTTATCTTGGTCGCGTTGGCGAAGAGGCAATCTCATACGCTCTCTTTAACGACAAAGTCCAAAGCATGGTCAAACTTCTTGAAGAAAATGGTATATCCAAGGGGGATAAAGTTGTTTTACTCAGTGAAAATATGCCACATTGGGGTGTTGCTTATTTTAGTGTTACTTACTTTGGAGCGGTTATTGTGCCGATACTTCCAGATTTTCATCCCTCGGATGTCCATCATATTTTACGACACTCAGAAGCTAAGGCAGTTTTTGCTTCTGAGAAGTATCTCTCTACTATCGAAGAGTCTAAAGATACTAAAATCAAACTTGTCATCAAACTTGAAGATTTAGAGCTAGCACCAGAACTTAGCAGTAAAGATTATCTTGCAGGATTCAAGCAAAAAACAAAAGAGATGACACAAAAAATCATCAACTACTCTAAAGAGGTTGGTGAGGATGATTTAGCCGCTATCATCTATACATCTGGGACAACAGGACACTCCAAAGGTGTCATGCTCTCACACAAAAATCTCGTCACAAATGCTCTCTCTGTACACAATAAAATCACCATTACAAAAGAGGATGTTTTCCTCTCAATTTTACCATTGGCTCACACTTTTGAGTGTACGGTTGGTTTGATTGTTCCTCTGCTTCATGGAAGCAGTGTTGCTTACATCGACAAAGCACCTACACCAAGTGTGCTTCTCAAAGCCTTTGAAATCGTCAAACCTACCATGATTTTGAGTGTGCCACTCATTATAGAGAAGATATATAAAAATAAAGTGCTACCAAAATTCAACAGTTCTGTTTTGATGCGATTTTTATATAAAATCCCTTTTATCCGCAAGTTTCTCAACAAAATCGCCGGAAAAAAACTTTTAGAGACTTTTGGCGGACGACTCAGATTTTTTGGTATTGGTGGGGCTGGACTCTCCCCTTTTGTTGAAGAGTTTTTGATTGAGGCGGAATTTCCTTATGTTATCGGTTATGGTTTAACAGAGACTTCCCCTCTTATTGCAGGTTCAAAGATAGGAGAAACTCCAAGATTTAAATCCACAGGAACAGCTTTTAGCGGCGTCGAGATACAAATCAAAGACAAAGACCCACTCACAGGTAAAGGAGAGATTATCGTAAAATCTCCTAGCGTTATGCTTGGCTACTACAAAGACAAAGAAAAAACAGATTCAGTGATGGAAAATGGCTGGTTTTTAACTGGGGATTTGGGCTATATGGATGAGGATGGCTTTTTATATATCAGTGGACGAAGCAAAAATGTCATCATCGGCTCAGGCGGAGAGAACATTTTTCCTGAACAAATAGAAGCTCTCATCAACCAAAACGAGGCTGTTTTAGACTCACTTGTGCTAGAACAAGATGAAAAACTCATCGCCAGAATCCATCTCGATTATGAGTTGCTAGACAAAAGATTCAAAGCAAATAAAAACTCAGATGCCGAAGTCAAAGAGAGTATTGATACATTTTTAGAAGAGATGCGTCAAGAGGTCAATGCACAACTCGCTTCATATTCAAGAATCATAAAGTTTATAGAACAAATTGAGCCTTTTGTAAAAACACCTACAAAAAAAATTAAGCGGTATCTTTACACAAATTGAGTTTCAAAATCTTCACATGCCATGGCATGTGAATCTTGTGCAATAAACTCTCTAATTACAACCCTGTTTCTTCCACTCTTTTTGGCTTCATAGAGTACATCATCTGCAATTTTATAGAGTGTTCTTTGATCTGTTATCAGAGAGCTATCTTTTGCAAAATTGACATACACAACCCCAAAAGATGCGGTTACAAATGTTGAAGCACTATTTTGTTGATGCTCCATCTGCTCATTTTCAATAGTATTGCAAAGCATAGTAGCAAAGATATAAATATCATCTTCTGAATTGACACTGTAGATAACACCAAACTCCTCTCCACCTAGACGAAATGCAAAATCTCCCGCTCTTTGAACATGTTTTTGCATCAATTTGCCTATAGTGATGAGAACCTCATCTCCCATCTGATGCCCATAAGTATCATTATATTTTTTGAAATGATCCACATCAAAAGTGAGAAAACAAAATATTTTTGCATCTCTTTTGGCTCGATTGAGTTCAGATTCAAAGATATTGTCAAAATAGCGTCTATTATAAACTCCTGTAAGCTGGTCAGTAACAGAAAGCTCCTCAACAAGCTTAATGTATCTCTCTAGTTCTCTTTGTGCTTTTCTGCTAATCGTCACATCATGGGAGAAAATAGAGATTTGGATCACATTTCCATCGCCCCCAAGGATTGGATAGAGATGATTTTTGAAAGTTGTATCATTATAATTTTCTTCAAAAACAATAGGTTGTTTTTTAAAGATGACATCAATAAAATGCTCTCTTCTTGAGAGTGAAATCTCCTCTGAAAAATAATCAAAAATCTTTTGCCCTTTAAGCTCTTCTACACTGTAACCAAAACGCTCTGCAGCGACTTCGTTGATTTCTAAAATATTTTCTTGTGTATCGATGAGGATAATAGAATCCAGCGGAGAGTTCAACAAAGCACGAATGGTTTGATCATTTTTATTTTGTTCACTTATTTTTTGTGTAATCTTTTGTTGCATACAATGCAGAGCTTTAGAGAGAATAGCTATTTCATCGTCACTGCTTCCCACATCAACAAAGTGTGCTTGATCATTTTCAGCAACTTCTTTGGCTGAAGCAGTAAGTAAACTGAGTGCTTTTGTAAGTTTGTAGCCGATAACATAGGCCATAATACTGCTAAAAAATATCTCAAGCAAAACAAGAAAAAAAGTAAATTTTTTGTTCTCTTGAATTGTTTTTAAACTCTCTGTAATTTCAAAAGTAATTTTTGCATTCCCAACTTGCTCCTCTTCTACAAAAATTGGCAATAAAACAAGTTGAAAAGTTCTCTCTCCTATTTGTATTTGAGAAATTTTTTTATCCTTCATTTGAATAAAATCATCCTCTTCTATAATATGGTCACTATGAAGATGTGAAATAACTCTCTCTTGCTTATCTGTGATTTTTATTCCGACAATATTTTTGACACTCAACAAACTTTGCACCGCATCATCAAGTGTCGCAAGGTCGGAAATGAGCATTGGTGTTTTTATTAGCTCTGTAAAAAGCTTACTTCCTGTTTGTATTTTCTCTTCTATGAGAGATTTAGAGAGATTATTGAGCGATGTGAAGTTGAAAAAAAGTATCAAAGAGATAAAAAATACCTCAATCGCAATAAAAGCGATAATAAACTTATATTTAAAAGAGAGTTTCATTTTATTTACTTTCTACGGATAATTTTTGTGACAAATCTTTGACTACTTCATATTCTGCATTCTCTGTGGGAACAATTTTATGCATATTGAGTGACTCTAACAAAGATTTTGGCATGTGCAAAAGTGCTTCTGTGATTTTCTCTTGTACGCTTTGACTCACAGAAGGTTTAAAAGCAAAAGGGTGACTTGGATACGCTTTAGTCTTGTATAAAATCACAAGTTCATTTTTCGCATCGACATCATAAAAACCTTGAAGTGTTCTCTCGACACCACCACCTACATCGCCTATACCACGATATACACCCTTATAAACTGAGTCATGTGAATTAACATAAAGAGCGTGATTTTCATCGATTTGAATACCATATTTTTGTAATAATTCATATTTAAGAAGAAGTGTTGAAGCAAAAGAATCACGAGAAGGAAAAAGAAATATTTTATCTTTGAGCATAGCAACATCACTTAAATTACTACCCTTTTTCACCACTAAAATACCAGAGATATCCTCATTCGCACGAGCTTTTGCAAGATAACCATACTTTTGATTTATAATGACATAATCCAAAGAGTTTATAAAAGCCATATCATAGACACCCTTATAGAGTTTCGTTCTAAACTCAGGAATTGAGCGTTCAATCTCAAATGTAATCTCTTCCCCTGTCTCTTTTTTCAAATACTCTACTATGGGTTTCCAAACTTTGATAAGTTGCAAGGAGCCTTGCTGAGGAACAACACCAAAAGTAACGGCAAAGAGATTCAACTCAAGTATAAGTAATATAAACAAAACACTCTTCATCTATCCCACCTTCTCTATAGCTTTTGGTACTACTGGCATGTGGATGGATTATATACTAACTCTCTATAAGATTCAAAGTAATTTCGTGAAAAAAGATATTAAATTTGTGAATTAAAATATTTCCACATGCCAAGATTTTTTTTTGGCACCCCAAGAGTATTTCTTCGCTTCACTCAGGGCACATGTGGAAAATAAAAAAAAGGAGGGTTTAAAATTGTGGTTGAAGAAAAGGAATAACCTGTTTTTTACGGCTTAAAACACCTTCGAGCCATGCTTGATTATTTTCTAATTGAATTTTAAATGCGTTTTCTACTTTTGTTGCATCATCACTGAGTGTCAAAAGTCTTGAACCCTCTTTCATAATGTCTGTTAATAAAATAGCTATAGTGTGGAGTCCACCCTCTTCTTTCATCTTTTGCATATCCGCAAAAAGCTCATCGATTCTGTTATCAAGAACAGAGATATCGACCATCTCAAGCTGACCGATACCCACTTTTGTACCGTTCATGTCAAACTCTTTGTAATCTCTTGTGTTAAGGTTTCTTGCACTTGCACCTTCAACTTGTGATTTTGCTATAAACATCTCAATTGCAAGAGCTTTATAATCTTCAATCCCACAAATTTCAGCCAACTCTTTGACTGCTTTAGTATCGACTTTGGTACAAGTTGGAGATTTAAAAATCACTGTATCACTCAAAATCGCACACATCATCATTCCTGCGATATCTTTTGGAATTTCGATTTTGTATGCATCGTACATCTCTTTAATAATTGTGTTCGTACATCCAATCGGGCGTATCCAGCACTCGAGTGGAGTATCTGTTGTCAAATCTCCAAGTTTGTGATGGTCTACAATCCCTAAAATCGTTGCCTCTTTGATATCTTTTGGAGCTTGTGCGATATCTGAAAAGTCAACCAAATAGACATTTTCACCTGCATACGAAGTTTTAAGTTCAGGAAGTGTTCCACCAAATTTGTTAAGGATAAATTCCGTCTCCGGTGCGATATCGCCTTGACGCGTAGGAATACACTCTTCGCCTAACTGATTTTTAAGATATGAGAGCGAAATAGCTCCGATAATTGAGTCTGAATCTGGATTGGAATGACCTAAAATATATGTTGCCATGAGAATACCCTCTATTTTTTTCGGAATTATACTGATAGAGTTCTTATAGAACTCTATATTGAAACGCAAAATGAACAAGTCCATTTTACTACGCTAAGACCGCTTGGGTCACTAAAGCTACCTCTTCGAGGTAGGCGATTTCTTGCAAAATTTGCAAAAAATCTAATTTATTTTGTAAACTTGAGAAGCTTTTGAACCATCTTTGACAATTCGCACACGGTCACCTGTATGGATATTGACACCCTTCGCAACCACAACCACATGCTCTCCATTGTCCAAATCAACTGTAAGCTCCATCGCATTTGCTTTTGCAACTTGATTTCCCGCATACCCACCAACGAGACCACCACCAAGTGTTGCAAGAGTATTTCCAGCACCTCTTCCCATCGTAGAACCGACCACTCCACCGATAATCGCACCTAAAAATGTTCCTGTACCATCATCTGAAATCACAACTGGTTTTGCTTCAATCACTCTTCCTGTATCATATTTTTTGATTTGGTTATAATCCTGACCACTGTACTCTGGCACACCGCTTGTTGCACATCCACTTAAGATGAGTCCTGTTACAACTGCCATACTCAATAATTTTTTCATTTTTTCTCCTTACTTTATAAATGTAAATACTTCTTCAAAAGGAAGTCGTAATTGCGTTGATTGTTCGTTTATTCTATATCCAAATGGAAGAATCATAGTTACTTGATATTTTTTAGTATCCAAGCCTAACACCTCTTCGACTCTCTCTTTTTCAAACCCTTCAATCGGACAACTATCTATGCCTATAAAAGCTGCTGCACTCATCATATTGGCACATGCTATGTAGGTCTGTTTGGATGACCAAGCGTAAATATTTTCATCACTGCTGAGTGTTTTTGCAAGATGATTGCTATAGAGGTCTAAATAAAACTCAAGTTTTTCTTGTGGCATCTCTCGTCTTTGAAATCTCTGTTTTACTATACCAAATTCTGGTTTGAGAGATTCAATCCCAGCCAAAGCGACCACCAAGTGCGAACATGAGCTGATTTGTGGCTGATTCCAGCAATAGGGTTGAAGTTTTGCTTTAAGCTCTTCGTTGGTAATGACCAAAAACTTCCATGCTTCCATGCCAAAAGAGGATGGCGATACTCTCCCTGCTTCGAGAATAAATAAAATATCTTCATTCGATATTTTTTGACTTGCATCAAACAATTTACATGCGTGTCGAAACTTGAGTGCGTTTGAAAAATCATCTCTCATCTTCAAAATCTCCTTGATAAAATTTAAAAAAAGATTATATACTTCCAAACTTAATCAAAAAGAAATAAAATCATGGAAAATTTTGCCCTTATCTTTACCGCTCTGTTTATCGGTTATCTGCTCAATAAAAAAGAGGTTTTTCCCAAAGAAGCACCCCTTATTTTAAATCAATTTATTCTCTATATTTCACTTCCTGCGATGGCACTTTTACAAATTCCAAAGCTCAGTTTTTCGTATGAAGTGATTATTCCTGTCGTTATAGCATGGGCTGTTATTGGTCTGAGTGCTTTATTTATCTTTTATATCTCCAAATTTTTTGCTTTCTCGCGAGAGGAGACAGGGGCATTGATGCTTGTGGGTGTGCTTGGCAATACCTCGTTTGTCGGGATTCCGATTGTTCAAGCCTATTTTGGCTCAGAGGCTCTTGGATATGTTTTGATGTACGACCAACTTGGCTCATTTATAGCACTCTCTACCTATGGAACTTTTATCGCCGTGTACTACTCAAGTACCAAAAAAGTGGACAAAAAAGCGATAGTGCTTAAAATTATCAAATTTCCACCCTTTTTAGCTCTTCTGGTAGCACTTTTTTTTATAGGAAATGTTTTTCATCCAACTGTTGTGAGTGTTCTCTCTTCTCTTGCAAGTACAATTGTACCTCTTGCCCTTGTTTCGGTTGGTTTGCAGTTGCAGTTTAAACTTCCACGCCATGAACTCAAACCCTTTAGCGCGGCAATTTTTAGCTCTCTTTTTCTCGCTCCGATAATTGCTTTTGGCATGTGTAATCTCTTTTCATGGCACAACAGTGCGTCGCAAATTTCAATCATGGAAGCGAGTATGGGACCGATGATTACCGCTGGTGTGTTGGCAACCATGTCGGGATTAGCACCCAAACTCAGCTCCTCCATCGTCGGCTATGGAACACTCCTCTCGTTTGCTACGACTTGGGTTGTTTACAAACTAATAGTATAAAAGGAGTTCCACATGCCATGTTACTGCGATAGTCAAAAAGAGTTTGCTCTTTGCTGTGAGCCATTTTTGAATGGCTCAAAAAAACCATCCTCGCCAGAAGAGCTGATGCGAAGCAGATATAGTGCTTTTGTGCTTGGAGAGAGTGGCTATCTCTTAGAAACCACCACGCCAGAAAATCGCCATGATGAAGATGAAAAACTCATCAAAGAGTTTGCACAGAGTGTCACTTGGCTTGGTCTAAGTGTTTTAAAAGCAGAAAAAGATAAAGTCGAGTTCAAAGCCTACTACAAAGATAACTCTGGTGTGCAACTCTTGCATGAAAAAAGCAATTTTATCCAAGAAGATGGCATGTGGCTTTATAAGGATGGCACACTTTTTAACTCCAAAATAGAACGAAATGAGCCATGCCCATGCAAGAGTGGTAAAAAATATAAAAAGTGTTGTGGTTTAAATGAAAAATCTATTTACTAACAGCTCAAATATCCCAGCCAAAGGGAGTGAAACTTTTGAAACACTCCTAGAAAATAGAGAATTCAAAATCGAAAAAATCCTCTCGAATGCATTTGAAAATGGAGAGTGGTATGAACAAGAGAGTGATGAGTGGGTTGTTTTGCTTCGAGGAAGTGCTGTTTTAGAATTTGAAGATTTTAGCCAAGAGTTGGCATGTGGAGATTATCTTTTTATCCCAAAACTCCAAAAACATAGAGTGCTAAAAACTTCACACGATGCGATGTGGTTGGCAGTGCATAGTAATGCACTTTAGATTTCCACATGCCAACTCTTGGCATGTGGAACTCTTTAGTGATGCAGAGCCAACTCTTTTTTGAGATATTCACCTGTATATGAGCCTGTTTGCTCGTAATTTTTTGCCAACTCTTCAGGGCTTCCTTCAGCGATGATAAGTCCGCCTCCACTTCCACCTTCTGGTCCCATATCTATGATATAGTCGGCATTTTTTATCATGTCAAGATTGTGTTCAATGATGAGAACACTATTGCCAAGTTCAACAAATTTATGAAGCACACCTGTAAGTCTATCCACATCTGCAAAGTGAAGCCCTGTTGTTGGTTCATCCAAAATATAGAGCGTTTGTCCCGTGTCTTTTCGGCTGAGTTCTTTACTTAGTTTGATTCTCTGTGCTTCCCCGCCTGAAAGAGTTACCGCATTTTGTCCTAGCGTAATATATCCAAGTCCAACATCCACAAGTGTCTGCATCTTTTGATGAATTTTTGGAATCGGTTTAAAAAACTCAAAAGCTTCATCTACGCTCATATTTAAGACATCCGAAATCGTTTTTCCTTTGTAAAAAACCTCTAAAGTCTGCTGATTGTAGCGTGTTCCATGACAAGTGTCACACTTGACCATAATGTCTGGCAAGAAGTGCATCTCTATCTTGATTTCGCCCTCGCCTTGGCATTTTTCACAGCGTCCACCCTTGACATTAAAACTAAATCGTGAAGTTGTATAGCCTCGTATTTGCGACTCTTTGGTTTTAGAAAAAAGTTCACGAATCTCATCCATCACTCCTGTGTAAGTTGCTGGATTACTTCTTGGTGTTCGACCTATGGGGCTTTGGTCAAGATAAATCACTTTGTCCACATGCTCTAAACCTGTTATCTCCACACCCGCAACTTTGTTTACTTTTCTGGCGTGATTTAAAAGTTCTCTCGCCGTTGGAAGTAAAGTTTGAAGCATCAATGAACTTTTTCCACTTCCACTCACGCCTGTAATACATACGAAATTATTGAGTGGAATTTTGGCACTTAAATTACTGATATTGTTTAGTGTCACATTTTTGATTTCTATATATTTTTCTTGTGGTCGTCTATAAAAATACTCTATCTTTTTTCTTCCAAACATATAATCCGCTGTGAGTGTTTTCGCTTTTTTGAGCATCTCTAAAGTACCACTAAAAACCACCTCTCCACCAAATTTTCCAGCTCCACTTCCGATATCCACGATAAAATCAGCATTTTCTATCGTCTCTTTGTCATGCTCTACAACGATAACGCTGTTGCCTTTTTCTTGCAAACTTCTGAGTGTGCGAATGAGCTTGAGCGTATCTCTCTCATGCAATCCGATACTTGGCTCATCCAAAACATATAAAACACCCGTCAAACCACTCCCGATTTGTGAAGCGATACGAATCCTTTGTGCCTCACCACCACTGATGGTTCGTGCATCTCGCCCCAAAGTGATATAACCAAGTCCTACATCAAACAAAAAGTAGAGTCTCTCTCGTATTTCATTTAAAATAGGTGCAGAAATTTGTCGGTTTTGGTCATTTAAGTAGCTGAAATTTTCTTCATTCTTAAACCATTCATAACTTTTGGAGATAGGCATATCTAAAAGCTCTGCAATCCCTTTTTGTCCCACTTTGACCGCTAAAGATTCTCGTTTGAGTCTATGAGAATTGCAGATATTACAAACTTTTTCACTCATATAATCCGCTAACTCTTTCTCATCTTTAAACATATCGTAGGCTATTTTGATGATTCCCGGCCAAGTTTTTTTGACTTCATGATTTTTCCATAAAAATGAGACCTCTTCTATTCCACCGTGCAAAATAGCTTTCTTTTTATAGTCAGGAAGCTCAGAGTATGGGATTTTTGTATCTATATCGTTTGCTGCACAAAAACCTTTCAAAAAGGTAAAATAGTAGCCTTTGTTGAAGCCATACACAATTTTTACTGCACCCGTTTCTACGCTCAAATCTTGGTCGATGATTTTATCATGGTCAAGTGCGTAACGAAGCCCCAAACCGTCACACTCTGGACATGCACCCTTTGGCGAGTTGAAAGAAAAAGAGAGCGGTTCAAGAGGGTCAAAACTAATTTTACAATCAAAACAAGCGTTGTGTTCGGAGTAGTGCATGTGGGATTTTTGCAAACCTAACTCTTCATGGTTTAAAATATCAATCTCAAGTTCTCCGTAGCTCTCTTTGAGGGCTTTTTCCACATCCGCTGCAATTCGCTCTCTGTTTTCGGCATTGACAACTACTCTATCAATAACCACCTTTATAGTATGTTTTTTTGTTTTTGAGAGTTCTATATCTTCATCCAGACGCACCATAACACCATCTATCATGGCTCTCACATACCCTTTATGCACAAGAGATTCAAGCACATCCGCGTATGCACCTTTTTTTTCATTCACAATTGGAGCCAAGAGAACTAATTTTGCACCCTCTGGAAGTTTTGCGACCTCTTTTATGATGTCAGAAGCACTCATTTGAGAGATAACTTTGTTGCATTTATGGCAATGTTGCACTCCAACTCTGGCATAAAGAAGTCTAAAATAGTCATAGATTTCAGTAATCGTTCCAACCGTTGAGCGAGGATTTTTAGAGGTTGTTTTTTGGTCTATGGCAATGGCTGGAGTCAATCCTTCTATCTTCTCTACATCAGGTTTCCCAACACGGTCTAAAAACTGTCTTGCATAGGATGAGAGTGACTCCATATAGCGTCTTTGCCCCTCCGCATAAAGCGTATCAAAAGCCAAAGTCGATTTTCCACTTCCACTGAGTCCTGTAAACACAACCAACTCATTTTTAGGAATATTCAACGAAATATTTTTTAAATTATTTTCTTTAGCACCAGTTATTTTTATATAATCTTTTTTACTCATTTTTAAACTCTCTTAAAAAAATATTCTTTTTGTTAAATACGAAACGACAATCACATAAAAAATGACTATCAATCTTCTTTGTAAATGGGCATCAACCTTGTCTTTGAGGTGGATACCCAAATAAACACCAAAGAGTGAAGCCATTCCTATAATAATGCCACTTTGAAAATCCACATGCCCCACTGTCATGTGTGAAATAAAACCAGCGATAGACGAAAAGACCACAAAAAAGAGACCAGCAGAAACTGCTTTTTTGATTGGCATGTGGACAAATCCGACTAAAATAGGAACAAGTATCATGCTTCCACCCACACCAATTGCCATTCCTATGGCACCAAGACAAATTCCAAGTAAAAAAAGCAAAGACCAATGAACTTCTCTTTGAACTTTATACTCTTTTGGTTTTAAAAAAAGTCTTACAAGTGCAAAAATAGCAAAACCTAAAAATATCAACTCTAAAGTTTTATCACTCAAATTTGCAGTAATGTAGCCACTCAAAAAAGCACCTAAAAAGCCACCCATTCCGATGACAGTAATCATCTTCACATCGAGTGTACCTTTTTTGTTATTGAGATAACTTCCATAAAAAGAGCTAAACATCATCTGCACGACTGAAATACCAATTGCAATCTTTGTCTCAAAGCCTATTAAAAGCAGGAGAGGCACCAAAATAGTTCCTCCACCAATACCAAAAAAACCAGAGAGTAAACCAGTAATAAGACCCAATAAAATTAATTCAATCATTCATGTACCATATATTATATTTTGCGAATTATACTCCAATAACTCTTTATCGTAAATGCACAAAGTAGAGTTTAATTTTACTTTGATACTTTATGAAGTATAATCATTCACTTATACAAAAGGCAACTCGAATGTTAAAAACGATAATAAAAGCGTCAGAAAATTTTTGTATTCATCAAATTCGATTACCATACGAGACGAATGATGGTATTATCAAAAAGAGAACACTTATTGCTTATATTGATATAGATACACACGATTATAAAAAATATCGAGTTTATATCGCTTCTGAACATGGTTTTGTGCAACGAGTTTCACAACTGCTTTTGGAAGAAGATGAGAGTGATGAGGAGACTTTAATAGATATGCTTTTAGAAACAACAAACCTTATT
>JAABQD010000036.1 GCA_011391635.1 Sulfurimonas sp. | reverse complement strand
ACCCTCTCGATGTCCCTCTCTCGAAGTCCCTCTTGGCCTAAACTTTAGGTCCCTGTGTTTGTGGAGGGGAATTATAGGTAAATCAAACTTTAATGTCAAGACTTTTTTATAAAACTTTTAAAATTTACACAAAGATGTTTATTTTTTTATCACTTATTCTTATGTTAATAAATGAATTCATACATTAATACTACAATTCACATCTTTGCTTTAAACTTCCACATGCCACTTGTTGCTTTTTATTAACTCTTTATATATAGAATTCTCTTTTAAAATAAATATTTGCCTCGTTTTTATAGGCAAAATAAGGAACAATAAATGGGACTCTACAATCGTGACTACGCGAGAGGAAACTCTTTCGCTTATGAAAACACTTCTAAAAGTGATACACAAATAATCTCTTTCGTAAAGGAAACATATAAACTTTTCGCAGCTTCAATGATGGCTGGGGCTGTTGGTGCATATGTTGGTGTGCCTATGGCTGGTGCTATTGCAACATACATGTGGCCACTCTTTGCTTTAGAAATTGGCTTACTTATAGGTTTACACTTTGTAAAACATAAGCCTGGCATTAACTTAGCAGTAATGTTTGGGTTTGTTTTTATGACTGGCTTAATGCTTGCACCTTTGCTCTCTCGTACACTAGGCATGAGTGGAGGCGGAGCTATAATAGGAAATGCATTTGCTATGACTTCTGTCGTTTTTGGTGCAATGAGTTTTTACGCTATCAAAACAACAACAGATTTCACAAGCTATGGAAAACCTTTAATGATTGCTCTTTTTGTAATTATAGGTTTTTCTATTCTTAATATGTTTCTTGGTAATCCAATGCTACATGTTATCATCTCTGGAGCAGTTGTTGTACTTTTTAGTATCTTAGTAATTTATGACACACAAAATATTATGAATGGCTCATATGAAACACCTATCGATGGAGCAATTGCACTGTACCTTGATTTTTTAAATATTTTTACTTCTCTTTTACAACTATTTGGCATTTTTGGAAGAGATGAATAATTCATCTCTTCTCAACTTTTCACCCGATCTTTTTCGGGTGATTGATGCAAATCTTAATCGTCTCAAAGAGGGGATACGAGTTGTAGAAGATATCATGCGATATAAAGAGAATAACAAAGAGTTATCTTCAAAACTTAAACAACTCAGACATAAATCTCGTATTGACGAACAAGAGTTACTTCTCCAACACCGTGACAGTATCAATGATGTACTTCGTCCAACCACAACAAGTGAACTCAATCGTACTGATATCAAAACTGTTCTAACTGCGAACTTCAAAAGGGCTCAAGAGTCTTGCCGAGTTTTAGAAGAACTTTTTAAACTCTATAATTCTACTTACAGTGAAAACTTCAAACAAGTTCGCTATGAGCTTTATACCCTTGAAAAAGAGGTTATTTTAGGGATTTCTTAACCCTTTCTCGAAGTGATAAACACCACTTCAAACTCCAAATAATTTATTGGATATGTATTCATTAAATGCTTTGTTTGCTTGTAATTCAAAACTTTTCTTGAACCACTAACACCACTTTTTTTTATATACTGAAACATCTCTCTTGGCGATTCAAACTCTAATGTGTACTCGACAACTTCAAAATCAGCATCAAAATATCTCTTTTGAAGTTCATATATTTCTTTGGCACTCCGAAGAATTGGTTCTAGTGATGCAGTTTTATTGAGTGTCTTGAAAGTATTTGCAGTAAAAATTGCCAAAGCTATCGAGGTGTTGAATTGACTTATATTTTTAAAAATATTTTCCAAGTTTTCAGCCCACTGCAAAGCCGAGGCAGAAAAAATAGAGTCATATTGAGTTTCTCGCAGTGATGTAAAAAAAGCTTCATCATTAAAATCACCCCATAAAATTTTGATTTTTTCTGATTTTGGGTGTAACTCTAACATCCCCTTAGCAAAATCAACACCGCAAAAAAGTTCATAACTCCAATCTATACTTTTACATAAAGCTCCACTTCCACACCCTAAATCCAAAATAGATTGAGGATTATGCGTCACTTTACTCAGTAGCTTTTTGACAACTCTGTTTTGTATGATATTATGAGAGCCATATTCTACGGCATATTTAGAAAATTCTGAACTTACTTTCATCTTTGTTTACAACCAAAATACGCTATCTTGACAAAATTATACCCTATTTTGTAATCTTGCTTTTTTTAGATATAATTCGCAACTTTTTATATTTAGGATTGAATGAATGACAACTAGTTTTTTACTTATTGTACAAATTGTTTTAGTTGTAATGATAGTGATAGCAGTACTATTACAAAAGAGCTCAAGCATTGGTCTTGGTGCCTATAGTGGCTCAAATGAGTCTGTATTTGGAGCAAAAGGGCCTGCGAGTTTTTTAGCAAAAACTACTTTTGTTATTGGATTTTTATTTGTTATAAATACAATTGCTTTGGGATATTTTTATTCAAAAGCAAAAAATGTTTCTGTTGTAGACACGCTTGTAGAAACAACGAATGTAGTTGCTCCAGCAAGCACTCCAACTCCAAATACAGAACCAACACCTGCTCCAGTAACTCTACCTGTTACAGTGCCAGCAACACCAACCGAACAAAACAACACAAAATAGTTGCAATTTTGCAACTATTCTTGTAAATCCTCTCTTCCTCTCAAACAAAATCACTTTTATATCATTTAAAATATTTCTTGCTACAATTACGCCATTATTTACACAAGGAAACAAAATGCTTCAAGAGATATATAGCGAATGCGAAACAAAAATGCAATTAAGCATAAATCACATGCTAAGAGACTTCAAAACACTTAGAACAGGCAAAATTACAACTTCAGTTTTAGACAATGTAAAAGTTGATTACTATGGCACACTCACAGCCCTTGACCAAGTTGGTTCCATTATAGCGACAGATGCTACTACAATCGTTATCAATCCTTGGGAAAAAAATCTTTTATCCGCTATTGACAGTGCAATTTCTAAAGCGAATGTTGGAGCAAATCCAAATAATGATGGTGTACAAATCAAGCTCTTTTTCCCCGCAATGACCGTAGAACAGAGACAAGAGTCTGTAAAACAGATGAAAGGAATGGGTGAACATGCAAAAATAGCTTTGAGAAATGATAGAAAAAATGCAAATGATAAAATCAAAAAACTTGAAAAAGATAAATTGATTACAATCGATGAATCAAAATCCGCTCAAGATGCTATTCAAAAAATTACAGATAAATATGCGGCAAATGTTGAACAGATTCTCAAAGACAAAGAAGTAGAAATTTTAAAAGTATAATTTTATTTCCACATGCCAAAAAATTTTTATCTTGGCATGTGGAACTACCAACAACAGGAAAAATAATGGACATCAAACAAATATATATGGATGCAAATGCTCTTTTAGAAGGACATTTTAAGCTCAGCTCTGGAAATCACTCACAATTTTATCTTCAATCTGCAAAGGTGTTAGAAAGTCCTAAAACAGCACAACTTCTTGCCAATGAACTTGCAAACAATATTCGAGCAAGTGGTTTGCAAATCGATACAGTATGCGCACCAGCACTCGGTGGTCTTATAGCGGGATACGCTCTTGCTCAAGCTCTTGATTGTCGTTCTATTTTTGCTGAAAGAGTGGATGGCAAGATGAGTATTCGTCGTGGCTTTGAAATCAAAGAGGGCGAAAAGGTATTGATGTGTGAAGATATCATTACCACTGGTGGTTCCGTTATGGAAGCAGCACGCATTGTTGAAGAGTTGGGTGGTGAAATAGTTGCTATTGCAGCACTAGCAAACCGTGGTTTTTGCAAACGCGAGAATAGTGATGTCACGACAAAAGAGAATTGCAAACTTCCTCAAGATATCCCTTTTTATGCATTAGCTGACTTCACATTTGAGATATATGCACCAGAAAGTTGTCCTCTTTGTAAAAATGGAAGTCAAGCAATCAAACCAGGGTCAAGAGGAAACTAATCCACATGCCGAAATTCAAAGTTGACATGAAGCATCTTCAAAAAGTGCAAAGAACTCTTAAAAAAGCAGGAAATATTTTTCCAAATGAAAAAGAGCTTGTAGCAACGCTTGAGGCAGAAATGATTAAAGCACAAGACGATAATTCACTGAATCTCTACTACTCTATGGCTCAATACTTAAAACAAAGGGTAAAAGAGCTTCGCCAGAATTTAGAAACACCCCAAGAACTCATAGAAGAAATTTATATAGATTTGGCTTGGAGCATCCACTATCTGGAGTGGCTTGTTACAGAAGAGAAAGAAAACAAAGAGTAAAAACTCTCTGTTTTTTTAAATTAGCGTAGAAGTCCTAACACATTTGAAGCATTCACATTTGCTTGACTTTGTGCGAATGAACCAATTTGTGACATAATATTTTGTTGTGAAAAATTAGCACTCTCAGCTGCAAAATCAACATCTCTCATTTGAGATTCTGCAAAAGCCATATTTACCTGAGTCACAGATATATTTCGAATTGTTGATTCAAGTTGATTTTGAGAAGAGCCTATCGTAGAGCGAATATCACTAATTTTACTCATTGCATTATCAATACTATCCATTGCACTTGAAGCACCAGCGGGAGTTGTTACATCAATGCTTCCAACAAGAGAGGAAACTTTTGCATCACCTAGTGTAATACTTTGAGTTACTCCGCCATCTGCACCAGTTTGTGTAACAAAAGTACCATTTCCAGAACTTCCGCCCGTTCCATCAAGCAATTTCATGCCATTGTATTTTGTAGATTTAGCTATATCATCCGATGACTCTAAAAGACCATCTATCTCTTTTTGAATAATTGCTTTATCGTCACTACTCATCGTTCCATTCGAAGCTTGAAGTGTCAAAACTCGTACTCTTTCAAGATTATCATTATACGCTTCTAGACCTCCATCAGCGACTTGAAGCATGCCGATACTATCGTTCGAGTTCATGATTGCTTGACCTAAGCCTTGCACATGAGAGGAGAGTTGATTTGCGATGCCAAGTCCTGCACTATTCAATGAAGCACTGTTTAAAGCTGAGCCAGACACTAATGCCGATAAACTTTTGTTGATTCCGTTATTCATAGAGTTTGAGTGTAAAGAAGCATTCATTGACGCTACATTTGTGTTAATTGAAAAACTCATAATAAATCCTTTAGTTGAAGATAACTATCCTTACATGTATTCTATCATTTATTTAGAAAACAGTATCAATGATTTTTAAGTTCACAAGTTCGCATACTCTCAACCAAAACTCTCGCGACTTCTGCTTTTCCATCGACAATAATAGAAATATTTAAATCCGCTAGTTTCTCTTTTTCTTCCAAAGAGACAACTTTTACAATCAAATTAACATCCTTAGAATACTTCAAAACAGCCTCACAGATGAGTCGTTTTTTCTCTAAATTATCAAGTGTCACTATAACTGCTGCTGCTTTTTCTACATGCAAAGCATTAAGAATAGATTGCTTCGATGCATCTCCCAGATACGCTTCTATGTTGTCATTAAGCGCTTCTTTGACATGCTTGTAGGAGTTATCTACAATAATATATGGAGCATCTAGCTTATCTAGCTCCTTTGTTACAAACTTTCCAACAATACTATAACCACAAACGATTACATGGTTCTCTCTTCCTTGCAACGCTGGTAAATTGAAATCCTCATCTTCTTTCTCTTTTGTAAACAGTGCAACAATTTCATTGATTCTAGTAATGAAAAATGGTGTCACGACCATGGAGAGAATGACAACCAAAACCAACAATTGCGTCAAATGATTATTAAGTACCCCATCACTACTCGCAATAGCAAAAATAACGAAAGAGAACTCTCCTACTTGTGCAAGAGCCAATGCTGCTTTAAGCGATACGGCATGTGGAGATGAAATGCGTAAGAGAAAATAGATAATTGCTATCTTTAAAACAAGCACACTGATAAACAACTCAACTATAAGTGCAAAATTGTTTATGAAAAGTGCTACATCTATCTTCATACCAACCACAACAAAAAATGTTCCAAGAAGTAAATCTTTAAAAGGTGCAATATCTGCTTCTACTCGATGATGATAATTTGTCTCAGAGATAATCATACCTGCCACAAAAGCACCAAGAGAGTAGTTAAATCCCATATAGTGTGCCAAAAATGATGCACTCACAACTATAAATAAAACAGAACCCATAAAGAGTTCATCTAATTCAGAAGTAGCAGAAAAATGCAACATCCAAGTCATCAGTCGTTTCCCAACAATAAATAAAAGACTCAGCACAAAGACAGCACTTATGAAGGTATCTTGCAAAATAACCAATAAACTCTCATTTCCTTCTGTTGCCCAAAATGTTAAAAGAATAAGAATAGGAATTACCGCCATATCTTGAAATATCAAGATACCTGTAGATTTGTGACCATAAGGTGTGTGAATCTCTTTGGAAGTTTTGAGATAACTCAAAACAACCGCTGTAGACGAGAGGGCAAAAGCTAAAGCAATAACCAAGGACGATTTGAAATCAAGATTAAAAAAATAGTGGCAAATTATATAAAAGAGTAAAGCACTTAGCCCAACTTGCATAATTCCATTACCAAATATCTCTTTTTTCATACTTCCCATCTTGGCAAGTGATATCTCAAGACCAATAGTAAACATTAAAAAGACTATACCAAACTCACTAATAAGTTCAAGACTATGAGAGTTATGCACAACTCTCAAATCAAAAGCATACGCGATAATTGTACCTGTAAATATGTATCCTATAATTTGCGAAATTCCAAATCGTTTTAAAAAAATATTGATTACAATTGATAAACCCAAAGCTATAATTACATAAAAAATTGTATTTTCCATACCCACCCTTACTATGTCTCTTATATATTATATACAATGCATCCTCATTTTTAGGTAAAACAGTTGCGTTTAAAAGGATACATTCAAGATTTTCTTCTGCTCTTATCCTAAAATTTAATATTAATTTAATTAATAATTTCCTATAGTGTTTCTATAACATTTTAAAATACAGGGGTTAATTATGGGGAAAAAATTATTTCTAAGTGCGTTAGCATCATTGGCGTTGTTTGTGGCATCTGCTTCTGCGGAAGAGGATCTTAAAACAAATATGTATAAGTTGAATAATCACATGATTCAAATGCAAGCCGCATTCATCCAAGGGAATAAAGCTGATGCGTTAAAAGCAGTAAGTGCCTTACAAGAAGAGAGTCATGCTCTTTTTGATCATGAAAGTAATATTAAAAAAATGTTGCCTGAAAATAAACGCTTCAAGTCACATATTGCTGTAACTTCAGCAGCTTCTATCCAGCAAGATTTAGAAACAATTAAAGAGAGTATGGATGACACGCGTCGTGATACTGCACAAAACGCGTATCTTAATATACAAAGAGCTTGTATGCGTTGCCATAACTTGGTGCGTGATTGGTAGATATTTCCTAGTCGGTTTTTTAAACCGGCTACGCTCTTTTATAATCTTTCCACATGCCAACATTCATCGAACTAATTTCATAATTTAACTCTTCAAAAGTAATCTTGTACTATAATCCTAACCATTATTTAACTATATATGGAGTTTTTTGCATGACTAAATACATTTTTGTGACTGGTGGAGTTTTAAGCTCTCTTGGAAAAGGGATTACCGCAGCTAGTATTGGTACACTGCTAAAACACGCTGGTAAAAAAGTTGGTATGCTCAAAATAGACCCATATATTAATGTGGACCCAGGCACGATGAGTCCACTAGAACATGGCGAAGTATTTGTTACAAAGGATGGAGCAGAAACTGATTTGGATATAGGAAACTATGAAAGATTCTTAGACACTTCTTACCTCAAATCAAGCAACTTCACAACAGGGCAAGTCTATTCAAGCGTTATAGAGAGAGAAAGAGCGGGTGGGTATCTTGGACAGACTATCCAAGTAATTCCTCACATCGTAAATGAAATTGTAAAACGCATCAAAGAAGCGGGAGAAGGACATGATATCCTTATCGTCGAACTTGGCGGTACGGTTGGTGATATCGAAGGGCTTCCTTTTATGGAAGCAATCCGCCAAATGAAACACGACGATGAAGTTGAGGGTACATTTTTTATCCATGTAACACTTATTCCTTACATTAAAGCCGCTGGTGAATTAAAATCTAAACCAACGCAACACTCGGTCCAAGAACTTCGTCGTATTGGGATTACACCTCAAATGATTATTGCAAGAAGTGAAAATGCCCTTCCTAAAACATTTAAGAAAAAACTTGCAATGAGCTGTGATGTGAGTTCAGACTCTGTTATCGAGGCTCTTGATGCTGCGACTATTTATGATATCCCTATCACATTTTTACGACAAAACATCCTCAAACCAATCTCAAAAGAGTTAGATTTAGGTGAACTCAATCCAGACATGGAAAAATGGGACTCTCTTGTTAAAAAAATCGTGCAACCTAAAAACAGAGTTGTTGTAGGCTTCGTTGGGAAATATCTTCAACTCAAAGAGGCATATAAATCTTTGACAGAGTCTCTCATTCACTGTGGTGCACATTTGGATACAAGAGTAGAAATCTGCTGGGTGGACTCCGAAGAGATAGAAGAAAAAGGTGCAGAATATCTTTTGAAAGATTGTGACTCTGTTTTAGTTGCTGGTGGATTTGGAAGTCGAGGCGTTGAGGGCAAAATTCAAGCTATACAATATGCAAGAGAAAACAAAGTTCCTTACCTTGGTATCTGTCTAGGAATGCAACTCACACTTGTTGAGTATGCGAGAAATGTTCTTGGCTATGAAGGTGCAAATTCTGTAGAGTTTGATGAAAACACTCCATACCCTATGATTTATCTTATCGACAACTTTTTAGACCAAAGCGGTAACACACAACTTAGAACGCATAAATCTCCTATGGGTGGAACACTTAGACTTGGAGAATACCCTTGTGATACAAAAGAGGGTTCTATCTTGAGAAAAGCGTATGGTGGTGCGACAACCATCTTAGAGAGACACCGCCACCGCTACGAAGCAAATCCAACCTACCGTGAAGCTTTAGAAAAAGCTGGAATGATAGTCACAGGGGAATCTAACGGCTTAATTGAAACGGTAGAGATTCAAGGACATCCTTGGTTTTTAGGTGTTCAATTCCACCCAGAGTTTACTTCGAGACTTCAAACACCGAATCCTTCAATACTCGCATTTGTCAAAGCATCTTTAGGTGCTTGGTAATCTAACTATTTGTTTAGCGACTTACCTCTTTTAGACAAATCAGCTCTTTTTGAGCTGCTCACCCAACGATTTCCAACGCAAGATAAAAAATTATCTCATATTCCAGATCCTTCACTCCTACAAGATGCAACGAAAGCAGCAAAAAGAGTTGCTCTTGCCATACAAGAGAAGAAAAAAATCACAGTCGTTGGCGATTATGATGTAGATGGTGTGAGTTCGACAGCTATTATGGTTGATTTTTTCAGACAAATTCCCTATCCACTTGAGGTTATTATCCCTAATCGATTTAATGATGGATATGGTGTTTCTCCAAGTGTTTTAGAAAGAATTGATACAGACCTCATTATTACAGTTGATAATGGAATCACTGCCATAGAAGCAGCGAAGATATGTAAAGAAAGAGCTATCGACCTCATCATCACAGACCATCATACACCAGCACAAACACTTCCTGATGCATACGCAATCATAGATCCAAAACTTTCCACATGCCAATACCCTTTTAAAGATATCTGTGGAGCAGAAGTTGCATGGTTACTTTTAGCACTTCTCAAAAAAGAGCTACAACTTACCATAGATATGAAACAATTTTTGGATATTCTCGCTATTGCCATCATTGCGGATGTGATGCCTCTTGTAGATATCAACAGAACACTTGTCATAGAGGGCTTAAAAGTTTTAGCAACTTCCAAGAGACCTGCCTCAATCATCATACGCGATTTTTTAAATAAATCCACTCTCTCTGCAGAAGATATTGCATTCAACATAGCACCTCGCATAAACTCCGCAGGAAGGCTCGAAGATGCTTCTATCGCTCTTGAATTTTTTACAGCAACTTCTGTACATGAAGCATACAAGCAATTTGAACTTCTGGGTAAACTCAATGAGTTGAGAAAAACAACCGAAGCTGAATGCACCAAAGATGCGATAGAGAGTGCCAACGATACACATGCCATTATTATCGTTGCACAAGAGGAGTGGCATGAGGGTGTTGTAGGGATTGTTGCAGCAAGACTCGTTGAATATTTTGGAAAACCTAGCATTGTTTTGAGTTGTAAAGATGGCATGGCGAAGGGGAGTGCTAGAAGTATTGGGGATGTGAATATTTATGAACTTATCAAAGAAAATGAGAGCTACCTCACTAAATTTGGCGGACACAAAATGGCAGCAGGGTTGGGTTTACTAGAAGAGCATATTGATGCCTTTAGAGTAGCGATGAATGAAACTGCTTCCAAGCTCTCTGCGGATGATTTTTTACCAAAAGATTCCATTGCAGGAGTACTCTCTTGCGAAGATATCGATTCTGAGCTTCTCGACATGCTTGAGAGTTTTGAACCTTTTGGTGAAGCAAACCTTCGACCCAAATTTTTACTCAAAAATGCAGAAATTATAAGCATTAAACTTATGGGAAGTGACAAATCACACTCTCGCATTGAAATCAAACAATTTCCACATGCCAGAAAGAACATAGAACTTATAGCTTTTAGAACTGTTTTTGAAATGCCAGAAAATCGAAAAATTACATGTAGTTACACAATTTCAAAAAATGAATTTAATAACAAAATTTCCCCGCAACTGCTTATAAATAAAATCTACTGAATCATTAAAATGCAAGTTCAAATAGGGATGTGTTTACTTTAGATACACTCATAGAAAAAATTGAATGTTTAAAACTTAGATTAAGGCGTAAACTTGTACTATTGGATAACTTTATCTAATAAAAGAGGGAAATCATGAAGAAAAGTAAAATATTGGAAGAAATTCTAGCAGAAGTTGACAAGCATCCAGAGATTATGTCTCGCCGTGAGGCTTTGAAATATTTATCAGTGTCTCCATTGGCGGCATCAATCTTAGCAGGAGCTACAGTTGGTACAACTGCTGTAAGTGCGTCAGATGCAAAAGGTAAAATAGTAATCGTTGGTGGTGGTCTAGCTGGTATGAGTACAGCAGCTCGTC
Organism: Sulfurimonas sp.; assembly: GCA_011391635.1. Lineage (GTDB taxonomy): Bacteria > Campylobacterota > Campylobacteria > Campylobacterales > Sulfurimonadaceae > Sulfurimonas. The sequence continues at coordinate 9,254 of JAABQD010000036.1, read as the reverse complement.
TTAAAAACACTTTAGCAAATGCAGACATCACTGTAATTGAGCCAGATCCTAAATCAGTTTCTTACCAACCAGGGCAAACACTTGTTGCTGCAGGCGTTTGGCAAAAAAGCGATATCGTTTATGAAAGAGATAATTTTGTGCCAAGCGGTGTAAAACTTATCAAAGGAAGCGTTACAGCATTTGATCCTGCAAACAATAAAGTAGTAGTAGATGGGAAAGAAGAGTTAACTTATGATCAATTGATTATTGCTACTGGTCTTATGTTAAACTTTGCTGGTATTAAAGGTCTCAATGGTGTTATCACTTCATCTGGTGCTGATAATGCTGCAACAAAAGAGCAAGTTGGTAAAGATGGTCTTTACTCTCTCTATTTTGCTGATGGTGCAGAAGCTACATGGACTGGTATTCAAGAACTCGTAGCAAAAGCGAAAGCACACAAAGGTCCTGAAAAACTTCAAGCAGTATTTACAGATACAAACACACCAATCAAATGTGGTGGTGCTCCTAAAAAAATCATGTACCTAACACACGCTCGTCTTCAAGAAGCTGGTGTTGCTGATAAAGTTGAACTTACTTTCTACCCAGATGGTGGTAAAATGTTTGGTGTTCCTGAATACCACGATGCAATCTTGGAGCAATTCAAAACGAGAGGTTTCAAATGGAACTATGGTCACAATCTCGTAGAAGTTGACACTGCGAACAAAGTAGCGATTTTTGATCACCATACACAAGTAAAAGGGAAACTTGACCCAGATACTGGCGAACATGAAATGATTACAAATCATGAAAAAGTGGAAGTAAAATATGACTTCATGCATGTTACACCTCCAATGAAAGCTCCAGATGTTGTAGGAAAATCTCCAGTTGGTTCAGAAAAAGGATGGGTTCCTGTTAATAAAGAGACTCTTCAACATGTTAAATTCAAAAATGTATGGTCAATTGGAGATGTTGCTGCAGTTCCTATGGCTAAAACTGGTGGTTCTGTTCGTAAACAGTACAAAGTTCTCGTTGATAATATGGTTGCAGCAATGGAAGCAAAAGCTGAGCTACCAGCAAAATACGGCGGATATACAGTATGTCCACTTATTACAAGTCTTGGCACAGTTATGCTTGCTGAATTTGACTGGAGTGCAAAACCAACTCCATCATTCCCACTTGACCCAACAAAAGAGAGATGGATATGGTGGTTACTCAAAGTTTATGCACTTAAACCTATGACAATGCACGGTATGCTCTCAGGTAAAGCATAATTTTTTAATCCTCTCCCGAGGATTAAAACCCCTTCAAGCAAAAATGTTACACTTATCATAAGTTATTGTATTAATCTAAATATTAAGTAACTTATTTACTTTTACTTAGTTAGAATATTGAAATTTTAAAGGAGATATAAATGAATAAAATCGTAAAAATTGCACTTGGTGCAACAATTATTTTAGGCATGAGTGCTACAACTCTCAGTGCAGATCCAGCAAAAGGTCAAAAGCTTTATTTGAAAAACTTAAAAGCTCCATGCTCTGATGCAGGTGTAGGAACTGGTGCATTAATGGCAGCAAAACACACTCAAGATGAGTGGAAAGAGATTAAAGCTGCTGGTAAATTAGCAGAAGAGATTAAAACAATTTGTCCAAAAGCAAAAGATGCTGCTGTAAAAGCAGACTATTTAGATGATTATTTTGACTTCTTCCACGAATACGGTAGTGACAGCGGGAATGTTCCTTCTTGCTAATCCAACTCTAAATCGCTTTGCTATGTAGCACTACATAGACTAAAGCGATTTAGTCTTTTCTCTTTTTTTACTCCTTAAGCCTTCTTACTACTTCATTTGCATATAATTTACTATGAAATTTATTCTTCTCTTTTTATTATTTCTCTTTTTTATTGCCTGTTCTGAGGAGATTAAAGAACCTTTACACATGCCAACACTTACCAATGATGGTGTAGGTTCGCTTAATTCCAAAACACTTTTTAAAGAGAGTGCAATTGCTCCAAACCTTTTAGGCTATGAAATAACAAAATTAAGTGCATTTACAAATGGTGCATCCCATACCCTCATGCGAGTTACTTACCATGGCAAAGAGGTAATGTATATAACACCAACCAAGCCAGATGCAAATACTCAGCCACATATCCAGAGCATATCCATCACAAGCGATTATGTAAACACTCCTTTTGAGAGCAAAATAAAAGAACTCTATAAACAAGAAAACTTTTCCACATGCCAAAAAACAAGCGAAGAGATTATATGTAAACAAAAAAACTTTAATAATATAAAATTTATCTTCAAAAAAGAGCATGATAATCAAGTACGCCTTGCAGAAATAGTTTGGAGTAAAGATGACTAAAGCAACGCTATGTCAGACAAATCATTCTGAGGTAAACGCACTCCAAGTTTTTGATAATCACTTTGTTGCTTTGAGTACAAAAAGAGATGGGATAAAAATATTTTCGCATAAAAATTGCGAAATAAAATCCACACTTCCACAACTCAAAGAGCTCTTCAACACGACTCCAGTTACAATTGCATTTAGTCCAAATGGAGAGTTTTTAGCACTTTGTTCGCAAAATGCACTCTCTATAATCCACATGCCAAGCCAACTCTTAATTCGTACAATTCCTTTAGAAAATCAAAAAATAGAACTCCTCTCCTTTGATTTAGAGTCAAAATATCTCCTTGGAGCAACTGCAAGTGGTAGAATTCTTCAATATAAGTACGATGGCTCCTCTTTACTCTCAAGACTCTACTCATTTCATCAACAAGCCTCAAAAGAGAGTTCAGAGCAAAGTTTTATCAGCTGTTTTGCATTTCACAAAAGCAGAGTGGCATGTGGAAATAATAATGGAGTGATTGTTATTATAGATTTGTATTCTAAAGTTGTAAAATCTGAGATACAAAATGGTAAAGTTCGCATCAATACACTCTCTTTCATAGATGAAAATACAGTTATAAGTGGCTCACTCGATGGAAAACTCTACATAAACAACTTAGAAAACCAGAATGCACTGCGACAGATTGATACTGGTTTTACAACACTCTCAACCATCCTTAAAATGCCTCATTCAAACTATATCATGGCAAGTGGAGATGCTAGTTATGTCTCTATCTATGACATCAAAAAATGCAAAATTGTACATAATAAATATAGAGAGTTCAACTATGATATCCAACAAATTGCTCTGATAAATGATGATACGCTCATAACAGTTTTAGAAAATGGCGATATCTACCGTGCAGAGCTTCCAACTCCTCATAAGCTTAAGCTCCTTGTCAACAGTAATGCTCTTGAAAAAGCTTTTCATCTGTGTGAAAATGATTTTATGTTACGAGATACAAAAGAGTATAAAGAGTTGCACCATAAATATGAGAAACTCTATAATCAAGCTGTCGTAGCACTCATAAAAGAACAAAAAAAAGATGCAATAGCACTCATGGATATCTTCAAAACTCTCCCTTCTAAAAAAAGTGAAATTGCCATGCTTTTTAAAGCCTATGAAAACTATCCAAAACTGCAAGTGCTTTTTATACAAAAAAAATTCTCTCTCGCCTATGCATTATGTACACAATTTCCACCACTAGAGCATACATTTGAATACAAAAAGATGGAAGAGTCATGGCGAGAGACTTTTATGAATGCACAAAAGCAGATACTACTCACTCACAATGAAGAAGCAAGACTCTTGCTTAACGAGTACATCACTGTTATTTCTAAGCGTCCAATCATTAAACTCATGCTCAATCACAACCATCAATTTATAGAATTTTTAAAAGCGATAGAGTCAAAAAACTTTCAAAAAGTAGAAGAGATAGCCAAAATACATGAAACTTTTACACAAATTCCAACCTATAAATCCCTTGAATATGAGCTACAAATGAGTCTAAAAGATATCAAACATCATATTCACAAAGCGGAGTTAGAAAGTGCAAAAGAGCAGTTAGCAAAATTGCATCAACTTCCAGCTATATCAAATCAAGTTACACAACTCATGCAAGAGATTCAAAGTATGCAAACACTTCAAAATGCTTATAATATCAATGATTTTATCCTCTGCTATGAGATTTTAGATAGACATAAAGGCTTAGAATCGAGTGAGCTTGGTTTATTGCTAGAAAAGCATTGGGCAAAACTTATGATTCGTTCTGAGGAACATGCACTCAAAGGCAATATAAAAGATCTGAAAATGACATTAGGAGAATTGATACGCTTAGAAACCCGAAGAGAAAAATTAGGAGACCTTCTCAGAGTTACCTTTCATACAAAAATAAAAATGCTTCTTGAGAAGAGAAATTTAAGAGGTGCGGAAAATATTATCTACTCATATATCGATATATTTGGTATAGATACAGAGATAAACTCTCTTATGCGATTTTACGAAACGCTTTCAAAAGTCAAACTTGCAATCAGTCTCAATAGCAGACAAGCAAGAGATAATTGGATTCATTCTGAAATTATTCTTGATGTTTAACGCCCATAATAGTCATTAAACTACTTACCGTTTGAGCAAATGGATTCTGAACTTGTGCATTTTGTGACAAAAACTCTTGCATGACCTCTTTTTTATCAATAGCTTCATCGAGTTCAGGGTCACTCCCCTTACTATAGGCACCAATACGAATCAAAACCTCATTCTCTTTTAAAAGCGTATATAATTTTCTAAATTTGATAACTGCCTTTAAATGATCTTTCGTAATAATGTCATTCATGACCCTAGAAGCCGAGTTAAGTATGTGGATAGGCGGATAGACTCCAAAGTCAGTAAGTTCACGTGAGAGGACAATATGCCCATCTAAAATCGAACGAGATTGATCTGCAATCGGGTCACTCATATCATCGCCCTCAATCAAAACTGTAAAAAAGGCGGTAATAGAGCCTTTACCTTCCTCTTTTCCTGCTCTCTCCATCAATTGAGGAAGAAGTGTTAAAGAGGAGGGTGGATATCCTTTTGAGGTGGGTGGCTCACCAAGAGCGAGTCCTATCTCGCGTTGTGCCATCGCAAACCTTGTAACGGAATCCATAATAAAAAGAACATCAAGCCCTTTATCCTTAAAATACTCCGCAACACTCATGGCAGCAAATGCACCATATTTTCTCATAAGGGGCGAATCATCAGAAGTTGCAACGATAATCACAGTATTTTCTAAATTTCCAGCCAAGTTTTTTTCTATAAACTCTGGAACTTCTCTTCCACGCTCACCTATGAGTGCCACAACTTTTATCGGAGCATCAGCACCTCGTACAATCATACCCATAAGGGTTGATTTTCCAACCCCACTTCCAGCAAAAATACCTAGTTTTTGTCCTTTGCCACAGGTAAGCAAGCCATCTATACTTTTGACACCTACACTAAAAACTTTGTCAATCATACCTCGTTTCATCGCGGCAATAGGTGCTTTTATGATTGGCGAAAGTTGAGAACTACTCACATTTCCTTTGCCATCAATGGGTCGCATAAAAGGGTCAACAACTCGTCCAAGCAATGCATCTCCAACAGGAATATTCATCCCTGTTTGATCTAAAAAGACTCTATCTCCTGAACAAAATCCCTCTACAAAACTAAAAGGTGTTATAAAAAATGTCCCACCATCAATCTCTGTAACCATTCCAAAAGTCTCTTGTGCAGTATCATTAGAAACAATTTTTACCATATCACTGATACTGACTTTTAAACCTACGGCTGTAATAATTGTGGCATTAATTTTTACCACTTCCCCAAAGGCTACAGAATAGTTTTTAGATTTAATTTTTTCTTTGAGTGAGCGAAGTGGCATGTGGATTTAGTTTAGTAACGCGTACCAGAAGGAGAATTAATTAGAGAAAAAAATTCACTTCTTGTTTTTTGGTCTTTTTTGAAAAGACCCCGAAGTGCTGAAGATGTAGTTGTAGAATTTATCTTTTCAACACCTCGCATCTCCATACACATATGACGAGCAACGACAACAACTGCTACACCTTTTGGGGCTATTGTATCCATAATAGCATCTGCTATCTGTTCTGTCAGTTGTTCTTGAATCTGCATACGACGAGCAAAAACATTCACAACACGAGGAATTTTTGAAAGTCCAACCACCTTACCATCAGGAATATATGCAATATGCACACGACCGATAATAGGAAGAAGATGATGCTCACAGGTAGAATAAAATTCTATGTCTTTAATAAGAACCATCTCATCATTACTACTTGTAAAGAGTGCTTTTTCTAAAATTTCTTTAGGATTTTCTTTGTACCCGCTATAAATAAACTCATACGCTTTGCGAACTCTCGATGGAGTATCCAAAAGCCCTTCTCGCTCAGGATTTTCTCCGATATGGAGCATCATAGTTTTTACAGCATTTTCAAAATCTCTCTCTTGTTGCTCTTTCAAAACTAAATCCTACAGCTCTATTGCACTAACACATGAGGAACTATCAGAGGATATTTCTTCATTTTTCTAAATATGTGTTTTCTCACAATCTGACGCAAATCATTCTCTAAAGCACGAGGATTTTCTATCATACCATCTTTAAGATGCAATAAGAAGTGTTCTAATACATCTTCCATCTCTTTTGCAAATGCTTTATCTTGTCTATCCGCCACAATACCAAAAGTGGTAACTTTTGGTTTTGCAGTCATTTTACCATGCTGTCCATCCACTTGTGCAACAAGCATCACGATACCATCTGTAGCCAATTTCTGACGATCAAGAACGATATCATCTTCAATCTGATAATTATTTTGATTATCAATGTATGTTTTACCTGTTTTTACAGTTTTCACTTTTCTCATGTATTTTGGAGAGACTTCTATCTGCTCTCCATCCGTCATAAGAAGAATATTTCTCTCAGGCACACCACACATTATCGCTGTTTCTTTATGCTTAGAGACATGATTATACTCACCATGTATTGGCAAGAAAAACTTCGGATTCACAAGACGAAGCATAAGTTTCTGCTCTTCAATACTTGCGTGACCGGAGACATGGATATCTTTATCCATTGCAACTTTCGCACCAGCTCTTTGAAGATGATTTAACATGCCAGAAATCGAACTTTCATTCCCTGGAATTGCACGAGATGAGAGGATAATCAAGTCTGTTGGCTTGATTTTCACATGTCGATGCTCTCCGATTGACATTCTAAAGAGTGCCGAGTTTGGCTCACCTTGTGAGCCTGTTGTAACAATAAGCACATCTTTATCATTCATGCGAGTCACTTCTTCTGCATCTACAAAAATATTTTTAGGAAATTTAATATAATCATATTGCATTGCAACTTCTATATTTCTCTCCATAGAACGACCTATAACACAAACTTTTCTGCCGTATTTTATCCCATACTGTATCGCTTGATACACACGGTGAATGTTTGAACTAAATGTAGAAAGAAGAATTCTTCCTTCTGCTTTTGAAAAAATTCTATCAAATGCAGGAGCAACACTTAACTCAGATGGTGTTGGTGTCGTATTGTAAGAATTTGTTGAATCACTTAAAAGACATAAGACACCTTTATCCCCATAATGAGCTAAACGATGTAAATCAGTCGTATATCCATCCACAGGAGTATGATCTATTTTAAAATCTCCAGTGTGAATAACTGTTCCAGCTGCTGTAGTAATTGCAACAGCAGACGAATCAACAATTGAGTGTGTCATGTGCATCCACTCGATTTCGAAATCATTCCCAATTTTGTAGATTTCTCTTTTTTCTATTGGATTGAAATATTTTCTAAACTCTTTGATGTGGTGTTCATCAAATTTATTGCCAATCATAGCAAGAGGAAGAGGTGTACCATAAATAGGAAATTGCATCTCTTTATAAAGATATGGCATAGCCCCGATATGATCTTCATGGGCATGTGTAATGATTACCGCCACAATCTTATCTTTGATTTCACGAATATAACTAAAATCCGGAACAAGAATATCTACACCATGCATGTCTTTATCTGGAAAACTCATCCCAACATCTACAAGAATTGCCTCTTTTTCTGTTTCAAATACTGCAATATTTCCACCAATTTCACCAAGTCCACCAAGTGGAGTTACGCGAATTTTTGCATTAGAATTTAAATCTAATTTATAGTGAGGATTTAGTCTTTGCTTATGTGCTTCTTGATTTTTTGTTACAAATAATTTAAGGTTTTCATCAATAGGTGTTGGTTGACGACGATTTCTATTGCCACCACTACCGCTACTACTATTACTTCGATTCTTATTTTTATTTGGATTACTGCTTGTTTTTGCAGCATCTGTTTTTTCACCATTTTCTGCATTATCATTGCCATTTGGCTTACGATTATTATTTGGTCTTCTATTATTTGTATATGGTTTGCGATTTTCCTGAGGATTACTTGCTTGTATTTCCTGATTCTCTTCTGCCATCCAAACTCCTTGTATTTGTTAATTTATAGAGTTGGTGATAGTCGTGGGTAGAGAGTTCATGAGGTCGGATAGTCGATGCAATATTCAGCTCTTCAAAAGCTTCCTGAAGTACATTTTTTTCATACACTACAGACAGATTTTTCATAAGAGTTTTTCGAGGTTGCTTAAATGCAACTCTGAGCATATCCTCAAACTTCTCATCATTTCTATCGGCATTTTTTTGTATCAAAAAAACAGCAGAATCAATCTTTGGCTGAGGGTCAAATGCTGTTGGTGGAACTTTCACAACGATGTGAGCATTTCCTAAACTCTGAGTAATAACACTCAAAGAACCAAATACTTTTTCCCCATTCATAGCACAAAATTTCTCTGCTACTTCAAGTTGTACCATTACAAGTATATTTTTACACATTGGATCTGCGAGTGCTTTTAAAATGATATTTGTCGCTATATAATAGGGCAAATTTGCCACCAAATCATACGGCTCATCAATTAAGCTACTCTGCCAAGCGTTCAGTACATCTCCACAATTTATGTGAAGTCGCTTGGTGGCAATCTCTTCTTTAAATATATTCTGTAACAGTTTGCATAAATCGGTATCTACCTCAAAAGCTTCTACACTTTTGACATCAACTAAAAATTTAGTTAAATCACCTAAGCCAGGCCCAATTTCAACAATCTTGTTGTCTGTTTTGGGCATCGCTTCGACGATTTTTCTTAAAACTGTTTCATCTTTTAAGAAATTTTGTCCAAATTTCTTTTTAGCCACAATGCTATTTTTTTTCATAAAGAGGAGTTTATAATAATAAAGCTTACAAAAAGTTAACATTTAAGTAAGATTTCAAATTTCTTTTGAAACTATTTTTTTCCCACATGCCAATGTTTCACATGAAACATTGG
>JAABQD010000035.1 GCA_011391635.1 Sulfurimonas sp. | reverse complement strand
AACTGTTCCACATCTAACAATACTTTTAAATCTAATTCTTCATTCTCACTCAAGCCCTCATCTTCTTCTGTATTGCTCTCTTGGGCTTCCACTACGGTATATAAAATATTTTCACCTAATTTTATTTTACACGCATTAATTTCTTGTTTGAGTGCAACCATTTTATTTTCACGACCATTTAAAAGACGGTTCGAGCGTTCTATTTCAGCCATTTGAATTGCTTGTTGTGCACTTAACTCTTCAACAATTTTTTTAGATGTAATATCTTGTCGAATCGAGCTATAGCCAATGTGTTCACCCTCTTGATTATATTCAGGAGTAACGATAGCCTCTACCCAATAGTATCCACCATCTTTTTTTAAATTTTTAACCTCACCCTTCCAAACTTTACCTGTTCTTATGGTTTGCCACAAATCTTTAAATGCTTCTTTTGGCATGTCTGGGTGTCTTGAAATATTATGAGGTTTGCCTAACATTTCCTCTTTTGTATATCCACTTATTTGACAAAATGCTTCACTTGCTTGTGTGATTTTACCACCTAAATCTGTTTTGGAAAAAATAATATATCTATCAAGAGTAAGCAGAGAAGCTTCAAGTTCATGTTTTTGGTGTTCAATATCTACTGTCTTAATTTTTATTGTTTCATTCAATGTTTTTGTATGATTCTCTAACTTTTGACTCTGTTCTTTGATAGTTTCAATCATTGCATCAAAACCATCAAAAAGTGATTGAAACTCATCATTTGTACGAATATACATTTTTACATCATAGTTGGAATGTTCTTTGACTTCATGCATTGCATCCATAAGGGTGAAAATTGGAAATGTAAATGTTCTTTGAAGTCTAAATGCCAAGAGTGTAACAAGAAACAAAACAAAAATAAGAGTTGCTACTTGAATGTAGAACTGCGTTATTCCTATCTCTTTAAAGTTCTGTGTATTTGCAACAATCAAAAAGGATGCTAAATATTTATCGTTCTTGTAGATAGGTTTATTCACTATTACATTATCTGTATCTATCTGTTTGAGTTCATTCTTAATCTCATTTGTGGCATACGCTGTGGCAATTTTATTTTTTACTATCGTATCATCTACTCCATCTCTGACATAAGAAGAGAAGAGTGTTTTATCCTCTTTAAAGATATACGCACCATCTATATCATTGTTAGCTTTAAGTGCGAAGAGAATGGATTTTGCACTCTCAGCATCATCAAACTCCAACGATGCTACTAAATTTTCTCCCATAATACTTACTGTTTGAGAGAGTATTTCAACTGTCTTTGTTTTGTTCTGATTATATGTGTACCAAAAAAGAACAGCTGAAGTCATAGCTATCGCCATGAACGCACTAAAACTAAGCATAAAAACAAGTTTGCTACTTATAGACCTAAAATTTTTATTTTTCTTCATTTTTACACCCTAAAATTTCATTGTTGCTCGAGCATAATAGTATGCCCCACTATGCCCAAATGGTGAGTAAAAAGAGTAAGGAATAATTCCATCATATCCAAAATACGAACCTGTCCCTGAGAGATTATCCCATTTACTTGGGCGAATATTAAAAATATTTGTACCGCCAATGGCTAGAGTTGTATTTTTTGAGATTTTATATGCCAAGTCTAAATCTGTTATCCATGCAGGATCAAATGTATAGGCTATATCATTTCTCACTTCTTGGTAGGAATCATATTTCGTCACATTGAGTGCTACTTCATAGTCACTATACAAATATTTATTAAGTATTTTGAAGGATGATTTAGGTTGTCCATTTTCGAGTTTATCTATCTCTCTGAGCGAATTTTCTCTAGTGATATCTAAACTATTAAAACCTACAACTTTATTATCATTGTAGTTATACCACATGCCAGAATCTAACACACCACTATTTTCAAAGCGAAAAATATGATTGAGTTTTATATCCACTCCTTGCGTTTTTGTATTGACTGCATTTGTAAAAAAACTTGCTCTATAGACTCCCTCAGAGTTCAAAACTGCAAGTTGTGCTGGCGAGGCATTTGCACCAAATGGGTTGGAGAGCATGATTTTATCGTCCACTTCGACATAAAAATAGTCAACCATAAAGGAGGTGTCATCCGTAGGTTTATAAACAGTTCCAAGACTCAAATGCTTGGAACTCTCTGGTTTTAACTCCTCTGCTCCAAAAGCTTTCGAAACTTCAGCTGAGGGTTTAAAAATACCATTGAGTTTTGTTGTACCACTATCTACATAGGTTGACATGTAAGAGTAGTTCGATTGAGAAAGCGATGGGGCTCTAAAACCCGTACTCGCCGATGAACGGAGTAAAATTTCTGGTGTTATCTTATATCCAAGTGCTAACTTTACATTGTTCGTTGCACCAAAATCTGTAAAGTTTTCGTATCTTGTCGCTCCATCTACTGAAAAGTCATCAGTGAGAGCATACTTTGCATCCAAGTACAAAGCGTAACTGTTGCGACTCGCTTCCACTGTACTCTCAGGTCGGTAACCATACAGACCTTGTGTTCCAGAACCTAAGTATGAAGCTTCTTCTCCAGCTGTAATTTGATACTTTTCATATCTGTACTCTGCACCACCAGCCAAAGTCAATCGTTCTATCTTTTTTTCTATATCAAGATTTGTAGTATTTTGAACAAACCCAAGCCCACCATTTTTCAAAGATGTAGGCGACAAAGCCCCTAATGCATAATTCATAGTATCATTGACATAAAAATCAATTTTATTCTGTCCATAAGTGTTACTGATATCCCACTTAAATAAATCTTGAGCTTCACCGCGAACACCAACTGCACCACTAAAATCCAAAATTTTCGCATGAATCATTGGTAAAAAACCATTCGTATAAAGTGGCAAAGAGTTAGCACTTGAAACTCTATAAAATGCATTTGCTGAAGAATCTCTGTGATTGAAAAGTGCATTGGAATAAAGTATGACATCATTTTCTTGTGGCAATTCAAGATTGAGTGTTGCCAAATAATTTTGAGACTCAGGAATGCCTAAACCTGTCGTAACTCGTGGAGGGGTTACACCAGCTCTTGCATCAATTCCTGCATTATTCGTTTTTTCTTGCCCTTTTGCTGCAAGAGTGACATTCACAAAACCATCATACTTGGTTGGCAAAGATAAAAACGCATCTGTGTAGAGCTGTTGTCCATCTCTATTTGCTCTTTGTCCACCACTTACACTCACACTATCCTCATGCCCAGAACCTTTTAAGATAATGTTTATAACACCAGAAATAGCATCAGAACCATACTGTGCAGCCGCACCATCACGGAGAACCTCTACTCTTTCTATTGATTTTACTGCTATCGCATCAAGGTCAACATTACTAGAGCCTCGACCTATCGTTCCATTAATATGTAAAAGAGAAGAAGTATGCACTCTTTTTCCATTCACAAGAACCAAAACTTGGTCTGGGCTCATACCTCTAAGCGTAAAACTTCGTACATGGTCACTTCCATCTGTCATGGAAGAAGCTTCAGGTGCATTGAATCCAGCCACGAAATATCGCATAACATCCGTAAGTGATGTGAGACCCGAACTCTCTATTTGTTCATAAGTTATAACATCGATGGGTGTATTGGAATTGAATGTATTTTTTGAGCCGCTTCGAGAGCCTACTTCAGCTTTAAGTTCTGTTTTTGTGGCTAGTAAATCCTCCAACTCACTCTCAAGAAGGTTTTCATCGGCATGTGCAAACAATCCACATGCCACAAAGGAGAATAAAAATAATTTTTTATCAAAGAATCTCATATTTTATCCTTTTGAACAACTTCTGCTATTCTTAAAAGTGATGCTTTTACTTTTATATCCTCTTGATTTGCTACATCTAAATTTATTTTAAGTTTTGCTTTTTGAGAAGCGATATAAACTTGCAAAATCCCACCTTTTTCTGCAAAACCTCGCATGTCACTCACTGTTAATATATTTTTATGATTTGTTTTTTCCAAAATGGCAGATAAGTTCTCTGAACTTACATTTGAAATATAGAGTATAGTTGTGTTCTCTAATTGGTCGATGCTAGTTATATATTTTATTTTTATGTTTTTAGAGTTAATCTGCTTATCTGCAAATATTTTTTCAAATAAATCACCATAAGAGTTATTAAAAACTGTGACGACTACACTCTCTCCACCCTTATCTTTTAACGCAATAAATTGTGAAGCTTTTTCTATAATGGACACTTTTAAAGTATCATCAGACTCATACGCCTGTGCAGTAAATACAAAGAGTATAGTTACCACCGCAACTCTCAAAAATGTGTTCATAAACACCCCCCCCCTACCATACATTCCAATACTTCCACATGCCAAGATAATAACATAAACTCATTATATTTCCTCTAAATTAGTTTAAAATTTTCAGTTCAATAAATTTTTTATTTTAAAACTAAAAGTTGAACCTTCTGAATAAACAGATTTTATCTCCAAAGTGGTGCTGTGTGCTTTTAAAATATAACTCACCATTGCTAAACCTATACCCATAGAGTTATCCCAACTATTTTTTTCCACTCTATAAAATTTAGAACTCACCTTATCCAAATACTTCTCTTTGATACCGATTCCACTATCTTTAACAAAAACTGCTTGATTCTCCAAAACAATTTTCACCTCATCATCAGAATATTTGAGTGCATTATCTATAAGATTGATAAGTACCAACTCAATCATCGTTTTATCTGCTGTGACACTATAATTCTCTGCTTGAAGCGTTATTTTTCTTGTTTTATATTTTGAAGAGAGATTGGCTATGACCTCCTCACATAAAAGTTTGAGATTAAATGAAGTTGCTTTGATACTTAAATCATTATTTTCAAGCTTCACGGAGAGAGCTAATCTATCTAACATTTTAGATATTTTTTCGCCATTGGAGTTTATCTTTGTCAAAAATTTTTCTCGTATTTTCAAATCTAGATTTGGCTCTTGCTGGAGTGTTTGAGCATAACCCATAATAGCAGCAACTGGATTTTTAAACTCATGCGAAATTGCAGATAAAATATCATTTCGTTGTCTATTCACAAGTCTTAATTTAGCTGTATATTTTCGTTTTTTCTTATCATGACTATTGAGTTTTTTAACAAGATTTTTAAGTAACAAAGAGATGTGTAAAAATTCATAAAAATATTTTGTTTTTATGGTTGCCTTAAAATTTTTATTGGAAATTTCATCCAAATATTTTGTAATTTGCACAATATCATACACTATCTTTTCACTCATCTTTTTTGAGGCGAAAAGGGCTACTAGCGTGATAAATAAAAAGACAAAAAAGAGTTTTATCCAAAGAGAGTAAAAATCATCCATGACCTCTTCCAAGCTCATTGCGACTCTAAGATAAATCACCTCACCCTTATAAAACATTTTTTTTGCAACATACAAAAAATCAGCTTTAAGCGTTTGAGAATAGCGAATAGTATGAGAAAATTCTTCGTTATCTGCTTGTATAATCTCATAACGAGAAGAGTGATTTTCCATCACTGTTTTATCTGTATCAGACTCTGCAAGAACCAAACCCTTAGAGTTGACAATCGTGACTCTCATTTTTGTATCTTCATTGATTTTAAGAGCATACGCATCTAAATTTTCTACTCTTGAGAGTTCTATCGCGATGAGTTTAATACTATTTTGAAGATAATGCGTGTTGTTATTGATAATAATAGATTTAAGAGCTTCGTAACTTATAAAAGATGAAACGAGCACAGCCCCAACAAAAAGTATTAAAAACTTCGCAATAAATATATGATGTATTTTCAACATTATTCGCACTTCCTCTTGATTTGTACTCAGCTATTGCACTTCTATTTTATACCCTTCACCAAAGACATTTTTAATCGTATCTGGTGGCAATTTTTTTCTCACATTTTTGATAATAGTCTTAAGAGCAGCTATTTTATCCTCATCCAAATCATACCAAACATCCAAAACTATATCATCATACGAGATAGTTTTATTGATATCTGAAAAGAGTATCGTTAATATCTTTCTCTCTTTATTTGTGAGTGATACCAACGAAGTATCATCATAAAGCTCATACGAATCATAATCCCAACTAAAATTATTTTTGATATAAACTCTTCTCTTTTCTACAACACTAAATAGTGAAAGCTCTTCAATCACAAGATTTAAAGCACTTCGTAGCTCTTCTCGACTTATAGGTTTTACTAAGTATTTTGTGAGTTGTAAACCTGTAGCATCAAGTAAATAACTCGTATCAGTATAGGAAGTAAGCATCAGAGCTTTTGTGCTATGATCTTTTTCTCTTATCTTTTTGAGTAAATCAATCCCACTTAATTTTGGCAAATTGATATCTATAATCAAAATATGTGGCTTTTTTACTTTGTAAATTTCATACGCTTCTTCACCATTTTCTGCTTCATACACATTCGCAAAATGTCTTTTGAGATACTGAACATAATTGGTTCGAATCGCTTTTTCATCTTCTACAAAAAGTATGTTGTACTCTATTAAATCACTTTTCATCCGTATTCCTCAAAATAATGGTAAAACATGCTCCTATTTTACTGTTTTCTACAATTAATTCGGCATTCATTCTCTCTTTGATTATCATTTGAGAGATATAGAGTCCTAGCCCTGTGCCTTGTGATTTGTATTTAGTCGTAAAATAGGGGTCAAAAATTTTGTTAATTATCGATTCATCTATCCCACCTGCATTATCTTCTATTTTAATACAATAAACATCCACCACTTTTTCAACATCAACACTGATTTTTGGATACTGTATTGCTCGACTGATAAGGGCATCCTTTGCATTGTTCAAAATGACCAGCATAACTTGCTCTAGCTCATTAGGAAAACCATAATACATAAATTTGTTATCTGCTCGATTTTCTACCTGAATATTATTTGCAAGGAGTGTTCCTTTGATAATATAGATAGATTTGTCTATCAAATCTTTTATAGAAAAATGCTCTTTTTTTCTCTGTCCGTCAAAAAAGTTTTTAAAATCATCAATTGTTTTGGACATATATTTTGTTAAAGACTCTATTTCCAAAAGCTTTTCTTCTATTACATCATCTTTGAAATTTTTTTCATACATTTTATCATCAATAATCAAAACAGCTGAATTGACCTGAGAGAGAGGTTGTCTCCACTGATGGGCGATATTTGCAAGAACCTCATCCATCGCAGCAAGTCTTTTTTGATTAAAGATAATTTGGTCTTTATCTCTTGAGTTTTGTGCCTCTTCTTCAAAAGCATCTTTAAGTTTTTTATTGAGTTTTTTGAGTTCATAATGTCTGTAAACAAGAAAAAGAAGTAAAAAAATAGAAAAAATAATAAGCTCAAAGAAGATATGTCTATTTTTTTCATCTATGATAAAATTTGATTGAACTAAAACATCTGTCGCATAACTAGGTGCTATAAATAAGAGTAATAATAGAGTCCATATTTTCATAACATGTATTCTAGCAAAAAAACTTTATAAAAAAGAAAGCTTATATCATTTATAATAGTGAAAATTAGAGTAAAAGGAGTATCCGATGTTCGTATCATCTTATAGTACATACATTCAGACAAATGCTTCTGAGCGAACAAATAAAAGTAGAGAAAGTTTTTCTAAAGATAGTTCTTTATTTAGTTCAAAATTACTCGATACACCGAAACTTGAGCTTCAATCTGCTTCTAATTTACCTGTAGATTATGTTTATAAAGCAAAATCATTTAATACAAAATTAGAACTCACAAGACAAGAAGAGGCACTGAAAAATCCATTCAGTGATACTATCGTTCAATCTAAAGAACTCACAAAATCGTTTATGAGTACAAAAATCTTAGAAAATGCGAAAAGTGCGTACGAAGATAACACAAAAATGTTTTCATACTCTAGAAAACCACATATTGCACTTGATCAGACACCTCAGATGGATACAAGACTCCCTGAAAATGCACAACAGATGCAAGAGTTACATATGCGTCATGTCATGGTGAATACTTACGCACAAAACGACAAATACTATAAAATTACCGCCGCGTAATTACTCTTCGACCCACGCGTCGGTTCTTATCACTCTCTTATCGTCGAAGTATTTGAGTTTCAAAGCACTTAAACATTTTCCATCACTAAAATCCATAATCGCTACTTGAAGTATCTTTTTGCAAGATTTTGAAATATCAAAATGCCCTTTGACTCCTGTCAAAAATTGTTTTAGAGGCACTTTTTCATCCATCCCGATAACATTATCTCTACATCCAGTAAGTCCAATATCTGTGAGATAGGCCGTACCTTTTGCAATTTGAAAATCATCGGTTGAAACATGTGTATGCGTCCCGATAATACCACTCACTTTGCCTTGGAGAAGCATCATCATCGCTCTTTTTTCACTTGTTGCCTCGGCATGAAAATCTATAAAAATATTTTTTACGCCTTCTGCGTTGAGTGTCTCAACCGTACTCAGTGCACATCGAAAAGCGTTATCGGTATAGGGCATAGAGTAGTGTCCCATCAGGTTAAGTACAGCCAACTTTTCTCCCGCTACCTCATACACCTTGCATCCCGTTCCCTCAACGCCCTCAGGATAGTTGTGTGGGCGGAGTATCTCATGGGTCGCAAAAAGTGCAACGACCTCTTTTTTATCCCAAGAGTGATTGCCACCGCTCATACAATCAATTCCACATGCCAAAAGTTCATTTGCATTTTGCGATGTGAGACCAAAACCATGCGAAGCGTTCTCATAATTGGCTATCACAAAGTCAACCTCATACTCTTTTTTGATATTTTTGAGATGCATCTTTATCATCTCTCGCCCAGGTTTTCCGACTATATCGCCTATGAACATTACTCTCATATTTTTACATTACCTTTGGTTTGTTGTTTCGCAGATACAAAAGCGTCGCTTTTATGATGTCATCATCATCTTTGCTGTTTGATTTTATACTCTCTTTGGAGTCATTCATATAGCTGAATGTGATGTTTTGTCCATAGTTTGAGATAGATTTGATTCTATTTTCAAGACTTAAAAGCTTAATCACCATCAACTCAAAAAATTGCTTTGTCGGGTTGTCTAAAGCTCCAAATCTGTCAATCACTTCCTCTTCTATCTCATACACTTCCACCACCTCTTCGCACTGAGAGAGTCTTCTGTAGATGTCTAATCGTAATCTGTCTTCTTTTACAATTTCATCAGAGATAAAAGCGGAGATAGTGAGTTTGATATCTACTTTGAGTTTCACACTCTCGACTGTATTGCTCAACACTTTTATGGCATCTTCGAGCATTCTAAGGTAGAGCGAATAACCGATGTTTTTGATGTGTCCACTCTGTGCATCGCCGACAAGATTTCCGCCACCTCGAATCTCAAGGTCGTGGTAGGCAAGAACAGAACCACTCCCCAAAAATGAATTGGACTCTAACGCCAAAAGTCGTTTTTTCGCCTCATCCGTGAGATTTTCTTTATTTTCAACAATAAAATAGGCAAAACCCTCCGCATGGCTTCGCCCTACCCGACCGCGTAATTGATGCAAGTCGGCGATTCCAAATCTATCTGCACCATCGACAATAATAGTATTGACATTTGGCATGTGGATTCCTGATTCGATAATAGAGGTTGCTAACATCAAATCATACTTACCCTCTTCAAATTTCAATAACTCCTCTTCTGTTTTCGTCGCAGAGATTTGAGAGTGAAGCATCACAACACGAAGTTCTGGCAGAATTGCTTTGAGTTCGCCTAACTTGATTGGCATGTGGTCTATGGAGTTGTGCACATAAAATATCTGTCCACCACGACGGATTTCACGCAAAATGACCTCTTTGATAAGTTTTGCTTCATACTCTTTGACAAAGGTTCGCACCGGCTGTCTGTCACTCGGCGGTGTAAGGAGTTGGCTCATCGTCTTGATGGAACTCATCGCTTGATTGAGTGAGCGAGGGATAGGTGTGGCACTCATAGAGAGAAGATGGACATTGTGGTAAAGTTCTTTGATTTTTTCTTTTTGTTTCACGCCAAATTTATGCTCTTCATCGATGATTACAACACCCAAGTTTTTAAACTCCAAACCAAAAAGAGAGTGTGTTCCCACAACTGCATCCAAATCTCCAGATGCCAAAGCTTTTATGATATTTGTTTTTTCTTTTGTGCTTACAAATCTGTCGAGCTTAGAGACTTTAATGCCTACTTTATCAAATCGTTCACGAAGTGAGCGGTAATGCTGTGCCGATAAAAGGGTTGTTGGGACAATGAGAGCCGATTGAAACCCTGACTTGTACGCTGCAAAAATGGTGTTCATTGCCACTTCCGTTTTCCCAAAACCGACATCTCCGCTAAGGAGTCTATCCATAATATGCCCAGACTCCATCTGAGAAACTATCTCTTCGACAGACTGTGTTTGATCCTCTGTATAATCAAATCCTGAGAGTTTTTGAAACTCTTTTAACTCTCTTTTATCGACAATGATTTGAGGTGCTTTGATGAGCGCACGAGCCGCCGCCGTGTTTACAATCGCTCCTGCAATTTCGAAAAGTCGTTTTTTGACACTCTCTTTGAGTTTGGCGAAACTTCCTTTTCCAAGTCTATCTAAAACAGGCGTTGAACCCCCAGAAGCGATATAACGGTCGATAAAATCTAAGTTCTCAACGGGGAGTAAAATCTTGTCATCGCCAACATATTTGATGACGATAAAATCTTTGATACCGCCAAGGATTTCAGTCTGCTCAATCCCCTCAAAAATGCCCACACCGTAATCTTCATGTACAACATAGTCGCCCACTTTGAGGTCATCAAGAAGAATGGCACTCTTTCTTCTGCGTCTTTTTTTCTCTGGTTTATTAAGAGAAATTACAAGCTCATCTTTGGAGATAATATTTAAAATATAGGGTGCGTACACTTTGTTGATATTTTCAAACTCATAGATGCCAACTTGTTTCATCGAAGCTTCATTGGCTGCAATAATGGTTATTTTTTTATTTTTATGGAACTTTAAAAGTGCATTTACATCGACAACAGAAAGCTCTTTATATTCCTCAGATTCTTTAATGATTTCAAGATTAAAACACTCTCTTGAGAGAGAAGGGTTGTTGATTCCATAAGCATCTTTGAGGAGATTATCCAAATTTTTACTCAGTATTGCGTTCTTGCCCTCTAAAAAGTTTGCACCGCTCTCGCCCAAATACCAAAAGCCTAGCGAAGCCACATCTTTGACCAAAGAATCAAACTGCGAATTTTGCACTTTCTCATTTAAAGCGTTAAAACTCTCTTCATCAAGAGAGTAAAAAGCACTCGTAATCTCAAGACTCTCAAGCTCCTCTTTAAGGGTTCTTTGGGATTCAAGCTCAAAATATTTTATCTGCTCTATCTCAGTATCAAAGAGCGAAATTCGCACAGGATTTTTGGACGCTGGAGTATAAATATCGATAATATCCCCACGAAAAGATATTTCGCCCTCCACTTGCACCATATCTACAAAATTGTACCCCCAAAAAAGCATCTGCTCTTTAAAGGCATGAAGCTCGATTGTTTGCCCAAATTCCAAGGTAATAGACTGAAGTAACTCTGGTTTTGGCATGTGGAAAAGTAAAGTTTTAAGTGGTGCAATAATAAGCGGTTTTTTTTTCGTGCGATAATAGAGTCTAAGCTTAGAAAAAAGCTCATGCAACTCCTCTTTATAAGAGCGTAAATCATCGCCAAAAGTTGGGCGAAAATCTGGAAAGAGAAGTACATCTTTTTTAAAAAAGTGCGCTACAGATGCAAGTTCTTCGGCTTCTTTGGCATCCTCACAAATGAGGAGTTCCATATTTTTTGTTTGTGTTGTTCTAAAGTAGTGAAAAAGAGAACTTTGTGACATACTGTCCTTGATTTTTTAAGATTTATTTATTTGTGACGCATTAAACTCTGTATTTTGCATCGTTTCTTTTGTTTTTTTTGAAGGGACGCTATTATTCTTTAAAACACTATTTCCTTCAAAAATACCCTTAGACTCAATCACGAGTTCAGCGGATTCTATCGTTCCCTTCATGCGTCCATCTGCTCTAATTTCTACCTTATCCGCACTTACAAGCCCTTCGACAAAGCCCTGAACAACCAAACGATTTGCAAAAATATCGCCTTTTACATGCCCATGTTTGCCTATGTTTACTTCATTTTTAGAGTTAATCACTCCCTCAAACTCTCCATCTACATACAAATTACATGTGAGATTCATCTCTCCCTTTATGGACGAGCCGATTGTGATAATGGTTGTGCTTGAGTCGGAATTGGTACTTTGATGTGTGCTGTCGCTTTTATTAAAGATTGCCATGGGATTTCGTTTTCCTTTTCAAAAATTTCTTTATAATTGAGTGCATCCCATTTTATAAACCAAATCGGATTAACTACCCTTGCCATAAATTTCACTTCATAATGAAGATGTGGGCCACTTGTGAGACCTGTATTGCCAGAATAAGCGATTAAATCGCCCTTTTTTATAAATTGCCCTGATTTTATCACAATTTTATTTAAATGAGCAAAATATGTTTTAAATCCGTAGTTGTGTTGCAAAATGATAAGATTTCCATAACCACTTTTGCCATCAGGACCAGCAAACTCTACAATGCCGTCTGCTGTCGCATTGACAGCTGTATTCATCTCAGCTTTCATATCTGTTCCAGCATGGTACTCTATTTTGTTTGTAATGGGATGTATTCTTCGTCCAAAATTACCACCAATCCCTTCAAATCGGACAGGAGAACCACTTGGAATGAACTGTAAAAGTGTCGCCATATCTTCTGAACTGAGTTTTGCGATATCGACTCTCTCTTGAAGTGTCATCTCCTCAACAGGAGCGAGTCCTATGAGTGTCTCTATATCTGAGAGTGATTGAGAAACTCTTTGCAACTCCTCTTTTTTGGCAAGGAGTACCTCTGCTGTGGCGTTCATGTTGTCATTGAGTTCTCTATTTTTTTGCTCTATCTCTTTATAACTTTTTTGCATTGCCATACGTTTGACATCGATAGCTTCGACTTCATAGTTAAGATACAAAATTGTCATGGTCGCAACAAATGCAATAAAACCCAAAAACATAGATGCATAAAGAATTGCTTTTTTTACAAAATGGTGTAAATTGTACTGTTTGACACCATGATCATCACTAATTGTAATTGTGAAATGATTTTCCATGTTGCTCCATCTTTAAAAATTTTTCTACAACGCTAAAAGAACCAAAAACAAGATATTGTTTTGCCTCTTCTATTTTCTTGAATGAGCTATACTCTATATCAAGCTCTTGCATAGTTTGCTCCAAAATAGCTCTTTCTTCTATACGACTCTCTTCTACTTCTATAATTTCCACATGCCAGATTATAGGCTTGAGTATTGTAAGTATCTCTCTATAATTTTTATCTTTGTAGCTATTATAAACTAAAACATACTTTTTCCCAGCCAAAGAGTTTACAATGGCAGAAGCTGCCAAAGGGTTATGCCCTACATCGATGATAACATTCTCTCGCAACTTCGTTAGTCGTCCAAAAAGTTGCGCGTTATCAAAATCTTTTACCTCATATTTTAACTCTAAAAATTTCAAAGCAGCGATACTCAAAGAGAGATTCTCACTGAGGTAGGAAGCAAGTGCAAGATTTTTAGAAATTTTTACTCTATTTTGGATATCTTCTTGGGTCAAAAAATCATCTTTTTTGTACACTTTAAGAGCTTTGCTGTGAGCTATCTCTTGTGCAATATCTTCTACTTCGTTATATTTTTGTTTTGCTAAAATCGCACTTTTTTGTATGGCATTTAACTTTGTAGTGGCTATGCTTTTAATATCTTTGCCCAAAAAAGCCTCATGGTCATAATCAATAGGAGTGACAAGTGTCAAAATATTAGGAAATACAGCAGTCGCGTCATACTCTCCACCCAATCCCGCTTCAAGCACAACAAAATCACAATTTTCATATAGCATCATTGCAAGAAGTGTTGTATATTCAAAATAACTCAGGGCATCGGACTCTTTAGATGGTAAAAGTTTTTGCAATTTTTGGTGGGTTTCATCAAGAGTTACATCACTCACATTTGCACCATTTAGCCATATTCGCTCATTAAATTCCAAAATATGCGGAGATGTATAGTGTCCAACACTCCATCCAAGGCAAACCAAAGCACTCGCCAAAAAGCGACCCGTCGTTCCTTTGCCATTTGTTCCAATGATATGAATGATTTTTGGTATATTTAGATGAGACTGTATCATCGCATATACGCGTGGCATACGCGTATAATCTATCTCATTGTAAAAGAGTGGCTTCGCTTGTAAAAACTCTTTTAGCACTGATTTTTACTTTTTATATGCAACTTGGTTGCGTCCATCTTTTTTTGCTTGGTAGAGATACTCATCTGCGGAGTTTACAGTTGCATGAAGGGATGTATAGAGTTTTCTCTCCGAGACACCTGAACTCACTGTCACTGCAATTCTCTGGTTTTTATACATAAACTTTGCTTGTTCGACATGTTTTCTTACCTTTTCGGCAAAAATCACACCACCTTCGAGACCTGTTTCACTCAAAAGTGCTAAAAACTCTTCTCCACCAAATCGTCCGACAACATCCACAGTTCTTGCTTCGTTTTTAAGTATTTTTGCAAAAGCAGAGAGTACGGCATCTCCAGCATCATGTCCAAAATTGTCATTTACTGCTTTAAAGTGGTCTATATCAAACATGATTACAGTGTAGTTATGCCCATATCGCTCATATTCTGACTCTTTGATTTTCATAAAATCATCCAAAGCTCTTTTGTTATAAAGCTTCGTTAAGAAGTCCTCTTTGGACTCTTGTTTTGCTGATTCCAACTCATTTTCCAATTGACGGATTCTTTGAGTCATTGCAGAAATTTCGCTGCTATGTCCGCGTAAATCTCTGCTTAAAAGCTGAGTGCTTTCCTCAAGTGCTAAAGCAATTGTAAAGAGTTTTTTATGCGAAATAGCAAAGTTTTTTGTTGGCTCGATATTAAAAGATTCTAATTCATTTTTGATTTTTTGAATCTCTATCGTTGAATTATCCGATTGTCCAATCATGGCAATCACTTTCAAAGAGAGTTTATCTAAAACCCCATCGATAGATTCCACCATCTCTTTAACGCTATCTTTATCGAGTGCAATACGAAGGGCAATAGCTGTTTTGATCTCATCAGCAACAGTTGCACTATCCAAAATAGAAGGATTATCTTTGATGCGTTGTCCAATATTTGCAATCTCATCATTCACACTTGAAGCAATAGATGGAACAAAAGATGCGACCAAAAGTGAGGAAATTTTTGATAAATCTGCACTATTAAAAGTCCCTTGCTCTGGGATAAGTGTAATTTTAAGAGATTTAATCGTTTCGCGTAAATCTTTTGGATTTACCGTTCCAAGCATACTCAAATCTTGTAAAAAAGAGTCATCATACGTAGTAATGAAATTGACCCATTGTTGTCTGTACTGCTCAAGCTGTGCTGTATTTGGTGTTTGTGCTAGGAGTTCTATACCTTTTCTTGCTAAATCTGCAGCTTCTTTATTGTGAAGCACTTCAACTACTTGCAGTATTCGCTTCGTAAGCAAAGACTGAGAATCAAGTATCTCAGCACATTGTGATTTATTGGTACGATTCAGTTTTGAAATCAAAAAACGAGTCAGCTCATTCATTGTTGCAATTCTGTACTGCTTCAACTCAGTTTGAAAATCTTTATGAAGTGTTTGAGTGAATTTTTCCAGTTGATTACAATCTTCAACTGCCATACCAGCTTTAGTAGCCTCTTTACAAAACGCCTCTGCATAAAAATCTGGTGTTAACAATTTCCCTTCTAGCTCAAGTCTTTTTACTGCATTTTTTATAATTGCTTGTATTGTCATCGTATCACTCCTTTGGTTTTGTTTCTCTTGCTCCATCTGCCGAAGCTTTTGCAACAAATGATTTTATAGCTTTTTCAGAACTGTATTTAATAGCATCGAATCTCTCTTGATCTGTGATGACTGCATTTGGGTTTATGTTGAAGTCATAGGTTCCATTGACCGCATAATTTTTACTTGAACCATCTTTTTGTTTTGTTATGTTTAAAGTAACTGTCGTTCGGTATGCGACTATAAAACCATTCGCATCATACTGCGTAGGTGCATAAACAGGATTCGATATTTTTAAGATAAGATGTGCATCGGAGAGCTCACGCGTAGTGAGTGAAGCATGAAAAACTTCCAAAATAGCACCATCGACAGCATCTTTAATTGCTACTGTATTTTCAGGGTCCTGAGATGAGATAATCACACTCGTACTTATTTTCTCACCAATCGCTTCACGAGCAAATTTAGAACTCTGTTTATATCCACATGCCGAAAAAAGTGTAACTATCAAAACTAAAAGAATAATCTTGGCATGTGGAAATATTTTCATGCTTAACCTTTAACCACAAAATTTACAAGTTTTTTAGGAACAACTATCTCTTTGAGCAGAGTTTGACCTTCGAGCCATTTTGCAGCACTCTCTTTTGCGATTTTTAAGATATTTTCATCACTCTCGTCGGATGCTACTTCTATTTCGGCTCTTCTTTTTCCATTGATTGAAACGCCAAGCGTGATTGTATCTTCAACAAAAACTTCATCCAAAACTTTTACGCTTGAGAAGTTTTTCAAAGAGAACTTTTCATTGCTGATATCCCAACAAGTGTGCGGAATAACAGGCTCCATAATGGAACTTAAAATCCAATATCCCTCACTCCAAACAGCGGAGTTATTTTGCAGATTCAGAGCGTTCATAGCTTCCATAACACCTGCTATCATCGTGTTAAAAGTATATTTTTCCGTATAAACATCGTTTGCTCGAACCAGTGCTTCGTACACTTTTTTTCTTGCAAACTTCTCTTCTTTACTTAAAGTGGCATGTGCAATTGTAGGAATTTTATCTGTTTTATTGACATGACTTGAACGCTCATAAAATCTTTTGATAAATCTGTACGCACCCTCAACCGCACTATCATTCCACTCTAACTCTTGTGTCGGAGGCGCGGCGAAAAGTATAAAAAGTCTCGCTGTATCTGCACCGTATTTCTCAATGATGGCATCAGGGTCAACCGTGTTGCCTTTTGACTTACTCATCTTCGCACCGTCTTTGAGTACCATGCCTTGCGTGAGAAGTTTATCAAACGGCTCATCAAATTCGATGTAACCCAAATCACGGAAAACTTTTGTAAAAAATCTTGCATACAAAAGGTGTAAAATCGCGTGTTCAATTCCGCCGATGTAGTGATCAACACCCATCCAGTACTTTATCTGCTCACTTGAAAATGCCTCTTTTTCCCAGTTTTTAGGAGATGCACAAAAGCGTAAAAAATACCATGAAGACTCAACAAAAGTATCCATCGTATCTGTTTCACGAATTGCATCATTTCCACATGCCGGACATTTGCAGTGTTTCCAAGTCGGGTGATTGTCAAGCGGATTGCCCTCGCCCGTTATCTCGATATCTTCAGGAAGTGCGATTGGAAGATTCTCTTTTTTCTCCATCACCAAACCACAATCTTTACAATGCACAAAAGGAATCGGTGCACCCCAGTAACGCTGACGGCTTACACCCCAATCTTTGAGTTTATAGTTGGTTGTTTTTTTACCGATTTTTTTGGCTTCAAAATGTTCTATAATTTTAGATTGTGCTTCTTTAGAGTTCATTCCATCAAATTCATGTGAGTTAAAAAGTACTCCAACTTCTGTAAACGCAGAGTCAGAACTTAGTTCGCCTTCATACGGTTTGATAACCGAATGAATTGGCAAATCATACTTTTTCGCGAAATCAAAATCTCTGTCATCATGCGCAGGAACAGCCATAACCGCACCGCTTCCATAATCCATAAGAACGAAATTTGCAATCCAAACAGGAACTTTCTTGCCAGTCAGAGGATGAATAACATCCAAACCAAGTGAAACACCGCTTTTCTCTTTTTGTCTGTCAATCGAAGAGGTCGTTTTCATCGCCTTGATTTGAGTTATGACATCCTCAGATAAAAGAGCATTTTCAATCATATAAGAAACTATCTCATGTTCAGGAGCAAGTGCCGTGTAACTCACGCCATAAATCGTGTCAGGTCTTGTTGTAAAAACATCAAAACCTTTGAAACTATGATTTAATTTTGCAAGTGAAGTGTCATCAAAAAAGAGATCAAACGCCAAACCATTTGATTTTCCTATCCAGTTTTCTTGCATAGTGAGAACTTGCTTCGGCCAACCGCCTTCAAGTTTTTTCAAATCATTCAAAAGTTCATCGCCATACTGTGTGATTTTGAAGTAGTACTGGTTCATATCTTTTTTAACAATCGGCGTGTCACATCTCCAACAACACCCCTCAACCACCTGCTCATTTGCAAGAACTGTTTGGTCATGCGGACACCAGTTGAGCATCCCCTTTTTGCGGTACAAAAGTCCTTTTTCGTACATATCGATGATGAAAGATTGCTCAAATTTTGTGTAAAGCTCATCCGAAGTTGCAAGTTCTCTCTCACGAGAAAAGGAGAAACCGAGAGAGTAAAACTCATTTTTCATATAATCGATGTTGTCATAAGTCCATTTTTTTGGGTGTGAGCCATTTTTGATAGCTGCATTTTCAGCAGGCATACCAAAGCTGTCAAAGCCGATAGGATGAAGAACATTGAAGTTTTGTTGGCGGTAGTAACGAGCGAAAGCATCGCTGAGTGTATAGTTGCGAACATGTCCCATATGAAGTCGTCCACTTGGAAATGGAAACATGCTTAGTATATATTTTTTCTCTTTTGTAAAATCTTCGCTTGGCTCAAAACTTTTGTTCTCTTTCCAAAAATTCTGCCATTTTTTTTCTATTGATTTTGAACTGTATTCCAACATTTTCTCCTGATATTCTCATAATAATAAGTTAAATAAATTGGGGTGATTATACAAAAAGTATCTTAACAAGTGACTGAAGACCAAAGATGGCATGTGGAAGTGTTTGAATATGAGAAACGAGAAGATATTTATTTCCACATGCCAGAATTTACTCTTGGCATGTGGAAATGATTTTTACATCACTCCAGATTCGTACTGAGCTCTCATTTTCTCTTTTTCTGCTTGATTTTTTACTTTTTCTGCCATTCTTTGACGGTATGCCGATACACTAAACCCTGTCCAAACAACAAGTTGTGCTGCTACGAAAATAGAGCTGTATGTTCCGACAATAACCCCAATAAGCATAGGAAAACTAAAACCTAACATGATGTCGCCACCAAAAACAAAAAGTGTCAATACAACAAAAAATACTGTCAATGAAGTGAGGGTTGTACGCGACTGTGTGCGTGAAACCGCTTCGTTGATTATCATCACAAAATCTGTCTCTTTTGACTCTTCAATATGCTCACGAACACGGTCATAGACGATGATAGTATCATGAATCGAATAGCCCAAAATCATAAGAAGTGCGGCAACACTCTCAATATTGAAATCCACTTCAAAGTATGCAACAAATCCAAAAGTAATTACTATATCATGCACAATAGCAATAATTGCCGCAAGAGCAAAACGCCACTCATAACGGAATGTTACCGTTGCCATAATCGCCAAAAGTGTAAGTAAAAAAGCACTCAAACCTTTGACACGCAACTCATCTCCAACTTTTGGACCAACCATATCGACACGACGAATTTCAAACTCGCCTGTGCCTTTTAGAATCTCTTTGGTTGTATCGCCAATGTCATTACTCAAACCCACAGTAGAGGATGGGGTTTTAATAACAACCTCTTGGGCTGAGCCAAATTCACTTACCATTGCATGTTCAAAAAGTTCATTTTTTTTGAGTGCCTCACGAATTTTATCGATAGGTGCATCCTCAGTATATTTTACCTGAACAACTGTTCCACCTGTAAAATCAATACCAAATGAAAACCCTTTTACTGCAATAATTCCAATAGCGAGGAAAAAAAGAACAAAAGAGGCAATAAAAAAGATTTTTCCTTTTCCTAAAAAGTTATAAACCTTATCTTCTTTAAAAAGTTCCATGATTACGCTCCTTTTCTTGTCATACCAAACCACAATGTGTAGTTTTTATTTTTTTCGATACGACTCATGTAAAGCTGATAGATGCCATAAGTTCCAACAATCGCTGTGAGCATTGAAGCTAAAATCCCCATACTAAGCGTTACTGCGAAACCTTTGATAGCCCCCGTTCCATAGGCATATAAAATGGTACATGCCAAAATTTGTGTGATGTTGGAATCCAAAATCGCACGCATCGCTTTTTGGTACCCCTCAGCTATGGCTCTGCTTGTTGGCACTCCCGCACGAAGCCCCTCACGAATTCTCTCATTAATGATAATATTTGCATCTACCGCAAGTCCAATATGAAGGACAATACCAGCCATACCAGGAAGCGTGAGCGTAGCCCCAAGAAGTGAAATCATCGCTAAAATAATAAAGAGATTGACCACAACTGCAAAAGTAGCAATTACCCCTG
>JAABQD010000034.1 GCA_011391635.1 Sulfurimonas sp. | reverse complement strand
TTTAGCAGGATAGTACGAAGAGAGAAGAACAATAACAAAAGCACCTATAACTATCATTATAAAGTCTTGTATACTCAAATCAAGTGGTAATGTTGAAGTAGGATAGACATCTTTTGGAAGAGAGATAATATCAAAAGTGCTTAATATCCACATGCCACTCATACCAAAGAAAACACCAGCTAAAATCCCACTCACACCAATCACAACACCCAAGTATAAAAACACTTTTTTAATTTCAAGTGGAGTTATGCCAAGAGATAGAAGCAGTGCTATTTCACCTCTTCTGTTCATAACTGTCATGAGAAGCGAAGAGATTATATTTATAGCCGCTATTAATATAATAAGCATCAAAACTATAAAGAGGGAAGCTTTTTCTAGCTCCAGAGCTGCAAAAAAGTTGACATTATCCTCCCACCATCCTCTTACAGTCACATTAAGTGGCAACTCTTTTTTAATCTTGAGTATATCGGCATGTGGATTTTCAGAAAAGACATGGATTCCATCATATTGATTTGCAGGTATAGCCATAATTGCTTGAAGTGACTCAAGTGTTGTATAGTTGTATGCTTTATCATATGCAGATAAACCAGAATCAAACACACCTTTTACACTAAATCTTTTAATCTTTGGAGTAACAGTTAATCCACCTGGCTCAACATGCGTAAAAATATACATAAGTTTATCATCAATGGACAAGCTAAACTCATCTTTCATAGATTTTCCAATAAGTACATCAAACTTATCCATCTTGGTACCATTTTGTAAAGCTTTATCTAAGACACTATTCACTTTTGCTTCATCTTCAAAGTTAACACCAAATATATAACCACCCTCTAATTGTCCCCCATTTTTTGCCATAACAGCTGATTGTACATAGGGACTAAATGCAAGCGTTGGAAATGTAAATTTAAGCTCCTGCAAAAGATTATCATCTACTGCTCCATAAAATTTAGGAAGAATTGTTAAAGGGTAGTTCATAATAGTGAGTTTTTTCTTAAACTCTTTGTCAAAACCATTCATAAGTGCCATGGCTATTAAAAGCACAGTGACACCTAAAGTAATTCCTAAGAATGCAAGAAGTGCAGATAAAAATATAAAAGGCTGTTCATTGTCAAATCGCAAAAATCTTTTTACAAGATAGGGAATGATTCTATTTTTCAAGATGCAAATGCACCTTTTTTAGGGCCACTTTTACCACAACAAAGTTTATACTTCAAACCACTTCCACATGGACAAAGATCATTTCTTGCTACTTTTTTTTCAGACACTTCTTCTTGAGTATTTGTATGCTGAAACAGGAGTGCAGCCTCTCGAACTCTTTGCTCTTCAGCCATTTTTTGTGCTATTCGAGTAGCCTCTTCTTCTGGTGACTCTACTCTAAATTGGATAATTTGAAGCATTTTAATAGTATTAAATTTAATATCATTAATCAACTCTCCAAAAAGATTAAAACTCTCTTTTTTATACTCCACAAGAGGATCTTTTTGATTATATGCACGAAGTCTAATACCTGTTTTCATATTATCCATAGCATAAAGATGCTCTCTCCATGCTTTATCAAGCTCTTTTAAATAAAACTCTTTTTCTATCTCTTGGCGTATATCACTCTCTAAAACACCCATTTTTTTATCATAGGACTCTTTTGTAATATGAACGAGTGTCGTATGTAATGCGTCATACTCTAAAGATGTTAAATCCACACCACTAATATCAAGATTGATATCCTCTTTAAGAAGCTCAAAAACTTTTTTAAGATTAAAATCCTCTTTAATACCACCATAAAATATATTTGACTCTTCAAGCAAATGTGTAACATATTCTTGTCGAATATCATCAATTTTTGAAGCAATATCATACTCTTTACTTAAAAGTTGATTTCTAAATTTATAAACAATTTTTCTCTGCTCATTCGCCACATCATCATACTCAACAATCTGTTTTCTACCTTCATAGTGCATATTCTCAACTTTTTTCTGAGCTTTTTCCACTGCACGAGTAACCATTTTAGACTCTATGTATTCACCATCTTCAACACCGAGTCTTTCCATAATAGATTTAATTTTTTCAGAACCAAAAATTCTAAGAAGATTATCTTCTAAAGAGAGATAAAACTGTGTTGTTCCTGCATCACCTTGTCTGCCTGAGCGACCACGAAGTTGATTATCAATGCGACGATTTTCGTGTCGCTCTGTTCCAATTATATAGAGACCGCCGAGTGCTTTAACTTCATCATTTACCTTGATATCAACACCACGACCAGCCATATTTGTAGCAATAGTTACGGCACCTTTTGCTCCAGCATTTTTAATAATTTCACCCTCTTGAGCATGATTTTTAGCATTTAAGACGGTATGTGCAATTTTTTCTTTTTGAAGGACAGCATGAAGTGCTTCTGATTTTTCAATAGAAGCCGTCCCAATCAAAACTGGCTGACCTGTTGCTGAGAGTTTTTTGATTGTATTTATAACTGCATGAAATTTCTCTTTCTCAGTCTTGTAGATTAAATCGTTTAAATCGTCTCTTGAAATTGGGATATTCGTTGGAATAGAAACAACATCAAGTGAATAAATTTGTGCGAACTCTGTTGCTTCTGTTTCTGCAGTTCCAGTCATGCCTGAAAGCTTCTCATACATTCTAAAATAGTTTTGAAATGTAATATCAGCAAGTGTTTGCGTCTCTTCTTTAACTTCAACTTTTTCTTTAGCTTCAAGAGCTTGGTGGAGTCCCTCAGAAAAACGACGACCTTCACTTAGGCGACCCGTAAACTCATCTACAATGACAACTTCACCATCATTTACAACATAATCAACATCTTTTTCAAAAAGATAGTTCGCTTTGAGTGCTTGGTCTAGAGCATGTGGAAGTGAAGCATTTTCTGCACTATATAAATTTTCTACACCAAAAAGCTCTTCTGCTCTTGTGATTCCCTCTTCTGTGATCAGAACAACTTTGTCTTTTTCATCCACTGTAAAATGTTCATCTTTAACAAGTTGGAGTGCTATGTGATTGGCATCCGCATAATCTTGCATACTTCTATTTGTAGGACCAGAAATAATTAAAGGTGTTCTCGCCTCATCTATTAAGATCGAATCTACTTCATCGACAATAACAAAATGATGATTTCTTTGAGTCATATTTTCAATGGAATAACTCATATTATCTCTTAAATAATCAAACCCAAATTCATTATTTGTACCATAAGTGATATCCGCATTATATGCTTCTCTTTTTACTCTAGCGTCATACATCCCTTCAAGAATTACACCAACACTAAAACCCAAAAAGTTATATAAAGCACCCATCTCTTTTGCGTCTCTTGATGCCAGGTAATCATTCACAGTAACAAGATGCACACCTTTACCTGTCATTGCATTGAGTACTATTGCCAAAGTTGCAACAAGAGTTTTACCTTCCCCTGTCTTCATTTCAGCAATTCTACCCTCATGAAGAACAATACCACCTATGAGTTGCACATCAAAATGCCTCATATTGAGAACTCTTCTACTGGCTTCTCTTGTAATAGCAAACGACTCTTCTAAAACATCATCTAATGTTCTTTCTTCACTCAATACAGAGTTTTTCAACCCCGCAAACTCTGCTTTAAGTTCATTATCACTGAGAAGTTCGTACTTGCTCTCAAGAGCATTTATACTTGTTACTCTTTTAAAATATTTTTTTAGTTCACGATCATTTGAAGTACCAAAAATCTTACCCATGAATGCTTGTAGCATTTTCAACCTTATGTATAACAATTGTAACAATTGTCAAAGAAATTCCCGTGATTCTAGCACACTATAAATTATAATTTGCATAAACCAACAATGGACTACGCTTGAAAATCTAATCCCATGGTGCTACCAAGTCGTTGTTTTGCAAAAATATATTTATCTTCATTATCTTTTGCAAATTGCTCTGCTACTTGATTGACTAAATCTTTACTCAAATTAAATGCTTTTATAATCCCATCTTGTGCTTCTTGATTAATTCGCTTACTACTAGAACCATTCACACTAAAATCTTTATTGAGTTCATTCATAAGGGCTTTCATACCGATTTTTTGTATTTCATCTGGTGAATTTTGTGTTGTTTGCGTATTGCCTGTATTCTCATTTTTTACAGTATTTGCTGCTTGATTTAGCATATCATTACTCAGGCCAAATGCTTTTTGTTGTGCTTGAACTATTTCCGCTTTTTCTTTGTCATCCATATTTTTATTATTGAGAACATTTTGAACAACTTTCATACCTCGTTTTTGCGTCTCATTCATCTCAATGGTATCCGCTTTTTGCGTCTCTTTTTCTGTTTTTGATGCATTTGTCGCTTGATTAACCATCGCATCACTCAAACCAAATACTTTTTGCTGTGTTTGAAGAATCTCTGCTCTCTCTTTTTCAGTCATATCTTTATTATTAAGCGTATGCTCAATGACTTTCATACCTCTTTTTTGTGTATCATTTAATTCTACACTTTTAGCTTTTGTATCTACTTGAGTTGTGGATGTACTCTCACTTACTTTTTCATTTGGAGTATTAAGTTTAAGGTGTGAATCTCTCCATAAAGAAGCCTGCGTAGTTGTTGTTGCACTATTTGCACTGATAGTTGCCATTGTATCCTCCTTGGAATATCATTTCATTCTATAATCTTACTTAATAAATCATAAGAATTTCTTTATCCCTAGAAGTCTCTTTAATTATTATCCATCATCTTTTAAGCCAATAATAATTGTAAAACACGCACCATCGTCTAAATTCTCAACCTTTATAGAACCATGTATATATTTATCAATAATTGTTTTTAAGATATAAAGTCCTAAGCCTGTGCCATCTTTTTCATATTTTGTAGAGAAGTAGGGATCAAATATTTTGCTTATAATCGCTTTATCAACTCCTCCTCCATTATCACAAAACATTATGTAAGCACTGTTTTCATCACTGCTGATAGTTACTTTTATGATACGATTTTTATCTCTATTTTGTATTAATGCCTCTCTTGCGTTATCAAGTAAGATTATAAACATCTGTAGTAATTCACGCGAATAAGTGTTTACAATAGTTGCTTTTTCACTCTCAATTGAAAGTTCTATTTCACTCTCTTCAAGCATTTTGCCAATGACATTTTTTGCTTCAAGCATAAGCTCCTCAACTTTAACCTGCTCTTTATTTTCACTAGGACGAAAAAAGTTTTTGAAATCATCAATAATATTTGAAAGATGCGTCGTTTGAACTAAAATATTTTCACTAATTTTTTTAAATTCATCTGTATCTATATTTTCAAGTTCAATATCAATAAGAATAGTACTCACACCCATACTTATCGCAGCGATTGGCTGACGCCACTGATGTGCAATCATACCAAGAATATCCCTCATGGCTACATGTCTAAGTTGCACCATAATCAAATCTTCACTCTTTTTTAGCTCTGTAATATCATTGAACAAAACGACTAAACCTTCATCTTTTCCACTAATATCATGTAAGGATTTGCCTGTTACTATAAAAATATACTCTCCATACTGCCATTCAAATGTGTTATTATTTTTTAAATTGCTCATATCAAAAAGTAAATCTATCTTTAATTTATCTCTATTTGAATAATAATATCCACCCGCATGCATGTCATTAAAAAAGAGCTCACCTGCTATAAGATTATAATTTATGATATACCCATCATTTTCTAAAATAATAGCAGGAGAGTTCATCGAGTCAAAGAGAGTTAGGTAACGATTTTTTTCATTTGCTAGTTTACGATTTTGTGCAGAGAGTTCATGAATTTGCTCTTCAGAATCACTACCAGCCCACTCTGAGACATAAGCTATTTCAACACGGTCAAAAAAACGGTGAAGATAATTGATATAATAATCAATATTTTCAATCTGCATTTTCTCTTTTTCGACTAAATCAAGATAAGCTTGTCGATAGTATTTAAAAAGTGAAAAAAACATCGCCAAATTTACACCACGGCTACGATGCAACTTCGCCTCTTTAATACCAAATGCTGAAGCAGCATCATCACGAAACGAATCATCTGGTGACATCTGTGGTATCTCGCAAGAGGACTTCATAAGCATCTCAAATGACTCAGTCAATCCGACAATTGAGATACGCCATGCTTCGAGCAATGTAGAAGTATATTTTACATAACCATATTTTTTTGCATACGATAAAATAGACTCCATCAACCAAGACTCATTGGCATGTAAAAAGAGAACAAACTCACTAGTTGTTTTGATATTTAAACCTCTATTCATTCAAAATCCATTTTAAATTATATAAATCATTATACTCTATGAGCCACTTGCAAATATTGTACCGAAACTTGCTCTAAAACTCTCCACAATGTCGAATAAACAATCAATCTGATATAATTCTGACATCAAGGAGTCTTATGAAATATATAGTAACACTGATTATCTCGTTCACTTTAAGTTTTGCTTCGCTTGATGAGATTAACTCATTTGAAGCAAGTTTTACACAAAGTGTAACCGATTCAAATAACAAAGTTCTCAGCTATAGTGGTTCAATCATGGCAAAAAAGCCACAAAATGTAGTTTGGGACTATGCAAAACCAATCAAAAAAAATGTTTATATCAATACACAAAGTGTAACAATCATTGAACCAGAGATAGAACAGGTAATTATCAAACAGATAGAATCGAGTTTCAATTTTTTCAATATGATACAGAATGCCAAGTTAGTCAAAGAGGATACTTTTATTGCAAAATACAAAGAATCAATCTTTACAATAACTACAAAAAACAACTACATAAAATCGATATCTTACATTGATGAATTTGAAAATAAAGTAATGATAGTATTTGATAATCAAAAACAAAATGAACACATAAATTCAAATGTTTTTATCCCAAAAATTCCGAGCGATTTTGATATTATAGAAGATTGATTTTAAAATTTGAAGTATTTATAACGACGCAAATTGCGTCGTTATAGAAGTTTTAAACTTATACGGCTTTTATAGTAACACCATATTTCTCTTCAGCTACACTGCGAGCTTCAAGTTTGTAATTTGCTATTTCATTGAAATTTAAGTACTTATAAACATCCGCTGTTTTACCTGCAAGTTTTTGAGGAACAATACTCATATACTCCTCAACTGTAGGGATGCGTCCTAATTTAGAGCATACTGCTGCAAGTTCAGCTGAACCTAAATAAACTTGAGTACCTTTGCCTAAACGGTTATCAAAGTTACGAGTTGATGTGGAAAACACAGTTGAATCTGGACGAGAACTCGCTTGGTTCCCCATACAAAGTGAACATCCAGGTACTTCTGTTTGTGCTTCAATTGCTTTATACACATCGTAATACCCTTCATTGATAAGTTGTTGCTCATCCATACGAGTTGGTGGAACAATCCAGAACTTCTCAACAGCAACTTTACCTTCACCACGCATCACTTCACCTGCCGCACGGTAGTGACCGATGTTTGTCATACAACTTCCTAAAAATACTTCATCAATTTTTGCACCAGCAACTTCACTCAAAAGTTTTACATTATCTGGATCATTAGGACAAGCTAAAATCGGCTCCGTTACTTCGTTAAGGTCGATTTCGATAATCGCTGCATACTCTGCATCTGCATCTGGCTGCATAAGTGAAGGATTCGCTACCCACTCTTTCATTCTGTCTGCACGGCGTTGTAATGTACGAGAATCTTGGTAACCATCCGCAATCATCGACTCAATCAAAACAATATTAGATTTTAGATATTCAACTACTGGCTCTTTATTCAAAAGAACAGTACATGCAGCAGCTGAACGCTCTGCAGAAGCATCTGAAAGCTCAAACGCTTGTTCAGCTTTAAGATTTGGAAGACCCTCAATCTCTAAAATACGCCCGTTAAAAATGTTTTTTTTGCCTTTTTTCTCAACAGTTAAAAGACCCTCTTTGATTGCGTAATAAGGAATCGCATTTACAAGGTCACGAAGTGTAATCCCTGGTTGTAACTCCCCTTTAAAACGCACAAGTACAGACTCAGGCATTGTTAAAGGCATAGAACCTGTAACACCAGCGAATGCAACGATACCTGAACCACCTGGGAACGAAATACCGATTGGAAAACGCGTGTGACTATCTGCACCTGTACCAACAGTATCTGGAAGCGTTAAACGATTTAACCATGAGTGAATAACACCATCACCAGGACGAAGAGCTACACCTGAACGATTCGAGATAAAATCAGGAAGTGTATGATGCATGATAACATCAGACGGTTTTGGATATGCCGCTGTATGACAGAATGATTGCATAACTAAATCAGCCGAGAAACCAAGTGCAGCAAGCTCTTTAATCTCATCTCTTGTCATTGGACCTGTTGTATCTTGAGAACCGACTGTTGTCGTCACTGGCTCAACATACATCCCTGGACGCACACCTTCCATTCCACATGCCTTGCCAACCATTTTTTGTGCAAGAGTATAACCTTTGCCACTGTCAGCTGGTTGCTCTGCAGTTAAAAATACATCTGATGCACCTAATCCAAGAACACCACGAGCTTTAGCCGTCAAACCACGACCAATAATTAACGGAATACGACCACCAGCACGCACTTCATCTGTAATAGTATTTGGGTTTAATTTAAATGTAGCAATACAAGCACCATTTTTGTGTGCTTCACCTTTGTATGGGTAAATCGTTACAACATCACCAGTTTCCATTGCAGTCACATCCATCTCTAATGGCAACGCACCTGAATCTTCACAAGTAGCGAAGAAAATCGGAGCGATAATACCACCGATAACTACACCGCCAGTACGCTTGTTTGGAACACCAGGAATATCTTCACCCATGTGCCATTGAACTGAGTTTACCCCTGATTTACGGCTTGAACCAGTACCTACAACATCTCCAACATAAGCGATTGGATGACCAGCTTCTTTTAACTTCGCTATAGTAGCTATTGGATTTTCCATTTTAGAAACAAGCATAGAATTCGCATGTAAAGGAATATCTGAACGCGTAAAAGCTTCAGAAGCTGGAGAGAGGTCATCTGTATTTGTTTCACCTGGAACTTTATAAACAGTAACTGTAATTTCTGACGCTAAAGCTGGACTCGAAGTAAACCACTCTGCATTTGCCCAAGAAGTAAGAACTTCAGTAGCCGCAGCATTTCCTGACTTATGTAACTCTTCTACATCGTTAAATGCATCATAAACAAGTAAAGTGTTTTTCAAAGCCTCTTTTGCTGCTTCTACAACTTCGCTTTTAGAAGAAGTTAAAGCATTAATAATAGGTCTAACATTATAACCACCAAGCATCATTCCCATAATTTTCACGGCATGTGCAGGTGCAATTGCGTCAATCGTAATTTTTTCAGATGCAACATCATTTAAAAAAGCAGCTTTTACATACGCAGCGTCATCCACACCTGGGGATACACGATTTGTTATAAGGTCGATATTTTGAGTCATATCGCCTTCACCAGCTTTAATCATCTCAACTAATGCAGCAGTTTGTTCTACTGTAAGTGGTAATGGTGGTACACCAAGCTCCGCTCTTTGAGCAATATGTGCCTTATACTCTTCTATAAATGCCATTGTCATTCCTATATTTATAAATTTGGAAGGATTATAGCTAAATATAAATAATTAATTTTAAGCATGCTACAAAAGTAAACACTTTTATTTTATATCATCTTCATAATGTTTAAAATAGTAACACATTACAGATTTCTTTGTTTAAGTTCCATTGTAATAATATCTCTCTGTGAACCTCTATAGTTACTCTTAAGCCATACAAGATAGGAGTCTGGAAGCTCAGAGTAAAACATTCCTTTATATTGACCAAACTCTATTTTTGTATCACTTTGAATGAGAGAATTTTGCTCTTTGCAAGTCGCATCAATTCCCACATGCCAAAGAAGTGAAGTAAAAGTTTCAAAGTCTAATTTTTTCGGAATAAAAAAAGTATAACTGCTAAAATCAAAGATACCTTTTCTCATAGCTACGAATGCTTCAATTTTTTGTATCTCTTCAACACTCAACTCTTCAAGATTTTCAATATAAACATGCAAGGAGTCTTGATTTTTTGTAAATAAGAATCGTGCCTTAGCCATCAAAGAATCTCTCTAATTCCTTTTGAATTAGGAGCAGAAAGTATTCCCTCTCCTTCAAGTTGTTCAATCAATCGAGCGGATTTGTTATATCCAATTTGTAATTTTCTTTGCAGATACGAAATAGAAGTTTTTCTATCTGTCAAAATCACATTTTTTGCTTCTTCAAACATTGGATCAAGCTCTTCGTATGAATCACTTGCTGAAGATGCACTTAGCTCACTCTCTTCAAGTAAAAAGCTTTTTACATAGTTCGGAGCTCTTTGTGATTTAATAAACTCAACAATATTTTCAATCTCGCTCTCTGTACTCCATGGAGCATGAAGACGAACCAAACCAGTAGAGCCTGGAGGAGTAAAGAGCATATCGCCCTTCCCTAAAAGTGACTCTGCACCTTGCTGATCTAAAATTATTTTACTATCAACTTTTTGTCCTACTCTATAAGAGATTCGTGATGGTAAATTGGCTTTAATGAGACCTGTTACAACATCCACAGAAGGTCTTTGAGTCGCCACAACTAAATGTATTCCAGAAGCTCTTGCCATCTGTGCAAGTCTAGCAATAGAGTGCTCCACATCCTTACCGCTTGTCATCATTAAATCTGCTAATTCATCTATAATTACAACAATGTATGGAAAATGCTCTCCACCCTCTTTTTTAACTTTATCATTATAGTTTTCTATATTTTTAGTTCTATTTTCACTCATAAGAGAGTAGCGACGTTCCATCTCATGCACCATATTATTTAGAGCTACAATTGCCTGTTTTGGCTTCGTAATAACAGGAGTAAGAAGATGAGGAATATCATTATAAATTGAAAACTCCAACATTTTTGGGTCAATCATTAAAAGTCTCAGTTGATCAGGAGAATTTTTATACAAAAGGCTCAAAATCATAGCGTTTATACCAACACTTTTTCCACTTCCAGTTGTTCCTGCAATAAGGAGATGAGGAAGTTTTTTAAGGTCTGTAATAAAAGGTTTACCCACGATGTCTTTACCCAAAACTATCGTCAGAGGCGAGGAAGACTCTTTAAAAAGTTTGCTATCTAACAACTCTCGAAGATAGATTGTATCAACCGTTGCGTTAGGTATCTCAATGCCTACTACATCTTTCCCAGGAATCGGAGCTTGTATACGGATGCTCTCAGCGGAGAGTGCCATAGCCAAGTCATCTTGCAGATTAAGAATTCTTGAAACTTTTACATTTGCTGCA
The DNA here is from genome assembly GCA_011391635.1 of Sulfurimonas sp. Classification (GTDB taxonomy): domain Bacteria; phylum Campylobacterota; class Campylobacteria; order Campylobacterales; family Sulfurimonadaceae; genus Sulfurimonas. The sequence goes on along the minus strand of JAABQD010000034.1, from coordinate 9,627 downwards.
GGTTTAAACTCAAAAGTTGAAACAACTGGACCTGCATATGTGCGTACAACATCGCCTTCTATTTTAAAGTGAGCTAGTTTTTCTATAAGGTAACGAATTTTATCATCCACTTCGCTCTCATCTACACTATGAGTTGGAGCTGTTGGCTTTTGCAAAAAATCTACTGAAGGAAGAATGAAATTTTTTGGTTTTTCTACTTCACCCTTTTCTATTGTTTCTAAGAGTTTTGTATTTTCTTCTAGTTCATCCACAATAATTGCATTTTTTTGTTCTTTAACTTTCACGACTAAATCTAAAATATTTTCTGCTTTTTCGATTTTCGGTATCTCTTTTATTGGCTTAGTAGTGATTGTAGCTACAGGGGATTCCATCTTGGCATGTGGAACCTCTTTTTTGGTTTGAGTTATTTCTACTTCTTTTTCAATCTTCTCCTGCAAAAACAAATCTTCCATTTTTGGAAAACTTTGTTCAGCTTTTATATCTATTTCATCACTCTCTTCTGATGTTTCATTGAATAAGTTAGTTTGTTCTTTGAGAGGTTTTTTTTTAGTTTGATTCACAAAAGTTTCTGTTTTGGCATGTGGAATATTTATACTCTCTACTTTTGGAAATTTACTTTGAATAAAATTTTTAAGTATTACCAATAACTCATGTGTATTTTTATCAAGAATAATCACAATAGAAACAAGGGTAATAATCAACCAAAATATCCACATGCCAAAAATACCAACAAATGGTGCAAGAAAATCTACAAAATTTCCTGCAATTTTTCCTCGAAGTTCATTACTTATTAAAAGTGACTGGGCAAGTAAAAAAGAAAAAAGAAGCAAAAATGAGGCCATGAAAAGTTCGACTTTTCTAAAATCTAATACACTGTTTTTATAAAAAAAGTAGAGTGGCACAAGCAGAACAAGAAGATAGATATAAGAAATATACCCAAAATAGTGATGATTATAAGAAGCAAAAATAGCTCCATAACTCCCCATCAAAGCACTATCACCAAAAATAGTTGCAAAACCCAAATATATAAATAAACCGAAAACTACAATTAAAAGAGCGTCTTTCAAATCACTTCACCTTTCAAAATTAAATAATTGTTTTAAAAAGTGAAGTATAGCCAAAATCGTTCCACGAAAGAATTTATTTGGCATTTTGCAATATAAATTGCCTCTCACTCTATAAAAAGTTTACCAGACTTAATTTTGAAATCTTGCCAACCGTTGAGAGCATGGCATTATAATTATTCGTCAGCTGTGTCAAAGTAAGAGAAGCTTCAGCCAAATCTGTATCAATAACTGATGAGCGAAGGATTTTTGTACTTGATTCCAACACAGTTATTCTATCAAGTGAAGATGAAAGTGTATTAGATTGTGCCCCCACTTTTGATTGAACTGTAAAAACATGGTTTTGTAAGTCATTCATCATAGCTATTGCATTTTCAATACCAACATTTCTCATATCTCCTTGCGAACTGTCTGGATAAATTTTTTGCTCTTCTACTGCTGAAATAATTTTATCAATAGTTTTAAAAAAATCTGTTTTTGGATCTTTCACTGTAATAGCATTATTTGTATTAAATGTCATTATAGAAGCATCCGTAAATGTAGTGCTTGTGTCATCATACAATGCTATCGTTGCTTTCGTGCTTATGAAATTCAAATCCCCAAATTTTAATTTACCATCATACGACAAGGAAGTAACTCCATTTAAATTAGAAGAGAGCACTGCATTATCATAATCTGTATCCACATTCGTTGAAGCAGGAAGATTATTTGTTGTTACCATATTGACAACATCCATAAGTTGCTGATAGGTCATATCATCGGCATTCACGGCTCCACGAGGCACTCCAACATCAAAAATTTTATAAGTATTACCATTAAGTGAGAAAGTCGAACCACCACCCGCCGTATTTTCAAAATTGATCTGAACATCAAACGCTGTACCATTAACATCCGTACCAGATAACTTAAGTTTTTTACCATCTAAAGTATCATCAGCAGTAGTAGCAGTTCCATTTGATAAATCTGCAACTTGAGAAATTTTTGTCGAAGGAGTAGCAAAAGCATTTGTACCTTTGACTATCTGTGCAACATTCGATGAAACAGTATTTCCTTTAACACTAAAGTTTGTTTTATCATAATAGAGACCACTGATATTAGTGATATCGCTTGTACTAGCAGCACTGTAAGATGATTTGATAAACTCTTTAACATGTAAATTCGTATTTGTTGCTGTACTTGTTCCTAGCATTATTTTACTAAAATCAGTTTCACCATCATCTAAATCACTTACATCAAGAACATTCGCCGCAGCTCCACCGCTCAAATCAACTGCACCTACTATGTGAAAATCTAACTTACTTGAACCTTTTATTTTATCACTCACAACAATTTGCCCTGAGCCATTAAGCGAAACATTAACAACTTTTGCACTCGGTGTATTTCCAAAAACATCACCTATATGGCTTAAGAGATCATCTATTTTCTCATTATCCCGCATAGATATTTTTTCACTTACAGCTGTGCCATCACTTTTAAAACCACTTACATAAAAATAATGTTTCATATTTACAGTATCGATTACATTATCATTGTCACCCATTAAATCACGAATGCTACTAGTTCCTGACAAACTAGCACCTCCTTGTTCTGTTGCACTTTGCAGGGCAGGATAAGCTGATATAAGATTTGTATTTACGACATTTGTTATAACCTCTTTTCTAGTAAGGAGATCCTCCCCAAGAAAAAGTTCAGCACCTGATATGTTGTACTGTTGTTGCGTTTTAGAACCTAAAAAAGCTTTCATAGCAACATCATTTCCATTATATATGCCATCTTTTGAGATAGGCATTACATCGATAGCAGATCCTGAAAAAATAAATTGCCCGTTAATAGATGTATTCGCTAAACTTTTAAGATTTGACTCAATACCTCTAAGCTCAGCTGCTATCGCATCTCTTGAAGTTGTATCATGAGTATCATTCCCAGCAGATATGAGAAGCGTACCCATCCTTTTCATTTTGTCCGTAAACTCATTTAAAATTTCATCTGCTTGATCTGAAACTTTCAAACCGCTCTCTGTACTTTTTTTGATTTGACTCAACACGACAATTTCATTATCAAGCCTCATTGTTTCTGCAAAAATTGATACATCATCCTTCGCATACTGTATTTTAATTCCTGAGGCAATTTGTTTATTGACATCAAAAAGCTTATTATTCAATTGCGTATTTTGTTCGCCATAAAGACTTTTGTAATACATACTAGGTGTAACTCGCATAGTGAACCTCCACTCTTTCTACTGCTATAATTATAGCAATAATAATTCCATGCACTATAATCGACTAAAAGTTATTTACTTTTAAGTTATATATCACTATTATTGCACTCCAATATATCAGATAGATGTATTTGCCTGCGTGGTGAAATGGTAGACACGGCGGATTCAAAATCCGCTAACGCGAGTTGTGGCGGTTCGAGTCCGCCCGCAGGTACCACCTACAAAAACTTTTAGAATTCAATATATAGCTTATAACCTCTTTTAAAAACTACACTTATATTTAAAATGTGCTTATTGAACTAACAATATGTATCTGAGGAGATAGAGAGCGGTAGAGTTGATTTAATTTCTTTTCATGATGAACTTCGTGCGTTAGATACTTTATAATGCGTTATAATGGAGCTCTGCAAGAACTCTATTATAACTTTCTAATAAATTTTTTTGAATTAGCATCTTTTACAAGTTGATTCGCTAAAGTTGCTACATCTTCTGCTACACAGTTCGTTTGTTCTATACTAATTGAATTTTCTTGTGTACTTTTATCCAGCTCTGCTATTGCGTGATTTATTTCAGTAATTTCATTCATCTGCTCATTTGAAGCATTTAAAACACTCTCTACGATTTCTGCCGTCTCATTTATTTTTATATTCAGCGTTTCAAGTCCTTGTATCATCTGTTTTGATATTTCAAGGCCATCATTTGATTTTTTATTTGCACGCTCTGCAAAATCTTTTATCAAGTTTGCAGCTTCCGCACTTCTACTCGCTAATTTTCTAACTTCAGTTGCTACTACAGCGAATCCTCTTCCTGCGGCACCAGCACGCGTCGCTTCTATAGCAGCATTGAGACTTAAAATATTTGTCTGCGACGCAATATTTTCAATAATTTTTACTGTGTTGCTTATATCTTTAGCCGTATTGCTTATATCATTCACAGCCAAGATAGTATCATTCGCAAAAACTTTACTTTGCTCAGCGGATGCTTTTGCTTCACTAGCGATACTAACCATAGTATGCATATATTCCGTATTATTACGAACTCGTCCAGTAAGTGTTTCTAAAGACGCAGCAGACTCTTCTAATGACGCTACTTGTTCTGCGGTAACAGAGCTGATTAACTCTGTTGAACTTTTAAGTTTATTTGCAGATTCTGCCAAGTTTAATCCATTAGTATAAGAGTCTCTTAACATTGCATTAATCTCTGCACTCAAAGCATTTATCTCAGTAATCATCTGTTTAATATTGCCCTGCCACATTCCACTTTGAACGACAACCGTAAAATCACCCTTTTTTACAGATTCTGAGAGATGCTGAATCTCTTCAACTGTTTTACTCATGGCTCGTATAAAATGGTTAAAATAACGCATCGTCTCAGCTACCATACTTGTACTCGTCAAGTCAAATGGTTCGATAGAGACAAAATCTCCTTGTCTAAGAGCAAACAATCCTAAACCTAACTGCCCAAATAAGATATTTTCGGTATTTCTTTTTTGCTTACATGCCAACACACCTTCACTTAAGAGTGTATATATTTCCCTATATTGCGGGTTAGTTGGCATATCTTCTAAATCTGGAACCTCATTGATTTCCTGACACATATATCTATTATAATCTACGATATATCTTTTCATCATTTCAAAATCTTTCATACTTTTCTCCCACTCTATTGCATCGTTTTATATAACTGTGTATAGCGTCTCACTTCTGTATCAGTCGGTTTTCTTCGAATGGAAATATAATGTCTAGAACCATCCACTGCTACTATAGGTGCCACTGTTGCATATACCCAGTAGTAATCTCCATTTTTACATTTATTGCACACAAATCCATTCCAAATCTGATCACTCTTTATTGTTTTCCATAAATCCGCAAATGCCGCTTTAGGCATATCAGGATGGCGTAGCATGTTATGCGGTTGCCCCTTCAACTCTTCATAGGTGTATCCACTCATCGTAACAAAATCTTCGTTTGCAAAAACTATATTTCCTTTTTCATCCGTCTCAGAGATGATAAGCATACTGGGTGTCATAATTATTTCTTTCATTTTTTCTCCTTATTTATTAAATTTAATTACTTAAAAATACTCTAACTCAGACCCATTATTTGGGTCTATCGCATTACCGCTAAATGCATCTTGTTTCTCTTTAGCCATTTGTAACGACTTCGTAAGTCGTACTGATAATTTCTCAATACTTTCATCTAACATGTTTTGATCTTGTTTTACGGCATGTAGATAGATATTTATATTTTTTTCAATCATAATAACCGCTTCATTCACAGCACTAATTTGTTGTGAGATAATGTCATGATATTGGAACCCTTCCAAAGTTTTTTCATCAGGTTGAAGCTTATTATCTTCGATAAAAGTATAAAAAGCCACAACTGAGCGTTCAGACAAAACGAGTACATCTTGTTGTACCTTGTCTATATGTTTTAGTATTGCTACGATAGAAGAAAAAATATCTTCTGTTTGATTCACTCCCATGTTTTTCCTTTAAACTTAAACTATACTTCTAGATGATTAAAAAAAGACCAAATCATCATCATTATCAACAACCACAGGTGGGACAATCATATCTACAATAAATCTCATATCATTAATCATCGAGTCGTTAAAATATTTCGGATTATCAGACTCTTTTTCCCATACTTCAAGCATAAATACCTGTAATCCAGAGCAAAGTCCGCTGATAAGAGGATGAAAGCTGTTTGCCTCTGTTGCAACTTTTTCACTCTCATCAGTGAGGGCTTTGCCAAACTCTAATATTGCCGCACCTATATCACTAAAAAACTGATAATGTATCAATATATTTCCATAACGCATCCATAAATTTCCAAGGTTTATGATAGATGAAACATCCCCTCTATCCTCAGAAAATGCGTTTAGAAATGTATAGTCTATATCGCCAAGAAGATCCTTAAGGTCTTCTCTATCATCATCATCCAAGAAAGTATAATAATCTTTATAAATTGAGTTATCTTCTGTGACTGCCTTCGTTTGAACCGATGAAGTAAAAAAGAACTCAAAATCATCCTCTGGTTGTGATGGAGTCGGAAAAAACTCAAAATCATCTTCTGCTTCTGGTACAATGACAACAGATTCATGGTTATCTTGATAATGCACTGCTTCAAGCTCTGAGACATAATGCATTAACATTTTTTTATCACATATCTGATTACTTACTTTTGAAAATGTTTTGTAATAGTTCTCCAAGTTCTCCGATTTATTCATAAAACACGCTATTCCAAGATTTAAAAGTTTTATGAGCAATGCACTCTCTTCATGATTACTATAGACAAAAATAGATTGATACAAATCTACTTTTTGTATTTGAAGAATCAAATCTAGCCCATTGATTATCTCTTTATCGATATCAATCAGCACTATATCAAACTGCACATTTTCATATGCGAGTAAAGCTTCCTCATAATCTGAGGCATAGATAAATGTTTCAAAAAGTTTAGATAGATTTTTCTCTAATAAATCTCGATATTCACAAGCCTCATCCACAACCAAAACACTTAAATGTGAACCACTCTCTTTTAATGCCTTATGATACATTCTTATGCCTTTTTTATAATTTCTGCTATCTCTTTAGGAGTCAGTGATGCCATGGATGCACCCATCTCTACAGCAACTTTTGGCATACCGTACACTATGCAACTTGATTTCTCTTGCGAATAGGTTTTGGCACCATTATCAAACATCTCTTTGAGTCCTCTTGCTCCATCATCTCCCATACCTGTCAAGATAAATCCGATAGCATTTGAACCAGCCTCATTTGCACAAGAACGAAACATTACATCCACACTTGGTTTGTGACGACTTACCTTTGGACCATCTTTGATTTGCACACTATAGGAACCAGCATCTCGTTTTATCAACATATGTTTATCTCCTGGAGCTAACAAAGCTCTACCATGGAGGAGTTTATCACCATCTTGTGCTTCTTTTACAGTAATAGCACACATTCTATTTAATCTCTCGGCAAGAGATTTTGTAAATCCAGAGGGCATATGTTGCGTAATCACTATTGGTGGCACATCTGTAGGTAAATCCATCAATATCTGCTCAAGAATTTGTACCCCACCCGTAGATGTACCAATTGCAATAACCTTTTGTTTTCCTGGCAACATCTTTGATTTATAAGGCAATATCGCATCGGCAGTATATTTCATTAAATTATCTGTATTTATAGGCAGTACTGTTTTACTTATGATTTTCTTCACAGTAGCTTTAGCCGCTGCTTTGATGGCATGTAGAAAATGTCCTTTTGTATTTTCTAAAAAATACTTTACTCCTACTTTAGGCTTAGAAATAACTTCAACTGCACCACATGAGAGTGCCTCTATGGCATTATGAGACCCATCTTCAGCGACGGATGAACAGATGATTACAGGTATCGGATGCTCTTGCATGATTATTTTTAAAAAAGTGAGTCCATCCATGCGAGGCATATCAATATCAAGAATAATTACATCCGGCCATCCATTTTTTTTAAACTTCTCCTGTGCTTGTATCGGGTCTGAAGCATTTCCCATAAGCATAATATTTTTATCATCCTCGAGAAGTGCAGCTATTGTCATCCGAACGACTGCGGAATCATCAATTACAAATATTTTTATAATATCATTCATCTTCATCCCTGTAAAACAGCATCAATCTTTTCAAAAGCTTTTGTCAAAGTTTTTTTTGTGTATTTGACTGCATCATTTTGTACTGATTTTTTAAATCCAAGAAATCGTATTGTTTGCTTATCTGCACCCTCTTGCAAAGCCAATCTCAACTCCAAATCCACATCTCTATCTAATTTTGACAATTCATAAACAGAGATGTGAAATTTTCTTGCATATTTTATAACATCGCCATCTGTCAAGAGAGCTGTATTTTGGTCTTCACTCTTCACATGCACCATTAGTCCTTGCTCATCAAAAAAGCCTCGTTTATCGCCTAAAAATATATCAAACTGAGCATGGACATCTCTTGATTTATTGTGACGATTCAGTACAAATAAAATTTTTGGTTTTTTAATGGTATCTCGTATAGACATATAAGTCATAATTGCATTGATAGCATCTTGTTCCCCATCAAGAAGGGGAATAACGACAAGATTCACAGCGTAAATCATACCCCCATCAATCAAAGCTGACAACACTTCAGTCGCTGTCTTATTTGCACCGATATCCAAAATCATATGTCTGTCATCTAAGATAATTTCACTCAGAGTATCTTTTATGTCACTATTTACAGAGAGTTTATGCACTTCGATAATCGTACTAGCTCCATAGGCACTTGCGTCGTCATTCTCATCATCCAATTCATAAAACTTCGATACTTCATTAAAACGACTAAAAATATAAGGTGCCAAAAGTTGCATAGCCACGGTACTTTTACCTACGCCCCCCTTAGAATTCAATACAATACACTTTAACTTATCCATTTTTACCCTTGACTCACAGCAGTTTTGACATAAACTGAACCATCTACACTTGAAATAACCACTTTTCGTCCACTGACACCGCCAACATCTTCTGCCACAATAGGAATATTGAGATAGGACAAAATACTCTTAGCGATAATAATATTTTGAGTACCAACACTTACACTGCTACTTTTTATATTTATCGATGCACCACCAAAGATTTTGGCTACAAGATTTTGTTTTTTAGCCCCTTTTAAGAGCATCTCGTCCACTAGTTTTTGTATATTTATATTTCCATATTTAAGTGACTTAAATCCCTCTCCATTCCAAAGAGGAAGCAGATAGTGGTTCATACCAGCTACTTTTGATTGTTCATCCCAAAGACAGACTGCAATACATGAACCAAGGATAGTCATTATCTCCATTGGTTCATTTGTCACATACAACTGTTCTTGTACAATTATCTTTAGCGGCAGAGACACTAGAACCTACTTCCAGTCTCATTTTCAAAAACAAATGATTCTTCTTCCATCGCTATTGTAGAAACCTCAGGTTTGATAGGTAAAGAGATTTTAAATAGGTTATATTCTTCATCCACGGTGTACATAATAAATCCGCCAAGAAAATTTACAAGGTGCTTCACAATCGCCAATCCTAAGCCAAGTCCATGATGTACTCGACTAAAATCTGATCTTTCATTGTAGAATGTATCAAATATTTGGCTTTGCTCTTTTATATGATTCCCCAAGTTATAGACAGAAAAAATCATATTTTTATCATCCATATACCCTTTTATTGTGATTATGCTTCCCTCAGGAGAAAATTCAAATGCATTTTCTATGAGATTTTGAAAAATCAAAAAGCATTTATCACGGTCATTATCAATCAACTCTTCAAAAGAGAGTAAAACATCCACTTTTATA
>JAABQD010000003.1 GCA_011391635.1 Sulfurimonas sp. | reverse complement strand
AAAAAGGAGATATCTTTGACTTTTTGTATATGTGGCAAAGCAAGAGAATCACCATGAATATGCGTAATAATATCTGGTTTGATACAATATTTTTCTAGTTCTGAAAGTATCGTACTAATCGATACAATAATAAATTTATCTTGATTCTTTTTGACCCACTCCATATTTTTACCCAAAGATGGACCAGCACCTAGTAATAAAACAGGTCTTTTTTGTATAAGTTGTGTGTTAGATAGAGCATTTAAATTTACTATCGGATAGCCCTCTTTGAGGTAGTCCAATGGTTGTAAAAAGCTTTGTGTCATAGCAGCAAAATTAAACGCAAGATAGCCTTGAGAGACAATAATCTCTTGGATAGCTTTTAATTTTTTTTCATCACTCGTGGAAAGATTGAAAAATTTGATGTAATGGTTATGTATAAAGAGTGTTTCTAAAAATTTTTGTGTATTTTGCTGAAACTCATTTGCATCATCAAATACAGAAAAGATAATTTGCTCACCATTTTCGGCTATCTTTTTATAGTTTGTGACAAAAAGCGAAAGCTTAAATAACTCTAAATCATCTTCTACGATGAAATAGGCATGAGAATGAAACTTTTGATGCACAGCCTGAATATGTAAGCCAAGCCCCGCACCAATGAAAATAAATTTATAAATTTTCTTCATAGATGTATTTTCATGATTTGCGTATTTTCCTGAATAATTTAACAAACTAGCAGAAGCAGATAAAGCATTACTTTCTGTACTTGTATTTTCAAGCATTGCAACATTCTCATCATTAATATTAAAGTGCAAATAAGTTTCATAAACATTATCTTTTTTATTATAATTAATAGATTTTGCTATCTCTTTAACGTGTGCAACACTATTGGTATTATAAAACCACTTGTTTGACTCAATATCCAAAACATCAAAATATCCATCTCTGTATTCCAAAGAGTATCTCTCTTTAAAGTATCCGTTATTAATTGCATTCTCAAGAGCTATTAACTTTTGAAATACAACAGGATGATTTATCTGTAAAAATAGTATATTTTCATTATAAGTTTCAAGTGCTTGTTCTTCAATATTTTTCATTACTATCCTTTATTTATCTCTTTTAAGAGCATAAAACTTTCCGCATATTCACAACCTGAAGAAGCACCTCTAAAAGTTGCCAATGCTTTTATATTTTCTTGGCTTCTTGGAAATGGTGGTTCTTGAATCTCACTTTTATATATTTTCATTATATCTATTTTTTTATTGATATATTTATCTATATTTACAAACATATTAGGTACAAAAATATCATCTTTAAATACTGGGGCAAACTCTGTTTCACTCAAAGTTTCCATCATATATATTTTTTCTATAAATGGATATCTAAAAGATTTTGTACAGCTGTATGCGGCATCAAATATCACACGATGGTCACTATGTACATCACCTCTAAATGGTAAATAGATTATATTTGGCTCAACATCTTTGATAACTGCAGAAATTTTTTGTACCAACTCACTCATGCTATATTCATCTACCCGCATTGTATTGAGCATTAAATTTGTTGTTGAATCAAACAGGTACATTGTTGAAACTTCTTTTATCTCTTCATCTCGAATAGCTGAAAATTCTTTGTTGTTGTTGACATGCGTACAAATGAGCCAATGCGTTTCATCTCCTAAGTCTTTGTGTTTTAGAAGTGTACCGCCACAGCCAAGTGTTTCATCATCAGGATGTACAGATACCACCAAAACTTTATTTATTTTTTGAGTAAGATTATAAAATGATTTTTTGAGTAAATTTGTAAGTTCTGTTGATTTTAAAAGCTCTTTTATTTTATAACTTGTATTTTCACCTTGGTAAGGATTACTATTTTCTTTGAGAATATTTTTAAATTCTGGCGTATAAATAGAGCGTATAGAATCCAATATATCTTGCTTCAAAGCCTTTACATCTAAAATACTTTTTGCTCTCTCTCGACCTTTTTGTCTATCGCCGATATTTATAGTCGCTATGTTAAAACTAGGTGCTTCTATAATCCCGCTTGAACTGTTTCCAACAACCCCATCCACAAACTGCAAAGCACTCAAATAGCGAAGTTTACCTAAAGATGTATGGCATGTGGATTTCAAAGGATTATTTAAAACATACGCATCTATCATCGCATTTATATTTTTGCCATTTGTATCAGCATTTGCTTTTGTAAAGATAAAACTTGTATCTTCAAGTGCGTCAAGAGCATCGAGTATCTCTTGAAATTGTTCTGCTGAGTTTTGAAGTTCAAGAGTTGTGGGATGAAAAGTTATGAGTAAATTTTTTTTACCCAATGTAAAACCAATAGATTTTTCAAACTCTTCTTTGGTTAAAAGTTTACTGTTTTTAATATTTTCAACACCAAGAGAACCTACATTATGAACCGTTTGTGGGTTCTCTCCGAGTTGAATGATTCTATCTTTATACACTTTGGTCGCACAAAAGTGTATGTGAGACATTTTCGTTATAGAGTGTCTTATCGCCTCATCCTGTGCACCTTCTGTACTTTCACCACCATGAATATGCGCGATAGGAATATTTAATATCATAGCCGATATAGCAACCGAAAGCATCTCATATCTGTCGCCAAGGATGACAACGATATCGGGTTGAAGCGCAACAAATGCGTCACTCATATCTGATTGTAATTTTGCCATTGATTTGGAAATGACGATAGATGTATCCTTTGATAAATCCATCGTGATTTTTTTATCAATTTTAAACTTTTTTTCTATCTCTTCATAGGTATTTCCAAATTCCTCTAAAAGATGTGTTCCAGTTACTACAAGCTGAAGCGTTAAATCTTTATCACTCTCTATCTGCCCAATTAAAGGCTCTAACAAACCGTAATCCGCTCTTGTTGAGGTTATGACGCATATTTTTCTCATATCAACTCATCTTCTTTATAATCTTTCAGTGCGACACTTCCGATTATCTCATCCCATTTCATAGGGCTTATCCCATTTCCTGGTCTTTTGACTGTAATATTTTCTTCACTAAAAATCTCACCTTTTTTGATGTTTGTTTTTGCAACAATCGATTTTCTGGAGATATTTATATTTTTACTTTCACTTTTGCTTGGAGTCTTCATGGCGTTGCCAAGAGCCTTTTCTATATTTCGTATCGCTTTTACCATGCACATGAGTTCATGCGGTTCAAGAGAGGCTTTATGGTCTGGACCTTCCATAGTTTTATCAAGTGTGAAATGTTTTTCTATGCACTCCGCACCCAGAGCAACCGCCGCAATATCGACTTCTATTCCTAAAGTATGGTCGCTATATCCACATGCCACACCCAGTGTATCTCTTATATTTAACATTGCATTGAGATTTACATCTTCCATCGGAGTTGGATACTCTGTGTTTGCATGAAGCACGGTAATATTCTCTTTTTTCGTGCCAGAATTGGTTAAAACAGCGATGGCATCTGCAATCTCATCCATATTTGCCATGCCCGTAGATAAAATTACTTTTTTATTTAAAGCCCCGATTTTTCGCAAATAGGGAAGATTTGTTATCTCACCGCTTGGAATTTTAAATATCTCAAGTCCCAAATTATGAAGTAAATCCACACTATCTAAATCAAAAGGCGTGGAGAGAAACATAATGTTTTTTTCTTTGCAGTACGCTATGAGTTCATGGTGCGCCTCAGCATCAAGTTCAAGCTTTTTTATCATCTCAAACTGACTTTCGTTCGCATCTGTCGTGCTTTTTTGATACTCCGCTTTTTGTGCTGTTTTGCTCACAAGATTTTCAGTTTTAAAAGTCTGAAACTTTACAGCATCCGCACCAGCCTCACATGCGACATCGATGAGTTTTTTTGCCAACTCCAAACTTCCGTTATGGTTCACTCCAGCTTCTGCAATAATAAATACTTTTTTCATTTCACAACACTCCCAGCTTTTATAAATCCACATGCCGTGGTGTATTCGCGTATCACCGCACCGCTTCCAAAAAATGTGTTTTCTTTTACAGTCGCTCCGCCGTTGATGATTGCACATGTAGCAATGTGAACATTATCTTCTATAACTGCATCATGCTCGACTAAAGCCTTAGAATTTATGATGCAGTTTTTGCCAATCTTGGCATGTGGATTTATGAGCACATGATGCATTATCACGCTTCCCTCATCCACAAAAGCATGTTTTGAAACATAAGCGAGTGGCGAGATGATAGTTGGCATGTGGAAATCCAACTCTTTTAAAAGTTTAAAAAGGTTTACTCTAATTTCATTTGATTTTATCTGTCCAACTGTGATGATGGCATGTGGAAATTTTTGTCTCAAATCTTTCAAATCTTCATCACAGCCGATGACTTTATAGCCCAAAACTTCGTCTCCGATAAGCTCTTTTTTGTCAATTACCCCAACGATTTTGTATTTTGCTTCTTGTTCTATCACATCTATTACAGATTTGCAATGACCACCGCCACCGATGAGTAAAATCTCTTTCATCCTAACCTTACCGAACTTGGGATATTGACAACTCTCTCTTCTAAAAATTTTGCGTTTGTTACATCCGCGCACTGACATGCTTCAAACATCTCCAACTCATTCATAAGCCGCCAAATAGGACGACTCATAACACCGTTTTTGTTTGCAAACTCCAAAAATATATCTCGCTTATTTTTATCTTCTAATAAAATCGCTTGAAGCCAATAGTTCGACTTCGCGTTATTTGGCTCTTCTATAAACTTTATATCGTCCATTTTGCTAAAAAACTCTGCATATCCACATGCCAACTCTCTTTTATTTTCTAAGAATCCATCAAGCTGTTCGAGTTGTGCAACAAGCAAGGCAGCGTTTAAATTTGGCATACGGTAGTTATAGCCAATCATGTCATGCACAAACTCATAGGCATGTGGAACTTTAGCGGTTGTTGTGAGATGTTTTGCTTTTTTTGCCAAAACTTCATCATCCGTGACTATCACACCGCCACCGCCTGAAGTGATAATTTTGTTGCCATTAAAACTAAATGCTCCAAGTCTGCCAAAAGTTCCCGTATGTTTGTTTTTATAATAGCTTCCGAGGCTCTCAGCCGCGTCTTCTACAAGTTCCACATGCCAAGCATCGCAGATATTTTTGATTTGCTCAATGTGACATGAATGCCCGAAAGTATGCATCGGCACACACGCTTTGATGATTTTACCTGTTGTTTTGTTGATGCACTTTTTATCTTTGATTTCGCAGTTGGCTTTCAAAAAACTCTCTAAAGCAATTGGACTAAGCCCCATCGTATCTAAATCCACATCCACAAAAACAGGCTTTGCGCCGATGTAACTTATGGCGTTGCAAGTTGCTATAAAAGTAAGCGGTTGCGTGATGACTTCATCACCTTGTTTTACATCCGCTAAAAGAAGTGCGATGTGCAGAGCTGCTGTGCCATTGACCGTAGCTACTGCATATTTTGAGCCGACTTTTTTGGCGAATTCTCGCTCAAATGTATCTACAAATTTGCCAACACTTGAAACAAAAGTAGAGTCGATACACTCATTCAAATACTTCTTTTCATTTCCAAAAAAGCGTGGTTCATGCAGGGGTATAAACTCTTTGGTCTTAAAAGTTTTTTGAATGAAATCTACTATTTCTTGCATCTCACATCTTCCCATCAAGATATTTGCCAGTTTCCACATGCCCAAAATCAGGAATAAGGTCAAAAAATTCTCGCACAATATCCTCTTTTGTCCACTCAAGAATTCGTTTATAATAATGCATAGTATCTTGAAAATCATTGAGCTTTTCTTCATTAAAAAGCGCTTCATTTTTTATAACACCGATACTCTCAAATCTGTTCATATCCAAAACTTCTTTCTCTGTAAAAAACTCTTCAAAATCTTTTTCGCCCGTTGTGTCACTCGAAGTAAACAAACAAGGCCATTTTTTCTCATCTGGCAATGTGTTACAAAGCTCTCTTGCCTCATCCTCATCTTTGCAAAGATAGGCTTGGTAGCCCAAGTTAGCAAGATATTTCACCGCAATATCTGCAAAAGAGATAAGATGTAAATTGTCGTCGAGTTTAGGAAAAAAAATATCACGGTTTTCACCAAAAATACAGCTCATAAGACACAATTCTCCGCTCTCTTGAGGTGTTACAAAGTAGCGTTTTATATCGTTAGGTGCAACAATCGGCTGTCTTTTTTGGATACGCTGATTGAAGCCATGTAAAAGACTTCCATCACTAAATGCGACATTGGCAAATCGTGCAGTTGAAATCTCTATCTGCAGAGATTTTCGCATCAAAAACATCTCCATAATTCTTTTACTCGCACCCATCATATTTACTGGGTTTGCAGCTTTGTCGGTGCTTACACAGAAGTATTTTTTTACTCCGCTATTTATGGATTGTTGCAATGTTTTATCGGTGTTAAAAATATTTACATCCACCATCCGCATAAGAGTAAAAGCATCTTTTTCACTTCGTACATGTTTGAGTGCGGAGAGGTTCAAAACAAAGTCGTATTTGCCATCAGCCTTTATAAAAGCGTCATACTCCATACTCCCGATATCAAGAGCAAATGTTTGAAAATCACCGTCAATATAGCCAAATGAACTACGAATATCTCGTACTAATTCGACCATATTGTTTTCACTTATATCCACCACATGAAGTTTTTTAGGATCGCGTTTAAATATCTCTTTTGTAACCGCTTGACCGATACTTCCAGCCCCGCCGATGACTAAAAAAGAGGAAGAAGAGACAATAGAGTCAAGATTTTGCTCATTTGCTTTTATATCATCGTGAAAAAGTTCTTTATCTCTACCTATCAAATGTAATATATTCACAATAACCTCTTCTATAATATTTGTTTATCATGGTAATAGCAAATTAAGTACCATTAAAATTTTACAAGCTATTAAAAAATTAATTGATTATGCCGATTTAATGTCTAATAAAAATAATAATGAAAGATTATTAAGAAAAAGGATTTACTATGGGTATCAGTTCATTGGGTGTAGGTTCAAGTATTTTAACTCAGGATGTATTAGATCAGTTACGCAAAGCTGATGATGCAAAATTTATCACTCCAGTAGATTTAGAACTTGCAAATGAAAAAGACAAAAAATCTGCTCTGGGCATCATTGATGCAAATATGACAAATCTTATTGATAGTCTTGGTGCAATGAAAAGTCTTACGCTTTATGATGAGAGAAAAGCCAGTGTTACAGGTACGGCAGTTGAAGTGACAGCCGATGCGAATAGCGATCTTCAAGATTTTACATTAGAAGTCACAAATTTAGCTACAAAGCAGATAGAACAATCAGGTGCATTTGCATCCAGTACAGCAACTATCGCTTCAGGGGCAGGAAGTGTGAATTTGAATATTGATGGAAAAGATTTTACACTTGCTTATGATGCAACTACAACATTAGATGACTTTAAAAAACTTATAAACAATGTAGCGGGAACAAAAGTAGATGCAACTGTAGTTCAAATCAATAGTGGTGAATTTCGTCTGTTTTTAAGTTCCGTAGACACTGGAACAAGTCAAAATATTACAATGACAGATACTTCAGGTAATCTTTCAGATACAAAATTGACAACGGGTGGAAGTGTTGTTCAAACAGCAGTAGATGCAAACTTTAAATTCAATGGTCAAACACTTACACGAACAAGTAATAAAATAGATGATGTCATCACAGGACTTAATATCACACTCAAAGAAGCTGGGACATCCACTGTAAGTATCCAACAAAACCGTGACACAATTTTTGAAAAAATGGATAGTTTTGTTACAAAATACAATGATGCTATGACAGAATTAGGTAAAATGACACTTGCTAGTACAGATAGTAAAACAAGAGGTATCTTTTCTGGTGATAGTACAATTAAAGCAATGAAACGCGTTATCTCAGATATGTTTGCCTCCATCAATGGTGCTTCTGGACAGATGTCTGACTATGGATTTGATTTGGATGAAAAAGGCAAATTATCACTCAATAAAACAACACTTGGCACAAAAATGGATGAAAATTCAAAAAATGTTCAAGCATTTTTTGCAGGGGGTACTTTTACAAATCCTGATAATAGTACAGTTACCGTTACGGGAGCTTTTGATTTGTTTGAGACACAAATTAAAGGATATACAGATTTTAATAATACACTTGACCAGTTAGCAACTTCTATTTCAGAAAAAACAACTGCTTTAGAAGAGCGTAAAACATTAGCACAAGAGAGATTAGATAGCAGATATGCGTTGATGAAAAAACAGTATGCTGCGTATGATATTATGATTAGTAAAATAAACTCAGCATCTTCTATGTTTACACAGATGGCAAATACACAAAACTCAAATAATTAGTGTATTTACTACTAAAAAGCTAAAGGGTTTTGAATGAGTACCGATATATATACTATGAATGAATCAAATGATAATAATAAAAAAGGATCTAATATGTATGGCAATGTAGCTCATAATATTTACGCAGAAAACAATATAGGGATAGAATCTCCAGCAAAGCTGATAGAAATGTTGTACGAGGGTGTACTTCGTTTTAATGCACAGGCAAAAAAAGCGATGAAAGATGGAAATGTAGAAAAAAGAGTTTATTGGACAAACCGCTCAATAGCAATTATTACGGAGCTTGTTGCTATTTTGGATTTGTCACAAGGCAGAGTTGCAAATTATTTGCAAGGGCTTTATGGTTATCAAATTCAACTCTTAACAACTTCTGGAATCAAAAAAGATGCTACGAAAATTGATGAAGTGAGTAAAGTGTTTAAAGCTCTTTTAGATGCATGGCGAGAAACAACGAATGTGGCTCACTAAGCTCAAAATTGCTATCATTGAAAAAGATACGAACTCTCTTGAGAGACTCTTAGATGACATGCCTCAGCTTGAAAGTCATACAGAGATTCAAGAGGCTCTTTATCTGTTAGAAGAAGCAAAAAGAGTGATTAATAACTTGAAAGATGAGACGAATCACTCCATGAAACAGATTCAAAAAAACCTAAAATTTTTACGCTCTACTGACATCCCGACATCTCGTTCTTTTGACATGATGTCATGATTTTTTCTTAGAAATCCCAAAATTCAAGCTTCTTAGGGTGTAGTCGGTTACGACGGCACCTTTTCTCATTTTTAAAATATGCTCCACGGCATCTGCGATATCTGAGCCTAAAAGTTTTTCATCCTGATTTTGGCTTGGCTCAAACCTGAGTGCATCATAAAAACTACTCTGTGTCATATCTGGGTTGATGTTACATACACTCAGACCACTTTTTCGTGTCTCTTCAAAAAGTGCATCACTAAAAGCTCTCAAACCCGCTTTTGTCGCACTATAAACTCCAGCAAATTTACTCGCTCGGAGTGCTTCAATGGAGTTTATATTGATAAGATAGCCACTATTTTGTTTCAAATCACGCAAAAGAGCATTTGTTAAAAGCATAGGTGCTGTGAGATTGAGAAAACTCATTTGTGTAATAGTTTGAGGGTTTAACTCCTCATGTGGCTCAAATTTTCCAAATCCAGCACAGTTTATCAAGATAGAGACAGATTTATCTTTTAGCATTCCACATGCCAAAAGTGTCGTATCTTCCTTGGATAAATCTGCTTGAAGTGGCATAAAATGCTCATTCTCATAAAGTTCTTGGTGGATAGTTCTACTCACTCCAATCACACGATATCCTAGAGATAAAAGCCTCAAACATATCGCTTGACCAATCCCACGACTAGCACCTGTGACAACAGCTGTTTTCATTCGTGTCCGTTTATCATAGTAGAAACTAAACCTTTTTCATCTCTGTTTTCTGCGATAATCACTCCAGCAATATGAAGTGGAACAAACACAAGTATAAAAGTATAAACAAACTCATGTACCTCTTTTATATCATGTGCTATCTCTTTTGAAAGACCCAAAGCTTCATAAAAATAAATAATAAAACCACTGATACTCATAAAAAGAAGCGTCGCATAAAAAACATAATAGAGTGCTTGAACCGCTTTTTTATGCAGTGTTAATGTGCTAAAAGGCTCTTTTTTTGGTGTTGCAACAACAAAAAGATAGATTCTATACGCCACTAAAAAGACCAAAGCATATCCTAAAATAATATGCCATTCCCACATGCCAGAACGAATCGCTTTTGCTAAAACTTTTGCTTGTTCTATCGTGATTTCTATGCCTATTTCATGGAGTTTGCCCATTAAAATTTCAGCATTTTCTTTGTAACTTAAAAAAGTTTTTCGTAAAAATACTGTACCTAAAAGTCCAAAAACTACAAATGCGTTCAACCAATGCCATACACGAAAACCTAAACTATATTTCATCGCAATCTCCTAAAGATGACAAAAAGTCAATTTGTGTTATTATAGCACCAATTACGCGTGATTAAAAGGTGTCAATTATGTTGGATCTCAAGGAATTAAAAGCTTTTGTAAATGGTTTTAGTGTCTTGCATATCGAAGACAACGACGCACTCAGAGAAAACTCTTTGAAACTTCTGAGTAAATTTTTCGATACTGTTTATACTGCCCCAAATGGCAAAGAGGGATTGGAAACTTTTATAAAGTATCATCCACAAATCGTTATTACAGATATTAAAATGCCCCTAATGAGTGGTTTTGAACTCGCTCAGAACATCAAAAAAATTGCACCAGAGACAAAAATTATCATCATGTCCGCTTTTGATGATAAAGAGTATTTATATCAGGCGATAGAAGTAGGTGCGTATAGATTTTTAAAAAAACCTGTCAACCTCTCCGATTTTACACAAATACTTCATGATGCAGTTGCAATTATCAAACAAGAAGAGAACCTCCAACTCTTTGATAGGGCTATAAAAAGTATCTTTAATTATCAAAGTTCTATGGTAGTGATGCTCCAAGGAAGTATCCCTTTCTTGGCAAATCAGATGTTTTTAACTTTTTTTGATGTCGCGACGATAGAAGAGTTCATCGAAAGATACAACAACTTAGGAAGCCAATTTTTAGAGCATAAAGGCTTTTTATACAACCATGATGACAAAAGTTGGTTTGAAGAGGTGTATGCTAACACTCAAAAACTCTATCATGTAAAGCTCCAAGATAAAGAGGGTGTGATGAAACATTTTCTTTTGAAATACCAAGGTGTTCCACAAAAAGCAAATCAGAGTATCTTATCTTTTGATGATATTACAGAACTCAATCTTCTTAAATTATTTGATGAACAACAATCCAAAAATGATGAGAATCTTCAAGATAGAAATGCACTCTTCAAACTGCTTGGCGTACTCCAAAGAAACGATGCAAAAGTGCATCTTCATAATTACTATAAAGGTTTAAGTATCGCTAATGATGCGATTATTACCGATATCATCAGCGACAAAATAGTTGTTTTAAAAACAAACTACTTGCAACAAAAAGCTGTTCAATTTGAGCAAAAAAGCCTTATGGTCTCAGATGCACTTCCCCATGACATCGCTTGTGATACTGTCATAGGTATCAGTTTTGATAGACAAACTATTGAGTTTAAAAATTTGCATTTTTTAGCAACTTCTCCTGTGCGAAGAAAAACAATCCGTGTCGTTCCAGAAGATGTACATACTCTTTCGCTGTTTGTAGAAGGAAAAAAATTTCAAGGAGAAACAAAGATAGAGGACCTTTCCCTCGATGCAGTGAAAGTAGAACTCAATGCACTACCAGCAGGTTTAAATGAAGAGACTGAGGTTATTTTAGATATCGTTTTGACTATGCAAAAACAGCACACGATTATCAATACCAAGGCGATTATGTTTAGAAAATATGAGAATAAACACTCTTTTAGTATTATATTTCTTTTCAAACTCCAACAACAGCAAAAAAATAGTTTACTAAGCTATATCACCAATCGACAGATGAGCATCATCCGTGAATTTAAAGGACTACAAAATGGGTAACAACGAAAAAATATTATTTGATGATGGACACCATAAATGTGTCATGTTTAGTTTTGATGATGAATCACACGAGGACTCTTTCCTCTCTGTCAATCAGTACCTAATTGTGCAAAATGGTGTAGGCGTTTTGATAGATCCAGGAAGTGCTGCGATATTTGATGAGATGTATGAAGCAGTAAGTCGGCATGTGGAGATAGAACATATCAAGTTTATATTTTTTTCACATCAAGACCCTGATGTTGCAGGTTCTATCGCACAATGGGGTATCAGTTCAAATGCAAAATTTATTATGTCAGGGCTATGGGTTCGTTTTATGAGTCATTATGGTTTTATGGACATGGGGAGGATTATGTCCCTCGCCGACCATGGTGCAAAACTGAATTTTGGAGAGGATTTTCTCAAGTTTGTTCCAGCCCACTTTCTCCATTCACCAGGGAACTTTTCACTCTATGATTCTCGCTCTAAAATTGTTTTTTCTGGAGATATCGGAGCGGCTGTTGTGCCTTCGCCTGTTGGCTATAAGCATGTGAAAAATTTTGCACAACATATGGAATTTTTGCACGCTTTTCACAAACGATATATGGGTTCAAACAAACTCTGCCGTGCATGGGTTGCACAGATACACAAGCTTGATGTCGCTATCATTGCCCCACAACATGGGCTTATCTTTGAAAAAGAGAATGTCAAACTCTTTTTGGATTGGATGAACGAACTTCAATGTGGAAGTGATTTTTTAAATGAACTCTATTAAAAACCGTATAAAGAAATTAAGTAGAGATAGTCTCTCTCACAAATTATATAAAAGTGAAGTACAATATAAAAATCTCTACTTAGAGCAGAATAATTTGCTCTTGGAATTGAAATCTATCAAAGAGAGATATGAGTACGCTATCAATGGAAGCAATGATGGTGTTTGGGATTGGAATCTCGAAACAAATGAAATCTATTTTTCGCCAATTTGGAAAAAAATGCTAGGTTACGAGGATGCAGAACTAGAAAATGCACTCAGCACATGGGAGTCTCGCGTTCACCCTGATGATTTAGCACAAGCAGTAAAAGATTTTACAGCAAATATGCACGGTGAAACAACTTATTACGAAAATATTCATCGCCTAAGACACAAAGATGGGCATTGGGTTTGGATTTTAGATCGTGGTAAAACTATTTTTGATGCCTCGTCCAAAGCGATTCGTATGGTAGGATTTCACACAGATATCAGTTATATCAAAAAACTCGAACAAGATATCATAGAAAAAGATGAAATCATGATAGCTCAATCTCGTTACGCTGCTATGGGCGAAATGATTAGTATGATAGCCCATCAATGGAGACAGCCACTCAGTGTTATCGCGATGGATGCCAATAATATCTTAGCCGATATCGAACTTGAATCACTCGAGATAAACACACTCCAAGGAAATCTACAAAGTATCCTTTTTGAAACACATGAACTCTCAAAAACTATCGATGATTTTAGAAACTTTTTTAAACCTGACAGAGCAAAAAATGAAGTTCTTGTACCAGATACTTTTATGAAGTCACTCCATATTATTGGCAAAAGTTTAGAAAACAGCTCTATAAAAGTAGAAAACATTCTCAACTCATCTACGAAAATATCTATTTTTGAAAGAGAACTAGAGCAGGTTTTTATCAATATACTCAACAATGCCAAAGATGCTCTTCAAGAGTCCAACAGAGAGAATAAAAAAATAACCAATACAATCTATGAGACAGATAAAAGTATTATCATAGAAATTTGCGATAATGGCTGTGGATTTCAAGTAGATACAATAGAAAAAATATTTGAACCCTACTTTAGTACAAAAGATGAAAAAAATGGAACAGGATTAGGTCTCTATATCTGCAAAGTCATCGTTGAAAAACATCTCAAAGGAAAGTTATTTGCCAAAAATAGTTCAAATGGAGCAATCATTACTATAGAATTGCCTAAAGTTTCTGCCTAAGAAGATGAATTCCACTATAATTGCGGTTATATTTTAAATAAGGCACAAAAAATGGACGGCACAAAACGAAGTAACATCAAACACGGCATGAGCGTCGCCATAGTCTTAAAACAAGATCAACAAAGCGGACGCCTCACAGATGGAATAGTCCGCGATATTTTAACAAACTCTCCAACACATCATCATGGTATCAAAGTGCGTCTTATGAGCGGTGAAGTTGGACGAGTAAAAGAGATTTACTAATGAAAACAACAGATTTTTCGACACTCCCACTCTCGGCAGAGATGCTTCGTAACCTAAATGAAATAGGTTATACACACATGACACCCGTCCAAGCCGAAACGCTTCCCTCTATTTTGGAAGGTCGCGATGTCATCGCTCAGGCAAAAACAGGAAGCGGTAAAACAGCTGCTTTTGGTATCGGACTGCTGAGTAAACTCGATGTGAAAAAGTTTAGAGTGCAAACACTCGTTCTTTGCCCAACGCGTGAACTCGCCGACCAAGTCGCAAAAGAGCTTCGCACACTTGCAAGATTTGCACATAACATCAAGATTTTGACGCTTTGCGGGGGAGCAGCTTTTGGTCCGCAACTCGGTTCACTTCGCCATGGTGCACATATCATCGTTGGAACTCCTGGGCGGATTTTAAAGCACTTAAACAAAGATACTTTGAGCTTAGAAAACCTAGAAACGCTTGTACTTGATGAAGCCGACAGAATGCTCGATATGGGTTTCATCGAAGAGATTGACAAAGTTTTGGAGTATGCACCCAAAGAGAAACAAACACTCCTTTTTTCTGCAACTTACACCGATGAAATTATCGACATAAGTAACAGACTTCAAAAAGATGCGATAAGTGTAAAAACTATCTCAACAGAAGTTGCCAACAAAATTACCGAACGATTTTATGAGGCACACAACAACAATAAACTTGAAACACTCATCAAAATCTTCAGCACCTACAAACCTGAAAATGTTATAGTTTTTACGAACACGAAGTTAGAAGCAAAAGAGTTAGCAGAAAATTTACAAAAAAATAAAATCGATGCACTCGCTATTCACGGTGATTTGGAGCAATACGAGCGAAACGATGTGTTAGTACAGTTTGCAAACAAAAGTTGTCCCGTGTTAGTTGCAACCGATGTAGCGGCACGAGGACTTGACATAAAAGAGCTCTCCATGGTTGTAAACTACGACATTCCACATGGCACAGAAACTTACACGCACCGCATCGGACGAACAGGAAGAGCTGGACAAGAGGGCATCGCAATCACACTTTATAATGCCTATGAAGTGCAAAATGCTCTTGAATACAAAAATGAAAATCGCCTTTTTGAAGAATCAGAAAACCTCAAAAAAGAGAACGGTTTTGAGATGAAACCCCAATACATCACACTCGTCATCGAAGGTGGAAAAAAAGAGAAAGTCCGTGCAGGAGATTTACTCGGAGCACTCACAGGCGACGCAGGACTCTCTGGCGATGACATAGGCAAAATAGACATTTATGAGAGACAAAGCTATGTCGCAATCAAAAGCAAATTCATAGACCAAGCCCACAAAAAACTCCAGCATGGAAAAATAAAAGGAAAGAAATTTTCTGTGTGGGTGCTTTAGAATAAGCTATTACAAATCTTCGATAATTTGCTCAATGGTAGCTCTTAAAGTAGGAATTTTCGTTTCGCAAACAAAATATATTTCCTCAGCATCAAGGTCAAAATAGTGGTGTGAGATAATATCTCGGATTCCTTTTGCACCTTTCCAATCGACTTGAGGATATTTTTGAAGAAGCGTTTTATGGGTGATTTTATCTATATTTTTTAAACTCTCGCCAATGGCAATAAGTTGCATACAAAGTCCATCCAATTTTTCCATTCCCTCAGGCGTATCTGTAAAATAGCTAACATTTTTAACGACTTCAAATCGCTCAGACACAATTTTAGAAGCATTTAATATTTGCAGTAATATTTCTTTAACAAGTGAAATATCATACATAAATAGCCTCTTTTTCAATTCTTGTTTTTAAATAAGGATTCATTGTTTCTCGAATCCTTACTATATCTATAGACTTTGACAGCAGTTTTTGAAGCTCCTCTTTGATGTGAACAAGAGCAAACATATCAGGAGTTTTTGTTTTTATACAGATATCGACATCGCTTTGAGCTGAAGCTTGACCTCGTGCTACAGAACCAAATAAACCAATTTCTAAAATGCCATACTTATCAAAATTATTGTTTTTATAGTTTTTCAGCAAAGCTAAGATTTCATCACGGTTCATTTTGACTCCTACAATCGAGATTATAAGTTATTTTACACTTTTTTGACTAAATTTTTGTTGTTGCTTAGTAGTGATACCTGCACTGTGCGACAACTACCAAATCACCAATGATTTTATACACGAGTCTGTGTTCGGCGGTTATTCTTCTTGAAAAATAGCCTTGGTAGTTTTCTTTGAGTCTCTCAGGTTTTCCGAGCCCTTCGTTATCATCAGGATTTCTTTTGATATCTTCAAGTAAAGCGTTAATTCGTTTTACAATTTTTTTGTCATGAAGCACCCAGTGCTGATAATCTTCCCAGCCTCTGTCCGCAAATCCAACAATCATTCAACAATCTCTCTTGGAGTAAATTGTAAATTTTCTATTTGATCCACTGCTTCATTTAATCTATCTCGATTTGTTTTCGAAGAGAGCAGATACATGGTCTCTTTCATCGCACTGTACTCATCATACGAAATAAGGACAGCAGTTTTATTATCTTTTGTAGTAATGAGATACTCATCAAAATCGTTGCAGACATTATCTATAATAGTTCTTAGGTTGTTTCTAGCTTGAGAATAAAAAATAGCTTGCATCACAAACTCCTTTTGTCAATATGTTGTCATTTTAGCGAAAATGGGTACTAAAAAGCAATGTTTTTTCGTTGAATGTTTTCCAAAGAGAGAATGTAAAAAAGGGGACAACAAAAAGTGGAAACTCGTTCTCAATGGCATTCTTCAACTTAACCTTGGCATGTGGAAATGTTTCCACATGCCAGACTATTTGGCTTTTAAAAAAAATCAAAAAAATGTATAAAGGTTGTGTGACACCTATTTTTCAAGGTTTTATTTATTCTTTAGCTAAAGTCCGTGAATTTATCGGGATTTATCACATATTCAATAGTAAGCTCATCCACTGAATCACTTCTAGAATTATCTTTGATATCAACAATCTGCACAGCTGCAAAATTACCAAAAGAATTTTCAAATATAACAATGTCTCCTTCTTTAGGAGTTCTACTTCGCGATGAAAAATCATATGATGTTGCATCCGAAATAAGGTTGATTGATGGAACTCCTTTAACTAAGGCAACTCCCTTAATAGAAGAAGGATCGTTGTAAACATGAATTGAATCATCACTAGCCTTTGACCAAGCAGTTTCGAATTTCAGTTCATTTTTTCCAATAATATAACGACCATTATTATTACTGTAATCAAATGTTTTTCTTCCCTTTAGCTTTTCGGAAGAATACTTTACTATTTTTTTTGGCCAGTAATTAGTGGCTAAAAATCCAATGCTCATAATAAAACCTATTGCCGGTTCAAAAGAAGGTTCATGATAGCACCAAGTAGCAAAGCCAATTGGTGCTGCAATTACAGAAAAACCAATTATCTTATTTTGCACTTATTCTCCTTGAAATATAACTATCTATTGTGTGCATACTGTAGCATATATAGACTGAACGAAAACATTATTTAATACAAAAAATGTGCAAATAATAATTTTTGATTGAATAGTTTTTTCTCGTTCCCATCGTCCTCGATGGGAATGCATACGAGAGTTACAATCTGCGATACAAACTCCCAAGCTGGAACTTAGGAGCTAGAGAAAAAAATCCACATGCCAAGATTATTGAACATACGCAACACTCAAATCAAAATTTCATAAAAAATACTCTTTTTTCGCCATTTAAGCTATTTTAATTTTTAACTTGTATAAAATAGGAATTCAAATACAATTGGGTTGGTTATCAATGAATCGAAACTATTCTATCTTTAAAAAAGTTTTAGAGGTCACGGAAGAGGGATTGTGGATAATCGATAACAACAGAAAAACAACTTATGTCAATAACGCTCTGTGTCAAATGTTGGATTATTCATTGGATGAGTTTATAGGTAAAACTCCTTCAGACTTTGTGGATGATAAAAACAAGGCTATTTTTCAAGAGCAATTATCAAAAATAGATATCACAAACCACAGAACATACGGTATCGAGCTTCAAGCTAAAAATGGAGAGAATATTCCTACAATATTTGTAGCTACTACTGTTTATAATGAGGATCATCAGCTCTCCTACTCATTTGCGATGGTAACAGATATGCGAGAAATTAAAGCCATGAAAGAGGCTTTATGTGAAGCAAATGAAAAACTTAAAATTTCTGAAAATCTCATCAGAACTATTCTTGACACGCAAGAAAATCTTGTTGTTGTCACAGATGGCAAAAAAATATTCCATGGAAACAGTGCATTTTTAAACTTTTTCAATCTCGGCTCTCTTGAAGAGTTGGCTCAAACTGAGTGTTTGTGTGTTTGGTTTGTACTCCGACCATCTTTGCATAAAAGAGATCATAAATGCAGTAACTGGCTCAAAGAGATAGAAGAGAGTGGATGGCGAGTCGATGGCGTAGGAAAAGATGGTGAGATGCATAATTTTATCGTTGTTTCTAATCCCTACCCAAACCAAGATGGAATGTATGTAGTAACTTTTAATGATATTACGAAGTTACAAGCAGAAAAAGAGTTCTTCGTGCATCTCGCTTCTACCGATACTCTGACATCTTTGCATAATAGAGCAAAACTCAATGAAATGCTCGATTTTATGGTCAAAAAATCGAGCCGTTACCAAGAGATACCATTTTGTGCAATCATGTATGATGTGGATTATTTTAAACATGTAAATGATACACACGGTCATCTTACAGGTGATTTTGTTCTAAAAGAGTTATCACAGCTGATATCAAAAAATATACGAACAAGCGACTTCATTGCAAGATATGGCGGTGAAGAGTTTATAATACTCTTATCTAACACAAATTTAGAATATGCCCTAGAAGTGACTGAGAAACTTCGTAGCTTAGTTGAAAAAATTACTTTTGGAGAGTTTAAAATCACATGCAGTTTTGGTGTATATCAATTTACACAAGGCGATACGACCTCTAGCATCATAGACAAAGTCGATAAACTTTTATACAAAGCAAAACAAAACGGAAGAAACCGAATGGAGTATTAGAACTATGTATTGCAACGATGTTTACAAAATATGAAACCCCTCAAATACCTCAATCACTACCACGAACATACAAAAGCACAAGTGCATAAGCTTATCGAAGAGGATAAGCTCAAAGCACATCTTTTGAGTAAATATAAAGTTCCACATGCCGAAGAATTGAATAAATCATAATATGTGTTAAAGAGATGCAAAAAAGATTGAATAATAAAATCTTACATATAAATCAATCTTATAAAGAGTAATTTCGTTATTATATTTTACTTTTTCATTGAAAAAAACATAAAACTATTTTCTTTTAGTAAGGTAAAAAATATGCAATATAAATACAAACAAAAGTTTCATGCCGTTGGGCAAGGATTATTTTATTCAAGTTCATTATCACAAGATAATAATCAAGCTAATATCGTTTTTGATTGTGGTTCAAAAAGTCTTACTGATATTCATAGAGAAGTGAATGCATATATTGAAGAAGGCGTTACAGAGATTGATTTGCTAATTATCTCACACCTTCACTATGACCATGTTTCTGGACTTGATGAGCTTCTGAAAGACACAGCAGTTATTACAGTTAAAACTATAATTTTGCCATATCTGAATAAGTATGAAAGAATATTATTACAGATTGCAAATGACAGTAAATCGACATGGTATAGTAGCTTTTTAGCCAATCCATATAAGTGGTTAAGCGAAAAAGAGAATATTAATAACATTATAGTCATTAATGGAAGTGGTGAAAAAAGTTCTAGTAATGATGAGAACATTCTTAATAATTTAAATTCATCTGAGAATTTTTCAATACAGAATCATCTCACTAAAGCTGATTCAAATATAACAACACCAATTAGAAGAGATGAAAATATACAATCTGCTACCAACGTATCGTTCTATCAAGACAAAGGATATATACAAATAGCAAGTTTATATTTTAAATTTTTTAATTATCAAATTGATTCTATGAAATTAGATGCTTTCAAAACTGAAATAACAGCACTTGGGATAATAGATACAGCTTCTGTATTAGATATTTTAAAAGATAAAGATAAAAGAAGAGAACTAAAAGAAGCCTATAAAAAAATTGATAGTAACTTGAATAAAACATCTTTAGTGGCATATCAAGGTTTAATTTTACAAAGAAACAAAGATAATATTGTTTTTTATGGCAAAAATAGTTTGCTAGATAATTATCTGTTTAATTTCTTGTGTTCTGATGATTGTGATTGTTTTATAGACGGACATTTTCATGGACATATATCAAAGCATAAATATAGATATGATTTACACTGTTTTTGTAAAACTCAAAATAATTGTAAAAGTATAATTGGAACTTTGCTACTTGGTGATATTGAATTTGATGATAGAAAAAATGAATTTTTTAACTATTTTGGTAATTTATTAAAAACTATTAAATTGGTGCAACTATCACATCATGGGGCAATGAATGGCTGGGATGACAAATTGTGTAATAATATTCCTCAGTCTTGTTTATATATTGCTTCTCATAAATCTGATAATAGCAAACATCCAGATAGAGAAGTATTAGTTAAATTGGCACAAGAACATAGAAAATATATTTCTGTAACTGAAAAGAAACATTATTGTTTTGAATGTGAATTTGAGTACAGATAATCAAATAAAAATGAAACTACAATCAGAAAAGTTTTGGAGATAGTATTGGTAAGTGAATTTTGAAAAAAAATGCGTGTATTAATTCAAGCAATATTTTAGTGCCTAATACCATTTTTGTATTTCTCTAAGAGTTTTTTAGAGTATCATAACATACCTAGAATATACAATAGAGATAGTAGCAAAAATGACAGAACTCAGATACCTCAACCACTACCACGAACATACAAAAGCACAAGTGCATAAGCTTATCGAAGAGGATAAGCTCAAATCACATCTTTTGAGTAAATATAAAGTTCCACATGCCAAAACAAATGACAAAGCACTTTTTTCTTATGTGAATGAGTTGAAAAATGAATATTTAAAAAAGTCGCAACCTCTGAGTAAAGTTATCTATGATGGAAAAATAAATGTTATTCACAATGCCCTAGGTACGCATCATTTCATCTCTCGAGTTCAAGGGAATAAGCTCAAAGCCAAAAATGAGATTAAAATTTCTTCGATGTTTAAGAGTGTCCCTGAGGAGTTTTTGAAGATGATAGTTGTACATGAACTCGCACACTTTAAAGAAAAAGAGCATAACAAAGCCTTTTACAAACTTTGTGAATTTATGCAACCCTCCTACCACCAAGTGGAGTTTGATTTGCGACTCTACTTGACACACATGGATTTGAGCGGAAAAATCAAAGAGTGGGAATGAATCTATCTTTGTAACTGCATTTACGACACAACTCTTCCACCGCTTTGGCATGCGCAAATCCATCGACAATCGCTTTTGCTCTTGAGGAGTGTAAGATATCTTTGAGTGGCTCTTGATGCACATTTCCAAGATTCATAACAGCCTCTGCATCCAAACAACAAGGGACAACCGTGCCATCGGCTAAAATGCCGATATGCGATTTGAGACCGTGGCATGTGGAGTGGCTCTCATGTGAACTCCTCAGCGAAGGCCACTCAAAATAGCTATCAAAATGTAAAAGTATCTTAGGAGCGAGGCGAAGGGATTTGATTTTGTTAGCATAGAGCGTCGTTGCATCTACCCTCATCCCAAAAAAGTTTTCTAGTTTTTCAAACAGAAGCTCGTTAAACGCAGACTCCGATAGCTCTGCATCCAAGTTCCAAACACGCAAGTTGATAAAAGGCTTGGGATAGTTTTGAAGTTTATTTCCACATGCCAAAAGCACACCTTGCATATAAGCATCAAAGGAGAGATTGGAACTATTTTTATTATAACTGTTGAGCGAGATATTGAGCTGACGCACCGCACGGTGAAAGAGTACCTCTGGCGAAGTTTTGCTCAGATAATAGCCACTTGTCGTGAGTTCAACCTCAAAACCATACTGGTGTGCAAGTTGTAAATAGCTCTCAAGATTTGAGAGTGTGAGCGGGTCACCCATGAGATGAAACGCCAGAGATTTTGTAAAAGGGCGAAGCTCTTGCAACACTTGTTCAAAAGAGGAGAGTGACATTGTTTTGGGTGGTTGCGATTTTGGCGGACAAAAACTACATGCCAAACCGCAAATATTTGTCACTTCGATATGAACACGATGAAAATGCATAAGAACTCTTTTTGTGGAATCAAGAAGTGCTACTTTAGCATAAAAATTATGCTATTATAAATTTTATTTCAAATTCTAAAGAGGTCAAAATGTTTATCCATAAAAAAATAGATGCCCTAGAAGCAATGCCACAAAAAGCGGGAAAAGGTGTCGCAATGAAGATGTTGCTCTCCCCAGAAGAGTCTCCAAACTTCGCAATGCGAAACTTTACAATCGAAGCGGGTGGACACATGCCACTGCACACAAACATCATCGAGCATGAGCAGTATGTCCTCAGTGGTCGTGCAAAAGTTATCATCGGCGATACAAGCTTTGAAGCTCGTGCGGGAGATATTCTCCTCATTCCAGCAAATATTCCACATGCCTATGAAACCCTAGGCGATGAAACTTACAGCTTTTTATGTCTTGTGCCAAAAGCTGAGGATTGCATTACTCTCGTTTAATACTTTGGCATGTGGAAATCCACATGCCAAGATATTACAACAAAGCCTTACTTACATCCTCTTTTACCTTTTTTTCATCCACAAAAAAGAGCAAAATTCCTCCTACTATAAAAAACAGTGCAATAGACGCGATGGAGACTCTTGAATTTTGGCTCACAAGTGCGACTACCGCAACAAGTAGAGGTCCTAAAATCGCAGCGAATTTACCCAAAAAGTTATAAAAACCAAAAAATTCTGCAGCGTGTTCTTTTGGTATCATTTTAGAGTAGTATGAACGGCTCAGAGCTTGGATACCGCCTTGAACAAGAGCTATCATAATCGCCAAAATATAAAATTCATACACCGCATTCATACGACTAGCCCAAAAAATGATAAAGAGATAGAGAAAAATTGCCACAAAAATCGCTTTTTTTGTGTCCCAGATTTGGGCGAGTTTGGCAAAACCAAGCGTTGCTGGAAAACCGATAAACTGTACAAGCAAAAGTGATAAAACGAGATTTTTTGTATCAAATCCAAGTGCCATTCCATAATCCACAGCCATGCGAATGATAGTATCCACACCATCGATATAGAGCCAATACGCAATCAAAAAAAGAAGTAAACCTCGGAGTTTTTTGATATTTTTGAATGTATTTTGCAATCGCAAATAACCTTGCAAAAAGAGATTATGCTCATTTGTACGCTCCTGTTTTGGTTCCTTTACAAAAACAAAAAGAGCCAAAGAGAAAAAAGCCCACCATAGAGCGACGGAGATAAAAGAGGCTTGTATCGCTTGGGCAACATTTGCCAAACCAAAGAAGAGCGGCTCTTGCACCATCCAAACATTCACACCAAATAAAATGCCACCGCCTAAATATCCAAGGGCGAAACCAAGCCCTGAGACAAAATCAACACTTTTTTCATCGCTTACACACGAGAGCAGTGCATCATAAAAAGTGTTTGATCCCATGAAACCGATATTTCCAAGCACATAAACAAAAATCGCCATTTGCCACGCACCCTCGCCCACAAAAGCCAAAGCAACACTCATCAAAATGCCCAAATAAGCAAAAAAAAGTAAAAAGCGTTTTTTGAGTGAAGCAGCATCCGCGATAGAACCCAAAAGTGGAGCTAAAAGCACCACAATAAAACTTGAGATGGAGTTTGCAAAACCTAACTGTGCGGTGCTAACCGTGACATCCACATTCGCACTATAATAAGTTTTGAAAAAAATAGGGAAAAAACCAGCCATCACAGTCGTAGCATAAGCAGAATCCGCCCAATCATACATCGCCCATGCATATATCTGTTTTTTCTCTTGCATTCCCTCTCCTGCACTGCTATCAGTTAAAGATATGATACAATAATTTTCTATCTCTTTTTTGATTTGGGAGGAAAAACATGAAACAAAAAGCGTGGCTAAGCAGAACCCTTCCAAGTGGAAAAATTTTGTGTGAGGCGTGTAGGCAAAGTTGCTCACTCGATGAGGGCGAATATGGTATTTGTGGTGTGCGAAGGGTAAAAGATGGTGCTTTACAACTCCTTGTCTATGGCATTGTCTCCGCCCTCCATAGCGACCCCGTAGAAAAAAAACCAATGTTTCATTTTTTTCCAAAAACAAAGGCTCTCTCACTTGGGACTGTTGGGTGCAATTTCTCGTGTAGTTTTTGTCAAAACTATCAAATTTCGCAGTACCCAAAAGAGAACGCACATCAAATTTTAGGGCAAGAAATTTCTCCTCAAGAGATAGTTTCTCTTGCCCTCACCAATGGATGCGATTCGATTGCTTATACCTACAATGAGCCGATTGTTTTTTTTGAATACAGTTACGATATCGCCAAACTCGCTCATAGTAAGGGTCTCAAAAATATCTATGTGACAAGCGGATATGAGACAAAAAAAGCTATCGACACTCTCGCTCCTTATATAGATGGCATGAATATTGACATCAAATCTTTTAGTGATACTTTTTACAAAGAGATATGTGGTGCAAGACTCAAACCTGTTCTTGAAGCTGTGCAATATGCGCATGCCAAAGGGATTTGGATAGAGATAACAACACTCCTCATCGAGGGCAAAAATGACTCCGATGAGGAGATACGAGAGATTGCAAAATTTATCGCTTCCATAGATACCTCTCTGCCTTGGCATCTCTCAGCATTTCATCCCATGTACAAGATGCTTGATGTCCCAAGGACACAAATTTCTACCCTTCATAGAGCCTACAAAATCGCTCAAGAGGAGGGTTTGAAATATGTTTATGTTGGAAATATTGACGACAATGCTTATGAATCAACCTACTGCCCAAGTTGTAAAAATAAAGTGATTGAGAGAAGCGGAAACATCGGTCAATTTGTTCTAAATCATCTCGACAAGAGTGGGATTTGTCCCAACTGTGGCTACAAAATTGAGGGAGTGTGGCACTAAAGAGTTGTATCGTTGCTATAATTGCGAAGAATTAAACAAAAGAAGATTTTATGAAAACTTACAACTTATTTACGAACGAAGAAGATTCCCTTCCAAGTGGCAAAGCAGATTTTTTACTTGCGGCATGTGTAACCAAAACATGTGAAATCGAGGGGATTACCCAAGCTGGAATTGCTGGAAAGATACCGCTCACACCCACACTCGATGCGGAATTTCTAACAAACGAAAAAGTTTTCTCACTTGGCGAACTTGCAGAGACGCCTACGGGCATTCCAACCCCTGCAATTATCACAAGAGCCGTCCATAATCTTATCCCTTTTAGTGCTATTGAGATTTTCAATCTTGGGCTAGAAATCATTCCGCAATATTCCACATGCCACAATTTCAATATTCCTCCATCAAACTCTATCACACAGGGTGCAAATATCGATGTACGCGATGTGGTTGCCAAAGGAATGGCATGTGGAAAGAGTTATGAGCTCAAAGGCAACTATCTCATCCTCGCAGAGAGTACCCCAAGTGGAACAACAACTGCCATGGCTACGGCTTTAGCTCTTGGATTTGATTGCAGAGATGACTTCTCTTCTAGTTTTAAAAATGTACCAAAAAATATCAAAAATGAAACAGTCAATAAAGCTCTCTCCCTCCTGAGTGAAGATATGAGCAACATAGAAAAACTCTCCATCGTGAGCGATAATATGCTTCTCTTTTGTGCTGGATTTTTGCTTGAAGCCTCAAGAAGATTTCATATCGTTTTAGCAGGTGGAACACAGATGGCAGCGTGTTTACTTGTAGCGGACAAACTCAGAGAAGATGTTTTGATGCGTGTCAAAGATAAAAATATTACTCTTGCGACAACTGCATGGGTCGCAAAAGATAAGCATTCGGATATCGCACATATTCTCTCACAGCTCAGTTATACTCCACATGCCGTTTATACAACTTTTTCCTTTGCAAATGCGACCATCCCTGTTTTACATAAGTATGATGAGGGCGAAGCAAAAGAGGGTGTTGGAGCTGGAGCGGCACTTGGTCTTGCAAAAGCAAATCATTTGAGCAATGAGGATATCCTTCAAGAAATAGAACATATTCTCTATAAAATGTGATACTTTTATGAAACTTTTGCGATATAATCTTCCACAATGAATTATAGAATAAGGAATAGTTATGTTTCAAACAGTCAAATCTAAAGTTGTAGTTTCCGTTCTAGCACTCTCAATTTTGGGACTAGTGGGAAGTGTCTCATATATCTCCTCAACGCTTAATGAACAATCCAACAAAGCAACACAACAATCTCTTAGCATGTTAAGCCAATCTATATTTCAGACCATGACTGGAAGCATGATGTTGGGTGACCCTGTAGTGGTTCAAGATACATTCAAACATGCCAGAGCAATAGAAGGGATAGAATCCCTCAATATAGCGAAATCAAAGGCTGTTTTAGAAGTTTATCCATCAGAAAAACCGGTTACTCTCGATGAAGTGACTCAAGATGCTATGAAAAATAATCACTCAAAAGTTATAGAGACTAATGAAAATGGGCATCACACTATCCGAATGCTCAAACCTATGGTTGCCGAAGCAAAATGTCTCTCGTGCCACTACAATGCACAAGAGGGTTATGTTCTTGGTATTATGGATTTGGTCGTTTCACTTGATAAAACAGATGCAGATATTTTTGCAACACAAAGAACACTCTTAATCACACTCCTCTTTGGTTCAATAGTTTTTGCCATTCTTGCAAGTATATTTTTTATGCGAGAGATCTTTAATCCTCTCACTGATTTAAAAAATCGTATCTCTGAGCTTGTAGGCGGAGACAAAGATTTGACAAAACGCCTCGCCGACAAAAATGGAAATGAATTTGGCGATACCGCAAAAGAGGTCAATAAATTTATAGAGATGGTTCAAGAGACAATTAATGAAGTCAAATCCCTGGGTGGACAAAACTCTTCTATCGCTTCTGAAATTGAGCACTCTAGCCATATTATCGGAGAGAGTACACAAAAAGAGCAGAAAATTGTCGGTGAAACGACACAAAAGAGTGAAGCTATCAAAGGTCTTTTGATTCAAAGTATGGGAGCGACAGAGCAGACACAACGAACGATTCAAGAGGCAAATGGCGAATTGGACACAGCTAGACATTCACTCTCTGCACTCAGCAGTGAAGTAAGCTCTTTTGTTGAGATAGAGTGTGAACTCTCATCCCAACTCTCGAATCTCAAACATGATGCTGACCAAGTCAAAGATGTCCTCAATGTCATCAAAGATATTGCAGAACAGACAAACTTATTAGCCCTCAATGCAGCAATCGAAGCAGCAAGAGCAGGAGAACATGGACGAGGTTTTGCCGTTGTTGCAGATGAAGTAAGAAAATTGGCGGAAAGAACACAAAAAAGCTTAACAGAGATTGATATGAGCGTAAGCACTATCGTACAATCTATCAATGATGTGAGCGATAAAATGCAAGACAACGCTAAAAACATAGAAAATCTTACAAACATTTCCAATGAAGTAGAAGAAAAAATACATCTTACTTCTAATGCAATGCATCTCTCTACACAAGTAGCAACAAAATCCAAAGAGGATAATTTGAGAATGTCAAAAGATATTCAAGAGATTATCGATGATATCGCAAAAATTGCAGATCTCTCCACAAAAAATGGTGCGAGTGTAGAACACATTCAGAGTGATTTACAAAAACTCGTTCATGTAGCAAACTCACTTCAATCCACGATAGATCAATTTAGAAGCTAATTACCTTCTCCTTTTTTTGGGAGTTGTGTAATGCTTTTTAAAGCAGGACTGACAAATTTCATATTTAGAACCCCTTGGCAGTGGAGCTTGACACATTCTACATCTTGGAATGAAATGGCTTTGTTGGAGTGACTCTTCTATAAATTTATTCAAAATATGGCGTGATGTTCTTGCTCTCTCCACATCTACAAAATACTCCTCAAATCTATAACTCAACCATAAATAGAGTGAAATCTCTTTGACCATATCTTCAGCTCTTAGAAGCTCTTCCGCCGTTTGAGCGAAACTTCCAACAAGTGCTGGAGGCGTATAAACAACAGCCATTTTTTTCTCTAAAGCTAAAATATAACTCTCATACGCAGAGACAATATAGGGAGATTTGAGTGTAAGTGGTGCACATGCCAAATGATATTTGGTTGCTATATCCAAATCAAAAGTATCCACAATTTTGGCAGCTTCTACCATGTCATCTAAATTCGAAGCGTGAAAAGGTCCGCTAAACTCCATATTGTCCACAAAAAATTTGAGTACCTCTTGGAGTGATTTCTCTTCTAAAATCGTACTGACAAGTTTAATATGCTCTATATTTGCCATAACTCTAAAGGGGAGTGTGATTTTTTTTGCTTCTTTGTGGAAATTCTTTTTGACGATTGCTAAAACTTCACTGTTTAGAGCCCCAACAAAACCCTCTTCGTGTAAACCAAACCGCCCTGCTCGACCTGAGATTTGATGCACTTCAGAGGGTTGTAAATTTCTCTGGCTTATGCCATCAAACTTCTCTGCTTTGGAAAAAAGAATCGTTTTTATCGGTAAATTCATCCCCATGGCAATAGCATCCGTGGCAACAAGAATCTGTGTCTCTTTCTCTCGAAATCTTCTCGCCTCTTCGCGTCTGACTTCTGGAGAGAGGTTTCCATAGACAACGCTCACTTTGAAGTATTTAGAAAAATTTTGCTTGAGCTTAAGAACATCTTTTCTTGTAAAAGCAATAATCGCCGTACCTTCTTTGACATCTCTAATATTGGTTGGTTCCTCTAAAAGTGTAAGGGGATTTTTTCTCTCAAACTCTATAATCTCAAGCTCTTCACCCAAATACTCTGCAAGAGCGATAATCGCCTCTTTTACATTGGGGGAGCCTGTCATGATAATCTCTTTTGCAGGAGCCCCAATGATGGCATTTGCCCATGCCCAGCCACGGTCACGGTCATCTATCATCTGCACCTCATCGATGACACACACATCAACATCCACTTCAAAATTCAACATCTCAATTGTGGAACTTATATGCGTGGCATCTTCATTGAGAAGTTGCTCTTCACCAGTAATGAGTGAACATGCGATACCTCTCTCTTTGAGCGTTTCATACCCCTCAAGTGCGAGAAGTCTCAAAGGTGCAAGATAGTATCCCGTATCTGCATTTTGAAGCTTTTGCATCGCTTGATATGTTTTGCCACTGTTCGTTGGACCTATATGAAGAACAAGTTTTCTTCTCATCGTCCTCGCCATTGGAAAGAGGTTTTTAAAATCTCGTATCGTTCGTGCTAAAAGTGCTTGTCTCTGTTTTTTGATAAGCTGTTCATGAATGTTGAACATAAAAGTTTTGATTGTTTTTCGAGCGACTTTGGAGCTTATTGTGAGAGATTTTGGTAATAACTCAACCAAAAA
This sequence comes from Sulfurimonas sp., assembly GCA_011391635.1. Taxonomy (GTDB): domain Bacteria; phylum Campylobacterota; class Campylobacteria; order Campylobacterales; family Sulfurimonadaceae; genus Sulfurimonas. The sequence continues at coordinate 103,763 of JAABQD010000003.1, read as the reverse complement.
TTCATACACTTTTTTATGCAATTGTTCCTCTGTAAAATGAAGCAGAGTTGCATAACTTCCACACTCATCGACAAGGCTTTTTAGCTGAGATAAAAAGCTCTCTTCATGCTCTTGTTTTGCACTCTGAATTTGTACATCAAAATGGAGTTCATTCCCATTCCATATATCTTCTAAGAGCCTCTGCATCTCTATATGCACTTCCAAATTATATGCCAGAGAGATACTGGCATGTGGAAGTTCAAAATGCTCTTGAAGTGTCACTAAAACTTCTTCGGCATGTGGATCTATATCCAATGCTCCGATTTGCTTCTCTATTATCTCGTGTAAAACCTCTTTTTTGAGAGGTGCAAATGCAAATTTTGATTTTGGAGGAGCAGAGCGAAGAGCATTTAAAATCTGCTCTTGTGTGAGATAAGGATGCGGATTTTTGATACTTGCTAAAAATACATCAATATTTTTTTGTTTTTGCAGGATAGCACTCTCTTTATCCACACTTATTTTTTCAAAGATAACATCTATTGGAGTCTCATGCAGGTACTCATAATCATACGCTTTTGTATTGAGAATGATAATTTTGTGAAAAGTTTGCCCATAGATTTGATACTTTATTGAAGCGTTAAACTCGAGAGTATCATCTGTATCGAAGATTCCCTCAAGTCGTTTTTGCAACTCCTCTTTTTTGAGGTCAAATCGAATGTGAAGAAGCTTTGCTTCCATCTTTTCAAGAGTAATTTTTTTGCTTCTGACTTCCATAAAAGCTTCATGGAGCAGTGCTCCTTCTTCTGGCGTTACATCTAATTCTTGCAGGAGTGCTTCAATCTTTTGCGTTCTGTCTTGGTTTTGCTCTTTTGGGGAGGTAGAGGAGTAAATCGTTTCATTCGCATGAAAAAAGTCTAAAATATGTTCACGAAAATCACTGTCTGCTTCACTCCAAAGCATCCGAATCGTTTTAATAATAACTTTTTTATTGTGTTCGATATCATAAATTCCAAGATAGTGACAAAGCTCACTCAAAGTCTCGGTACTTACTCTCTCAATACCCACATCAAAAGGGTCATTGTCAAAATATTTTTTGATTTTTTGATTTATTTTTGTATTTTTTTTATGTTTATTTGCCATGCGTGATTGTAGCTAAATATCATTTATATAAAAATTGCTAGAAATATTCCACATGCCAAGAGATACGATAAACTTCAATTGTTCTATCTATGCTACAATCCTCTCATGAAATTATCACACTTAAAACAAATCATTACTTATCTTCAAAAATTTACAAAAATATCTGCGATTTATAGAGTTTCAGATACTATCATTAAAATCTCTTTTGATAAAGATGATGCCCTTTATTTTGAAATGCAACGCTCACACTCTACTCTTTTTAAATGCCTCTCTTACAGTCGTTCAAAAGTTTACAATGCCCCGTTTGATGTTCTTTTGGCAAAGCGATTTAATCGTGCCACTATCTTAAATGTTGCACTTTTCAATGATGATAAAATTATTCGATTTACAACAAGCGTAGCATCAGCATACAAGCAAGAAACTACTATTTTACAGTTTGAATTTACTGGAAAATATACAAATGTTATCATTTTAGATGAAAATGAAGTTGTACTTGAGGCACTTCGGCATGTGGATTTGTTCTCCTCTTTTCGTGAAGTCAGAGTGGGGCAAAAACTTCTTCATATTCCTCCTGCACCATTTCAAGCAAAAGAGTATCCGCTCGTGGATGTTGAAGCATTTTTATATGAAGCATATCAAAAAGAACAAGAGCAAAAACTAGCCTCTCTCAAAAAAGCAAAAATGAGTTATTTGAGTAAAAAACTCCAAAAACTCCAAAAACTTTTTTCTGCACTTGAAGAGGAAGAGAGCTTAAGAGGTGAAGCTGAGACTTATCAGCATTATGGTAATTTAGTTTTATCCAATATACACAAAATCAAACCCTATAGTAAACTCTTAGAACTCGATGATTATGATGGAAAAATAGTGCATGTGGAGCTACAAAAAAGCTATCCAAGTGTTGCGATGATTGCAGATTGGCTCTTTGTTCAGAGTAAAAAAGCAAAACAAAAAGTAAAAAATCTTCATTTGCAACGCACCTCTCTTTTAGAAAAAATAGAACATCTCAAACTCTTTATCAACACGCTCCAAGAGGCAAAAGATGTTGCAAAAATAGAACTTCTCTTCCCTAAAAAAGTTCAAAACAAAAAAATCAAAGAGAACGATTCCATCGAAACTTTTTGGATAGAAGGGTATAAAATCCAACTCGGAAAAAATGAAAAAGGCAATGTCGAACTTCTTAAAAATGCAAGAGCCAAAGATATCTGGCTTCACATGAGAGAGCGTCCATCTGCACATGTTATCATCACAACGGACAAGCAAAATGTACCTCATAATATCATTGAAAGTGCCGCAAGGCTCTGTGTGGATTTTACAATGTTTGAAAAAGATAAATTTTTGGTCGATTATACTCCACGAAGAGAAGTTACAATACAGAGTGGTGCGAATGTTTTGTATAACAAATATAAAACACTCGAAGTAGATACCCGCTAAGGAGTACACAATGTCCATAGGTGCGATTGGAAATGTTATTTATGTCAATCAACAAACTGCAACCGTCTCTTCTGTGCAAGGGAACTATCAAAATCGCCTTGATGTCCAAAATGCTGCTGCTCAAGCTGCCGTCAACGAAGAGGAACAACAAGTCTTAGAAGTTCGCCCTACAGAGGAGAATTATCAGGTAGATGGAGATAGAGAACACACAAAAGATGAAGCCGACCAAGAAACAAAAAGAGAAAAAAAACAAAAAGAAAAAAATGAACCCGAAGATGAAGAAATATCCCTCGAATATAAACTCGATATTAAAGTCTGATTTGGTATAATCTCACAAAATTATATTTAGGAAATTTTATGAGCATGTTCGCGGATCATAAAGAGAGAATTGTAACAGGTGTGATGCTTGTTGGAGCTGTTTTTGCAATAGGTTTGATTGACAACTTTTATTTAACATGGTTTGCTATGGGGGCGATTTATATCTTGGCATTCAAGGAGGCTTGTAAGCTTTTTGGAGTAGAAAACCACTCTCTTTTAACCTTCGCCGTAGGTATTTGGCTTTTAGCTGGTATCTATCCGTATGGTGATGATTTGTTTGTATTGGCTGGTGTTGCGTATGCAAGTGCTGTAGCGTACAAAAAAGAGCTTGAGTGGAGTTACTTTTTTCCTTTTATCTACCCAACTGCTGGGATGCTTTTTACCTTTACGATGTACCAAGAGTATGGAATGCTCTCCCTCTTATGGCTTCTTGTTGTTATTGCAATGACAGATGTAGGAGCGTATGTTGTGGGAAAAAACATGGGGAAAACTCCTTTTAGCCCAACCAGCCCGAACAAAACTCTCGAAGGTGTAATCGGAGGTGTTTTTATAGCAACTTTTAGCGGTATGTTCGCTGGACTTGCTTTTGTCGATTTGACACTCTCGTTCATCATCTCTTTTATGGTTGCTCTGAGTTCAATCTTTGGAGATTTATTTGAAAGTTCTCTCAAACGCAAAGCGGATGTCAAAGATAGTGGAAATCTCCTCCCAGGACATGGCGGAGTTCTTGACCGCATTGATGGCTACCTCTTTGGTGCGATTGTTATGCTTGTCCTTTTAAGAGGCTTAGTATAATTGATACTTCTTGGTTCAACTGGTTCTATAGGCGTCAATACACTCGAAGTTGCTAAAAAGCTCTCTTTGAGTGTTGAAGTTCTCGTAGCAGGGACAAATATCTCTCTTCTTAATACCCAAATTTTAGAACATAATCCAAAAATAGTCATTGTTGCCAATGAAAAAGATGTAGCAAATGTTCATCATAAAAATGTCTATTTCGGACAAGAGGCAATTCTCAAAGTCATAGAAGATTCTAGCTCTGAACTTGTTGTGAACGCTCTTGTAGGCTTTTTAGGTCTTCGCCCTACACTAACAGCTTTGGCATGTGGAAAAAGAGTTGCTCTTGCAAACAAAGAGTCTCTTGTGGCATGTGGAAGTTTTATCGACACAAGTAAAATCCAGCCCATAGACAGTGAGCATTTCGGTCTTTGGTATCTGATGCAAAACAGACCTGTTGCAAAGATGATTATCACCGCAAGTGGCGGAGCATTTCGTGACTGGGATATCAAGCGTCTTGAGAGTGCGACTTTGGCGGATACCCAAAAACACCCAAACTGGTCGATGGGACAAAAAATAACCATCGACTCAGCCACAATGGTCAACAAAATGTTTGAACTTCTAGAGGCGAGATGGCTCTTTGGCGAGGGAAAATACGACGCGATTATTGAGACAAAATCACTCATTCACGCACTGATAGATTTTAAAGATGGCTCAACCACTGCTCACTTTGCACATGCCAACATGCAACTCCCAATCAGCTACGCAATCAATGCCCAAATGAATGAAAATATATTAGGGCATGTGGATTTGCTCAAAGTCGGTTCTTTGGAGTTTCGTGAGATAACAACTGAGCGATATCCGATTTGGCAGATAAAAGAAGAACTTCTCAAAAACCCAGAGAGAGGCGTAGTTATCAATGCAGCAAACGAAGCATCTATCGAAAAATTTATCAACAAAGAGATAGGTTTTATGGATATATCTCGAAACATTTTAAAGGCGTATGAAAAATTTATCCACATGCCAAGAAATATAGAAGATGTCTTTTTGATAGACAAAGAGGTAAGAGAATTTGTGAGGCTGGGTCAATGATACTAAGCATTGAGAGCAGTTGTGATGATAGTGCTATCGCTATTACAGAGATTTCCACATGCCGACTTCTGTTTCACAAAAAAATATCTCAAGAATTAGAACACTCTGCTTATGGCGGTGTTGTTCCTGAACTTGCAGCAAGACTTCATGCCGAAGCTTTGCCAAAAATCCTAGAAGAGTGTAAACCCTATTTTGATAAGTTAAAAGCGGTCGCTGTCACCTCTTCCCCTGGACTTGCTGTGACGCTCATTGAGGGTGTGACAATGGCAAAAGCTATCTCGGTTGCTCTTTCAATTCCTCTCATCGGGGTCAATCACCTCATCGGTCATATCTATTCTCTATTCATAGAAAAAGAGACTCAATTCCCTCTGACTGTTTTGCTTGTTTCAGGCGGTCACACACAAGTGATGGAAGTGGAGAGTTTACATAAAATCACAACCGTTGCAAAAAGTATGGATGACAGTTTTGGTGAGAGTTTTGACAAAGTTGCGAAGATGATGGGTCTTGGCTATCCAGGCGGACCACTCATAGAAAAACTAGCGATGGATGGTGATAGAAAAAAATACAACTTTACCATCCCGCTTATGCAAACGCCTAAACTCGCTTTTTCCTACTCAGGGCTTAAAAATGCGGTGCGTCTTGCGGTTGAAAATGGTACCAAAGAAGATTATAAAGATATAGCGGCTTCGTTTGAGCATGTAGCAACGGCACATATTATTCATAAACTCAAAAAATATTTTGCAATAACTCCACCTAAAAATTTTGCGATTGTAGGCGGTGCGAGTGCAAACCTCTACCTTCGCTCTCAAATAGAAACACTTTTGAAACCACATGCCGCTTCACTGCTTCTGAGTGAACTCAAATATTGTTCAGACAATGCTGCAATGATAGGGAGAGTAGCCGTTGAGATGTACAATCAAGAGATGTTTAGTTCCCTTGATACTTTAGATATAACACCCAGAAGCCAGTTATAAACTTAATAAAAACTTATGCCAAAACACTCTCTTTCTAATTAAGAGTAAAATTATCCGATTTAAAATATACTTCCTGCATAAATTAAATAAAACAAAAAAAGGAGCCAAAATGGCAACTACAAAATTCAAGGGTACAGACGTAGAACTATTAGGAAATGAGGTAAAAGTTGGTGATAAAGCACCAGAAGTTACAGTTGTAAATTCAGCTGGTTTAGGTGATGTTGTAGTTGGTGGTGCTCAAGGCGTAAAACAACTAATTATTGTTGTTCCTTCACTAGACACTGGTGTATGTGCTACTGAAACTCGTAACTTCAATGCAAAAGTTGCTTCATTAGAAGGCGTTAAAGCTACTATCGTATCTCTTGACTTACCATTCGCATCTGGTCGTTTTTGTGCAGCTGAGGGAATTGACAAGTTAACTGTTACTTCTGACTTCAGAAACAAAGATTTCGCAAACGCTTATGGTGTTTTACTTGGTGGTTCGGTTCTTGCAGGTGTAACTTGTAGAGCAATCTTCGTAGTTGACGCAGATGGCGTTGTAACTTACAAAGAAATCGTTCCAGAAATCACAGAAGAGCCAAACTACGACGCAGCAATGGCAGCAGTAAAATAATCTCTTCTCATTTATTTTAGGGTTTTTTGCCCTAAAATAGCCTCTTTTTCTCTTCAAATTCCCCTTTTTTAAAATATTTCGTTACCATTACAACATATTACTTATTATGGAGTTATTTATGAAAAAATTACTATCAACCTTGGCATGTGGAATCGTTCTCGCATCCACAGCAAGTGCAGATTTCACAAGAGCAGAAATGGGTGTAGGTGCTTGGGCACAAAACTCAAGTGGGGAAATAAGCTACAGTTCCAATGGTGGCACGGGAAGTGATACATCTTCAGAAGAAAAAAATACAAATGCGTATGCATGGCTTCTCGTCAAGCACCCACTTCCAATTCTTCCAAACATGAGAATTGAGTATGCAAATGTTCAAAATAGCGGTGTTGCAAGTGGTGCGTTTGAAGATTTCACTATTACAGATGCTGCAAATACTACTTTAGATATGAAGCAGTTTGATATCATCCCTTATTATAATATTTTGGACAATACCGCTTGGATTACTTTTGATATCGGTTTGGATGTCAAAGTGATTGCACTCTCGTATGAGGCAACGGGAAATGTTACAGTCAATGGTGTTGCAAAAACTTCTTACAGTGACACGATTACACTCCCTATTCCACTTGTTTATGCAAGAGCAAGAGTACAAATTCCATCCACAAATATTGGTTTAGAAGGCGATGTCAAATATGTCGCATATGGTTCAAGTAGCGTCTCTGATATGAGAGCAAAAGTAGATTACACACTCGGTTTTATTCCTGTTCTCAAACCAGCGATTGAACTTGGCTACAGAGTACAAAAAATCAAAATTGATGAAAAAGATAGCACAGCTGCAACAATGAATTTAGATTTTTCTGGAATGTATGCGGGGTTAATGCTTCGATTCTAGTTTTTATTTCCACATGCCATAATCTTGGTGTGTGGATGTAAAAGTGGTGAATTTTCACCCATATATCTCTTATCTAGCACCACAATCTCATTCTCTAGCCAAATTCCAAACTGCTCATACACTCTTTTTTGAGCCTCTTGAATGAGAAAAATCGCATCATCAAATGTGCCATTATCAACATTCACCAAGAAATTAGCATGAAGAGTGCTAAACTCCATTCCACCTACTCTATGACCCTTGAGTCCGACAGCTTCTATCAATCTTCCTGCAAAGTCGGCATGTGGATTTTTAAAACAGCTTCCTGCACTTGGCGTACTCGGTTGGTTCGAACGCATTTTTTTGAATATTTCTACTTTTTCCTTGTCAAATCCATAGGACAAATGAAATGTTGCTTCTATAATGGGAGTTTGGATATCTGTGTATCTGTATCCGAAATGTATTTCTTCTTTTTGCTTCACGCCCTCAGCCATGGAAACAGAAATTAAATTATTAAATATTTCATACTCTTTTAGTCCTGCATTCATCTTTACCAAGCCACCTAAAGTCCCAGGTAAATGGGAAACAAACTCAAAATTTGCGATATTGTTTTTTTTACAAAAAGAGGCGATTTTCCCTGAAGGTGTCGCTCCTCCAATACGAAGAGTATTCTCTTGAATTTTTATATAGTCATATTTTTTACTCAGCATCATGAGTGGCGGAGGTTGTGTGCCTAGGAGTGTATTGTTACATGCACCAATAAAAGTATATTCTTTGTTATAGTCGCAAGGTTCTTGCAAAAGTGCCACATCCAAAACTCCCCCTATCTTCATAGAAGAAAATTTAGAAAAATCGATAGTTTTAGAATCCATTACTCTACAAAGGTTGGAATAAGATTAAATGCATAAAGAGAAAAATCTGTCATAGAGTTAAGCATCCATGGCATAGTCAAAATAATAACAATGATAATACCCACAATTTTTGGAATAAAACTCAGCGTCATCTCATTGATTTGTGTTGTAGCCTGAAAAATACTCACCGCTAACCCCAAAAACATTCCTGTTAAAAGTGCAGGAAGTGATAAGAGCAGAGCAATTTTAAATGTTTCTATCCCGAGTGCTATGAGTTTTGCTTCCATAATTATGAATTCCTTAGTGCTGAATATTCTGTTGGAATAAGATAATCTTCGATTTTGACTTCTGCTTCATAAAAGCCGTGCTTGTATCCTATTTCAAAAAGTTTATCAATTGCTTTATATTGAATATCACTGAGTGAAATCGAATCATCATTGGCATAAAGTTCAAGATATTTTTCAAGTGTTGGAGCATCGATACGCACTAACTCTCTCTCAAGAAGCATTTTTGAAAGTCGCTCTTTATGGTCTCGTGCCACCTGTACCGCTTTTGTCAGTGTCGCTTCATATTTTATGGCTCTGTTTAAAGGAATAGAGCGACGCATTGCCATTCCTCCCAGAGGAAGCGGTAACTCTTCACCCGCTAATTCCTGCCAGATATCCCACATCTCCCTCTCAACTTCAAGGGCATCATTGTAAGTCAAAATACTCTCATGAATGAGTACACCAGCATCCACTGTACCACTGAGCACTGCATTTTCAATCTCTAAAAAGTTCATATAACTGATTCTGGCATGTGGATAGGCGATACGAAAAAGCATCGCATTCGTCGTATGTTTTCCACTCAAAGCTACTTTAAAATTTTTTTTGAGTGTAGCACCTTTTTTCTTTATAATTTTTGGACCATATCCTTCGCCAAAACTTACAGCTGTACGGAGCAGTGTATATTCATCTCTGATATGAGGATAAAGAGCAAAACTAATAGCAACTATATCGTACACACCATTTAGAGCATCTTCATTGAGTGTTTGTATATCTTTTGCTATGTTATCAAAACTAATTCCATCCATTGTAACCCAGCCAAATTTAATAGCATAGTACATAAAAATATCATCAGCGTCAGGAGAGTGTGCGATTAGAGTTTTTTTCAAATTACTTATCCATATATTAGTAGAGGCATTTAATTTATATAAACTAAATTTTAACCAAATAAGGATAAAATCTTCCCCTTATTTATCTAAATTTTTTTGGATAAAAATAGATAAATTACAAAAAATATGACAAATTGAAATATTTTTGAATGAATATTTTAAATTGACATATAATAAGTCTAAATTTAATAAAAGTGAGCCGAAAATGGACGCAAACAAACAAAAATCATTAGACTTAGCAATGAAACAAATAGACAAAACATTTGGCAAGGGTGCCTTAATGCGTTTGGGTGACAAAGAAATTACTCCTATCGAAGCAATTAGTACAGGTTCTCTTGGACTTGATTTAGCTTTAGGAATAGGCGGAGTTCCTCAGGGAAGAGTTGTTGAGATTTATGGACCTGAAAGTTCAGGAAAAACAACTTTAGCACTTCAAATAACAGCTGAATGTCAAAAAGCTGGTGGTGTTTGTGCATTTATCGATGCAGAACACGCTCTTGATGTTATTTATGCAAGAAATTTGGGTGTGGATGTGGACAATCTTCTTGTTTCTCAACCTGATTACGGCGAACAAGCTTTGGATATAGTTGAAACTATTGCAAGAAGTGGAGCGATTGATTTAATCGTTATTGACTCAGTAGCAGCTTTAACTCCTAAATCTGAAATTGAAGGTGAGATGTCTGACCAGAATGTTGGTGTTCAAGCAAGACTTATGTCAAAAGCTCTTCGTAAATTGACAGGTATTTTACATAAAATGAACTGTACTGTTATATTTATCAACCAAATTCGTATGAAAATTGGAATGATGGGATATGGCTCTCCAGAGACTACAACGGGTGGAAATGCTCTGAAATTTTATGCGTCAGTTAGAATAGATGTAAGAAGAATAGCCTCACTCAAACAAGGTGAAAATAATATCGGAAACCGTGTCAAAGCCAAAGTAATTAAAAATAAGGTAGCACCACCATTTCGTCAAGCTGAATTTGACATAATGTTTGGTGAAGGTATCTCTAAAGAGGGTGAACTTGTTGATTATGGCGTAAAACTTGATATAATTGACAAAAGTGGAGCTTGGTTCTCGTATGAGGATGTGAAACTCGGTCAAGGGCGTGAAAATGTCAAGGCTAAGTTCAAAGAAGATCCAGCTTTAGCAAAAGAGATAGAAGAAAAAATAAAAAATGCTATGGGCATAAGCACTCTTATGACTATGGATATATCAGAAATAAGTGAGGTAGATGAGTAATGTTTATAGATAATATTAGTGCGATAGAAGTAATGGATTCTCGTGGAAATCCTACAGTAAAAACAACAGTAGAACTTAGTGATGGAACGATTGAAAGTGCTATTGTACCTTCAGGTGCAAGTACAGGAAAACGCGAAGCATTAGAACTTCGTGATGGTGGTACGCGTTATATGGGCAAAGGAGTTTTGCAAGCTGTTGAGCATGTGAACTCTACAATTGCAGATGCCCTTATTGGACACTCTCCTTTTAATCAAGCAGTCATCGATGCAACGATGAAAGAGCTAGATGGCACAGACAATTATGGAAACTTAGGAGCAAATGCGGTTCTTGGCGTTTCTATGGCTGTAGCTCGTGCGGCTGCAAAAAGTCTCAAGATGCCACTCTACCGCTATTTAGGTGGTGCAAATGCTATGGTAATCCCTACACCAATGCTTAACATCATCAATGGTGGTTCACATGCAGATAACTCTGTTGATTTTCAAGAGTATATGATTATGCCTATCGGATTTGAAGATTTTGCAACTGCACTTCAAGCATCATCAGAGGTATATCATAATCTAAAATCTATTCTCAAAGCAAAAAAACACAACACTGCACTTGGTGATGAGGGTGGATTTGCACCAGATTTAGGTTCGAACGAAGAGCCTATACAAATCATTATGGAAGCTATTGAAAAAGCTGGTTACAAAGCAGGAACGCAGATGGCGATAGCTCTTGATGTAGCTGCTTCTGAGCTTGTTGTAGAAGGTGGATATAAACTTGATTCTGAAAATAGAACAGTGACTTCCGCTGAACTTGTTGATTATTATGTTGATTTATGCTCTAAATACCCAATCGTTTCTATCGAAGATGGACTCAGTGAAGATGACTGGGACGGATGGAAATTACTCACAGAAAAATTAGGTGACAAAGTGCAACTCGTTGGAGATGATCTATTTGTTACAAATGCTACAATTTTGAATGAAGGGATTCAAAAAGGTATCGCAAACTCTATTTTGATTAAACCAAATCAGATTGGTTCTGTGAGTGAAACAATGCAAACTGTTCGCCTTGCTCAAAGAAATGGATACAAATGTGTTATGAGCCACCGTTCAGGTGAAAGTGAAGATGCTTTTATTGCTGACTTTGCAGTAGCTCTTAACTGTGGAGAGATAAAAACAGGTTCAACTGCAAGAGGTGAAAGAACTGCTAAATATAACCGTCTCTTAGAGATAGAAAACGAAGTTGTATATGGCGAATATCTAGGTTCAACTCTTTTTAAATAAGCACCTATCGTAATGAATATTGAAGAATTATACGAGGAGAATAGCTACAACCAAAGCTTTACACAAAAATATTTGGGGCTTTCTCTTGTCAAGTTTTTAATTCTTATTTTACTGGTTGCAGGACTTGGTGTCTATGTAGGTGCTGTTTTATATGGAACAAATTCTCTTGAGGTTCTCAATGGACTTCAAGATTATGAAAACTATCTTCAATCTGAAATCAATAGACTCAAAAATGACAATGCTGAACTCCAAAGAGAGTATTTTGAACTCAAAGAAATTTCAGCGGAATAAATGATATAATACTTCAAAAGTAGGGGTTGGCGTGGTGAAAATATTGCTTATTGCATTTTTCTTATTTAGCATTTTAGATGCTCGAGAGAACCCTTTTTTTCCATCTGATGGCGAAAAACCCATCCCTTATACATCCAATGAAAACAGAACTATACCACCACTCAAACAAGCATCCATAACTCTACCACCACAAGCAAGAGTCCTTCAAAGTGTTACAGTGCAATACAAAAATTTAGATGGTTCACAAGAGACACAAAGTATTCAAATGGAAAATTCAGTGGATTGGCACACACCCATTTTTATCTCTCAAAACAGTACGATTGCTGATAAAGCAGAGCAAGATTTTAAAAAAATTGAGCCTATAAAAATTGAGCAAGAGAGCAAAACTAAAGGTGAAAAGTGTGTAGAAGAGACACTTAGTTCTGAAAAAGAAAAAGTAGATTTAGATGAAAAATATAAACAACTTACATCGGTTGATTATGCAAGTTTTCACCTCTTGGGAAAATATTTAAAAATTGTAACAAAAGATGCAATGATACGACACTTTATGCTAGTGCAACCACATAGAATTGTAATTGACTTTAAAAAAGATAAGAATATAAAAGTTTTTGAACAAAAAATAAGCGAAAGCTCTTTTACAAAAATTAGAGTTGGAAACCATGACGGATATTACAGAGTGGTTATTGAACTTGATGGATTTTACAAATATAAGATGAAAGATACTGAGAGTGGCTATATTTTTGAACTCTTGTAGAACTTATTCTGGCATGTGGAAATACTTTTCAAATGCCAATAAGTTCCACATGCCAATTCAAATTAGGATTTAAATAGCGTTTGCAATAATCTCTGCAAGAAAGAGTTTTTCTTATGTTCCACTACAAAAATAGGGTCAACTAACACCTCTTTTCGTTGCACTTTTTTAAATACATTTAATTTGTGTTGTAGATATTTAGATGCTTGGTGTATATTCTTTGCTTCAAAATTATTCAACATCTAAAATTTTTCCTATCTCATCCATAGCGTCATCATTGCGTAAACTAAAATTAATCTCAATTCTTCTAGATGCATCTTTGTCTTCAACCATATCTTTAGTATAGATTGTATCTTGATAGGAACGCCCACTAGCTACGAGAAGTGGTTTAAGGTTATTGTCCGCTGTAAAATCGAGTGTTAAAAGATAATTCATTACAGCATAAGCTCTTTGTTGTGATAAATTTAGATTATAAAGATAGCCACCATCACTATCTGTATGCCCTTCAATCACAATTCTATCAAGTTGATTTTGAATGCTTTTGTTTGAAATTAAAGCACCAATATAGTTGATAAAAACATTTTTTAGCTCTATTTTTGCCGTTTCTTTTAATTCAGCACTCCCTTTATCAAATAAAATATTTGAAGCCAATCTCAAAGAGCCACTTTTTGGATCAATTTGAACATTATTGCCAAGACTCTGTTTTAGTTCAGCGATAACTTTTATTTTAATACCTGTTAAACTTTTAATTTTTGCTTTTTGTGCTTGTAATTTAGCAATCAAAACATCATACTTTGTTTGCTTTTCTTCTATTGCTCGTAGCAAATCCAAAAGCTCTTTATCTTTCAATTTAAGTGCATCACTCTTGCTTGTTAACTCATTTGAGAGAACAATAACTTTATTATCATAATCTTCTAGTTTCTTATTTTGCGTATTGAGTGTTGTATTTGTTTCATTGAGTAAATTTTGAAGAATGACAATTTTAGAGTTAAAATCATCTACTTTCATATTTTGAGACAAGAGAATATTATTCAAATTGACTATCTCTTCGGTTTTGAGCTTAAAAGCATCTTTTGTAATTATCAAAGTTTCTTGTGAACTTTTGAGTTCATTCATCCTATCTTCTAATAATTTTTTTAGTTTTTGTACTTCCGTATCTCTCAAAAGAAGCATTTTCATAGAACTCTCAAGAGAACTCTCTTTTGTATCTAAATTAGATTTAAGTACAATAGATTTTACAACTATTGCCCCTATCAATAAAATGAATACAAAAAGAAGACCCGCCATAAGGTCAGCATACGATATCCAAAAATTTGTATTATCGTCATTTTCATTTTTATAAAACATTGCTTACTGTGCTTTTATTTGACTAGAAATTGCTTGATGATATCTTTTTACGCTATCTTGAACTTCTTTACTTTCTAGGCTCACATGCGTAGCAAAATCAGCTAGTTTTATCACTATATCGCCTATCTCTGTATCAATTTTTTCAAATGTTTTATCCAATGATGTGCTCAAGTGCGTATTAAAAAGATTAGTAGTTTTTTCTAAACTTCTCACAGCATATGTAAAATCTAGCAGATTTTTTTCTATCTGATTTTTTGCTTCTTGTGCATTTTTATTGTTATCCATCAGAGAAAGAGTCTCTTTTAACTCTTTGGATGCAAATTGAAGATAGTTAGATATCTGAGTAAAATTACTGCTACTTTCATGCATGATTTGCTTAAAACTCGAAAGATGTTGTTCATTTAATGTTTGAACAAAATCAAGATTAAATGTCTCTCTGAGTGCAGTTACGAATCGATTGTCTTTAAGTTCATACTGTGAATATTTATATATAGTTAATTCGTCCGCTGACCATATATCCGATTTAAATTTATTTTTAAGCATAGAAAAATATTTATCTATTTTACTCAAACCGCTCTTTTCAAAATAGGTCCAGATTAACGAGAGTAAAATTCCATAAATAGAAGCATAAAATGCAGAACCAACACCACTAAGTAAAAGTGATATGTCATTATCGAGTGCCGTAGTATCCATCACTGAAAAGTTCGGCATGGAAATTGAAATTGCTAAAAATGTTCCTAAAATTCCAAGCATTGGGAATATAGATGCAGCGACTGCAACAAAGTTATTATTTCTTACATCTGTATAGTAATGATTTAAAAACTCATTAATATCCAGTATAGACTTTCTTTCATTATTAATAATCAAAGAGTTCGCATCAAGCTTATTGCGTAAATCTTCTTCCATTTTTGAGTATGAAGAACGCATTTTGCAAATACTGTAGTTGGCGTTATGTTTTGCAAACATTAAAAAAGTCAGCAAAATAAACCCAACAATAAAAACAGATGATAAAGGTACATTAAGTGGGATAACTCCTATGTATCCAAGAACTATTGCAATAAAAAACAGTGTTGGAATCATAGAAATAACAATAAAATTTGCTGAGCACAACGAAGTGCCGTTAGAAGATGGCATATTTGTTCCTAATTTGTTAGATAAATGGCGGAATTATATACTATTTTTTCGGTACATACACACCGTTTTGATCCCAAATATCAATTTCACCCATAACATTGCCATTACTGAAGAAAGCTTTATAGCCTAACTGCCCATTTTCATGCCATTTTTTGTGAAGACCATCTTTTTTACCATTTACATATAATCCTTCAGATGCTAAGTTGCCATTTTCATGCCAAGTTTTTGCCTCTCCCTCTTGAAGGTCATTTTTAAAGTATGAACTGCTTTTTTTTCTACCATTTTCATACCAAGTAGCAACTTCCCCATTTTGTAAACCATCTTTAAAATAAGCAATTATTGCTTTTTTATCATTGTCATAGTTTCCAATATATTCACCATCTTGTTTCCCTTTTCTAAAGTACGCAACAGTTTTTACACTTCCATCACCTCGCCACTCTGTCAATCTGCCATCCATTTGACCCTGATAATATGGTACAACTTTTTTTGTTTTTCCATCTTCAAAAAAGAAATATGCATTTCCGGTAAACACCTCTTTTTGATCTTTTTCGTAAGTAAATCCATTTTGAGTAACAAGTATATTGCCATCCACATCTTTCGCATTAAGAGTAAAACCTAGTCCAAACATTATAATAGCAGCAAGTAGCACATTTTTCATTCAACACCCTTTGATTGTTTTTTGATGCATAAGGATATCAATAAATTTAATATATATTCTTTAGAATGCTATTATTTTTTATTATTTTTACCCACTTTGTGTAATTAAGTAAGAAATTACATTGAATATTAAGATAACAAATCAATAGTATTGTTTTTTTAAACTTAATAATATAAAATCTTCTTATTAGACTAATTACACGAAAGTAACGATTACATCGTTCAAAAGGATAGAGATGAAACATGTGGAAAATGCTAAATTATTGTTATTGTTCTTAATTTTAGTAGTTTTAGTGGTGGGGTTGTTTTTCTTAAAAAGTATAAATCAAAAATCAACAAACTTTTATGAGTATGAAAAAAGTAAAATAAATTTAACAAATGTGAAATATATTCAAGAGAGAGTGGATTATATTGCAACTCTTTCTCAAGATGAAGAGAGAGAATTACATCGTAAGTATTCAACGCATCTTAATGAAGAAGAGATAGAAAAAATAGAAAAAATTTTAGATTTAAGCAAAACAAGTGATTTTTATGATATCCAAATCAATGCTTACATGCTTTTTGACAATGAAAAAGTTGCTCAATTCCAATCCAAAAGATTCACTAAACTCCCATCACACTACAAAGTAACTCCATATATGGTTAATAAACTCCAAGGATATGGACTCGATGATTATCAACACCAAAATTTAACAAAACTTCAAGAACAACTATTTACTAACAGAGCTGAATTTGTCAATACTGTGATTGACCGTACAAAACTCAGACGAAGCGACTGGCTTGTAACAAATATTACACTTCTTGGTGTTGGACAAAAAGAGAGTCAGTTTCTCAAAAATATAGATGGCAACGCTACGGATGTATTACTAGAAGAAAGCGATATTAAAGAAATTGTGAATGCCCTTAAAAATGCACATAGTACCTATGCAGGAATCAAATGAAGCCTTACAAGATTAACAATATTGCAGGATACTTAGCAAAAGCTTTTCTTAATAATCCGCTGACTGCTATCCTCGCATTTTCTATTCTTGCACTAGGATATATCTCCTTACTTGTCATGCCAAGAGAAGAAGATCCTCAAATTGCTGTAAGTGGTGGTTCTATCATTGTTCCTATGCCAGGAGCGTCACCTGATGAGATTAACAATGCCATTTTAAAACCTCTCGAAAGAAAAATTAGTGAAATTAAGGGTATCAAAGATATCTACTCTATGGCGATGCACAATGCAGGTATTATAAATGTCCAGTATGAAATCGGGGAAGATAGAGAGTCATCCAACCTAAAGCTTTACGATAAAGTAATGCAAAATATGGATTCACTTCCAGGTGGAGCGATGATGCCACTTGTTAAGCCATTTGATATTGATATTGATGTCCCTATTGTCACTGTTGCTTTTTATAAAAAAGAGGAAAAAGGCATTGACCATATTGTTTTATACAAACAAATTAAAGATATTCAACAAGAGATAAATTCAATCGAACATATTTCAAAAACAACACTCAAAGGTGCAAAAAAACCACAGTTTAATGTTCTTTTAGATCTTGATAAACTCTCAGGATATCACATCTCCATCGGTCAAGTTGTCCAATCCATACAAGCTATTGCAAAAAACTCTCCAGAAATTGATTTGCCAACAAAAGAGAATCGATTAATCGTTTTTGGGGTCAAAAATGCTATTAACAATATAGAAGATCTTCAAAATCTCATTATTGCCAAATATATGGACTCGCTTATTTATCTCAAAGACATAGCCGAAATAAAATATTATTATGATATTCAAAACTATCAAGAAGCATTTGTCAGTTATCAAGAAGAGAATGCTCCTTTTAGTGAATCTCAAGATCAAGTTACAATGACCATCTCCAAGCTCAAAGGTACCAATGCTGTCCATCTTGCAGAAAAAGTTATAGAAACACTCAAAGAAAATGAAGAAGAGTTAAGTAAAAATGGTTTAGGTTATATTATCACAAGAAATTACGGAGAAAGAGCCAATGAAGCAGTGAATGAACTGGTGCATCACCTCGTACTTACTATCGCAATTATCTCTTTGATTCTTATTCCTTTTTTAGGATGGAGAGAGTCTCTTGTTGTAACTATTGCTGTTCCTATGATTTTGGCTACAACACTTTTTATAGCACTGATGACCGACCAAACCATCAACAGGATTACCCTATTTGCCTTCTTGCTGAGTCTTGGACTTATCGTGGATGATGCTATTATTGTTATTGAAAATATTCACAGACGAATGCATCTCAAAGAGTCTGAACATAAAGATTTTGACCAAATAATCATTGAAGCCACAGATGAGATAGGTCCATCAACAAATATAGCAACAATCGCAATTATGCTTACAATGATACCTATGGCTTTTGTCGGTGGGATGATGGGACAGTTTATGCTCCCAATCCCTCTCAATGTTCCCGTTGCTTTGGCTGTATCGCTTTTTGTCGCCTATGTTTTTACTCCTTACTTAGCGAAAAAGTTTGTAAAACAAGTGAAAGGACATCATTAGATTATGGAAGAGTATATATATAAAATTGCGAGTGATAGAAAAGAACAAAGAAAGATTGGTTTCATTGTTCTTGGTCTTTTAGTCTTCTCGCTTATGATGATACCGACCAGAATAGTATTAGCAAAAATGCTTCCAGGCAAAAGTGCCAATACCTTCAGTATCTATGTAGATACAGCGACTAATAGCACTATAAACCAAACACAAGAAGTTGTTGAGTGTGTTACAGATAATTTACGCAAAGAAAAAGAGATTCTAGATATAGAAATGTTTTTGGGTCAAGGTGCTCCTCTAGATTATGCAGGACTTGTCAAAGGAAGTGGCTTTAAAAGCCTCAAAAATCAAGCTGAAATTGTCGTCAATTTGACAGATAAACATGGACGCGATGAAGCATCCTATATGATGGTTCACAGAATTCGACCAATTATTCAAAAAAATTGTGAAAGTATCTATCCAGGAGCAACTGTCAAATTTGTTGAAATGCCATCAGGTCCACCAACATTTGCAACTATAGAAGTCAACCTTTTTGGAAAAAGTAATTTACTCTTAAGAGAAACTTCAAAAATTGTAAAAGAGTCTTTACAAGAAACAGAAGGACTTGTAGATATTGATGTTATGCAAGATGATGTTTATACAAAATATGAGATTGTTCCCAATGTAGAAAAAATTATAGCAAGTAATTTAAATGTAGAACATGTAAGTAATACTCTCTATTTGGCATTTAAAGGAAATGTTGTAGCTATAAAAAATTCAGGTTTGCAACAAGACCAAATCCCTATTTTTGTGAGCCTTACAGATGAGACAAGAACACTTGAAGAAGCTTCAAGAGAAGAACTAGAACTCAAACTCTCAAGACTTAAACTTCTCAATATGATGGGTGTTATGGTTCCTATGAAAGAGGTCGTAGATGTCAGACCTACTATTGCAGATCCAACAATTTTCAAAAAAAATATGAGAAATATGGTTTCAATCACCGCAGAATGTGATCTTGTTTCTCAAGTGTATCCACTTATGGATGCAAGAGAAAGTATGATAGCAAAGCTCTCCAGAGACTTTGATATTGAGAGACTCACAGGAATGAGTACCTATATGTTTGATCTTGCACTCACACACAAAGAGACAAAAGAGAAAGTTTTAGTGCGATGGGATGGAGAGATGAAGGTCTCGTTAGATACCTTTAGAGATTTAGGTGGTGCATTTATATCTGCACTTGTTCTCATGTTTCTTTTGATGGTTGTCTATTATAAATCTTTTGCCTTAAGTGGAATTGTTTTGATTGGAAGCTTTTTATCCATCATTGGAGTTATTATTGGACATTTTATTACCGATATGATTTCTCTTATATTAACAGATGTTCACTTCTTTCTCACAGCGACTTCTCTTATTGGATTTATCTCCCTCATGGGAATTAGTGCAAGAAGCTCTCTTCTTCTGATAGATTTTACAATGTCGCTCATTGAAAGCGGAGTAGAAAAAAACAGAGCTATCGCTATCTCCACAGCAACAAGAGCAAAGCCTATTTTACTTACCGCAGTTGCAATTATTTTGGGGAGTTTACTCCTTGCGACTGACCCGATTTTTGGTGGACTCGGTATTGCACTCATCTTTGGAAGTATAGCTTCTACACTTGTATCACTCTTTTATATTCCTGTGCTTATGTCCCGAGCAAAAGCTATCTGTCCTGTTCAATGTATTGAAGGCAAAGGTAAAAATATAGAACACATGGATGTATCCAATATCGCTCCTGAAGTACACCATGATTAGATAGATGGATATATTTGTTATAATGACGAAAATAAACAAAGGTTCTTCATTATGGCAAAATATCCCTCACTTTTAGAGCAGTTTCGCTCTTTTTATTTTCAAAACAATCCTAAAAATCTTGAAGAGGCGATAGAATATTTCACTCTCTTTGGTGGAATGGGTTGGCATGTGGATACCTCAAAAACGCCACTAGAACTTATAGAAAGTAAACTTCTCAAAAATTACACTTACATCCACAATGATATTACGAAAGTAACCAAAAGCGATAAAGTAATTCATGCATTTTTGAGTGGTATTGCTTCTGGAGACCGTCGTATTCACTCGGCTCTCAAGCGAGGTCGCATTACAAGAGATGAAGCCGATGAAGCGATACAATCTCTTCGTGAAATGGGTTTTTTAACACAAGAGAGTTCTCTCGAAGCTCCACCCAATGATGAAAAAGTGGATGACAAACTTAACTTCTCCGTTCCTTTTATGCGTTTTTGGTTTGCTTTCATTTCCCCCTATTTCAAAGGGATAAAAGAGGGCGAGTATAAAGAGGTCAAAGAACGATTTACAAATCGTGAGAGTGGTTTTTCAGACCTTATCTACGAACAACTTTCCAAAGAACTTCTCAAAAAAAGTTTCAAAGAAGACCCAATTGTTGAGATTGGTAGTTATTGGGATAGAGATGTGGAGATAGATATTTTAGCAAAAACAAAATCTGGCAAAATCGTAGCTGGAGCATGTAAATACTCCAATGCAAAAGCAAATAAGAGTGAACTCACAAAGCTCAAAGCAAAATGCGAAAAAGCAGAGTTAACGCCTGACATTTTTGTACTTTTTTCAAAAAGTGGCTTTTCGAATGAACTCAAAAGCGAAAAAGGAGAAGAGCTAAAACTCTATGCACTCAAACATTTGAAAGCTCTCGTTGAAGATTTAAGTGAAAAAGATTTTATAGAGTGCATTGGGAAAAAATATTAAGATATGGATGCTCTTACCTCTTTACTCATTCAAAAAACAGGACTCAAACAAGAGTACATTACAAATATTTTAAACCTTCTCCATGAAGGTGCGACCATTCCATTTATCGCCCGTTACCGCAAAGAGATGACAGGTGGAGCCGATGATGAAGTGTTGCGTGACTTTGAGACCATCTATCTCAGTGCCAAAAAACTTTTAGAAAGAAAAGAGGAGATTCTAAGACTTATCCAAGAGAGAGCCACACTCACAGTTGCTCTTATAAAAAGTATAGATGAAGCACAAAGCCTCAGAGTTTTAGAAGATATTTTTCGACCCTTTAAAGAGAAAAAAAATTCCCGAGCATCTTCTGCAATAGAAAAAGGTTTAACTCCCCTTGCAAATACGCTAGAAAGTGCAAAACTCTCACTCGAAGAGTTCATTCCACATGCCAGAAATTTTATCAAAGGAGATGTTCACTCCGTTGAAGAGGCGATTCAAGGCTCTCAAGATATTTTAGCAGAAAGATATGCTGATTTACCCAAAGAACGCGAAGCCATTTTTAATCAAATGATGCGTCATGGAGTATTGGAGATAAAAAGAACAAAAAGCTTTGATGAAAATGGAACTTTTAAAAACTTTGGTGCTAAAGATGCAAAAAGCGAAAAAATATTCCACATGCCATCGCACCGCTATTTAGCAATCATGCGAGGTGTCAAAGAGAAAGAACTCTCTGTCAAAATTAGTATCGATTTGGAGTATGTGGAAGCAAATATCAGAGAGTACAAAATCCCGCGTAACGCCTCAAGCTCGAAAGAGTTGCTTTATGAAGCGTACAAAGATGGACTCAAACGCCTTTTACTTCCTTCTATCGAGAGAGAGGTTCAAGCAGAATTAAAAGAAAAAGCAGACATCTCTGCAGTAACAGTATTCGGTAAAAATCTCAATCAACTTCTCATGACACCTCCCGTGACGAAGAGAGTTCTCTTGGGCGTTGACCCTGCTTTTAGATCAGGGTGCAAACTTGCTGTTATCGATGCAAATGGAACTTATTTGGAATCTGCTCTCATCTATCCAACCCAGCCACAAAATGAGTATGAAAATTCAAAACAAAAGATACTCCAACTCGTCAATAAATATAATATTACAGGCATCGCCATAGGCAATGGCACAGGTTCACGAGAGACTCAAGAGTTCTTTGCCCGTATCAATACAGAAGAAAAAACAGGGCTTAATTACACTGTAGTCTCAGAAGCAGGTGCATCAGTCTATTCTGCTTCAAAAATTGCTTCTGAGGAGTATCCAAACCTTGATGTCACCATTCGCGGTGCTATTTCTATTGCACAGAGACTTCGCGACCCTATGGCAGCACTTGTCAAAATTGACCCAAAATCTTTGGGCATTGGACAGTACCAACACGATGTTGACCAAAAACTTTTGGAAAAAAAACTTACCGATGTTACTCAAGACCTTGTCAACCGTGTAGGCGTTGATATCAACTCCGCATCTATTTCTCTACTCTCGTATGTTGCTGGAGTGGGTGCAAAAGTTGCACAAAATATCATAGCCCACAGAGAAGCATATGGAAGTTTTCACACCAAAGAGGAGCTTCTTAAAGTCAAAGGCTTTGGCAAAAAAGCGTATGAACAAGCGGCTGGATTTATTCGCATCAAAGATGGAAAAAGTATCTTTGACAACAGCGGAATCCATCCTGAGAGTTATCAAATTGCGAAAAAACTCGAAAATTTGGATTTAAACACACTTGATGTAGATGCAATAGCAACTTCTTGGCATGTGGGAAAAGAGACACTTAAAGATATCATCAAAGAACTTCTCAAACCAGGATTTGACCCAAGAGAAGAGTTACCAAGTATTCCATTTAAAGATGGCATCACAGACATTGCTATGCTCCATGTTGGAAGCTTTGTCTCTGGAGTTGTACGCAATATTACGGATTTTGGGGCTTTTGTGGATATCGGACTCAAAAATGATGGGATGATTCACATCTCCAAAATGAGTGCATCACGCATTTCACACCCACTTGAAGTTCTCTCACTCAACCAGTATCTTCCACAAATAGAAGTCATCTCTGTCGATACCCAAAAAGGAAAAGTTGGCTTGAGTTTACTCTAACTTTGGAGTCGTGCAAGAAGAGAGATAATACTTTCGCCCTCTTTTTGCAAAGCCGAGCTTAATTTACATTTCAAACTTCGCATAGCACTGTTTTGAATCAAATTTTCTAATTTCTTTATCATCTGCTCTGAACTAAGGACGCCGTCCACAAGATAGATAAGCAAAAATTTTGCTCGATCCCATCGAACAAGCATATCATCCTGACGCGTAGCATGTTTAAAATCACTCACAAACCTTTTAAGTGCTTCTTCATCGTACGCAAAATCAGGATTTTCATCTTCATCTATTTTTACTAAAACAGCCCCGATAATTTTTTCATTAAAAACAGCTGCATCGTCAAAATTTTTGGCAACTTGTAAAAAATATTTTTTATCATATGCACCACTTGGAATATCAATATTGACATTGTTTTTAATCATAATTCGCTTGATTAAATCGCGTGTAATATCCACAAATGTCACAATACGGTAATCCTCAACACTGCTATCTATCTTCACATGAAAAGCATAAGAGTCATAGCTTGGTGTCATCATACTCACGATACGGTCTGCATCATCAAGCTTCATAATGGCATCAAACCAACTCTCGCCATTTTCAATTTTATCTTTATGAAAATAGGATGGATGCGGAACAAAGTTATTGATAATCGCTCCAAATTTACTATTGTAATCTTGCATAGAGGAGACACAGAAAAAATCATTAAAAGCATTGTTTGTCAAAACATGTTCCTCTGCTTTAAAAAGAACAAGCAGCTCTTTTTGAGAATTTGCGATACTTTGAATCAACGATAAGGTACTATTTTCACTCATTTTTTACGCATCCATGTTAAATTTTGAAAATGATACAATAATGAATCTTAATCATTAAATTTTACAACTTGATATAATACGAAAATTTTTAAACCAATAAGAAGAATCCAATGATACAACTCATCAATATCTCTAAAAGCTTTACGACAGGAGAACTTTTTAATGCTCTCACATTCAAACTAAATTCTGGCAATAAAATAGGTTTAGTAGGAAGAAATGGGAGTGGCAAATCAACACTCTTCAAACTCATTCTTGGCGAAGAGAGTCCCGATAGTGGCGAGATAATTATCCCAAAGGGGTACAAAATAGGGGCTTTAAAACAGCATTTAGAGTTTAGTGAACCAACACTCAAAGATGAAGTTGCCCTTGCTCTGAGCGATGATGATAAATTTAGTCTCTATAAAGTGGAAAAAATCCTCTTTGGTCTAGGGTTTTCGCACGAGGATTTAGAAAAGAATCCTCTCTCTTTCTCAGGAGGATACCAAATCCGTATCAACCTTGCAAAACTTCTCATAACTGAACCAAATTTACTTCTCTTAGATGAACCAACAAACTACCTTGATATCGTCTCACTTCGTTGGCTGAGAGCATTTTTGAAAGCTTTTGAGGGTGAAATTATTTTAGTAACCCACGATAGAGATTTTATGGATAGTGTCACCACACATACGATGGGAATTATTCGTAAATCACTCAATCTCATACAAGGGGATACACACAAATTTTATGCCCAGCTCAAAGCGGACGAAGAGCTGTACGAAAAACAAAAAATAAATCAAGATAAAAAAGTAAAAGAGTTAGAAGATTTTATCGCTCGAAATAAAGCAAGAGCTTCCACTGCGGCTCTTGCACAGTCGAAGGTAAAACAGCTTGAAAAAATGGATTTACTAGAGGATTTAGGCTTTGATTCTACGCTCAAATTTGATTTTAATTTCAAAGAGACACCTGCCAAAGTTTTACTTGAAGTCAAAGATTTAAGTTTTGGCTACACGCCCCAAAATATCCTGTTTAAAAATATCTCTTTTGCTCTGCAAAAAGGAGAGTGCCTTGGAATCATCGGAAAAAATGGAAAAGGAAAATCAACCCTCCTAAATACAATAGCAGGGGAACTTAAAGCCCTCACTGGAGAAGTAAAGTTTCATACAACGACAACCCATGCTCATTTTGGACAAACAAATATTGCACACCTCAACCCAAAAAACAGCGTTATGGATGAGATTTACATAGGCAATCCAAACCTCTCAGAGTCCAGCGTTCGAGCAATTTGTGGTGGTATGATGTTTAGCGGAGAGAGTGCGAAAAAGAGCATCTCACTCCTCTCAGGTGGCGAAAAAAGCCGTGTGATGCTTGGACAAATTTTGGCACGAAATGTCAATCTACTCTTTTTAGATGAGCCAACCAATCACCTTGATATGGACTCCATTGAAGCACTCACAATGGCTATACAAAATTTTCAAGGCTCTGTTATTATAGTTACGCACTCTGAAGAGTTACTTCGCAGAGTGTGTGATAGACTCATTATATTTGCAAAGAATGGTGCTGAATATTTCGATGGTGGTTATGACCTATTTTTAGAAAAAATTGGTTGGGAAGAGGAGGAGGCAGAAGAAAAAGTCAAATCCATACCAAAAGTCAATAAACAAGAGAATAAAAAACTCAGAGCCACGCTCATTCAAGAGAGAAGCAAAGCGACATCGCCACTCAAAAAAGAGGTAGAAAAACTTGAAAATTTCATCGTTGAGAGTGAAGAGATGTTAGAGATTTATCATGCAGATTTAATGAAAGCTTCCAACGACTCCAATAACTCAAAAATTATGGAAATTTCACAACTTATCGCCAAAATTGAAAATGAGATAGAAAAAAAGTTTGACCTCTTAGAAATTGCACAAAATAGCTTGGACGAAATACTCAAACGATATGAAACACAATTAGAAGAGCTATGATTGGCATGTGGAACACTCAAACCACCTCTTCGAAGTAAATGACCTCTTGCAAGTTTTGCAAGAACTCTGTTATAATTTCCGCTTCTCATTTACATAAGGATTTACATGGCATTTTCAGAAAAAAATCGCAATGCAACGCTCAACGGAATAGCTTTTGTAGCCATTTTTGCTGCAGCGGCGACAATGATAGCGGATATAAAATTTGTAAGCTCACTTGGTATCTCGCCTCTGGTTGTGGGTATCGTAATCGGTATCTTTTATGCAAATACGCTTCATAATCAAATACCAAAAGCATGGGAGAGTGGCATCACTTTTTCTGGCAAAAAAATACTTCGATTTGCAATCGTATTTTATGGCTTTCGCATCACATTTCAGCAAATCGCTGAAGTTGGAATCGATGGTTTTATGGTCTCACTTTTGATGTTGAGTTCTACTTTTATTTTAGGTACATATTTAGGACACAAAATCTTTAAAATGGATAAAGACACCTCAATGCTGACAGCTGCTGGAGCTTCTGTGTGCGGTGCAGCAGCAGTTTTGGCAACAGAACCTGTCCTCAAGGCGGAAGAGCATAAAACAGCTATCGCCGTTTCTATGGTTGTACTTTTTGGAACAATTGCGATGTTTTTATACCCTGTTCTTTACACAACAATCATCGAACCAGCGACGGGCTTTTTACACATGACTCCTCAAGAGTTTGGTATTTATGTGGGTGGAACAATCCATGAAGTGGCTCAAGTTGTAGCCGTTCCTGCTTCTATCCCAAATGCGGGTGCCGATATGGCAAATAGTGCG
The DNA here is from genome assembly GCA_011391635.1 of Sulfurimonas sp. Taxonomy (GTDB): domain Bacteria; phylum Campylobacterota; class Campylobacteria; order Campylobacterales; family Sulfurimonadaceae; genus Sulfurimonas. Next base: position 76,999 of record JAABQD010000003.1, on the reverse strand, counting down.
GTGATTGTAAAAATGACGCGTGTGATTATGATTGCTCCGATGCTCATTGTTTTGGGAATTTATCTCTCCTATGCAAATAGAAAAAGCGGTACAGCCTCAAGCGGAGTGAAGCTTGTTATTCCTTGGTTTGCAGTCTATTTTATAGCTATGGCTGGATTTAACTCCCTACAAATCGTTCCACATGCCATAGTGGAGTACATTAACATCATCGATACATTTCTTCTTACAATGGCGATGACGGCTCTTGGTATGGGAACACGATTTGCGAAGTTTAAGGGTCTTGGTTTAGCACCGCTTTATACAGGCGGAGCAATGTTTTTATGGCTTCTCGTTGGTGGTTTTTTTATCACAAAATGGGTTGTTGCAACTTTTTAATACAACTCTTTAGTTAATAGTTATATAATTAACACTATTAAAATTTTCAAGGAGCCAAAACAGATGTCGTATCTTCCAAATACACTCAACGCGTTTTGGCTCTGGCGAGAAGTCTCTTCAAAACTTGGGGTTTCAAATCCAGTCTATAAATATTGGAAAAACACCCCCCATCTCAAGCTCAACAACAAATATGTTTTCATCCAAAAAGAGACGCTTCCTGAAAAATATGAATATATAGAATCATCACTTACTGACCTTTCAGGGCATCTTCCAATCAAATACGCTTCGGACAGACTTCATATAAATGAACATGTGTTCTCCTACGAAAAAATGAGACTTTATAAAGAGTTTGAATATAAATTTGTCGAAGATGTCAAATTTGTAAACATTAAAAAGTTTTTTATTGAAAATGGCATTCGTGTAGGGAAAAACTCTATTATCCAGTTAGGCAAAATGAAAGATTTGGAAATTACACCAAACTCTACATTCTATAATCTCAAAAATGATTATGGCATAGTCGTTTACGAATAATCTTATGAACACTTTTTTTATAGAATTTCGCGACCCACTTTTTTCCATTATTATCTTTTTTGCTCTCATTTTTATCATCACTTTTTTCTCTTATTGGTGGGGAAGATATAAACGAAAAGAGGATTATAGACATCTTGACAACTTCTTAAAACAATTTCGCTCTCTTCCTTCACAAAAAGAGTTAAAAGGACTCATCACAAAAGGTGAATTACCTGAAAAATCTTGGTTACTTCTGGCACACTCCTACTACAAAAGTGGAGATTACGAAAAAAGTATAGAAATATACAATGAACTTTTAAAAGTTGGCGATAAATCCAATTACAGAGAAACTCTCTTTTTGCTTGGAAGAACCTATTTTAGGGCTGGATTTCTTGAGAGAGCAAAGAATATTTTTCTTGAGATTTTAAAAAATAATCCGCGTACACCTCAAGCTCTCACTTACCTGCTTTTGGTGTATGAGTATATGAAAGATTACAAATCAGCTCTCGAAGTGTTAGACTCTTTGGATGAGCTAAAAAAAGATATTTTGAGTGACAGTGCCTATATCAAATCTCTAGCAATTATCAATGATTTCCACATGCCAACAGATGCGAAAATAGAGAATTTGCTCGAGATTTATAAGCATACTTACCAACTCACTTATCTCGTATATGAGTATCTCTTTCGCGTGGATCCTAAGGTCGCTTGGGAAAATTTCAACAGTGCCAATGCACATCAACTCAGTGATGTTTTTTGGCGACTGAAATCAGAAGATTTGGATTTGGATATAATAGAGCAAAATGGCTATTTAAGAGAGTTATACACAGCACGAGGAGATGTTGCCTTGGCTACAAAAAGTTCCGTTTTTGAATTGGATATTTTAATCAATCTCAAACAGGAGTGTTGTGCAACTTTAAGTTTTGAATATGTTTGTAGCAACTGTAAACAGCTCTATCCATTTGCATTTACAAGATGCAGTAGTTGCCACTCCATCAATACACAAAGTATTGAGCTTCTTTTGAGTAAAAATTATTACAGGGATTTTAGTGAAGAAAATAACTCTTTTCAGTGATGGAAGTGCATTGGGAAACCCAGGACCAGGAGGCTTTGGAACAATTTTAAAATATGCAGATAACGAAAAAATCATTGTAGGTTCAGAAGAACACACAACAAACAATAGAATGGAGTTACGAGGAGTAATTGAAGGACTAAAAGCCTTAAAAGAGCCTTGTGATGTGGATATCATCTCTGATTCCTCTTATGTTATCAAGGGCATAAACGAGTGGCTTGGAGCTTGGATAAAAAGAGATTTTGCAAAAGTAAAAAATCCAGATTTGTGGAAATTATATATTGAAGTCTCAAGAGGACACAAAATCAATGGTATTTGGGTTCGAGGGCATAATGGGCATGTGGAAAATGAGCGATGTGATAAACTTGCACGCGACGAAGCAGAAAAAATAAAAGAATCAATAGGAAGGAACAATGAGTAATATAGAAGCTTTAGAAAAAACTCTCAACTACAGTTTTAAAGACAAAAAGCTCATTATCGAAGCGCTGACACACAAAAGTTTCAAGCAGCCCTACGATAATGAGCGATTAGAATTTTTAGGCGATGCGGTTTTGGATTTGATTGTAGGCGAGTATCTTTTCAACAAATTTGCAAAATCAGATGAGGGGAAACTCTCAAAAATCAGAGCTTCCCTTGTCAATGAGGCAGGATTTGACAAACTGGCAAGGTCCATCAATCTAGGAGATTTTATTTTTCTCTCCAATGCCGAAGAGAACAACGGTGGACGCGACAAAGCCTCTCTGCTCTCCAATGCTTTTGAAGCGATTATGGGAGCAATTTATCTCGAATCAGGACTCGGTGTCGTCAATAAAATAGCTATAGATTTGCTAGAAAAAAATTACAGCGATATCTCCCTAGATTCTCTCTTTAGAGATTACAAAACAACACTCCAAGAGCTTACACAAGCGAGATTTGGGACAACTCCTGAATACAATGTCATCGCAAGCAGAGGACCTGATCACAAAAAGGAGTTTGAACTTGCAGTTGTCATTGATGGCAAAGAGTATGCAAGAGCAAGTGGGAAAAGTAAAAAAATAGCACAACAAGAGGCTGCACAAGCAGCTCTTGAACTACTCAAGAAGGAAAAATAATGAATAGTTTTGGACAAAAATTACGATTTAGCACTTTTGGAGAGTCGCATGGCACAGCTATCGGATGTCTCGTCGATGGAATTCCTGCTGGATTATTGATTGATGAAGCGTTCATTCAGAGTGAACTTGACAGAAGAAAACCTGGTAAAAGTGAGTTTGAAACCGCAAGAAAAGAGGAAGACAAAGTTGAAATTTTAAGTGGTGTTTTTGAGGGTCAAAGTACAGGTACACCCATAGCTATGATTATCTATAACACCAATCAAAAATCCAAAGATTATTCAAACATCAAAGATGTTTTTCGCCCAGGACATGCAGATTTTACCTACTTTCACAAATATGGCATACGTGATTATCGCGGTGGTGGACGAAGCTCTGCAAGAGAAACAGCAGCAAGAGTTGCCGCAGGAGCCATTGCGAAGTTAATGTTGCGTCCTCTTGATATCGAAATTTTTAGCGGAATCAGTGACATTCATGGTATAAAAGCAGAGAAGTTTGATTATCCACATGCCAAAAATAGTATCATTTATGCTCTGGATGCCCAAAAAGAAGAAGCACAAAAAGAGGCGATTTTAAAAGCAAAAAACAGTCACGATTCTGTTGGTGGTGTTGCAAGAGTGCTTATAAAAGGTACCCCTGTAGGTCTTGGTCAGCCACTTTACTACAAACTCGATGGTGTTTTAGCAGATGCAATGATGGGTATCAATGCGGTAAAAGCTGTTGAAATAGGAGATGGCATCCTCAGTAGCACTCTTCTTGGTTCTCAGAATAATGATTCGATACGAAAAGATGGTTTTATGAGTAATCATGCAGGTGGTATTTTGGGTGGGATAAGCAATGGAGATGATATAATCATGAATGTTTATTTTAAGCCAACTCCATCCATATTTCAAGAGCAAAAAACACTTACAAGCACCAACGAAGAGGTTGACTTTGCACTCAAAGGCAGACATGACCCATGTGTTGCAATTCGTGGGACAGTTGTATGTGAAGCGATGGCTGCTTTGGTCATCGCAGACATGCTCCTCCTCAATATGGGCTCAAGCATGAGTGGTATTCGTAAATATTATAGCAAGGGGTAGATTATGTCATCTGAAATATATAAAGATTCAAAAACACTCGAGTGGTATTTTCCAGCCGATAAATATATTCTGAGTGAAACAGACTCTAAAGGTATCATCCTTTATGCCAACGACCTCTTTTGTGAGATGGCAGGATACACAATTGATGAACTTATAGGAGAGCCTCACAATATTGTCAGACATGGCGATATGCCAAAAATCGCTTTTAAAGGGCTGTGGGATGATATACAATCTAAAGGTTTTTGGACTGGAATCGTTAAAAATAGAAGAAAAGATGGTGGATTTTACTGGGTCCATGCCACAGCTCTAAGAAAAATGAATGCCAAAGGTGAAGCAACTTACCTCTCTATCCGAAGAGTTCCAAGCAGAAAAGATGTTGAAGCGTGTATTGTGCTTTATGACAAGCTCAAAAGTGCGGAATAATTTTTATCTTGGCATGTGGAACGCTCCACATGCCAAGATTACAAAAAAATAGAATTTTTAGAGAGTAAAATCTGAATTTTTGATAATATTTTCTACAATATCTCTATAATATTTTTTGACACTCTCATCTCCACGGGCAACTGGTGGTTCACCCTTGTCTGAAGCTTCTCTGATTTGCATATCCAATGGAATCGCACCCAAAAATGGAATATCATACTTTTGTGCGATTTTTTCACCGCCACCTGTTCCAAAAATATCATAACGATTTTTTGTATCAGGTGCTATAAAAAAACTCATATTTTCAACTATCCCTGCCATTTTTACATGGATATCTTTAAACATCATTACAGCACGGCTCACATCGTCTGTTGCTACAGTTTGAGGCGTTGTAACAAGTACAGCCGCCGCAATTGGTAGCTCTTGAGCTATAGTAAGCTGTACATCGCCCGTTCCAGGAGGCATATCAATAACCATAAAATCAAGTTCACCCCAAGCAACATCTTCTAAAAACTGAATCAGTGCATTTATTGCTACCGAACTTCTCCAAACAAGAGGTGTATCAGCAGCAGGAGTTGTAAGTGCAACACTCATTATTTTGATACCGAAATTTTCTGCTGGAACAATCTTATCCTCATCATTCCACTGAATTCGCTCTGACTCTGTATTTGTGAGGCGAGGAATATTAGGACCATACACATCCGCATCTAAAATTCCGACGCGATACCCTTTTTGTGCAAGTGCTATTGCTATATTAACACTCACTGTACTTTTACCAACACCACCTTTGCCACTAGTTACAGCTATAACATTTTTGGCATATTTGGCACGATTGTTTGGATTTGCACTATGCCCATAGTTCATATCTTTTTTTACTTGTGTATTTTTCTTTGTAATATTAAGTGCTCCAAACTGGGTACCACAGCTCTCTTCTATAAGTTTTTTTACTGCAAGATACGATTCATCACTTGTCGTTAAAAGTTCAATATTTGCAATGGAATTTTCGACTTTAATCTCACCGAGTAGCTTCAAATCAGCCAAACTTCTATCAATATTTGGATACTTTAGCTCTCCTAAATAGAGCTTGAATTCATTACTATGCATAAGGATTACTTCGTGTTTCTCTCACTAAAAGAGACTTTGTACTCATTGCTTTGTGTGAAAGTTTTGCAAGTATTCCAGCAGAGCCGGTATAATCTCTACTTAAAGTGTTATATTTTTCAATTCTCTCTTGAATCAAAGCATCCAAAAGCTCCACAGTCTGATTCAAAACACCTTTTTCTTCACTTTTATTGAGTAACTCTTTGATAAGCATCTCTCTTGAATTCATACTCATTTCAATACCTACACTATGAGCAAGAGCAATAAACTCATTTGCACTGATATAAAGACCTGAAAAAAAAGTATTTAACAGCTGATTTTCTAGCGATGTAAATCTACTTTTCATGCTCTCATAGTTTTTTTTCATACTCTCGCCTCTAAATGCACCTGTGCTGCTTTTGCTACATTTTCATCACTATCTTTAGTAAGTTCTTCTAAAATCTCTTTGGTAGCACTTTGGTTTTCTGCCAAACGCATTCGTACCATTTTGTCTGAATCATTCGCCAAAATTTTAAGTATTTTTAGTGGAGTTGAAGGATTTCCTGACAATCCATCCCTTACTATTTTTTCGTCATTAAAAAATTTTTCTAAAACTAAAGAAGGTGTTTTAGGATTCGTTGCTACTAAAGCTCGTACAAGATTGACTTCATCACTTGCCAAATTCGTCAATACATCCACTGGAGTATGAGGATTTTTAGCCACTGCCCATCTCGCACCCATATCTGCTTCATTGATAGCCAAATCCCTTAGAAGCTCTACCATGGTTTGACTAAACTCTTGCTCTCTATCATACACTGAAGTTCTCAAACTCAGATTCATAGCAACTTGAGCAACGATCTCTTTGTGGTCTCTAAAAGGAAAATAGAGCTGTTTTACTTTTTCTATATCTAAAGTTTTATCTTCTAAAAGTTCTATTATCTCTTTTTCATCTCTGCTATCTATAATACTCTGTATATTTATCTCTGACACAATTACCTACTTCATTTTATTGATTTTCAGGAATATAGCAAACTATTGCTTTTTGTACTCTAAAAATAGATTCTAATTTTCAAACTTTAAGTTTTACTATATAAAAATTCTTACCAATAAAAAAGGGTTTATGATTTTTATCAGCCGAATTGGTATATAATTTGCTTAGTTACTCTACCAAACAAAAAAGGTTTCAAACATGACTAAGAGAATTTTTGGACTGTTATTCATTACATCCGTAGCTTTAATGGCAAAAATCAATAAAAGTGAGTTGGATTCTTTAAAAATTGATGCAATGATAGTTAAAGATTTAAAAGCAAAAAGCATACTCTATACAAGGGATGCCGATAAGAGACTCAGTCCCGCAAGTTTAACAAAAGTAATGACTGCACTTTTAGCAATTCAAAGCAACAAAATGAATCAGCCTGTCACGATTACTAGGGAGATGATTAATGTAGAACCTACAATCGCAGGATACAAAGTCGGAGATGTAATCCGCTTAAGTGACTTAGTCAAAGCGGCTATGATAAAATCAGACAACGATGCTGCAATGGCAATAGGTATCGCTGTTGGCGGTAGCCAAGAAAATTTTGTTGCCATGATGAATAGTTTTGCTAAAAAAATTGGTATGAAAAATACAAATTTTACTAATCCATGTGGGTATGACATTAAAAGCCACTACTCTACTCCAAGTGACTTGCTCAAAATGACTGAATATGCAATCAAAAATACGACATTTAATGCTATTAGTCGTATGGATAAATATACTTATTATTCCCTAAATACACACAAAAGATTTTATGCATTTACACATAATCATCTTCTTACGCGTTACCAATATGCAGTAGGTGTTAAAACAGGTTACACATCCAAAGCTGGAGCATGTTTAATAGCTCGTGCCAAAAAAGATGGAAAAGATTGCCTTATTGTCATGATGAATTCTAAAGAAGACCGTTGGAAAACTGCAAAACAAATTTTTGAGAAAATTCTCTAAACTTCCCTCTTTATCTCCTCTTATTCCAACTGTGGAATAAGAAATTAAAAAATAAGAAATTCTTTTAATCCACTCGAATTTAGCAATAGTGTTTCATTTCGTAATATAACTTTTGTGATATTAATGTGATTTAATACTTACATAAGAGATAGGGATATACAATATGCAGTTATTCCGTTTCAAATGTATTCAAAACTTTATAAGTATAATTTATATTTATAAATCATATTGTAATATAAAATAATTAAAGAAGGAGCACGGATGAAAAACATGCTTAAGACATTAGTTTTTGCAGCAGCGTTGACATTAACTCCTCTTATGGCTGAAGAAGGATATGAAAATAATGATATTCTTATATCAGCTGAAGAGGCTATCAAGCTAATTGGTAAGGAAAATGTTATGTTTGTTTCAGGAGATGCTGATGATACATACAAATTAGGGCATATCAAGGGTTCTGTTGAAATGTATGCTCACCATTTACATCACTCAGATATAACTGGGGAGATGCATTGTGCACCACTCTATCGCTGTGTGGATGATGCGGAAGCGTATATTGGCTCAAAAGGTATAGATAATAACACAATGATTATTGCCTATGATGATTTTAAAGGTCCAAATGCTACTGGTGTTTACTCCTTTTTTCAAAGCTATGGACATACAAATATAAAAGTCCTCAATGGTGGTAGAGCTGCAATGATGAAAATAGATCCAGCTCAAATCAAATTTGATGCTCTTAAAGAAGAGATAAAAGCTTCTAAAGAACAAGCAAAAGAAGCAGAAAAACAACTCAAAGATGCAGGGGCAACTATTACTGCTGAAAAAAAAGCTGAGTTAGAAGCAGTGATAGCAAAAAACAAAGAAGTTCAAAAAGATCTTCTTGCTAAATCTAAAGAGGCAGAAGCAAATCTTCTAGTTGTAAAAGGCGATGAAAAAGTTACTCCAAAAACATACAAAATTGATACGAAAAAAATTGATTTAAGTTTTATTGCAGAAAAAAATGAGATAAAACATGCGATGGAGGATATACTCAAAAATGGCAAAGATTCTAAATATGTTATTATAGATTCACGTGGAATTGCTGAAATCATAGGCGAAAGAAAAATGGACAATGTTGCTCGTGGTGGACATATTCCTGGTTCTACTTTTATGGAATGGAATAAAATTTCTGACATGGAAGCTAAAAAATCATTTAAACCTGCGAAAGATTTAAAAGAAATATATGCAAAATATGGGATTTCTCCAGACAAAACTATATATGCATATTGTATGGTTGGTGCAGGTCGTGGTTCTGAGCATATAACTGCTCTTCAACTTCTAGGCTATAAAAATATCAAAGTATTTACAGGTAGCTGGGATGTTTGGGGTAATGACATGAATTTACCACTCAAAAGATAAGGAAAAGGTTTAAGTTATGACAAAAGTTATGAATAATAAGCGTAGAAATTTTCTTAAAGTTTCAGGCATGACTGCCGCATTAGTTGCTTCTCAAGGTAGCCTTTTTGCTAAAACAGATGTAATTAGCGTAGAAAATGGAAAAAATGATTATCCAAATACAAACTATACAGAAGAGATGTATAGAGATGAGTTCTCTTTTACTTACGGTAAAAAAGAGGAGCATGGTTTTGCTTATCACTGTGTAAACTGTCAAGGAAACTGTGCATGGGAAGTTTGGTCACACAATGGTGTTATCACGCGTGAAAACCAATCAGCTCGTTACCCAATTATCAATGCAAAAATACCTGACTTTAACCCTCGTGGTTGTAACAAGGGTGTTCAGCATTCACAAGTAATGTATCAAAAAGATAGAATTCTTTATCCAATGATTCGTACTGGTAAACGCGGTGAAGGGAAATGGAAAAGAGCTAGTTGGGATGAAGCTGCTGAAAAAATTTGCCAAAATATTTTTGACACTTTAACAGACCCAAAACGCGGTCCAGACAAGTTGATGGTTCACGCTGGAACAGGTCTTTTAACTGAAGGTCGTCGTGGTTCAGTGTTACGATTTTCTACACAACTTGGTGCAAATCGTATTTATCCATCTTCTTACCTTGGAGATATGTTCTCTGGTGCTGCGGTTGCATACGGTGAAGGAAATGTTGGTTGTACTTGGGACTTTATGTACAATGTGGATACAGCTGTTATGTGGGGTGGTAATCCTTCTGTTTCTCGTATTCCAGATGCTCACTTTGTTTGGGAAGGAAAGTACAATGGTGCAAAAGTTATTGTAATTACACCAGAGTTTAATGCTACTGCGAAATCAGCTGATTTATGGATTCCTATCAAAGCAGGATCTGACAATATTTTAGCTATGAGTGTTATCAATGTAATCTTAAATGAAAAACTTTACAAACCAGAATTTATGAAGCTTTATACTGACCTTCCATTCTTAGTAGATGTAAAAACGCAAAAAATGGTTCGCCGTTTTGATATGGAACATACAGAAGATAAAGAAGAACACCACAAGTGGGGTGAACAATTCTATTGTATGAATACAACAACAAACAAACCTTTCCTTATGCCAGGAACAGAAACGCATGAAAATAAATCTCTTCGTTTACCTGCAGATGTAAAACCTGCATTAGAGGGTACATTCAAGATAAAAGATGTTCATGGTCACGAAATCGAAGTAACAACTGTATTTGAAATGCTCAAAAAATCAGCTGCTAAATTTGCTCCTGAAGTTACAAAAGATATTACTGGTGTGCATCCAGACACAGTTGTACAATTAGCAAAAGATATCGCAGTACCAAAAGTTGTTGAAATAACTACAGGTTTTTCACTCAACAAATACTTTAACGGTATGATGACTGTTTGGAATATATCATCTATATGTGGTTTAACTGGTCGAATGGGTCCATACGGTGGATTAAATACTGAAAATGAGTTTCAACTTTCAGGTCTAGGTGCATTAGCTGGTTTTGGTGGTAAATACAATCCTCGTTTTGGCTCAGGATTTGTTGGCGAATTTATGAATGGTAATGGAATGAAAGCATTCGATAAATACTTCAACGATGAAGATGTTAGAAGAGCACAAAACGGTATGAGTAAAAAAGAGTATATGACTGTTCTAACAGAGATGATTGAGCAAGGTAGAAATGGCGGGGAAAACATGACAAGCCACAGTGGCAATGTTGCAAAACCTTGGTGGTTACCAACAACTGCTCTTATCGTTGCCGATTCTACTTTTAGAAGAAATAAAGGAAGTGAGTATCGTAAAGCATTTTTAGGCAGATTAGATTTTTATGCTTATGTTGACTATAGAATGAGTGAAGCTGCACAACATGCAGATGTACTTCTTCCAGCAAAAAGTCACTATGAAGTTTATGATATAAGAACATCTCCGGGATACCACCGCTTTACAAACTTGGCACAACCAGTGGCTAACATTAAAAATGTTGGAGAAGCTATGGATGAGTGGAGTATGTTTACACTCCTCGCAAAAAAACTAGAAGAAATTGCAAATCGTCCAGAAAATATAGATAAAGCAAAAGTAAAAGATGATGTTCGTTATGCAAAACCAGGTTTTCATGATTTAACTATCTTCCATAAAGAGTATACAAATACTGACGAAGAGTCAGAAGCTGACAGTGAGCCTTATTTAGGAACTGATAAAATGGCTCTTGAAATGGCTCTTGAAAAATGTGAACAGTATAATCCATGGACAGTTGAAAAAATGTATAAAGCTGGTGGTTTCTTACTTATCAATGAAAAAGCTGCGAAATCTTCTCCATTATACTCTGATAAGCCGTATTCATCTATGGAGAATCATCTGTATAAATTTGAAAGACTTGACACTGTTTCTGGTCGTCAAACATTTTATGTTGATCATGACATGTATATCAGAATGGGTGCAGCAACAAATACTGGTATGGAAGGAATTCGTCCAAAAAGAAAAGAGTATCCGTATGTGCTTATGACTCCACATGCCAGATGGTCAATTCACTCAAATTACAAAACTTCTCGTACATTGCTAAGATTACAAAGAGGTGTTCCAGCATTACAAATAAATCGTGTTGTAGCAGCTGCAAAAGGAATTAAAGATGGCGATACAATTCGTATCTTTAATAATCTTGGTGAGTTTTTTGCAATGGCAAAACTAAGCTCTTCTGCACCGGCTGATGGTCTTGTTTTAGAGCATGGATGGGAACCATACATGTATAAATTCAACAAAGGTCACAATGAAGTTGTGCCAGTCTCTCTCAATCTATTAGAGATGGCTGATGGTTGGGGTCACCTTAAGTTTGGTGGTCTTTGGGACGGTAATCAATACGCTTATGATGGTGCCGTTAACTATGAAAAAGCAAAAGTTTAAGGAGCATAGATGTCAAAAAGACAATTAGCAATGGTAATGGACCTCAATAAGTGTATTGGGTGCCAAACATGTACTGTAGCATGTAAAACTCAATGGACGAATCGTAATGGTCGTGAGTATATGTACTGGAACAATGTTGAAACATATCCGGGTACTGGTTATCCTAAAAACTGGATGGATTTAGGCGGTGGTTTTGATGCTGCTGGTGATTTACAACCAGGTATTATCCCTAATCTTGAAGCAGATTATGGTGTGCCTTGGGATTACAACTATGATGCTCTTCAAGGTGGAGCATCATTTGAACCAAATATAGAACCTACATGGGGACCAAACTGGGATGAGGATCAAGGAGCTGGAGCATTTCCACAAGATAACTACTTCTTCTACTTACCTCGTATTTGTAATCACTGTACAAATCCTGGCTGTTTAAGTGCGTGTCCTCGTGATGCAATCTTCAAGCGTGAAGAGGATGGAGTTGTTTTAGTTGATTTGGATAGATGTCAAGGATACCGTTATTGTATAGCTGGGTGTCCATACAAAAAAATCTATTTTAATCCTAAAATTTCAAAATCTGAAAAATGTATTTTATGTTTCCCTAGAATTGAGCAAGGTCTTCCACCAGCATGTTCACAACAATGTGTTGGACGCATCCGTTTTGTTGGTTTCTTAGATGATGAAGATTCACAAGTATTTAAACTTGTTAATAAGTATAAAGTAGCAATTGGTCTAAGAACAGATTATGGTACACAACCAAATGTTTACTATATACCACCAACCGAATCACCTGTAAAATTTGATGCGAATGGTAAAATTATTCCTGATTCTGGTCGTCTTCCAATAGAAGAACTAGAAAAATTGTTTGGTCCAGCAGTACATGCGTCAATCAAAACAATCAATGAAGAGAAACAAAAAAGAAAAGATACAGGTGCAAGTGAGCTTATGGATATCCTTATAGCATACCAGCATTCAGATATGTTCCGTCTTGATAACAACTACTATAAACAAGTAGCAAAAGAGAAAGGTCGCAATCCTTTAGCTCCAGTTGACAACCGTTACATAGCAGGTAAATTTACGAAAGGTGGTCATGAAATGAATTTCTTTCATGGTGGTCATGACAATACATCAGGAGGACACCACTAATGAAAAAATTAGCTAGTATGTTATTAGTTGCAGGAGTTATAACTTCTGTAGCTACAGCGGATTCAGCGATAAATGCAGTAAAAGTAAAAGCTGATTTAGATAAAGTAGATAATAAATCTTCTGTATGGAGTGGTGCTAAGTTTTCAGATGTAACTCTTTATCCACAGACTGCCATTGTTCTTAATGATAAAAAAGCAAATGAATTAAACCAACAAGCAAAAGCTATCAAAGCAAAAATTGCAGCAGTTTACAATGATTCAAAAATTGCGTTTATGATTAAATGGCCAGATGGAACAAAAAGTGTACAACAAGAGGGCAAAACAGATGTATATGGTGATGGCTTTGCAGTTCAATTTGCACAAAACTATTCAAATCCAAAAGAGTTACCATATATAGGTATGGGTTCTGATGGTCGTCCAGTTGTTATACATCTTCAAAAAGCGACAGGCATCACATTTGAGCCAAACGGAAATGGAGATATTGAACATCAAATCAATCCTAATCAAACTATTTTCTTTGAGAAAGATTTAGCAAATTACAAAGAGCGTGTAAAAACGGTTGGAAATGCTGATTATCAAAGAAGTTTTATTAGTGAAGGTTTCCGTTCAATGACTCAAATCAAAGATGGCAGTGATCAAGCGACAATGAATATGAATTATGATTCTAAAGCATGGAGTGGTACACTTTCTCGCTCACTCAAAGATAGCAATCTAAATCTTGATGCTGCTACTATTCCAGTTGCATTTGCGATATGGGATGGAGCAAAAATGGGAAGAGATGGTCTCAAATATCTTGCACCATGGACAGCTGTAATTCTTAAAAAAGGTGATGATACTTTAGTAAATGCTCTCCATGGAAAAATTGAGGGAGATGTAGAAAAAGGTAAAGAGATTGTAGCAGCAAATGGATGTGCAGGTTGTCACCAAGTAGCACCAACAGATGCTCCAAGTCTTATGGCTCCATCACTTGTTAACATCGGTGGTTATGCGTCAGCTGATTATATAAGAGAATCGTTAGTAGCTCCAAATGCAGCGATTGTTGGAGGATATAACAGAAATGCTCATAGTAATACACCTTGGTATAATCTTGATAATGGCAAAAGAATTTCAGCTATGACAGATTATAGCTTCTTAGAAAAAGGTGATTTAGATAGTGCTGTTGCGTACTTAAAAACTTTAAAAGTAGGGGCTAAATAATGAAAAAAATTACTTTACTCTCTTCGACTTTAGCACTTAGTCTTATGTTTGTATTTACTACTGCAAGTTTTGCAGAAGAAAAAGCAGCTGATGCAAGTGCTACAGCTGAAAAATCAGATGTTATGGAAAAAATGGGTTTTTTAACAACAGATAAATGTGCAGCAGCTGGACAATTTACAGATTGTTATCTAGAAAACTACTCATGTGGAAGCGACGATTGCTTCAAAAAAGTTGATGCTGGTGTTTCAAGCAAAGTGAATATTGTTCTTTTCTCACATATAGATGGAAAAACATATAATGTTGATGTGACAAATATTAATCCAGTACAATTAGATAAAGCTATAAATCGTAATGATGATACAGTTATTGGTAAATATAATGAACAAACCAATACGATTGTGGCTACCGAAGTAAAAGGTCCACCACCACCGAAGAAATCTTTCTTCAAAGGTTGTTTATAATCTTAAAGCCTTTTGGCTTTAAGAGGTTTTTCTTATAAATTCTCCCTTCTTTTACAACTATGCTTTTTAATAAGCGAAATTATGATAAAAATCTCTCACAACAAATAGAATCAACATTGGAAAATTATGAATAAAGAGTATAGAGTATATATTTATGCGTTTCTCTCAAGAACTATGACAAATAACGCTGATAAAAGATTTATAAGTGACTTAAGACAAAATAGTGAACTATTGGAGCTTTTAGGCGAAAATACAGTGCAATATTTCAAAGAAAAAGAGGATACCACAATTTTAGATGAACTCAATGAAGACTTCTCATCTATGTTTGTTATCAATACACAAGCGGTTGAGTCCTTCGTTCTGGATGCAAAAAATGAGACGCTTGTTGGACTCCAAAATCCTGTAATGAATTTTTACTTCAGACATGGTTTTGAACTCAATATGGATCAAACAGAGTTAATGGCACCAGACCATTTATCCATAGAATTTGCTTTTATGCAAACACTCATTTTTAGAGATGAAAAAAGACCTCAGTATGATTTTCTTCAAGAACACCTCTTTAATTGGGTCGTTCCCTATATGATTGGAATGAAAAGCATGGCTTCAACACCCTACTATCAAGATTTATGTGATTTTATCGTTGAGTTTTTAGTCGCTGATTTTGAATACTGTTCTTCTTTTGTTGAGAGTGCCAATGAGTGATTTTAGCTTCATACAAAAAACAGAACTTTTTTCATACAGTGGTACCAACTGCATTCGAAATGATTACTTTCACAATGAGTGCCTACTATGTGTTGAAATATGTCCAGAAGATGCATTTAATATCGTGCGAAGCAAACTTACACTTTTCTCTAGTAAATGTATCGCATGTGCCGCATGTATTGGCTCATGCCCAACGGAGGCTCTCAGCATCGTCTCTTTTGATCCAAATGCATATAGCATAGATTTTAAAGAGAACAGCAATAAAGAACTCTCTTGTAAAAGTACCACAAGCTGTTTGGGGGCATTTGATTCCCATCACTATATTACAATGGCACTCCAAAGTGATGCTATGCCTCTTTGTGATTTATCACATTGTAATGATTGTGTATTAAATAAAGATAAAAAAGTAGAAAGGTTCATTCGCTTTGAAATCAACAAATCAAATAGTTTTCTTTTGGCATGTGGAATCCAAAATAGCATCATAATAGAAGAAAAGAAAGTTCAAGAAGAAAATAGTAAAAGAGCCCTCTTTAAAGCAGCATTTTCAAAAGTAAAAGAGGCTGCATCCCTCGAGGAAGATGAAAAAAAATCATCCCTCTCTATGACACTTGAATATCAAAAGAATCCGAATAAAAATGGTTTGCCTCTTAAATTTTTACACTTAAAACAAGCTATCAAAGAAAATTTAACTAAATTTTCTACCACATCACACACGACAAATTTTGGCATTTTTGCAAAAAAAGAGATTCAATTTAGTGCGTGTACAAACTGTGGAGATTGTGTCCAATTTTGTCCAACAGAGGCACTTCTCAAAACACAAGACAAACAAGGTATTAATTTCAATCTAGGGAACTGTATCGCATGTGGAATTTGTGACCATATTTGTAAAACAGATGCAATTGAGACAGTTGAAGGCATTGATTTAGTTGATTTTGCTTATGATAGAGGAAGAGAACTCGTTCACTATGAGATGGTAATGTGCCACGAATGTCGATGTCCTTATCCTTATCGTGGCGGTGACCCAATTTGTGATAGATGCAAAGAGTATCACGAAGATTTCAGCAAAATCTTCACTCTTGCAAAAGATTTTTAATTCCACATGCCAAGATAACTCTTGGCATGTGGAAAAATAAAAGATTTATTTTTCTTTTGTTTCTTTGACATTTTTTGCTGTTTTTATAGCACTCTCAAGTGCAGTTTTTGCTATACCCCACGCTTGTTTTCCCATTCTTTTTGCTTCTTGTGCTGTTTGAGATTTCAGAGCATTGTCAGCTTTTTTCACAGCTGATTTTGCAAGAGATGAAAATCTCTCTCGCATAATTTCCGCTGCCTCTTTTGAAATATGCACCAACTCTTCAAGGTCATTATGCATCTCTTTGTTAATCTCTAAAAGAATTTTTTCTGTAGTTATTAAACTTTGAGTTGCCTGTGTTTGAACAACTTGAGAAAAGAGAATATCAGTCTGGTTCAAATCTTCGATAATCGTATCATAATCTTCAATGAGAATATGTTTCGCCTCAATAGGCATAAAAGCAAGGCGTTTTTTAAATCTATCTATTGAGCGAACTAAGCCACTTCGCATCCCATGAAGTGTTGCACGCAAAATTTCTTCAGCTCTTGTAGGAGTTGCTTCTGCAACATCAATAGCCGATTGCAAAATTGTCGAGAGAATTTTTCTCACGCGTATTGTATTGAGCGAACCCTCTTTGACAGCTTCATACGTGAGCTCTTTGATTATCTCTTCTGTAGAATCTTTGATATCACCATCAGTATCTTTTTCTAAAGCCGTGATTATCGCAGATTCAACCATTTCGCCAAGTAAATCAAACAAATCTATTGACTGTAGTTTTACTTGATGAAGTTTTGCTAGAGTAAGAGCATCTTCTGGATTTACTTGCATCTCCATTGCATTAAAAACTTTATATTTCAACTCTTGAAGTGCTTCAGATTTTCTCTCTAGCTGTCGCTCTATTTGCTCTTTTTGTGCCAATAGAGTCTCTACTTCATCTTGAAGTGTTTTTGTTTCAATATCTAAAATAGCAGTTGCCAAAGTTTTAATTTCATGCAGGTTTAAATCATTCGCATCTACACTCCACTCAGCCACAAGATGATTAACAATATCTTCTACTCGCTCATTTACAGTTGGAAGGGTTCTGTTGTAAGAGTTTTTTAAATCTCTGTGTAATTTTTCCAAATCCATCTTTTTCTCCTAAAGTACCATTTTAATATTTTGGTGATTTTTTAGTGCTTCATATATAAAATTTCTATCATCTTCATTATGTACAAGTAAATCAAGATTCATACTAATATATTTACTTGTTTTACTGACATTTGAATGATTAAGCTTATGTTCACGCTCTAAAATTACTTCATGAATCGCTTTTTGTATTGCCTCTTTTTCATGCCCTATTAGTTTATAAGACCAAGAACATGGGTATGTAAGCTCTAGCTTTTGCGAACTATCGTTGATAATCTCCACTTTTGCCTCCTGATTTTGTTTCGAGTTGTACATTGCGTATTACCATCCCTTTATCTATCGCTTTTACCATATCATAAATAGTTAAGAGGCCAATGCTTGTTCCGGTAAGTGCTTCCATCTCTACACCTGTCTGTCCTGTAAGTTTCGCCGTAACACTCAATTTAAACCCAGGAAGTTCAGGAAGTTCTTCAACATCGCAGTTAATTCCACTGAGATTCAGAGGATGGCACATCGGAATAATATCACTTGTTTTTTTAGCTCCCATAATAGCTGCAATTACTGCGGTCTGTAGCACAGGACCTTTCTTCGTTTTTTGCATAACTATCGCATCGTAAGCATCTCTGCTCATCTCTATAATACCACTCGCAACGGCCATGCGTGTTGTTTGATTTTTATCTGAGACATCAACCATTTTAGGTCTATCTTTTTCATCAAGATGCGTTAAGTTCATGATTCCTCTTTGCATTTATTTATTACTGAGAGATTATAACCAAGGCTTACTAAATAAGCTTTAACGCCTCTTGATATTCTTGGGGGTTATTGAGATTTAAGAATGACTCTGCACCATCAAAAGGAACAAAAATAGTATTTGCATTTTTGAGTAAAAATCCTAATTTATGATTGTTTGTTTGGAGCATCTCAAAAAAATGTTTCTCCATTGAACGATGGTAAATACCACACATCGGTTCCATTCCACATGCCGAAAGTGCTATTGTTGCATCAGCATGTGGATTTTTTGTATCCTCTGCGATTAGTTTTGCGATGATTGCTTCACTCACAAATGGAGCATCTACACTCAAAGCAAAAAAACTCTCTTCTGGCAATACTTTAAAAACTGCAACAAATCCTACAGTTGGAGCAAATATATCTTCTGTTGGAATATCTTCTATAAAGTTTGCATCAAAATCAAACTTCTCTTTTGTTTTACATGAGATATAGACAGTTTTGAAAATTTTACTTAGACGGGAGAGTTGAAATTGTGTGAGAGTTTTGGAGTTTCCAAATGGAAGAAGAGATTTATCTTCTCCCATTCTACTACTTTTGCCACCTGCAAAGATGACACAAGGAGTGTCGAACATTTGCTAATTATTTAGTTTCGATAAGTTGTGCTTCGATTCTTCTATTTTCTGCACGACCTTCTTTAGTTTTGTTGTTTGCAACAGGCTCTTTTTCACCTTTACCAACAGCACTTACTCTATCAGCAGCAACACCATTTTTAATGATCAAATCTCTAACACTGTTTGCACGGTTGTTTGAAAGTTTATCATTGTGAGCATCTGAAGCAGTGCTATCAGTATGACCAATGATTTCTGCTTTGTACTCTGGTGCATTTTTCATGAATGTTGAAAATTTCTCTACACGAGGAACTGAAGTATTGTCAATTTTAGCTGAATCTGTTTCAAAGTTGATGTGTAAATTTACTTTCTCAGCTTTTACTTCAACTTTTTTAGCTGGTGCCGGAGCTGGAGCTGGAGCTTTTACAACTGGAGCTGGAGCAACAACTGGCTTAGGCTCTTCTTTTGCACCGAATGCAAAATTTAGACCAGCAAGTACCGCTGCATTGTTATCAAATCTGTGATCATTACATTTCATCATATATACAGCTTCAAGCTTAAGAGCTAAACTATCTGTAAAAGGAATTTTTGCACCGATACCAGCATCTAAAAATCTGCTATCTTCATTTCCTGAGTAGTGTTCACCCATTGCTTCATACCCAATACCTACTTTTGCAAGAGGAGTAATCATACCTAATGAATCATACTCATACACACCATTTAAAGCTACACGGTACATTGGATTTTTTGAAACTTCTGGAGTTAAATTTTCACTATCTGCTCTTGAATAAAGAACTGAAAGCTCAGGCTTTAAGAAAAAATCAACTGCATTGTATTGGAATTCTGCTCCAAACATTGAGTGATTTTTAATATCAAGATTTCCTTCTGTGTAGTTGTACCCAATAACTGGAGTAAACTCGAAATCGTAAGTTTTAGCAGAAGCTAAAGTTCCTAGTAACAGTGCTGGTATTAAGATTAATTTTTTCATCTTATTTCCTTTTCGTTTTTAAATTTTCGGCATTATAGCAAAAAAAACCTATAATACTATTTAATGTTTATACTTAATATTTATCTTGGGTCTGTAATGTAACCCGTTATGGCAGAAACTGCAGCAACAGCTGAGTTCGCCAAATAGACTTTTGAGCTTCTACTTCCCATGCGACCTACGAAGTTACGATTTGTTGTTGAAACGGCTACTTCATTATCGCCTAAAATTCCCATGTATCCGCCTAAACAAGCACCACAAGTAGGATTACTAACAACTCCACCAGCATCAACAATGATATCAATGTAACCAAGTTTATTTGCCTCACGAAGAATCATTTGTGTCCCAGGAGTTACGATAAGACGCACATCTGGATGCACTTTTTTACCTTTTAGAATTTCAGAAGCAACCTTCAAATCACTTAATCTTCCATTTGTACAACTTCCAATAAACGCTTGATCTATTTTAATTTGCTCTTTTTGTGCTTGAATAACGCTATGGCCATTAGATGGCAAAAATGGGTATGCGATAACAGGGTCAAGTTTTGCAACATCTATTTCTAAGATAGTGTCATACTTTGCATCTGCATCTGAGAAATGGATTTTAGGTTCTCTCGCTAAGTTTTTATCACTTAAAAACTCTTTTGTTGTTTCGTCATATGCAACAATTCCACTCTTTGCACCCGCTTCAATCGCCATGTTGCACATGCTAAATCTATCATCCATTGTTAAATATTCAATCGTACTTCCAGTGAATTCGAGTGTTTTATACAATGCACCATCTACGCCAATCATACGAATAATTTCTAAGATGATATCTTTTCCAGTGGTATATTTACCAGGTTTTCCACTTAAATTTACTTTGATAGATTCAGGTACTTTGAACCAATTTCCACCAGTAACCATAGCAAACGCTAAGTCAGTTGAACCCATTCCAGTTGAAAAAGCACCAAGTGCACCGTGTGTACAAGTATGACTATCTGCACCAATAATGACATCCCCTGGAACGACAAGACCCTTTTCAGGTAAAAGAGCATGTTCAATGCCCATGTCTTTTTCATCAAAAAAGTTTTTAAGACTATGTTTTTTAGCAAAATCACGAGAAATTCTTGCTTGATTTGCAGAAGCTATATCTTTAGCAGGGATAAAGTGGTCAAGAACGATAGAAAAACCATCTGGATTCGCAAGTTTAGTTGCACCGCTCTCCTCAAATGCATGAATAGATATAGGTGTTGTAATATCATTGCCGATAACCATATCAATGTTAGAGCGGATAATCTCTCCAGCAAAAACTTTTTTTCCAACATGTTCTGAGAAAATTTTTTCAGTAATAGTTTGTCCCATAGTAAACCTTGATATTTAAAATAATGGTGCGATTATACCATTCAAGAGTTGAGAGATAAATAATTTGCAAATATTCCACATGCCAAGAGTTAACAAAAAAGATGATACTATTTTTCAAAAAGTAGCAAATATGCAAAATAGTTACAAAAGAGTGGATGCTCACCTCTCTAGCCTTGGATACTGTACTAGAAGTGAAGCTAAAAAATTTTTAAATAAATTTCGAGTCTCTATACATGGTACAAGGATTTTTGACACAACACAAAAAGCATATCACAACGATATAACAGTAGAAGACGAGCCACTTGATCCAGAATCTCTCCTCCTGCTTATGAATAAACCAAGTGGCTTTATCTGTTCACACGACGATGCGGGAGTTCTTATCTACTCTCTTTTGCCACAAAGGTTCCAGCGAAGAAATCCAAAAATTGCAACTATTGGCAGACTTGACATGGATACCACAGGTGCTATTTTACTTACTGACGACGGCACACTCAATCATAAACTCACTAGCCCAAAAAGTAAAGTTTCTAAAATATATGAAGTTACTCTCGCACAACCGCTCAAAGGAGATGAATCAGAGATCTTTTCAAGTGGCACACTCCTTCTCAATGGCGAAAAGAAACCGCTTCTTCCAGCTAAAATGAAGATTATATCTCCAATCTGTGTTGAATTAGAAATTTATGAAGGAAAATATCATCAAGTCAAAAGAATGTTTGGTGCGATTGGGAATAAAGTTATCAAACTTCATCGGCTTAGTTTTGGGGATTTCAGTGTCCAGAATATGGAACTATCAGAGTATAAAGTTATTAATATGAATACAAAAATTTAATTATTTCGTAAACCTGCAAACTCTGTTCTTTCCACTTTTTTTAGCTTCATACAGAGCTTCATCCGCTCTATTGAGAGAAGAATCAATCACTCTGTCAGTTGCAGGGTTAAATTCATCCACCCCTATACTGATAGTAAAACAAATTTCTCCCGCCTCATAAACAAAACGATTTTGTTCAATATCAATTCTTATTTTTTCTGCAAAAATTAAAGCGTGTTCTATATCAGTTTCTGGAAGAATAACAGCGAACTCTTCCCCGCCAAATCTTGCACTAATATCACTCTCTCTACTTAACCCTATCAACTTATTTGCTAATAATTTGATAACTTCATCCCCTGCACTATGCCCATATGTATCATTGATTTTTTTAAAATTGTCAATATCAATCATCAAGAGACTCAATGGCTCTTTATCTCTTTTTGCCAAAGCTATTATCTTTTGGGCCATATCACTGAAATATCTTCTATTGTACATATTCGTTAGTGGATCACGGTTGGCTTGTTCTCTTAATCTTTTTTGTACTTCAAGTAGTGTTTGTGTCTGTTGTGCAAGTTTCACATGTGTCTCTATAAGCTGACTTTGTGACTCTTTTTGTATGCTAATATCAAGGGCGAAAGAGATAAGAATATTTGTGCCATTTTGTAGTTTGATAATTTTATCTTGAAGTTGATACCAACGATTTGCAACTTCATTAAAATTTTCATAAATCAGATACTCTTGCGATGGGTCTTCTACTAAAAGCGAATGAACCTTACACCACGCACATTGTGATTCTTGCCCATAGATAGATTCCCAGCATTTTTTGGCACTTGTATCAGCCATAATGGCTTTCATCACTTTATTCGCATATATTACTTCGTAAGTGTCCAAATTAATTGCACTCACAGCCAACAGTGAATTATCACTAAAAGCCTCTATCGCTATGTAGTTTTTAATCTCAATATTGTCTAGTTGTATCATTACGACAGTAACACCTATTTAGTCATCCATCAATTCATCATCAACACTATTTACATCTAAATTCTCATTTTTATAAATAGTAGCTATTGATTTTGCCAACTTTTCTTCACTCACTGGCTTGAGGATATACCCTTTTGCTCCTGCTTTGAGAGATGACACAATCATCTCTTCTTGACCATGAGAAGTTACCATAATAATATTGACATCTTTGTCAAACTCTCTTATACTTTTCACAGCTGTTATGCCATCCATATCTGGCATAGTAATATCCATCGTAATCAACTCTGGCTTCAATTTTCTACAAGCTTCTATGGCTTGAGCACCATTTTGAGCCTCTCCAGCAACATTATGACCAAGAGTCGTAACATACTTTCTCACATTCTTTCTTATAATTAAAGAATCATCAACAATCAAAACATTTAGCATTCTATAATTCCTTAAAGTTTAATGTATCTGCAAAAGACTCTTTAGGTCCAATGACAGTCAAAAGCATATCGCCAAATTCCGTGTTTACAATTGCGGTCGCAATTTTAGAGCTTTTATGTTTAAAAAGAGATTTCGCTTCATAAATTAAAATAGGAGGCGTTATACTCAGTGTTGTTCCATCAAGTGGATTTGTCAAAGCATTTCCTACAATTGTATTTACTATTTCTGAAGAAACACTCTCTCTGATTTCATCTATTTCATCTTCTGGAGCTTCTTCCCCTTCTAAAAAAACTTCTACCAATTTTTCAAGCAACTTATCATCATAACTCATAGTAATAATAACTTGGATACTTCCACCTGTTCCTATCATAGCTGTATTCTTTTTTAATTCAACTTGGTTTGGAGAAACTATCTCAATATTATTCGATGTTACACTAATCTGCATATCCTCCGTTAAAAAACTCACTGTCCTTTCTAGCATAGGGGACAAGATTTCTTGTTCTATCTCTCCTGCTGTTTTTGTTGCCATTATAACTCTCCTTTGTTTGTTGGTATTGTAAATATAAATGTAGTTCCAAGGTCTTTTTGACTTTTGATTTTAATCGTTCCGCCAATTTTTTCAAGTTCAGCTTTTACCGAACTCATACCGACACCTCGACCTGATATATCGGTAACTTCACTTTTTGTTGAAAACTGCTCACTGAAAATAAAGTTATATATATCATCATCACTAAGCGTATCAATCTGTTGTGTCGTAATTAAACCTTCACTATATGCTTTTTGTAAAACTTTTTCTTTATCAATTCCTGAACCATCATCTGAAATAATGATTTCTATAACATTACCAATTTCTTTAAAACTACAAGAAATTGTTCCATTTGTATCTTTAGCACCCTCTTCTCTTGTTTCTGGGTCTTCAATCCCATGATCTACCGCGTTTCTAAAAACATGAATCAATGATTTGATAAAAGGTCGGATTTCATCTGAAATAAGGACATTTCCATCACCAATAATTTCAAGTCCATAGACATCTTTTTCCAATTTAACTGCCAATTGCTCCACAAGTGTTGCGTATTGTTTAAGTAGTTGCAGTAAACTTTGGTTTGAGAGGCTCGATACTTGCGTAATAATCTCTTTAGCTTCCATAGTTGTCAAATTTGCTTTTTCAAAGAATGTATAAATTTTATCTTCTAAAGATTTAATCAACGATAAATCGATTTTTACAAAACTATGCGAGTTAAAAAAATCATCGCCTAAAATATTTTTAATTACATCTAATTCCGTCTGCAAATTTGATTGAAAATCAGAGTTTTGTAGCACTGCGAGTAACTTCTCATTTGTATGATCATTTTCTTTCAGCATAGTTGAGAGTTCACTCTCTATAGAGTGTAAGAAAGTAACTATATTGCCCATATATAATTGTGCAAAAGCACCTTTAAATGTATGGATTGTTCTATATATTTCATGTATATTGTAAAGAGATGTTTTTCCATTTTTCAGATGGCTTTCGTATGTACTGATAAATTTTTCATAATCTCTTCGTGTATCAAAATAGATATCGCTTTGTGTTACAATTTCTACTATCATTTTTAAAGTTTCTTGCTCTTTTTTAACTTTATTTTCAAGTTTTTTCTGTGCAGAAACATTTGTGATGATAAGCATTAATGTAGCATCCCCTACAAGTTTGTACTCCAACTTTAATGCTCTTTTGTTTAAGATTATCTCTTGTGGTAAGAGAGAGAGAAGTGAATATTTTATTGTCTCATTATCAATCTCTTTAATATCTAAAATTGTACTTTTGAAAAACTCTTTTTTTCCATCATCACTAAAAAGAATCTCTGCAATGTCTTTTCCAGCTATATGAGAGCCAAAAAACTTTTCACACTCTGCGGAGTATTCATTATCTATAAGAAAATCACAACCAAAAGATAAAAATCCTTGTCCAGCATTATCCAAGAGAGTGCTTATTTTTTTAGTTTTCTCTTCCACTTTATATTCTAAATTTGTATTGAGTTGCCCTATCTCTTCGTGAAGTTTTGCACTCACCTCGATATTTTCTTTGAGTGAATTTGCCATTTTTCCAAATTCATCATTTGTTTGTATTTCAATATTATTTGTGTAATCTTTTTTGCCTTGTAAAAATAAAAAGAAACTCGACAGCCCCTCTTCAAATATTTTGAGTGGATTAGTAACTAATTTTTTTACAGCCAACATAATGACAAAAGTAATCACAATTGCCATAATTAAAATACCAAAAAGAGAGAGATAAATCAAATTTTGAGATTTATCAATAACACTGTTTACAATGCTTAGTGGCTTCGCTAAAAGAACAACTCCCAACTCTTTATCTTGAAAATCTTTCACTTTTGTATAAGTATAAAAATATTTTGAAGTCATCCAATATTTTTGTTTGAAAAGTTTTTGCATATCAATATTTTTCGCATCATTTAAAAAATCTTGATTTACAAACTTTTGCGAAATAATATAATTTTGAAATTTATCACTCTCTGCAAATAAAAAGTTCTCTCCCGTTTTTATGATTTCATTGATTTTACTATCCATCAAGAGCAAAAAACCTGTTGCATTTTTATCAAAATCTTTGGCAACTGAATCGATACCTTGGATAAACTCCAAAGAACCCAAATGTTCTCCTGTACTACTCATAATCGGAATAATCGCTCTTAGGTTCAGACCAGATCTTCCTGGCTCAAAAGTGACTACAGGTTTTAAAGTGCTATTGACAGAAACAACAGCTGCTCGAAATGAGCTTAAATCATCTCCATATTTATCAGGTTCCCAATTTCGCAAAAATGCTTTATTTTCTTTCGTGTGAATGTGTACTTTAATATTTTTAAATTCTGTATGTTCTTTCATTTTCGATGAGATATTTGCGAGAGAATCAATTGCAAATTTTCTTTCATTTCTATCAAGAGCAACTTTTATTCTTTCATCATTCGCAATCGAAATGGCATTTGTAATTCCAACCCTATTCTTGGACTCTATCTTATCATTCGCACTGATTATAAGCTCTTTGCTGGTAGTTTGATACACATCCAACTTAATCTTTTCAGCATACATTGAAAGAACAACAAAAGAAGCTGCCAATGACAATAAAGATATCCCAATAATGGCAATATTCAGCTTAGTACTAACAGACAAAAATTTCATGCGAAATCCCCTAATTAAAAATAAAATAAAATGAGCTTAATAGTAACACAAAAGAGGTCTCATTTTAGTCCCATTGTATAAAAAAATACTATATTTCGTAATTTAATGCTTTTTTAGTGAACTCGGCAGAACAAAAGAACATCGCAACAAATATAGGATTTATTTTGACGAAATTCTCTTCTATAGTTTCAAAAACTTTAAAACTAAATCCACCACCATCTTTATGATTTTGAGGGGTTACAACGAACTCTATAGGTGCTAAAGTTTTTACCATATTGATAATTGCTTTTTTCTTTTTTTCATTTTGGTTTGCAAGAATGTTAAAGTCAGGGTCTTCAGAAGTTCTATAAGCAAAAAGTATCTCCTCCAAAACCATAAATTTATCTTTGAAAACAACTTTATTCCATCGAATAATTGTATTTTCCGAAGCTACTTGTTTTGCTGAGAGCATCAAAGGGTTTGGCTTTTTACTCTTCATCGCTTCTATAAGGGCAAGTAAGAAATTTACTCCACCAACCGTTTGAGCACTCTTAGTCATAAAGAGATGTATAAGAGCTTTTGCATCTTCGCTTTGTTTGTTAAAATTACACATATTTTATTTTTCCTTTGGCGTAGATTCACTGCCATTATCTTGAATGCTTCTTAATTTCTTAAATCAAATAGTGAGTCAGTTTAATTTAAGCTTTATCAAATAACAAAGCCATTATTATATCAGAATTAAAACAAGACAAAATCTATCCTATTTAAAAAAAAGGTAAAAAATGAAAGTTTATTTAGATAATAACGCTACAACGATGGTTGACCCACAAGTTGTAGAAGCTATGATGCCCTATTTTACTGAAATGTACGGAAATCCTAACTCACTTCATAAATTTGGTACAGCTTCGCATCCGGCACTTAGCACGGCGATAAACCAAGTTTATAAAGCACTCAATGCTTCAGATGAGGACGACATCGTTTTTACTTCATGTGCAACAGAGTCAAACAACTGGGTATTAAAATCAGTTTTTACAGATTTAATCGTCAATGGCGAAAAAAATCACATAGTAACTACAGAAGTTGAACATCCGTCCATTCTTTCCACATGCCGCTTTTTAGAAGAAGAAGGTGTAAAAGTAACTTATCTCCCAGTCAATGAAAATGGAATCGTTGAAGCACATACTGTAAAAAGTTTTATTACAGAAAAAACTGCTTTAGTCTCAATTATGTGGGCGAATAATGAAACGGGTATGATTTTTCCTATCAAAGAGATTGGCGAAATTTGTAAGGCTAAGGGTGTTTTGTTTCACTCCGATGGCGTTCAAGCAGTGGGTAAAATCCCTGTAGATTTGCAAGATGTGCATGTGGATTTTCTTAGCATGTCAGCACACAAGTTTCACGGTCCAAAAGGTGTAGGTGCTTTGTATATCAAAAACTCACAAAAGCTTACTCCGCTTCTTCATGGTGGTTCTCAAATGGGCGGTCGCCGTTCAGGTACACTCAATGTTCCATTTATTGTAGGAATGGGTAAAGCACTCGAACTTGCAACAACAAATTTAGAAGAAAAAATGGCAACTATTAAAGCTAAAAGAGACCGTTTAGAAGATGCTCTTTTAGAGCTGAGTGACACGATGGTTGTTGGCTCGAAAGAGGGTCGCACTCCAAACACGATTTTAATTTCTATCAGAGGTGTTGAGGGTGAGGGAATGCTTTGGGATTTAAACAACGGACAAATCGGAGCATCTACAGGTTCGGCATGTGCAAGTGAAGATTTAGAGGCAAACACAGTAATGTTAGCAATCGGAGCAGATAACGAACTCGCACACACAGGAATTCGTCTGAGCCTCAGTCGCTTTACAACAGATGCTGAAATTGACTATACTATCAGCCATTTTAAAAATGCGGTCGCAAGACTTAGAGCCATTTCAAGCTCGTTTGCACTACAAAAACCAACAAAGGGTGGAGAAGTTCAAGAGTGTGAACTTCACCACTAATTGCTAAGGCAATGAGTGGCACCTCTACAATAAAAAAAGCAACAAGTTGCGTGGGCTCTCTGCCGAAGAGAACTCAGCGTTAGCGTAGCTAAAGGAATTACTTCCTTTAGCGTTTTAAATTAAGATGAAGGTTTCCTTCATTTTATGAAATAAAATTAAGGATAAAAATTATGGCAAAAAATGATTTATTAGGGGCGTCATTATGGGATGCGTACTCTAACAAAGTAACAACGCTGATGAATAACCCGCAACACCAAGGGGAGATTTTTGAAGCAGATGCTGAGGCTCGCGGAAATAAACTTATCGTTGCAGATTTTGGTGCGGAGAGTTGTGGGGATGCAGTTCGTTTGTACTGGGAAATTGACCAAAAAACGGACACAATCGTAAACTCAAAATTTAAAAGTTTTGGCTGTGGCACTGCGATAGCATCGTCTGATGTTATGACAGATCTTTGTATTGGTAAAACAGTTGATGAAGCGGTAAAAATCACAAATATCGATGTGGAGTTTGCTCTTCGTGACACTCCAGATGTTCCAGCTGTTCCACCTCAAAAAATGCACTGTTCAGTTATGGCGTATGATGTTATCAAAAAAGCGGCAGGACTTTACAAAGGTGTCGATGCTTCAACTTTTGAGACAGAAATTATCGTGTGTGAATGTGCGAGAGTAAGCTTAGGCACACTCAAAGAAGTTATCAAACTCAACGATTTAAAAACGATTGAGCAAATTACAGACTACACAAAAGCAGGTGGTTTTTGTAAATCTTGTATCAAACCTGGCGGTCATGAAGCAAGAGAATACTACCTTGTCGATATTTTAGCGGACACGCGTCGTGAAATGGACGAAGAGAAAATGAAAGCTGCGGCAGACGCAGGTGCAAATGGCGATTTTGAGAACATGACTTTGGTGCAACAAATCAAAGCAGTGGATGCAGTCGTAGATGAAAATGTTCGCCAATTTTTGGTAATGGACGGCGGAAATATGGAAGTTATCGACATCAAAAAAGGGGATGAGTACATTGATATTTACATCCGCTATTTAGGTGCATGTAACGGCTGTGCTTCCTCTTCAACTGGTACACTTTACGCGATAGAAGCAACTTTAAAAGAAAAATTATCAAAAAGAATCCGCGTTCTCCCAATCTAATAGCAGAGTTTTTCTGCTACTAGATTTTACTTCCTAAAAAATAGACTCAGTAGTGCTGGTAAGAGCAGTAAATCCAAAAGTAATGCTATATTTAAAGCACTGACAGTGACAATAGCAAAATTAACATTTGGTATAAAACTACTCACTCCAAAAAGTGCAAAAGTAACTGACAAAATGAAAGTTGTAAGTATCATCGCATTACCGCTGTGGCTCATAATATAATCTATACTCTCTTCAAAAGTTTTTACTTTTATGACTTCAAAATATTTACTAAAAAAGTGAATAGTATCATCCACAGCTATTCCTAAAATAACTGCGGCAGAGATGGCAATCCCCAAATCTATATCAATCCCTAAATACCCCATAACACCTGCGACAAAAATAATCGGAGCAATATTTGGAAGCATAAAAAGAGATAACATTGTTAAATTTTTATATATCATGTACATACAAAGAGCGACTATCAATAAGGTACTTGCAATGGAGAGTAACAGGGTATTTGTTATACTTGACTGCATATAAGCAAAAATAGCCGCTTGTCCTTGAATATCTGCACTATACTTGCTCTTTTCTTGCCACCAATGTTTTATCCACTCTATCATTTGTAAATCTTTTGAAGTATTTACCAGATTTGTATTGATTGAGAGTCTTAAAAACTGTTCATTCGTATCTATCTTGTCATTTATCTCCATCCCCTGCGGAAGACTCATAGAATAAAGTAAAAGATACTGTGCAATAAGATTTGTATCGCTTGGCATCTGGCATGTGGAATCTTTATTTAGCACCTCTTGCATACGAACAACTATATCTTTTAAAGAGGTGGTAAATCGCACATTTTTATACTCTTGCTTGAATTCATTTTCAAATATTTCTATTGTCTGTAAAAACTCAGGATTTTTTACACCCTCCTTTTGTTTTGAGTCTAAAATAATCTCATACACCATGGAGCCTGTTAAATTTTTTTCTATAAACTCACTTCCACTTCTCACAACTGTGTCGGCAGAGAAATATTTTATGTTATTGCTATCTACTTTTATGCTACTAAGACCATAAGAAAAAAATATCAATAAAACAGTAAATCCATACACTATTTTTTTATCATTTTTAACAATGAATGTCCCATACCCTTTTGTGTTTGAAAGATTTAAAAACTTAAGCGGTCTTGCTTGATACTTCTCTCCAAAGAGCAATAAAAGGACAGGGACAATAGTTATGCTAAAGATAAATGCCAATATAGCTCCAGTTGTTATTGCGATGCCTAAAGTTGCTATGGGTTCAATTTCACTGAATCCAAGTGATGCAAATCCAACAGCCGTTGTAAAAGAAGTGAGTGCGATTGGCACAATATTTGTTTTGAGTGCGACACTTAACGCTTCATGATTATTGAGGTTTTTTATTTTATAATGCATCCATGCTAGGTAGAGGTGCATTGCATCGGCGATGGCAATAGCTGTGATAAAAGAGGGAATATTTACCGTAAAGTTATTGAGTTTATATCCAAGCAGAACTTGCATACTCAGCACCAGTAAAAAAGTAAAAACAATTACAATCGAAGGAACTAACACACCTAAAAAAGTTCTAAAAAGCATAAATAACAAGGTAACAACTACGATTACAGCAAGTGGCATAAGCACCATCGCATCACTTTGTGAGATTGTGACCAAGGATGCTGTAATAGCGGGTGCACCTGTAATATAAAACTTGTACCCACTCTCTTTACTAAAAGTATCGGTTACATCTTTGAGTGCCTTCATCACAAAAATATTTACCTCTTCATTCGCACCGCTCTCATTTGAGAGTCGAACTGCTATGGCGGTGGTTTGTGCATCTTTATCTATGAGCTGATTGAGTATAAGTTTGTCGTTTATGGCATGTACTCTTTTTTCTTCTAAATTTTCAAAATCTTTTATAAAATCTTCTACAATGATTTCATCATCTTGCGAACTTATATATTGATAATTTGTAAGGCTATCCACCTTTCTTACACCGTCAATTTTTTTAAACGCCTCACTCAAAGCTAAAATCGTTTGCACTGCTTTTTGATTAAACATCCCATTTTCATCTTTAAAAGCCACTATAAAAGTATCATCACCGCTAAAAGTAGTTCTGAAATGCTCATACTCTTTTAAGATTTTAGACTCTTTATCAAACCATATTTTGTAACTTCCCTCATACGCCAAATCTTTTAAGGCTATTGAAAATATGGCAACCATAAGTGTTGTCAAAACTAAAATTATGTATTTATATCTGTCCAAAAAATCTATATATCTTTCCACATGCCAACCTTTAGAATGAATATGTAAGCCCAATCATAACTTTGTTGGACTCTTTGATTTGTGATAAAACAGTTTTATTTTCTGGCAAGAGCCGAAGATATTCGCCACTCAAAACTAAGTTATCAATAACTCTTGATTGTGCCTCAACTTTAAAAACTTTTTCTCCATGTAGCGTGTCGTATAAAATACCGCTTTTTATTTCGCTATTTTTTACATCGTTAAAATTCAATTTGAGTGCCAAGAAAATATCGTTATCATAGATTTCAGAGATATCTACATTTTTTATTTTATCGTCTATATAAATGTACCTATAATATTCAGTATATAGATTGAGACTAGCACCAAAAATTTCCTCTAAACTGTTTTCCATGCCAAAAGTGAGTTGTGTGTAATCGCTCATCGCCTTATCGCTTATCACATCCGTATAGCTTGTTTCACACTTCAAAATTGTCCCTTTATAAACAATATTTGAGAGGAGCATAAATTTGTTTACTCTGTACGCATACTGTGAGAGTTCAGATGAAGCTGTTTGGATAAAATATCGCTTGTTATCGTAACCGTGAAGCAGTATCAGTTTTGTTTCGCTGTCAATAAATGTGTCATTTACAAAATTGTACGCAAGAAAAACTGTTGGGGTATATCGTGCATCACTTAGTTTTAAATCTTCATTGTACTTTATATCAAAGGGAGAAAATGGTGTGCCTTTTTTTGGATATTTTTGATTCTCTTCATACAACTTGATTCCAAACTCAAGACTATTTTCATCAAAATATTTTGAAATTAAGAAGCTCCAAGCCCCAAGTTTTGCACTCTTATCGAATGGATTTAACAAAATATTTTTTTGGTTAAACACATCCGTTACATTGTAACCCTCCAGCTCACCCCAGTATTTGAGTACTTTGCCAAGTGTAAAACTATAATCCACATGCCGTTGCATCAGATATAATTCATTCACATTGATATATCTTTTTTCATCATACTCGGAGCTATACAAATATTCCAATGCTATATTTGTTGCAAAAAAGTCATTTTCAAATTTTAGTTTTGTATCTCCTTCAACCATCTTTTCGTTTGCAAAGTTACTGTAACCAATATATTTCGCTGAGATATTCGATTTTTCTTCCATGGCATGTGCAAATGTAACTAAGACAAAAAGGAGTATAAATTGAATCATTGCAATACCCTTTTTGAAAAATCATCTTCACTCAGTCCTACTTTGACTCTCTCCTCATCCCAAGTTAAGATACTGCTTTTTTTTGTTTGAACATTAAACATCTCCATCTTTTTAATTCTATAAACCCCTTCAAGTTTGATATATTCCAAAAAGGAGACTTCTTTAAGTAATCTATTTTGCTTATCAAAATATGCGCCAAATTTTGCTAAATATGTTTGCGTATCAATGTACAAAATTTGCTTAGAATACCCGCTGTTGCTATCTTTTGGGATTCTTGTAATTGCAAAACACTCCGCTTCATTTTTTACAACTTTCTGTACTTCTTCTAAATAGGAGTATTTTTCATAATTTTGTGATGAAATATCCTCATAGCTAAATTCACTCGCCATAAAAGAGCCAGATTTATCGCTAGAACTTATTCTTTTTACTCTCTTCAAAGCTGGTAAGTAGAGCCACTGTTTATCATCCTCTCCTAGTTCTTCATAACTAAGGAGTTTTGTATCTTTAATATCTATGGGATACAAGAATCCTATCAAAGTTTTATCTCCATTACTTGATTCCAATTTTTTTATCTCTAGTTTTCTAATATTTTCTACACCTTGTGCATTTTTTAAAATCATCGTATTTACAGAGACACTATCTTTATAACCAGACATATTCTCGTACGATTTTTTGGCGATTTCCACCGAATTCTCTCCAAATACCGCTATTGTAAGAGCAGTAAACAGTAGTAATTTTTTCATTTTTTCACTCCTTGAGTTTTATGTGAACAATGTTAACATAAAATTTAGCAAATGTAAACATTGTTCACATAACTTTTATGATAAAATACACTTATGATAAAAAATGATTACCACCATGGAAATTTAAAAGATGATTTTTTGAAAATAGCTTTTGATTTTATAGCAAAAGAAGATATTGAAAAATTAACTCTAAAAATCCTCTCGGATGCAACTGGCACTTCAAGGTCTGCTATTTATAGACATTTTAGTTCAAAAGAGGAACTGATTGAAACTATGATTCAAAAAGGTTTTGATGACTTTGATGCTTTTGTCTCTCCCCCACTTAAAGATAAAGAAAAACCCTTAATAGATAGATTTTATCAGAGTGCAAAAGCGTATTTAGAATTTGCAAAACAAAACCCAAATATTTACAGACTTCTTTTTGGAAACAAATATGCCAAAATAAGAGAAGCCACGCTAAGTATAAAAGATGATGATTGCAGTGGATTTGCATCACTCAAACAGGCTATTGAAGAGGGACAAAAAAGCGGTATTCTTAAAAAAGAGGACAGCTTTATAAGAACCATCTTGATTTGGTCATCTCTGCATGGTCTCTCATCCCTTATAATTGACGGATTCATGGATATTGATAAACTATCAGATGAACTTTTTGAAAATATGTTTACTGACATGATAAGTGCTTCAGTTACAAATAAAATAAAATTTATATCCAATATACCCTTTGGTGATGGGATTTTAAAGCCTACTAAAATATTTTAAATTCAGCCAAAATTTCTCTATATTGTTATAAATTATTGGTAATAATTAATTTTCTTGCTTTAGCTATGGGAATATGCCATAATTATTGCATGTGATATATGAAGGATATCTATGATTAGATTATTATTGTTATTTATGTTATCTATTGTTCATGTACATGCCATACAACATTTTAAAGTTGCATATGACCCTGACTACGCACCTTATTCATATAATGTTGATGGCAAACCTTATGGGCTTTTTATAGATGTTTATACTGCTTGGGCGGAAGAAAATCATTATAAAATAGAATTTGTAAACGCAAAGAGTTGGGACAATGCTATAAAATTAGCTAAAAAAGGGGAAGTTGACTATTTTTTAGGAACGACACCTTACGAACAATGGATGAAGTCATCTGCTCCATATTACAAAACAAAAAATGCACTTTATGCTTTAGATGTATCTAACAGAGCCATGAAAGCAATTGGAATCATTGGAGAAGATTTTAAGACACAGTTGCAAACTGAGTTTAAAAATGTAGCGATTATCTCATTTGATACTTATGAAGAACTCATACACTCCCTTCTTACACATAAAGTCAATGCTATTTATGATGATTCAGTAGCTCTAGATGACTTTATTCGTAAAAATAATAAAAATCATCTTATTAAAAGATTAGATTTTTTTACCCGCAAAAACGATATATGTGCTATCTCTAACGATAATAAAAAAATCGACATCTTTAATGAAGGGTTCAAAAAAATAGATAAAGAAATTTTAAAAAAATTTGAAAGTAATTGGGTCATCAATGAAGCACAAAGATACTACATGAATGAGGAACAAGATTTTTTAACAGCAGAAGAAAAATTGTGGTTGCAAAAAAATCCTATGATTCGTATTGCCGTTATGAATTATTGGCCAAGCGATGACAATGGTGATAGTTTACACACTGAAGTTTTAAAACTAATCAATCAATATGTCGGGACGAATATTATTCCTGTAAAATTTAATGTTTGGTCAGATGGTTTTACAAAAGCGAGTGAAGGGAATGATGTAAGTGCCATCATGGGACTAAGTTATACAAAAGAGAGAGAAGAAAAATATTTTTCTTATTCGCCTGCATATAATTTTGCTCCTTGTTATTTAGTGGTGCGTGAGAGTAGTTCGATTAAATCTTTTGCAGATATTAAAGACCAAACTGTTTATCTTAAAGAAAACACGATTGTCGATTTGATGATGCAAGAAAAATCCCCAACATCAAAAATTATTCACTTACCCTCATTAGAAGATATTTACAATAAAATGAAATCAACAGATGAGGCAGATGCACTGGTTGCTTATTATGTGAATGAAAAAGATTTAAAACAATATAATTTGAAAATTGTTGAAACACTTTATGACAGATACGGCGAAGTTGCAATTGGTGTGCCTCATAAATATCCAGAATTAGCTTCTATAATCAACAAAGCTTTTGAAATAATTCCCAAAGTGGAACTTGCAAAAGTGAGAGATAAAACTTATGAAAAAACAAGAATAAATGAAATAACTGCACCTACTGAAGTCTCATTTATAGGGCTTTTAACAAAAGAACAACTCGCATTTGCATTTATTGTTTTGGTATTATTTGGATATATAGGCTATAAATATTATACTAAAAGCAATATTCTCAATATTAAATTAAGTGTTTTTAATATTGCATTGGTCTCATTTGAATTGATAATGGTTTTATTTTTAATTTATGAAATCATTGTTTTAGATAGAACAGAAAACAATCTTGCCAAGGCGTATCAAGAGAAGTTAAATATTTTGCAAGTGGTTTCTGAATTACGACAAAGTTCAGAGGATTTAACACATTTTGCAAGAACTTACACTGTTACTGGGGAGAGAAAATTCAAACAGCAATATTTTGATACATTAGATATTAGAAATGGTAAACTAGAAAGACCCCAAGGGTATAATAATGGTATTTATTGGGATTTAGACGAAGCTTTACGAGAATCAAAACATCCTCTTAGAGAGAAAGTAGCATTTGCAAATATGATCAAAAAGCTTCCTTTTTCTGACACTGAATTAGCGAAGTTAAAACAAGCAGAAGATAATTCAAACGATTTAGTGAATTTAGAAGTACAAGCATTTAAAGCTATGGAGGAGAATCAACAAGAAAAAGCAATCATGCTCTTGCATAGCAGCTCTTATTATCGTGCCAAACAAAAGATAATGCTTCCAATTGATGACATGATTATGATGTTTGAAAATCGTACAAGCAGTGAAATTACCATCTTAAATACTACAATCAAAAGTCAATTTAGCTATATTCTTTTTGTGGGTATATTTTTTATTTTAGGAAATCTACTCATCTATGTGTTGCTTCGTAAAAAGATAAATGCTCCTGTTGATTATTTGACGGATGTTATTAAAAAGTTTCAAAACAAGATAAGAGATGTGCAACAAAGACAATTTTATAATGATGAAATTGGAATTATGAATAAAGAATTCTTTAGCATGAAAGCGATAATTGATGAACAGCAAGATGCTCTTCAAGATAAAATCAATGAACTTGATATTGCTAAACAAGAGATAGAAGAGATTCATAAGCACACAAGAGCAAGTATCGAATATGCTTCATTAATTCAAGGGGCCTTACTTCCTGATAAAAATCTACTCAATAAATATTTTGAAGATTATTTTGTTCATTGGATGCCAAAAGATACCGTGGGTGGAGATATTTGGCTTTTTAATGAGTTAAGACATAGTGATGAATGTTTACTTTTGTTCATTGATTGTACTGGACATGGTGTGCCAGGAGCTTTTGTAACTATGATTGTAAAAGCAATAGAGAGAGAAATTGTAGCAATTATTAAAGAAGATGAAAATATGGATGTAAGCCCTGCGTGGATTATGTCCTATTTTAATCGAACAATGAAAGTTTTATTAAAGCAAGTATCTCCAGAAAGTAAATCAAATGCTGGATGGGATGGGGGAATTATTTATTACAATAAACAAGAGAAGATACTCAAATTTGCTGGTGCTGAAACATCGTTATTTTATCTTGACATAGATGGCTTATTTCATACAGCCAAAGGGAATAGATACTCTGTTGGATACAAAAAATGTGCCATGGATTACGAATATAAAGAAGTTACGATACCCGTAGAAAAGGGAATGAAATTTTACTGCACAACTGATGGTTATTTAGACCAAAATGGTGGAGAAAAAGGGTTTCCTTTTGGCAAAAACAGGTTTCAAAGCATTGTCGTAGAAAATCATCACAAATCTTTAGAGGAACAAAAATTGATATTTGTTGATGAGATGTACAATTACGAAAGTATGATAAAAAATAATGATAGAAATGATGACATGACTGTTATTGGATTGGAAATATAAAAATGAAAAAAATTATTGTTAGCACTCTCTTAATGAGTGTAATAGTCTGCGGATATGACACACTTGAAGAATCAGTAAAAGAGAGCCATATCACTTTGGACAGCACTCTTTTTTATTTTGATAGAGATTTTGACAAACCCTCTACCCCGAATGCAAAAGCCCTCACCTTGGGAGGTATTGCTAAAATAGTAACAGCCCCTTGGCATGGTCTGCAAGTCGGAGTTGCTCCATATGGCAACTTCTTGACTGGTTTCACAAAAAGAGATGAAGCAACAGGTTCTTCTATGCTTGAGCAAAAAGAGAATAAAAATCTCACATTTCTTGGTGAAGCATACGCCCACTATGCTCTTGATAAATCAAGCCTATACATAGGCAGACAAAGACTCTCTACCCCCTTAGCCAACGACCATGACCTGAGAGCTTTACCTTCAACATATTCAGGCATTATATTTAAAACTCGTGAGATAGAAAAAACACTTATCGAAGCAGGATGGATAGAGAGCTACACAGGTTTTGGTTCTAAATACAACTCTTTTAGCACCGAGAATACAAAATGGGGAGAGCGTGGTTTAGGCTATATTTACATTGAAAATACTACATTAGCAAATACACAAATTCATGCACAATACATAAAAGCGATAGACAACCAAGTAATATTTTTGTCTGATTATCGTTATGCAGATATTAAATACAACTTTATGCCCAATATCTCTCTTGAAACACAGTATGGCGGGAATGATTATAAGAGTGGAGACAATTCTCAAATGCTAGGAGTTCGTACGCAATTCAATACCACTTATATTGACACTGCACTTCTGTATAATCAGATAATGGACAATAAATTTCAGGCTCTCGAAGCAGGACCAATGTATTCAGATTGGCAGCAAGGCTATGGGAACTATGAACCTAGTCAAGCGATTGGTGGATATATAAAGTTGAAGCCATTTACAAATGCAACAATAAAACTTGGGTCTGTAAAAGTAACTGCGAAAGAAAAGAGTCTTAAAGATGATTTTACTGAGAGTAATTTAGATTGTAATTATGCTTTGAACACGCAACATAAACTGAGAGTTCGCTACTCCATAAAAGATGAAACAGACGAAGCAAACGCATTGGGTTATGAAGACAGAACTGATTTTAGAGTTATATACTATTACTCTTTTGCCACCAAAAAATAGATTCGCCAATTCTAAACTCTAAGTATCGCACACACTTTTATCTCTTGGCATGTGGAACCTTCAAAGAAGGCTCCAGCCCATATATAAAAAATTAATATCAAATAGTGTAGAATCTAACTCATACATATTGAGGTTGCTATTAATGAATCAAAAAAATTTTAAGTTCGTTTTTACTGTCTATTTCGTCTTATTTGGTATTGTTATTGCCCTTTTTGGTACTGGTATTGGATATAAATTGCAAATGATTGATATCGAAAAAAGAATTAACAAAAATGCAGAAGAGATTGCTTTTATAAACAAAAACAATATTCTCGCTGCTGATATTGAAAGAGTAGATACTATTTTAAAAGCAGTTGCGTCGAATAAAACTCTGCTTGAATATATCAAATCTCCAAATGAGTTCAATAGAGCTACTGTTGAAAATGTTTTTTATGCTTTAACACTTTCTGATAAATATATTATGCAGACACGCTTTATTGATTATGATGGAAAAGAGAAGATACGAATCAATCGCAATAATAGCTTAGATTTACCATTTACTACAGAAAAATCAAAGCTTCAAGATAAAAAAGATCGTGACTATTTTCAAATAGTGAGTAAAAATCAACCAAACACAATTTGGCGTTCCAAAATAGATTTAAATATTGAAAATGGGAAGATAGAAGTTCCATACAGACCTACCATTCGTTTAGCAACACCTATTTATCAAGAGAATAAGTTTCAGGGCATTGTTATTGTTAATATTTTGATGGATGAGATATTGTCTAAGGTCAGTAAATCTACTGTGTTTGATCACTATATTGTTGATAAAGATGGATATTTTATTACCCATACTGATTCAAAATTGTCATGGTCAAAATATATAAATTTGAATGTAAAACTCATAGATGCTTTTCCTCTCGATGCTTCTAAAATTCTTGCAGGTATTCCAAACGGGGAAGAGTTTTATGCGTACCCTTTGGATGATATTTTACAAAATGATGATGACGCACTCTTGGTACTTAAACCTAAAAAAGATTACATTGACTCCCTTGTTCAGACAAATATAACAACTTCCATTTTTGTTGTTATTTTAAGTATTTTGCTCAGTATTCCACTCGCTATTTATGCTTCTTTGGCTCCTTCGAGACTACAAAAATCGCTTTTTGTATCCAATAGTAATCTTAAAAGATTTGCAGATATCATAGATAAATATGTTATCAGTGTAAATACGAAAACCAATAGTATTATTACTGCTGTCAGTTCCGCATTTGCAAATACTTCTGGTTATTCAAAAGAAGAATTGGTTGGACAAAAAATGAATATTGTAAGACATCCTGATACTCCGCATGAGGTTCATAAAAATCTATGGGAAACTATCGAAAAAGGAGAAGAGTGGAAAGGGGAATTAAAAAACATCAATAAAAATGAAGGAGAATATTGGCTTGAAGAGACAATCATTCCAATAAAAAATCAAGACAATATCGTAGAATCCTATATGTCAGTAGGTATTGATATAAGTGCCAAAAAAGAGCTCGAAGTTTTATCAACAATGGATCGCTTAACAGGAATTTTCAACAGAAGAAAATTAGATGAATTGTTAGATCATCATGTGCAGACTGCTAAGCGTTATGAGCGACCGATTAGTTTACTTATGGTTGATATTGATTATTTTAAAAACATAAACGACAGTTATGGACACCAAGTTGGAGATGATGCACTTGTGCGTGTAGCAACTATTTTGAAAGAAAATATCAGACTCTCCGATGTGGTTGGAAGATTTGGAGGAGAAGAGTTCATAATTATTGCTCCGGAGTGTGAGCAAAACTCTGCATTAGAATTAGCAGAAAAACTACGAAACGCGATAGAGCAATATCCATTTGAAACATTTTTACATGCTACTATTAGTATTGGTGTAGCACAGATGGAAGCTTCAGATACAGTTTTTCAATGGGTCAATAAAGCTGATAAAGCCCTCTACAATGCAAAAGAGACAGGAAGAAACAAAGTAGTTTGCTCTTTATAAAATAAATTTATTGAGTGAACTTTAAAGAGGCAAAATATGAACAAAGAACTCTACGAACAAATCACAAACGCACTCGTTGAAGATGGGTACATCATCATTCCACATGCCATAAATAATGAACTTTCAGCCAAACTGCTTCACAAGGCAAAAGAGGTAAACAACTACAAAAGAGCTTCCATATCCCGAACGCTCAATAAACAGATAAACGATGAAAGAAGACGCGATAAAATCTCTTGGCTTG
Organism: Sulfurimonas sp.; assembly: GCA_011391635.1. Taxonomy (GTDB): domain Bacteria; phylum Campylobacterota; class Campylobacteria; order Campylobacterales; family Sulfurimonadaceae; genus Sulfurimonas. The sequence continues at coordinate 35,478 of JAABQD010000003.1, read as the reverse complement.
ACCATGACAACGGTGTTCAAAGTGAGTTTTTAAACTTTGCAGAGGGACTTCAAACATACATTAATAAAGAACTATTTATGGGTATTCGCTATTTTGAGAGCCACTTTGCCATCTATGAAGCGGGTGATTTTTACGAAACGCATTTGGATGCTTTTAAGGATTCTAAAAATCGTGTAGTTACTCTTGTTTATTATCTCAATGAAAAGTGGAGCGAAGACGATGGCGGTGCACTTGTCGTTTATGATACACAAAATAACTATCTGACAACGGTGATTCCACATGCCAACACAATGGTAGTTTTTTTGAGCGACACATTCCCTCATGAAGTTTTAATAGCAAATAGAACAAGATACTCCATCGCTGGGTGGTTTCGCGTAGATAATTCAAGCTACTAAAATTATTTCAGCTCCACAAACTCAAACAATATTGTAAAAATATTTTAGAATCAAAATTGCATTTTAAGTTTTATCGTTATATAATTTTGGATACAACGATAAAACTTATCTAAGTTAGGAGGCAACAGGGATAAAAAAACAGAATAAATTACTTAAAAAACAAGTAATCAAAAGTATAATACATAAATCAAAACCCCTAATGAAGGAAAATTTTATGAAAAAAAGTATTACATTAAGTACCGTTGCATTGGCTACGATGCTTTTAACTACCTTGGCATGTGCAGCTGAAGAAGCTCCAAAACAAGCACTCCAAGGAAACTACCAACTCATTTACGGCAAAGCTCCAGTAGCTGTAGATAGTTTTACAAAAATGTTTCAAGATGGAACATTTTACGGAAGACTTCGCTCGAACACATTTATGTATAACTGGGAAAAAGAGTCAGCAACACAAGAGAATCATCTAACAAGTGGTCTTGGCGGTTCAGCTGTCTATCAAAGTGCTTCTTATGGCGGATTTGATTTTGGAGCTGGACTCTACTATAGCCATGGATTTTTCAAGGTTGCAGATGACAATGTAGGAAATCTCAAGCCAGGAACAGATGTCCTTAGCAGATATAATTATGTGAATGGTGGATCTCAAGATATGGCTGTTTTAGGTCAGGCGTATCTGAACTACAAAGGCATCCCAAAAACGGATATCAAAGTTGGTCGTCAATTGGTAGAGACTTTTTACACAAAGTCAAACGATACAAAAATGATTCCAAACACTTTTGATGGTGTTGTTGCACAGACAAAAGCTGTTCCAAGTACAGCCATCAAACTTGGTTATTTAACACAAGAGAAGCTTCGCTCACACACAGATGCTCACTCTGTTTTGATGTATGACAATAGCGATAGTGCAAATAGTAGCATGTGGAATGCAAATGACGATACAGCTATGCACCAAGGTCTCTCATATACAAGACTTAAAGCAGCTGGAGTAAGCACGGATGCACCACTTATTGTCGGTGATTTGAATAACAAATCAATTGAAAATCTCTCTCTCGATGCATCTTTTTATAAAGTTCCTGAACTTGTTTCAGAGATGATGGCAGAAGCAAATTACAATGTTAAGATGGGAAGTTTCTCGCTCACACCAGGTGTGCGATATATCAAACAATTTGATGACGGTGCAGGTGCAATTGGTGGAGCTGCTATCAATGGCAAACTCGCTGGAAAATCAGGAGTAAGTGGTGGCTACAAAGAGGCTGACTCTCTTGATTCGCAAATGTTAGCAGCTCGTGTTGTAGGTGCATACAGCAACTATAAACTCAACTTAGGGTACTCACAACTCTTTGATGAAGCGGATTTAGTTATGCCATGGAGAGGTTTCCCAACTGATGGTTACACGCGTTCAATGGCTCGAACAAACTGGATAGCAAACACAAAAAGCTACCGTGCAGAAATTGTAATAAACGACAACAAATCAGCAGTGTATAAAGATGTGATGATGCAAATTTCAGCACTTCATACAGATGCGGATGAGACAAAAGGTCAATTTGATGAAAACTACTACTATGCAGGATTTACTCAAAATATACCTTCGATGCCAGAGTTACAATGGCGTTTTAGAATCGGCTACCAAGACACAGAAAAAGTCAATGCCGACAATGTAGATACTCGTTTTGAGTTGAACTACTTGTTCTAATAAGTTTCTTGCAAATTTTGCAAGAACTTACCGACTTCAAAAAGATAGCAAGATGAGTTTGTTCATTTTGCATTGCAACTTAAATTTTTGCTAAAAACTCTAATAATAGACATTTAGTATAAAAGTTGCATCTTGAGTCACATCGTTATATAATAAAAAATATAACGATAGAAATTTAAATACAAATAAAGGAATAAAAAATGCAGATAAGTGCAAGAAATAAGATATTAGCAACGATTACAGCAATCAATAAAGGCATGGTAAATACCGTGATTTCTCTTGAAGCCCCTCATGGTACAGAGTTATCTTCGGTTATTTCAAATTATAGTGTTCATGAGATGCAATTAAAAGTCCAAGAGAGTGTTACCGCTTTTTTTAAAGCTTCTCATGTAATGATTGCAACAGGTGAAGTTTTAAATATTAGTGCAAGAAACAAGCTAAAAGGTGTAATCGCAAAGATAGAAGCTGGAGCGGTTAACTCTGAGATAAATGTTACACTTCTCAACGGGGACAAAGTTGTAGCTATCATCACAAATGAATCTGCAAAAGAGTTAGATTTAAAAGATGGTAAAGAAGTTATTGTTGTTATTAAATCATCAGATGTTATGATTGCAAAATAGGTAGAGGAGTAACACATGAAAAAAACAGTTATCGCTCTCCTTTTTGCTACTTTTATCAACTTGCAAGCAGGGGAAGTTCGTATTACCGCAGCGGCAGATTTAATATATGCGTTTAAAGAGATGAAAAGTGTATTTGAGATGGAAAATCCTGAAGACAAAGCAACTATTGCTTTTGGATCAACTGGTAAAGCTTACACTCAAATACTAAACGGAGCACCCTATGATATGTACTTTGCAGCAGATATGGGATATGTTCAAAAACTAAAAGATGCTGGATTCATCCATGCAAATCCAAAACCTTACGCATATGGACGGATAGGACTTTGGACGCCTAAAAATAGTGGTATTGATGTAAGTAAAGGGTTTGATGTACTTTTAGACCCAAAAGTGAAACGCCTAGCCATTGCAGACCCTGCTCATGCACCTTATGGAGTAGCAGCGGTCAATGCACTTCAAAGTCAAAAGTATTATGACAAGGTAAAAGAAAAATTTGCTCTAGGTGAAAATGTATCTCAAGCAGCACAATTTGTCCAAACCGGTGCAGCTGAAGTTGGAATTTTACCTATCTCTTTAGGATATTCAGAGATTTTAAAACAAGAAGGAAACTTTTATCTCTTACCAGCTGCTTGGCATAATGATATAGTTCAAGGATATGCTCTCTTAAAAGAAGGAGAAACAAACCCTGTCGCTAAAAAATTTGAAGCTTTCATAGAAACTCCAAAAGCACGAGAAATTTTTAAAAAATATGGATTTGTTTTACCAAATGAATAAAATAAAAGCCTTAATTGATACCATTGAAACACACGATGGTATCACGCGAGTTTTACTCACAAGCGGTAACAAAAAACTTACCGCGATTACACTAGAACTTCCTGACTTTTTTCAAATAGGGAGTGAAGCAAATGTCATTTTTAAAGAGACTGAAGTGGGAATTGCCAAAAATCTTAGTGGAGAAATTAGTTTTTCAAATCTCTTACAAGGCACCGTTTCGTTCGTAAATAAAGGCAAAATCCTTTCTAAAGTAAATATTAATGTGGATGGCATAAATATTGGCTCTATTATCACGACAAATGCAGTAGAACAATTATCTTTAGAGTCAGGGGATGAAGTAAAAGTTTTTATTAAAGCAACCGAAGTTTCATTAGAGGAAGTGTTATGAGCGAATTGCTAAACCCTGCTTTTTGGGAACCTTTTGGTTTAACAATAAAACTAGCTTTTATCACAACACTTTTTTTGTATCTCGTAGGCATTCCAATTGCCTATTATCTTGCTTTTACAAAGTTCCGCTTTCGTGCTGTTTTGGAAGCAATTATTGCAATGCCTTTAGTTCTTCCTCCGTCTGTTTTAGGATTTTATTTTTTACTGGCGTTTAGTCAAAATGGCTTTTTGGGTGCTTTTTGGAAAGATATATTTGGGCATCAATTGGCATTTCATTTTGATGGTTTAGTTATAGGCTCTATTATTTTTAGCTTACCTTTTATGGTGCATCCACTTCTTAGCGGATTCAAAGCGATGGACAAATTTCAAATTGAAGCAGCACATACCATGGGGAAAAGTAAATTTCAAACTCTTTTAAAGGTTATATTACCCTCTATAAAATCCTCTTTAGCAACAGGTGGTGTTATCTCTTTTGCCCATACAGTAGGTGAATTTGGAGTGGTTTTAATGATTGGTGGCAATATTGACGGTGAAACAAAAGTTGCTTCTATCGCTATTTACAATGAGGTTGAAGCACTCAATTACAGTATGGCACATAGCTACTCTTTGATTCTGTTCGCTTTTTCGTTTGCAATTTTATGGCTGGTTTATGTCAAACTAGGCAACGATGTAAAAGGGAGCTTCCATGCTTGAAATTTCTATTTCTAAAAAACTACTCGGGGCTACTGGCATCATTGATTTTGAAGTTACATGCAACTTTGAAAAGGGAGAGTTTTGGACTATTTTTGGAGAGTCTGGAATCGGTAAAACAACACTCCTTAGAATGATAGCGGGGCTTGAGACGCCAGATAATGGAAGCATTACAATGGATGGCGAAATATGGTTTGATAGCAAAAAGAGAATCAATCTCTCTCCTCAAAAAAGAAAAGTAGGATTTGTTTTTCAAAACTATGCTCTTTTTGAAAATATGAGTGTATTAGAAAATCTTCTTTTTGCACAACCAAACAAAAACATCACCAAAGCTGAAGAAATTTTAGAGGTTATGGGATTATTGGTTTTAAAAGAGAGATTACCAAATACTCTCTCAGGTGGTCAAAGACAAAGAGTAGCTTTGGCTCGTTCTATCGCTCAGGAGCCAAAAGTTTTGCTGCTTGATGAACCTCTCTCAGCACTTGATGCCATGACACGAAGCAGACTGCAAGATGAACTCAAAAAGACACATGAAATTTTTAAACTTGCGAGTTTAATGGTTTCACATGACCGCTCAGAAGTTTTTAAATTATCCGACCAAGTGTTATGGCTTAAAGAGGGAAAAGTTTTTCAAAAGGGTAAACCAAAAGAGATTTTTTTATCAAAAACAAGCTCAAGCAAATTCTCTTTTGAAGGGGAGATACTCGACATCGAAAAAAGAGATATTATTTATGTAGTCACTATTGGTATTGATAAGCAAATTGTCGAAGTTGTTGTTGACGAAATGGAAGTAAAAGAGTTACAAGTTGGTAGCATAGTAAATGTCAGCACAAAAGCATTTGCACCTATCATTAAAGTAAGATAGATAGGAATTTATAGCATGATTGCTTTTTATAATGTTGGCATGTGTAACCTGGCAAGTAGTTAAACAAAAGCATTTTCTCCCTCTTTGAGCCATTAAATTTCTTAGAATCTTGTATAATCCCTCCTAATGTTCTCATAATAGGATTCGAGCGTGGAAAATGTTTATTTAGGAAGGCAACCTATCATCGATGGCAATGGCAAACAGTATAGCTATGACATCCTCTACCTTGATTCTCACATGCAAAATCATATAGATAACGACCTGAGTGCAAGTGCTTCGGTAGTGAGCAGCATCTTAAACAAATTCGGTACACAAGCATTTTTGAGCAGCAACAAAGCATTCATCAAAATAGATGAAAAGTTTTTGATGAATGATCTGATTTTTATGGTTCCAACCGATTTCTTTATTTTTGCCCTCTTTGACACCATCGAGATGAGTGAAAAAGTAATCGAACGCATAGAGCTACTTAAAACAAAAAACTATACACTCGCCATCAATGATACGATACTCGATAGCTATACATTTGAAAAATATTTGCCTATTCTCAAAATGTTGTCATTTTTTAAAGTCGATGTTCACGAGAGTGTGCCACTCGATGCCAAAAATATCATCAAAGAACTCAAAACCTACGGCATTAGGATTGTCGCTACAAAAATTGAAGACCATGCACATTATGAGTTGGCACAATCTCTTGGATGTGAGCTGTTTCAGGGCTACTACTTTGCCAAACCAAAAATCTTAGAAAATGCCAAATATGATGCAAGTAAATTCAATATTCTCAAACTCTACAACCTTCTTCTTGAGGATACAAACATAGATGAAATCGTTACAGAGTTTGAAAAAAATCACGCTCTCACACTTCAGCTTTTACAGTTTATCAACTCTGGTGCGTTTCATTTTAGAAACAAAATCTCTTCCATTCACCATGTTCTCTCCCTTGTAGGACGCCAACCTCTTGCTCAGTGGCTTATGCTTATGATTTATTCCAAATCTGTTGCCTCAGGCAATGAAGCCTCCCCTTTGATGCTCATGGTCAAAAACCGTACAGAACTTATGGAAAAACTCCTCAAAGCAATCCAACCTGATGCAAAAAGCAATGCCTTGGGCGAAGCCTATTTTGTTGGAGTTTTATCGCTCATTGAAACAGTTTTTGGAGTAAAACTCGAAAAAATTTTAGAGCGAATGAATGTCTCAGAGATTACGCAATCTGCACTTATGCATGATGGAGGCACACTTGGCGAACTCTATAAAGTTGTTCGTGATATTGAACTCTTCAACATAAGTGCCATCACAGAGTTTGCTTCCCATCACAAACTCGCATCCCATGCTATTCAGCAAATAATTATGCAGAGCATGGAACAAGTGAATCAATTCCAAAGAGAGTTTGAAAGTGCAAAAGGGGCGAACATATGAACTCACTGAGTATCTTTGGCACAAGCAGTGATGCTGGAAAATCAACGCTCTCTTTTGCCCTTACCTATCTTTTACACCATCGAGGTATTCGTGTAGCACCCTTTAAAGCACAAAATGTTTCCAACAACTCCTCTGTGTGTGATGATGGCGGAGAGATAGCCATACCCCAACACTTTGCCGCCGAAGCCATTGGAATACCAACTTCACATTTTATGAATCCTATCCTTCTCAAATCTGGCTCGAACAACTCTGCACATCTCATCATTAACGGTAAAAGTGTTGGAGAAAAAGATGTGATTTCCTACTACAGAGATATCGATTCTCTCAAACCACATGCCAAAAAAGGTTTTAAAAAACTTCTAAAAACCTATGATTGTATCGTCGCCGAAGGGGCTGGAAGCCCTGTAGAACTCAATCTGATGAACAAAGATTTATCCAATATTTACATTGCAGATACATTTGGCACCAAAATTATTTTAGTCGCTGATATCGAGCGAGGGGGTGTTTTTGCTTCGATTTATGGTGTATATAAACTCCTTCCTAAAAAACTCAAACACAATGTCATCGGAGTAATTATCAATAAATTCAGAGGAGACAGAACCCTTTTTGATGAAGGTGTAGAGATTATCGAGGAGCGGTTTGGCATCAAAGTGCTTGGTGTTGTCCCCTATAAACCTTTTAATCTTGGCTTTGAAGATGCACAATCTCTCATGAATTACACACAAGATACCAAAAATGCCATCATCAAAGTTGGGGTTATCAAACTTCCCCATATCAGTAACTTCACAGATTTTGAGCCACTCATAGCCGATGCTCAGATAGAACTCAGCTTCATCTCCTCCGTGAGTGAGATTTCCACATGCCAACTTTTGATTCTTCCGGGAAGTAAAAGAGTTGTTGAGGATTTAGCATGGCTCAAAGAGCGTGGTTTTGAAAAAATACTCCTCTCTAAAGAGCAAAAAATAGTTGCGATTTGTGGTGGATATGAGATGATGTTTGAAAAAATACTTGATCCACTCTGCGTCGAATCCACATGCCAAGAGACAAAAGGTTTAGGTCGCATTAAAGGCGAAATTGTTTTTCAAGAAGAAAAAATAGTAAAAAAAGGAACATACAACCTTTTTGGCACTCCCGTATCTGGGTATGAAATCCACAATGGAGTAACAGACAAAAGAGCCAAAGAGAAAAAAAATCTCTATGCTACTTTTGTGCATGGTCTCTTTGAGAGTGATGATTTTCGATACAAAATTTTTCACACTATCGACAAACGCTACTCTGGCTATGATTTCAAAAGTTACAAAGTAAAAAGCATAGAGGAGTTTGCCAAGCATATTCAAGCACATGTGGATATAGATTTTATACACGAGCAGTTACTCTAGTTCCACATGCCAACTTAAAAAGTGGCATGTGGAAAAACTCCTATTTCATTGAAGTTGCATCTACTTGCAATGTTGTTTTCACAAATTTTTCTGTATTCTCTGGTGCTTTGGCTATCTCCAAGATTTTTATCCTAGAGACCTCAACACCTCTTTTTTCAATCAAATAGGCACGAACAACATCGGCTCGTTTTCGTGCCAAAGTTTGCATCTCCCCTTCGCTCACACTCTGAAATTTTAAACACTCTTCAAAAACTGCACTCGCATAGGCTCTGTTATACTCTTCCCCTTTGAACTGCCCTTTAAGCTCTTTTGCAATGGAGTAGAGTCTGTTATCATGTACAAACTCCTCATACAAATCTTCCATTAAATCTATGCTCGTTACATTGAGCTGATTCTCTCTACTTTTGACTCCGCTTTTTTGAATAACCATACGCGAGAGTTTCTCTTTTTGGAGTGCTCTTTTATCGAGAGCTGTGTCATATCCTCCATGGATTCCAAGAGATATTTTTGGTCTTTTTGTCAAAAGTTTTGCAATATTATCAAGCTTCTCTTGTTCTGGTGGTAAGAGAGTAAGTGACCCTCCCTCAAACTCCAGATACTCCATTTTATCGCCATCGCCTCCAACAATTGAACCTAAAATACTAAAAGGCGAAGCAACCGCTTTGAGAACCAATTTTCCAAAAGTTTTCCAGACCAAAGCTCCATATTTGAAATCAGGATCATCTACATTGCCATTGACTGGCATGTTGATATCAATCACACCCTCACTGTCTTCAAGAAGAGCGATAACAAATCCAAGCGGTAAAAGAGTTTGATTTTCATCTCTAAGCTCTTCACCCAACTCTATATTTTTGATAAGTATGTTGTTTTTTCCCAAAAGTTCGGAGTTGAGAATGTCATACTCTAAATCAAGAAATAGTTTTCCATTATCTATCTTATATCCTGAGAATGAGGCACTATATCCGCTCATAGATTCAAGGTCAAGATTTTTAAAACTAAAATCCAAATCCGTAAATGATTTCAAATCCCCTGAGTTGATGCTTCCTCTGAGTTTTGTTGAACCATAGCGATCCACCTCTCCTGCCATATCCACATAACTTGTCTCATCCGCTGCATTTGAGAGTCCATAAATAGAACCATTCAAGTCATGGATGTTTGTTTTAAATTTGATTGGCAAAGATAAATCAGAAAAGTTAGCACTTCCCAATGCCACATTCACTTTCATAATTTTGAGCGGAAATTTCTCTTGCGTTTGATTGGAATCCTCTGTTTTTGTACTGTTTGCATCCTCATTTTGTTTCATAAGCGAGGCAAGATTCATCTTTTTATTTTCATCTATGAGGGCATTGACATAAAAGGAGTTTACATCCACCTCATCGACGAAAAATCTATTTGGTGCCATCTCATAGGTAAAAGAGCCAAGTTTCACTTCACTGAGCGAGAGAATCGGTGTGTCATCTCGCGTATCACTCACAAAAAAGTCTTCAAGTCGAGATGTACCAACAGCTCTCAAATCCGCTTTTACGGAGGATTTTGCATAACTCATATTTGCTTTGAGGCTCAAAGAACCATCATCAATCGTGAGATATGCAATCTCTCCCAAATAGGGTGTAAGCTCTTTGAGAGAGATATTTTGCAACTCTATCGTCCCTTTTTGTTTGAGTGGCGTATGTCTGAGACTCCCTTTGGATTTTGCATATCCGCCATAATTCACACGCACGGAGAGATTGTATTTGAGCCAACTCTCTTTTTTGGAGTTTGCATCGTAAATATCAAAATTTATTTTATCAAGTGCAGTTTGCACACTCGGAGTAAGTGCTTTATCATCAAATTTCAAACTTGCATTATCAAGGTGCAGATGTTTAGCGAAGAAACTATACTCTTTCTCCTCATTTTGGCTCTTTGGAGCTGCAATTGCTTGAGCTTTGGCATGTGGAACGATTAAATCTTCAACGCTGAATGTTTTGTTTTTATATCTCTTAGCATAAATATTTAATTTACCCAGTGCGATTTTTCTTGCTTGAATCTCTCTTGTTTTTGTATCCAAAGAGATGCCTTGTAGATTCAAAGCACCAAAATCAAGCAACTTCTCTGCACTGCTTTTTTTACTAAGAGCCACTTTTTCAACCATTACATTTGCATCTTTTATTGCGAAAATAGTTTGCGAGTCACTCTCTTTGAGATTCACATTGGCATCAAAACCAGCCATCAAACTCTCTAACTTCAAGTCAAACACTTTGAATTTCTCGTTTGTAATTGCATCAAGGTAGGGGCGATACCAGAGTGCATCCAAACCGCTACATTTGAGAGTAGAGTTCATATCGAGCGAGTCATATTTCACGCTTCCCTCTGAACTACACTGCACATTTTTATTGAGATGCATCACTAATTGATACTGGAGTGGCACATCTCCTGCAAGTGTCACATTTTGCATAGAGATATTGAGATCACTCAGTTTGGAGGTAACATTTGGTGTGACACCCTCATCACGAAAATCTCCTTGGATGTTTGTGAGAGCGATAGTTTCGATAACACCGCTCCATTGATTGGAACTGTTTGTCTCCTCATTTGTAGCTGTTTGTGTGTTGTGCTGATTAAACCGCAGATACTCGCTCCAATCTATTTGAGCGTTTTTATCTCTTTTGGCATGTGCATTCAAACTGTTTAACTCTACTTTTTGAATATGAATATCTTTTAGGAGCGGTTTGAGTGAGCCATCTTTGAGATACAAAGCGTCAAGTGTGAGGATATCTTTGGAAGATTTTTTTGGTTTGAGTCTCAGATTTTCAAGTGACAAGCTTATATTACTCAGCGTTGTTGCATTGATATCATCAAGATTCAAAGCATACTCACTATGCAAAGAGAGTTTACCATCGGCTACTTCTAAGTGGAACAAATCTTGAAAATATCTCCAAACGCTATAGAGTTCCACATTTTGCACATCCAGAGTTCCATGCAGTTTAAAAGGGTCAAATCCACTCACTTGACTCTTAAAATCAACATAACCTGCATCGCCCAATTTGGAATAAAATTTGAGTTTCCCATCACTCACATTGAAATCATTTGTATCAATATCAGCAAGAGTAAATCCTATCTCTTCGAAAATAAAATCAAACTCATTTTGCTTGGAAAAATCATCATATTTGAGTGTTCCATCCTCTATAGAAACTCTCTCAAACATCAATCTTGGCATGTGGAAGCTTGAACTTTGATTTGCATCCTCAATTCGAGTCTCATTTGGTTTGAGAATAGAGATAAAATTAAAAGATTTATCCTTGTTGTATGCCACAAAAATTTCTGGTTTTGCTAATACAAACTCTTTGATATGAAATGCTGGACGAAAAATAGAGCTTGGTTCTAAATTGAGATACATAGATTTGAAAGCTACAAGCGGTTGATTCTCTAGCGACTTCAAATCAAAATTTGAGATAATAAGCGTAAAAGTAAAAGGGTTAAAATAAATATCCTCTATCGTAATTTTTGCATTCGTTTTGGCTTCAATAGTTTGTGTGATTTGTGATTTCAGGAGATAAGGAGTAGCAAAAAAACCAAAAATTGTATAAAAAATGAAAAATGAAAGAAAAAGCTTTTGAATTTTACTTAACTGAATTTTTTGCAACATTTTAAACTCCCAAGCGTAGTTTTTAAAGTGTATCTTTTTCTCTATTAAATTTTAATAATAAAGCCCTTGCAAAACTGCAATTATCGATAAAATCAAATGCTTTTTGAATCTCTTTTTTTAGTTCACTTTTATCTATGTGACAAAAATAAGACATCAACAGAGTATAATATTGTCAATTATTAAAATATTATAAAGAGTGAATTCATGTTCAAAGAAAAAACTTTTTTAAATTTCATTACCTATGCTCCTTTGGTTGTCATCCCTCTCTTTTTTCTTGTGGTAACCCTGCTCTCTTATCAAATTTATTTACAAAATTTTGAATCAAGTATAAGCAACTTAAGAGAAGATATATTAAACAGTGAAAAAAAAGCTGTTGAGGATAAAGTTGCGAATCTCACAGATATCATTATTCATAAAAAAGCGGAAATAAAAGAGAAACTTACCGAGACTGTTCAAAGAAGAGTTCAAACTGCACATGCCATTGCAGAAAATATTTATAATGAGTACAAAGAGACCAAATCAGAAACAGAGATAAAAAAAATGATTCACATCGCACTCGAGACTTTTGTCTGGAATGATGGGGAGAGCTTTATATGGATTGTAGATTATGATGGAATATTTCATCTTGCTCCCAAATACTTAAGACATCTAGAAGGAAGCTCTATCATCAACTTTCAAGATGCAAATGGCAGATATATAATTCAAGAAGAGATTGCACTAGCGAAAGAAAACGGTGAAGGATTTTTATGGGATACTTTTACAAAGCCAAACGAAGATAGCAAGAAACAATATGAACAAGTTGCCTTTATCAAAGCTTTTGGACACTATAACTGGTATTTTGGTTCTGGAGAGTATTTGAACACCGCAGCTAAGAAAATGGATAAAGAACTCTATTCTCTCATAAATACAGTAGATAATATGGGGCAAAACTATGTATTTTTACTCAATTCTAAGGGTAATCTTCTCGTTCACAAATATTTTCCTCAATTTGTCGGGGAAGATAAAAATATCACAGATACACTAGTAACCGACACTGCTCGTAATGTCATGGATGCTCTCAAAGATAAAGATAAAGTTGGTCATGTATATAATTTTTATAATCGAGCAACTAACAAAATAGATAAAAAATATTCGTTTATACAGAAAATTCCTAATACAGATTGGATTATAGGAAGTGGATTTTTCTTCTCTGAGATTGAGGATAAATTAGCAAAACAAGAAGTGAGCATGTATGAAACATACAGTTCAGAATCTCAATATATATTTTATATCGCCATGTTTATTATCGTATTGGCTCTCATTTTCTCCTATTATGTTTCTCAAATGGTCAAAAATAGTTTTTTAAAATATAACGAGAAAATTAATGATAAAACTACGCAACTAGAAGAGCTAAACTCTTCATTAGAACAAAAAGTAGTAGAGAGAACCGCTGAACTGAGCAAAGTAAAAGATAATTTTAAAAAGTTAGCAACAACAGATGAACTCACATCTATGCATAACCGTTACTCTATTATGAATATTCTCTCATCAGAAGTGAGCCGTTGTAACAGATATAAAACACCTCTTTCTCTCATAATGTATGATGTTGATTTTTTTAAAAATGTGAATGATACCTATGGGCATGATGTTGGAGACAGCGTACTAGCTTCACTCTCGAGTTTAGTCATGAAAAATTTACGCGATGTGGATATAGTTGGACGATACGGCGGAGAAGAGTTTTTGATTATCTTGCCAAATACGATACTTGAAAATGCGAAGCAATATGCAGAGCGATTGAGAAAAGAAGTAGAAGCGTACTCTTTTGAAACAGTTGGTAATCTCACGATAAGTATGGGTGTTGTTGAAATTGAGCCTAGTGAAAATATGAATGAAATATTTAAAAGAGTGGATAATTTATTATATGCTTCAAAAAATAGTGGTCGCAATAGAATTAGTTTTTAACCCTTATTGCTGATACCGGCATGTGGAAAGTTCCACATGCCAAGATTATGTAACGCTTCCCTTTTATTTTGCAGATTTAATGATATCTGCTCTTGGGAAAGTAAATGTAGAGTTTCTTAACACTACGATTTTATCTTCATGTCCCACAGCGTATGCACGGATAGTAATCGGGATAACACTATCTTTTCGCTCATCATCTACTAACATCTCTGTTGTACTAAGGACGACAATTTTTTTCTTTTTCACATTTGGACTTGCTGTAAATTTCTCACTTGGTTTTGTGATAACGATTTTGCCTTCCATACCTTTTGGCGGGATAACTTCAAAGAAATAGTCCAAATCATGGTTTTCTGTATTTTGAAGCAAGAACTCATACGCATTATCAACTCTTACTTTATTATCAGCCTGTTTTTCTACTGAATAGAGACGATTTTCTTTATTGATATTGAGGAGCATATGCTCTTTTTTGCTTCCCATCATGCCAAGAATAATAGAGATAATCACCAATAATGCTATATATCCTAATACTTTCGTACGAAAATATTTTGTTTTTCCTTTTTGGTCAATAATCTCATAATCACTCGACCAAGTAACCAAAGATGGTTTGCCAAGTTTGCCCATAACAGTTGTACATGCATCCACACACTCTAAACAGTTGATACACTCTAACTGAAGACCTTTACGGATATCGATATGTGTAGGACAAACAGTCACACAACTTTCACATGCCGTACACTCAGCGTGAGGTTCAACCGCTTGTAAATCTTTTTGTTTTGTAAAGAGTTTCTCTTTGTTTTCATCATAGATATGTCCACCACGGTGTATATCATAAAGAGCCATAACTGTATGCTCATCATATAAAACTGACTGGATTCTTGAGTAAGGACAAACATAGACACAAAAGTTTTCTTGCAAAAAGATAATGTCATAAATCAAAAACAACGCTATCCCAATCACTGCCCCAAAAAGCGTCATATGCTCCGCTGGGTCTGCTAAATACGCAAAGAAATCTTCTGGCGGAACGAAATACCATAAAAAGTTTGCAGCTGCCACAAAAGAGAGAAGTGTCCAAAGTAAAATAGCAATTACTTTTTTGACTTTATTCTCAGCTTTACTCATATCTGGTTCTTGTTGTTTGTTTTTTATGCGTTTGCGAAGACCCAAAATTTTTGTCTCAATCAAATCACGATAAATGACACGAAATACAGTTTGCGGACAAACCCAACCACAAAAAACGCGTCCACCCATAACCGTCATACCAAAAATACCAAGGAACATAATCATAAGTAAAAATGGCATCAAATACAACTCTTGCATATCAAACTGAATAAATGCAAGATGCAACTTCAATTTGTCAAAGCTAAGCAGGAAAAAATGATTTCCTTCTATTGTTATCCATGGTAAAACCAAAATAATCACTGTTACTAAAGCGTACAGAAAGTATCGTTTGATTCTCCACTCTGTCGGTATTTCAATACCTTTTTTCTCTTCACTCATCTCTTTTTCTCCTAAAATAAATTAATTGGGACAACTAATCGTGTTGATTAGATGCTCTTCTGCATTTTCCGACGATTGAGGCAAAAGCGAACTCAATGCCACCTGCTTAAGCTCTCGAGACTCAATATAATCTTTGAGAGAGCTTCGGCTTTGACCGATAAGGCGTGCCATTTCACTCACACTTTTTTTCTCTTTTATAAATGAAATAATCTCATTTATATGTTTATCAAATTTAGAATTTGATTTGCTTCCCTTTGGTCGCCCAATGACTCTTTTGGATTCATTTTGCAATCTCTGGCGAAGTTGGTCGATAAGCCCAAGAACAAGAACTACATTGCTCTGTTGCGATATTATAACAGACTGCTTGATAAAATGGATGGTAAACTCTTTTTTTAACATACAACTAAACATCTGTATAAGGTCTTCGATATTTGAGCTAAGTACCCACACATCATAAATCAAAAGAGTTACACCCTCGTTACTTTTAAAATAATCAGTAACATTCGTACGCTCACTCAGGCGTTTATTTTGAGAAGTATGGTCGATAAACTCATCATCAATGACAATATTTTTTGAACTCGCATACGAGTTGATAAGCTGTAACTGTTCACCTGCCGCATCAAAGTTTTTATCTGGACGAATATAAGCTACTACCATATTTAACGATTAAACTCCCTATACTTTTGACTTTCATCGTCATTATATAACTTTCTGACGATTAAAGTCAATAGTTAGCGTACTTATTTCGTCATATTTTTTGCAATTTTTTTGCAAAGCCTTTTTTATGCTCTCTTGAGATAAAATAAGAGACTACAAATTAACAAAAGATTTTTAACCATGACAACAAAAGAGTATATTTTAAACACTATAAAAACACGCCCACTAATCATTGATGGTGCGATGGGAACGCAACTACAACAGCGTGATGAAAAGATTCCACATGCCGCATGGGAAGGGAATGAGGGGTGTAATGAACTCCTCAATGTTACCTGCCCTGAGGTTTTATCTGAGATTTTTCATGCTTATTTGACTGCTGGAGCGGACTTTATCACGACCAATACTTTTGGTTCTTTCTCTTGGGTGCTTGATGAGTACCAAATCGGGCATCGTGCGTATGAGCTGACAAAAGCGGGAACGGAACTTGTAAAAAAGGAATGTGAAAAATTTAGCACTCCTGAACATCCCCGTTTTGTTTTAGGCTCAATTGGACCAGGAACAAAACTTCCATCGCTTGGACATATCCACTATGATGAGATGTTCGCGGGTTATACAGAATTTTGTTTGGCACTTATAGATGGTGGCGTGGATATTTTTTTACTTGAAACTTGCCAAGACCCTTTGCAGATAAAAGCTGCACTTCATGCGTGTACAGAGGCAAATTCTCAGAGAAATAGACAAATTCCTATCATGGTCTCCGTCACAATTGAGCTTAGTGGAACGATGCTTATCGGAACTGATGCGGGAACTATTGCGACTATTTTGGAGCCTTTTGACATTTTAAGTCTTGGTTTTAACTGCGGAACTGGACCTGAACAAGTGCTCAAACATGTTAAAACTCTCAGCGAACTTTGGGGCAAACCTATCAGCGTTCACGCCAACGCAGGACTTCCACAAAACCGTGGGGGACACACTTACTATCCGATGGCACCCGAAGAGTTTGCAGATAAACAAGAGGCATTTTTAGATTTTGGAGGTGTGAGCTTTTTGGGTGGATGCTGTGGAACTACACCCCAACACATCCGTGCTTTAGTCAATCGTGTGAGTAACAAAACGCCAAAGGCGGCATGTGGAACTCAGGCGAACTCTCTTGCTTCACTCTTTTCAACCGTACCGCTTATGCAAGAACCAGCCCCGCTTCTCATCGGAGAGCGAAGTAACGCAACGGGTTCAAAAGCCTTTCGCGAGCTTCTTTTGGCGGAAGATTATGAGGGGACTTTGAGTGTTGGACAGCAACAAGTTCGTGTGGGTGCGCATGTTTTAGATGTGAGTGTCGGTTTTGCAGGACGCGATGAAACAAAAGATATGAACTCTGTTATGAGCCTTTATTCTCAAAAATTGGCTCTTCCGCTTATGCCCGATTCGACGCAGACTCCCGCACTGGAAGAGGCTTTAAAACTCATCGGTGGCAAACCTATCATCAATTCTGTGAACCTTGAAGATGGGATAGAGAAGTTTGACGCGGTTTGTCAACTCGCCAAAAAATATGGTGCAGCTTTGGTTTGTCTGACCATAGATGAAATCGGAATGGCAAAAACAGTAGAGAGAAAAATAGAAATCGCAGAGCGTATTTACGACCTTGCGACACAAAAACACGGTATCAATCCGCAAGATTTAGTTTTTGACCTACTCACCTTTACACTCGGAAGTGGAGATGAAGAGTACCGTGATGCGGGGATGAATACTATCGAAGCCATCCGTGAACTACGAAAAAGACATCCAGAAGTGGGTGCAGTTTTAGGACTTTCAAACATCTCTTTTGGACTAGATAAAGATGCACGACCTTACCTGAACTCAATGTTTTTGCATCACTGTATCGAAGCGGGACTGACAAGCGTTATCATCAATGTACAACATATCATTCCCTTAAATAAAATCAGTAAAGAAGACCAAGAGATTTGTAATGATTTAATTTTTGACCGCAAGCCACATGGCGAGGCACTTTTTACTTTTATAGAACACTTCAGCACCAAAGAAGCGGTGGATAATGTAGCGGAAGATGCGGCGTACTTGGCAATGAGCGATGAAGAGAAAATCGCAAAACTTCTTATGGATGGCGATAAGGAGCGGATGATTCCCCTTGTTGAAGAGGCACGAAAAACCATCGCACCTGAGAAAATCGTCAATGAGATTTTGATTGATGCGATGAAAGTTGTTGGCGAGCTTTTTGGCTCAGGACAGATGCAGTTGCCGTTCGTACTTCAAAGTGCTGAGACGATGAAAAAAACTGTTGATTATCTCAACCCTTATCTGCCAAAAATAGACAAAGCGGTCGATACGACCCTGATTTTGGGAACAGTCAAGGGCGATGTGCATGATGTGGGTAAAAATCTTGTCGATATTATCCTCTCAAACAATGGCTTCAAAGTTATAAATCTTGGGATAAAAGTAGATTTGGAAAACTTTGTAAAAACGCTCAAAGAGTCCAATGCGAGTGCAATCGGCATGAGCGGACTTTTGGTAAAATCAACACAAGTGATGAAAGAAAACCTTGAAGCGCTCAAAGCTGAGGGAATCGCTATACCTGTACTTTTGGGTGGAGCAGCACTTACAAGGGCATTTATAGACGATTTTTGCCGACCTTTTTATGATGGACCTATCTTTTACTGCAAAGATGCTTTTGATGGTGTGACGGCTATGAGCAGAATTGAAAAAGGAAATTTCGATACCGATTTGCATGGGAAAGATGATGAAGAAAAAATCACAAAAGAGAAAAAAGAGATAGTGATTCCGCCGTTTCACGAACTCCACATGCCAAGTCGTGAAGTAAAAGTTCCTACTCCGCCGTTTTGGGGAAGAAGAGAGATGAAACTCACCCGTGCACAAAAAGAGTTGGCATTTGAATGGGTGAATCACAAAATTCTCTTCAAATCTCGTTGGGGATACAGCTCCAAAGGGATGACAAAAGAGGCGTATAAAAAACAGATGAATGAAGTAATTTACCCTGCGTATGAGAAACTGAAAAAAAGATTTTTGGATGAAAATCTTTTTGACCCGACCATCATTTATGGTTACTGGCCGTGTCGCAGTGATGATAATACTCTGCTTATTTTTGATGAAAGCGAAGGGTACAACGCACCTGATGAAATCAACCACGAACCGCTTGCACAATCCATAGGAAGAGCTATAACAAAATTTACTTTTCCACGCCAAAGCAAAGCTCCACACCGTGCTTTGAGTGACTTTTTTCACTCTGAAAGACACGATGTGATTGCCCTTACTTGTGTGAGTGCAGGAGCAAAACTTAGCGAAGCGGAGAGAGAGATTTATGAGCGTGGAGACTACACAGAGTATTATCAATTTCACGGTCTAGGTGTCGAACTTGCCGAAGCTTTGGCAGAGATGGTCCATAAACAAATCCGACTCGATTTGAACATTTCAGAGAATGAAGGAAGCAAACTCGGCGATGTTCAGATGAACAGATATCAAGGTGCTAGATACTCATTTGGGTATGCAGCTTGTCCAGATTTGGAGCTGAACCGTCCACTTTTTGATTTACTCAAACCCGAAGAGTTCGGCATTGAGCTGAGTGAAACTTTCCAGATTCATCCTGAACAGTCCACAAGTGCTTTGGTTGTTTATCATCCAAATGCTACTTATTATAATGTGTAAATAGTTTCCACATGCCAAGATTCAAACTTGGCATGTGGAAATCTTATCTTCTTCTATAACTCAAAGCCTCTAAAATATGTGCTTTTTGTATAATCTCACAACTCTCCAAATCAGCAATAGTACGACTTACTTTTTGTATCTTTTTAATTGCTCTAAAAGAGAGAGTAAATCTGCTTATTGCCATATCTAAAGTCGCTTTTGCTTCCTCGCTCAATATACAAAACTTCTCTATTTCACTATCACTTAGTTTTGCATTGAAGCTCTTTTGTCCTCGATTTTTAGAAAATATATGCACTTCTACCACTTTTTTGTGAAACTCTTTTGAACTGAAACTCGGGCTGTCATCTGCATTTGCACTCTGCATCACTACGGTTAAATCTATTCTGTCAAGAAATGGGTCGGAGAGTCTGTTTTTGTATCTTTGCACCTCTAAATCACTGCATCTGCACTCTAACTTTTCATTGAGAAGATTTCCGCATGGACATGGATTCATAGCACCTATAAATAAAAAATCACTCGGATATTCTATTTTTGAGTTCACGCGTGAGATGCGTATTTTATTATCTTGCATTGGTTCGCGGAGTGCTTCTAAGATATTTTTTGAGAAGTGTGGAAGTTCGTCAAAAAATAAAATCCCGCCATTCGCAAGTCCCACTTCGCCAATCATAGCGCGATGTGAACCACCTCCAAAAACACTTGCCAAAGTGGAAGTATGATGCGGATGTCTTAGGTTTCTGTGGGGTTTGAAGAGTGGCTCTTTAGACTCAAGTGCATCGAGTTTTGCGATGTCAAGAATTTCATTGATATTCATAGGTGGGAGAATATAGCGGATTCTCTTTGCAATCATACTTTTTCCACATCCTGGACTTCCTTCAAAGAGGATGTTATGAAATCCTGCTGCACTGATGAGAGCTGCTCTTTTGGCAACTTCCTGCCCTTTTACATCTATGAAATCTTCCTCATACTCTTTTGTATAGTAATATTTTTCGCCATCTATTTCATAAAATGGATAGGCTATTTCACTCTGTTCTATGCTTGGCTGTGCATTTTCATGATTTTTTAAAAGTTCTATCGCTTCATTTAAATCACGAACACCATAAAATTCTACATTTGGTATTTTGGAGAGTTTAGCTAGAGCGTCATATGGAACTACTACTTTTTTAATAATTTTTTGATTTGCAAGAGACAAGATAAGTGGATAAAGCTGTAGATTCTCTTTGATACTGCCATCAAGTCCAAGTTCTCCAAAAACAAACCATTCACTAAAATCACTCTCCAAATAATCAAGAGCAATCATAAGAGCGATACTAAGGTCAAATTGCGAACCCTCTTTTTTTACATCACTTGGAGCTAAGTTTATAGTGATGCGTTTAGGTGGAAAGGAAAAATTATTACTCAAAAGTGCCGATTTTACTCGCTCTTTTGCTTCTGTGATAGATGCAGATGCCATGCCAACGATAGAAAAGGAGGGCAAACCTTTAGTCAGCGTAGATTCAACTTGAACAACTTTAGCATCTATGCCCTCATAAGTGGCACAAAAAACTACTTTCATAGGAGCTACCTTCTATTTAAATAAATCAAATAGTAGCATGTGAATCCAAGAGTATAAAATAATATGACAAATTGTCAGATTTATGAGTTCTTTTTCTCTTTTTGAACGCGTTTGAACTCTTTTTCAAACTTTTTTCGTCTTGCATAAGAGAGTTTATCTATAAATAAAATACCCTTAAGATGATCCATCTCATGCTGAATAGCAATACTCAAAAGACCATTGGCTTCAAGTGTTTTTGTATTTCCATCTCTATCTTGAAAGTTTACTGTTACACTCTCATAACGAATCACATCTTCATAAAAGCTAGGAACACTCAAACATCCCTCTTGATAAACTGTTTCTCCCTCATGATAAACAATAACAGGATTAATCATCTCTATAAGGTTATCTTTTGGCTGTTCGTCATCCTCTTGGGGAATATTCAAAATAAGAACTTGTTTGGCATGTGCAACTTGAATAGCTGCTAACCCAATCCCATTGTGCTCTATCATTATATGATACATTGCATCTAAGAGTTTATGCAAATCTGCATCAAATCTCTCTACCTTAAGAGACTTTTCTCGCAATCTTCTATCGGGATATTCGACTATACTTAAATTCATACTACCTAACTCTTTTCTTCTTCTTTTTCTTTATGTTCTCGCAACACAACCGCGAAATCCGCTTCCAAATTTGTATATGCTTTTTCAATACCACTGATTGCACTTACAATAATCTCTTCGACTGTATAGTCAACATCTATATCTGTAATACCTATAGATATTTTAAGTTTTATCTCTTGCTCTGCTAAAAAGAAATTGCTGTTAGCAACTAACTCGCACAATCTCTCACTCGCTTTTTTAGCACTCTCTATATCTGTATGCTTTAAAAGCATCGCAAAAACACCATTGCCATAATGTGCAACTGTATCACTTCTTCTTGAAGTTTTAAGAAGAAGTCTAGCTATTGTTCGTGTCATAAGAACAACAGCTTTTTCATTTTTTATACTCGATTTGAGGTTGTAATCTAATTCAATCATAATCAGAGAACTTTTATGTTTAAACTGCTTAATTAAATCAATCTCATGTGCAATTTTTGATAAAAGATATCGTTTATTATAAACTCCGTATTGATTATCAAAGATAGTTTCATTATCAACTCTTTTGACAACTTCTGCTGTTTCATCATAGTATATTTTCATCTGAGAGCTTTGCTTTTTGAGAATCTCATTGAGCTTTGCAATATCATTTTCTAAAGTTTTCACAACAAGCAATACTGTTTGTATTTCGCTTTTATTGCCTAATTCCTCTTTTCTTTTTTCAAGAATTTTCGTCATTAAAACCATATTTTTATATAAATTCACTGTTATACTTAAAATATTTTTTATTGAAGAAAAACCTTGTTTGAGATTCTGCTCAAGTAAAATTGATTTTTCATCATCATTATTCTCTTCAAGCTCAAGAATAGAGAGTATCTGCTTACGAACATTGTCACTTTTTTCTTCTAAAAGTCTATCAAAATAGAGTGAAAAATTATTGGGTGTTGGAGGGAGATTATCATCGATGAGTTTACGCAAAACTTCTCTTGCGTAATTCTCCATATCACTTGTAGGATCATCCATCATAAGTTCAGCGTATTGGATATTGCTTGATTTCTGATGAGCTTCTGGCATAACTTTGTCCTACTCTTTATCGTTTTTGACCAGAACTTCGTCAATCATGCCATACTCAAGTGCCTCGGCAGCACTCATAAAATTATCACGATCCGTATCTCTTTCTATTGTTTCTACGCTTTGCCCTGTATTTTTTGCAATCAACTCATTGAGTTCTGCTTTCATACGAAGAATCTCTTTTGCTTGGATTGCAATATCCGTTGCCTGACCACGAGCACCACCCAATGGTTGATGTATCATTATTCTGGCATGTGGAAGTGCATATCTTTTACCTTTATGTCCACTACAAAGTAAAAAAGCTCCCATAGATGCTGCTTGACCTATACATATTGTCGCTACATTTGGACGAATATAGTTCATGGTATCATAAATAGCCATTCCCGCTGTCACAACCCCACCTGGAGAGTTGATATAGAAGTAGATATCTTTTTGTGGATCTTCAGCTTCAAGAAACAAAAATTGTGCCACGATTGAAGAGGCAACAGAATCATTTACCTCTCCACTCAGCATAACAATTCTATCTTTTAAAAGACGAGAGTAGATATCGTATGAACGCTCACCGCGTCCAGTTTTCTCTACTACATAAGGAATATAGCTCATAGTCTTACGCTTCTTTCATCTTTGGATTAAGAAGTGCTGATAAAACTCTATCTTCTACCATTGACATCTGAATAGCTGGAATATATCCTGCTTTTTTGTAATGCTCATATGCTTGTTGTGGGTCTTGACCCATTTGCATCGCTTCATAGTAGATAGTTTGCATAACTTCTTGCTCATGTACTTTTACATTTTGGTCTTGTGCTAAAGCATCAATAATAAATGTCGCTTTTACACTTCTTGTTGCATCATCACGGAAAGTTTCACGAAGAGCATTTAATTTCTCTTCACTTGTACGAAGCTCTTGAATCTCCTCTTCGCTCATACTACCAGCTTTTTTATTGAGTGCCATGTCTATTTCTTGCTCAACAACAAATTCTGGAAGGTCAAATGTAAAAGTCTCAACAAAAAGCTCTAAGAGAGCTGGTTTTAACTCATCATTGTAAAGTTTTGAAAGTTCTTCATTTTCTATTTGAGTTTTTACTAGAGCTTTTAGTGTCTCTAAAGTTGCATCTTCTTCACCTGGAAGCATTTTTTTAGCCAACGCATCGTCAATCGTTACAGCTTCTTTTGTTTTGATAGCATTTACTTTTACTTTAAACTCAGCATCTTTCCCTGCTAACTCTTTACCACCGTAGTTTTCTGGGAAAGTTACTTTAATCACTTTTTCTTCATCTCTTTTCATACCAATTACTTGGTCTTCAAAACCTGGAATAAACTGACCAGAACCCAAACGAAGTGCGAAATCTTTTGCAGTGCCACCTTGGAAAAGCTCGCCATCTACAGAACCTTCAAAATCGATAACAGCAGTATCACCTTCAACCATTTTACGGTTTTTCTCAACTTCTACAAGCGGAGCTTGTGCTTCTGCCAAACCTTTGATTCTCTCATCAATATCTGCATCACTCACAGCTGGTTTATCAAACTCTTTTACTAAAGAAGCATAATCACCCAATTCAATCACTGGACGCATTGCAAGTTTTACAGTTACTTCAATTTTATCTGCACCTTTATCAAATTGAGAGATAGTAGGTTCACCGATTAAAGCGTCATTTGAGATATTCATCTCTTCTAAACCTTTGCTTAATACATCACGGAGAGCTTCTGCTTCTGCATCTTGAACAAGTCTTTCGCCATACTGTTTTTTTACAGTAGCTACTGGAACTTTACCCTTGCGAAAACCAGCTATTTTAGCAGTTTTTGTTAAGCTTTTTGCGATTTTTTCTACATTCGCATTTACTTCATCCATTGAGATAGTTGCTTTAATCTCGGCATTCGCAGTGTTGATTTTGTTTGATTTGATTTCCATCAATTTCCTTTAGTTTTTAGTAAGTTTCTAGTTTTTTAACTATTATTTTTGGCAATACTACCAAAAATGTGCTTTTAATTAGCTTTTACAAAGCTTTGGTCGAAAATTTAGCAGAAGTATCCATGCGACTGCCACATCAATCATGACATCAGCAAAATTAAATACAGCGAAGTTAAATCCACAATGCCAATAGACCATATCAACAACACCACCATGAATAAATCGATCATAAATGTTTGAAAATGCACCACCAAGCATCAATCCTGCAGGAATTGCATAACAAACTTTTTTGAGTGAAATAATATAAATGAAGACTCCACTTACCATGACCAACTGTATATATTTGAGAGATTCATCCAAAAAAGAGAACATTGAAAATGCAACGCCCTTGTTGTAAACCAAAATCAAATCTATACACTCTGTGTAGAGACGAAACCCATCAACAAAAAGCATTTTTATATTTTGATCAATTACAAATATCAGACCAAGGGTCACAAACAATATTGTAATTAGACGAAATAAAGAGCTATGCATTTAAAGCTTTTTGAAAAAATTCAACCATAAGTGGCATGTGGAAATTCATCGCCTTTGCATCGCGACACTCTAACAAAATTCTTAATTTGTTTTCTGTGCCTGAGTAACGAATAAGATGGCGAATATTTTTACTCTCTAGCTCTCTTAGTTTTTCATCCAAACCTTCTATCGTATCAAGTGGTTTTTTTACTGCAATTTTTATATTGACCAATTTTTGCGGATAGAGTTTGAAAGGACGAAGCACCTTCGATGCTTTTTGTTTTGTGTGAATAAGTAGTGCCAAAACTTGCAATGCACTTACAAGCCCATCTCCTGTTTTTGCATAATCACTGATGATAACATGCCCACTCTGTTCTCCACCAAAATTTATTTTCTCTTTTTTCATAATTTCTAAAACATTTTTATCACCTACATCGGAGCGAAATAGCTGAAGTCCTTGGCTTTGCATGTAATCTTCCAGTGCTTGATTGCTCATCACTGTTGCAACAATACCGCCTCCTTTTAAACTCCCCTCTTTATGCATATATGCACCTAAAGCACCAAGAAGCTGATCTCCATCAACAATTTCTCCGTTTTCATCGACTACAACAAGTCTATCAGCATCACCATCCAGAGCGATACCCAAATCTGCCCGATATTTTACAACTGCCTCACAAAGGTCTTTTGTATGCAATGCCCCACATGCTTCATTGATATTAAAGCCATCTGGCTTATTATGCAGTACAATAATATCCGCACCCAACTCTTCCAAAACTGTTGGTCCAACCTTGTATCCAGCTCCATTCGCCGTGTCCAAGACTATACGAACTCCCTTGAGTGATATCTCTCTAGGAAATGAATTTTTGAGCTGAACAATATATCTGCCAATGACATCATCGATTCTTTTTGCTTTACCAATATTTTTGCCCGTAACCTGAGCATCTTGAAGAGCCTCTGTATCTTTGTAAATTGCCTCGATTTCCTCTTCTACATCACTTGAAAGTTTATTGCCATGCCCATCAAAAAATTTAATACCATTATCTTCATAGGAGTTATGTGAAGCACTAATCATAATTCCTGCATCGCAACGCATATTTTCAGTGATAAAAGCGATAGCTGGAGTTGGCATTGGTCCGATTTCAATTACATCGTATCCTATCGCAGTCAAGCCACTTACAATTGCATTTTCAATCATATAGCCACTTCTTCTTGTGTCTTTACCTATCAAAATTTTATTCGTTGTTGAGTGTTTTTTAAAGTATATCCCAGCTGCCATAGCAACTTTCATGGCAAGTTCAGCATTGAGATAAGAACCAGCTTCACCTCTCACACCATCAGTTCCAAATAATTTCATAGTTTATTTCCATTTTTTAAAGTGTTGTATTTTAACATAATATAGAGAAGAAAGAGGAAATATTTAGATTTTAGCTTGTCTTTAACTTAATTTTAATTATTTTTAAGCTATTATTCCGCACTAAATTTCATGAGAAGGACTCATACATGGCAAATCACAAGTCATCAATTAAGAGAATTCGCCAGACAATTGTTCGTGCGGAGCGTAATCGTTTCTACAGAACTCGTCTTAAAAATATCGTAAAAGGTGTTAACTCTGCAGTTGAAGCAGGAAACAAAGAAGAAGCTACAGCAGCATTTAAATTAGCGAACCAACAAATTCACAAATTTGTTAGCAAAGGTATCTTAAAAAAAGCTACAGCAGCAAGAAAAGTTAGCCGTCTTCACAAATCTGTTAACGCTCTCTAAGGTTAACAATTAATGTTAGCCGATAAACTTACGCCGTTTATCAACCGTTATAACGAACTTAGCGACTTGCTAAGTTCCCCTGACATCACCTCTGACATCAAGCGGATGACAGCTCTCTCCAAAGAACAATCTTCTCTTATGAACATCGTTGAAAAGGCACATCAGTATAAAGATACTCTCAATCAAATCAAAGATGCAAAAGCAATGCTTGGCGATCCAGAAATGATTGACATGGCAAAAGAAGAGTTAAAAGAGCTTGAGCCTAAAATTCCTTTGATAGAAGAGCAGATTAAACTTCTCCTTTTACCAAAAGACCCAAATGATGATAGAAATATTATCGTGGAGCTTCGTGCTGGTGCAGGTGGAGATGAAGCTGCAATTTTTGTTGGAAATCTTTTTGATGCATATACCCGTTATGCTGACCTCAAAGGGTGGAGCGTTGAGCTTATGAGCACTTCACCATCTGATGCTGGTGGATACAAAGAGGTTATTGCACTCATCAAAGGTGATCAGGTTTATAGCAGGTTGAAGTACGAAGGTGGAACGCACCGTGTGCAAAGAGTTCCTGCTACAGAGTCCCAAGGGCGTGTTCACACCTCAGCAATTACTGTTGCGGTTATGCCCGAAGTTGAAGATGTTGAAGTTCAGATTAATGAAAATGATTTGAAAATTGATGTTATGCGTTCAAGCGGATGTGGTGGACAAAGTGTTAATACAACCGACTCTGCTGTTCGTATTACCCACTTACCGACAGGAATTGTTGTAACCAACCAAGACCAAAAGTCACAACACAAAAATAAAGACAAAGCGATGAAAGTTCTCAAAGCGAGACTTTATGACCTTGAGATGCAAGAAGCTCTTGCAAAAGATAGTGCAAATCGTGCCTCTCAAGTTGGAACAGGCGATAGAAGTGGACGCATTCGTACTTATAATTATCCGCAAAATCGTATGAGTGACCATAGAATTACACTCACGCTTTATAGACTTGCGGAGATTATGCAAGGCGGTCTTCTTGATGAGATTATCGAGCCACTTATTGCTGATCATCAAGCTAAAATCGTAGCAGAAGCGGGACTTTAGTAACTTTTTTTGGCATGTGGAAGTTCCACATGCCACTTAATATTCAATTTCAGTAACAAACACTTTTTTTACTTCACCACGAAAAGTAATAGTTCTCTCATTGACACCAAGATAGAGAGTATCACCACTTCGAGGATAAACTTCTATAGCATTTCCGACAAGACTCTCTTCATACGCTCTATAAAAACAAGCTGCCATTCCAGTTCCACATGCCAAAGTTTCATCTTCAACACCGCGTTCATAGGTTCGAACTCTTAAATTTTTACCATCCACAAAAGCAATATTCACATTAGCGTTATATTTATATCGTAGCTCCCGTGCTTCTTCTATGTCAAACAGATCTATATTCTCTGTAAAATGGACCAAGTGAGGCACTCCAGTATCAAGTTTCCACCACGATTTGCCATTTTCTACAATAGTTTTATCTAAAATCTTTGGAGGAGTGAGTTCACTCAAAACCATACTCTCTTCAACCTCTGCATGTATCACACCAGCAAGAGTTAAAAATCGCATCTTACTCGGTGCAAGAGCATTGCTAAAGGCGTAATGAGCACAGGCACGGCTTCCATTACCACACATCTCCGCCACACTTCCATCAGAGTTATAAAACTCCCACTCGAAGTCATATTCGGCATGTGGAAGCAAAACTATTAAGCCATCCGCTCCAACACCATTTTGTCTATGGCAGAGCTGTTTTGCAAGTTCACTTCTCTCTTTTTTTATGAATGTATGAAAAACAACAAAGTCATTTCCATTGGCACTGTATTTAGCTACTCTCACTCTATTTCTCCAAATATTTCGCTTTTATTTTCTCTACAAACTCTTCACACTCTTTTTGAAGATGTTTCAAATCTTTTGAGTTATCAATTACCCAAGTGGCTCTTTTTTTCTTCTCTTCTATTGGCATTTGCGAGTTGATTCTTCTAAGTGATTCCTCTTTGGAGTAGCCATTGCGTTTCATAAATCGCTCAAGTTGTATCTCGCTGGGCGTATAGACCACGACACTCTCTTTGATGTCATACCCTGATTTTTCAAAGAAGAGTGGAATATCTATCAGATAGGGGAATTTAAAACTATCTTGTTTGGCACTTCTTTGTTCTATCTCTGCGCGTATCTTTGGATGCAAAAAATTTTCTAAAATTTTCTTTTTATCCTCATCTGAAAAAATCAGAGTGCCAAGCTTTGTGCGATTTACTTTTTCACCTTCTACAAACTCTTTGCCAAAAGTCTCTTCCACCCATGATGATGAAGCATCCAGTATTTCATGAGAAATTGTATCTGCATCAATAACACGCATGCCATTAAGTCCAAGAAGTGATGCTACCGTACTTTTGCCAGTAGCTATTCCTCCTGTGAGAGCGATAGCATAAGCAAATGCCATTAGTTTTTAATGATTCCTAAATACTCTTGACGAATATAATTGGGCATTGCAAATGCAGCAAGATGTATATCACTGTTGTAGTAACTCAAACCATCAAGCATATCCGCTCTTTGCAAAACAATATCTGCTGTTGGATGATACTCTTTAGATGCAAGTATCGCACTATTATCATTCCCCAAATTATAAGGCATAATAATTTTAAAATAATTTGCTAAATCCTGCATAAGAACTTTGTTAGAATCAACTTCCTCTAAAGGTCTGTTGTTGAGTACAAGCTGTCCATCTGCTTTTAAAATACGATTGATGTGAGCCAAAACAACACTATCTCCATACATTTCACTTATCACAACATCATAAGTTCCATCTGTTTCTTCACGAAGCTCCTCTGTTGTAGATCCTATAACTTTAAAAGCAACTGCACTGTGTTTTTGCATCTCTTGACTTAAAAAATCTGCATTATTACTAATGATTAAAACATTTTTCGGGTTTTTATTTGTACATAAAACTACATGTACCATCATCTCTGGATAAATAAAAGATTTCATTCTAAAATTCCTTGTATATAATTAAAAGTGATTTTAGCATATTTGCATTAAAAAGTTTTAAAAAGCTTAAAAGTTCCATATATTTAGGGCTTAGATGTGTACTTGGCATATTTACTTACAAAAAAAAGCTATACTTACACAAATTTATCTCAAAGGATTACAATGGATTTCAATAAAATAAGAAAGTTTTGTAGAGTTTTTCGTATTATCATTGGTTTAGCATTGATTATGACAGGAGTTATACAGCTTGGTGCTATGAATGGAGCTGCATGGTTTTTTCTAGGATTTGCTCCGCTCATTGCAGGAATAGTCAACTTTTGTCCTCTTTGCATCATTAGTAAAAAATGTGACTTGCCAAAGTAAAAACAGTCAAAAAGAGATTCTTTTTTTTAGAGTCTCTCTCCTTCTTAACACTCCTCTCAACTCACATAAGTTATAATTCCACACTTTTAAAATGGAGTCTTTTATGAGCCAAATCAGCTATAAAGATGCCGGCGTTGACATAGATGCTGGTAACAGTTTTGTAGAAAATATTAAACCCTTAGTGAAATCCACAAGAATACCTGGTGTACTTGGTGGTATAGGCTCTTTTGCTGGAGCATTTGAGTTGCCAAAAGGCTTTAGAGAGCCAGTGATGTTAGCCGCGACAGATGGAGTTGGTACAAAACTCAAACTTGCTATTGATTCCGGTATTCACAATACAGTTGGAATTGACTTAGTTGCAATGTGTGTGAATGACCTTCTTTGTAACTTTGGAACACCCTCTTTTTTCTTAGATTATTATGCAACTGGGAAACTTGATGTCAAAACAGCAACAAGCGTTGTCGCAGGTATCGCTGAGGGTTGTATCCGAGCAGAATGTGCATTGATTGGTGGGGAGACTGCTGAGATGCCAGGAATGTACTCAAGTGATGATTATGATCTCGCTGGTTTTGCAGTAGGTGTCGCTGAAAAAAGTGATATGGATAGAGTAGCACTTGTCAGAGCAGGACACAAACTCATAGCACTTCCGAGTTCAGGACTTCATTCAAATGGTTTTTCACTTGCTCGGAAAGTTTTATTTGAAAAAATGGGTATGCAATTTCATGATACATTCAACGGAAAACCATTGATTGAAACGCTTCTTGAACCTACAAAAATTTATGTAAAAATGTTTAAAGAGCTCAAAGAAAATATCGTAGCGATGGCTCATATTACAGGTGGCGGAATCGTAGAGAACTTGCCACGCGTGCTTCCAGAAAATTTAAGAGCAGAGATACAAAAAGATGCAATTAAAGTTCTTCCAATTTTTGAACTTATAGCACAACATGTAGAAATAGACGAAATGTATA
Source organism: Sulfurimonas sp. (assembly GCA_011391635.1). Classification (GTDB taxonomy): domain Bacteria; phylum Campylobacterota; class Campylobacteria; order Campylobacterales; family Sulfurimonadaceae; genus Sulfurimonas. The sequence goes on along the minus strand of JAABQD010000003.1, from coordinate 4,162 downwards.
GAGCGTTCAATATGGGTGTAGGCATGATTTTAGTTGTAGAAGAAGCAAATGTTGCAACAGTTCTAGCAAAAACAGATGGTTATCTTATCGGAGAGATTAAAGAGGGAAAACGAGAAGCAGTGATGCTTTAAACTTTCCGCATGCCAAAGTGGCATGTGGAAATAACTAGACCTTAGTTAAAAGGTTTTTCTAAATCTTTTTGAATCGCACCTGGAACAGTTGAGATTGTAGTAAACTCACCCATAGTAAGAAGTGGGTATGAGAGTGCTAAATAGTATTTAGCTTCTAAGGCTGTTGCCACACCATCTTCGATTGCTACACAATAAGGTAAGACCGAAGCATTTGCACGACCGATTTTTTCAACAAATTTATTTGTTCTATCACCCAATTGGTATCCAAGAAGTGTACTTTTGTCTGAAAGTTTAAGTTCAAATATCAAAAGTTTTCCATCTTTAAATGCTTTTGCTTTTGTAACAAGCTCTTCATTTGTTCCTTTTCCAAGCTCATTTGCATCTGCATAATATGGCATTCCCATCATAAAATGGTATCCTGCCAAGTCATCAAATTTCAGTTTATCAGCAGATGGCGTAAGACCTGCAAAAGCTTTATTGATTGCTTCAAGTTGTGCATTAAATACTTTATGATTGTATTCATCTTGCATAAATGCTTTTCCAAAGTACACAGGGTTTGTCACACTCATAGTTTTAGCTTGGTCATCTACAAAAAGACGAAGCACTGCAACATGGGCTCTTTTTGGTTTTGCAGCTTCTGCTTTGAGGGCTGCATTTGTAAACACTAATGTGCTTCCATTATCAACACTTCCATAAGTTGCAATAACTTCAAAACCTGCACCTGCAAGTTTTGTTTTTGCTGTCGCTGCATCTACATACGCACCTTGAAGATACGCACTTACTTCTGTACCTTCTAAGCCTGTATCTTCCCCAGAAACTACTGTCGCACCAAAAGCAAATAAACTAACGAAAGCGATAAATTTTAGCAATTTTCTCATAGCTCTTTCGCTCCTAAACTTAACATGATTTGCGTAATTTCAGTATCAAGATCTTGAACAGATTTTTGCATATCTTTATCTTCGATATTTAACACTGAAACCCAGTTTGCAAGACGAGGCATACCGATAACTAATTTATTTGAATCTTTTGGAATGTACATATACATAGAACATGGAGCAAATGCACCAGCATCTGGACGACCTTTGTTAAAAACATTATAAGAGAAAGTAAAATGGCATAGTGAGTAAGTAAAGTATGCATCATATTTACTAAACTCTAAATTTAAATCCACATATGCTTCTTTATAGTTTTTAAATCCTGCAATAATATATTTATTTTTTTCAAATGCAGCTTCAAATTTTTCTTGGAACTCATCCAAGTATTCGCTCAAATCAGCAGGTCTATTGAATGTAATTTCAAATTGCATCATAGGCTTAGCAGGAAGTGATTTATACTCATTTACCTGAACTTTGCCACCTATCTCTTTTTGCACCATAGCATCTAACTCAGTAAATGAAGCAGCAAACTCTTTTCTAACCGCTTCATCCTTCACACCTACGATATCCAACATAGTTTGAGGCATAACATGTCCAACATATGTTTTATTTTCATTCAAGCCTTTAAAAATATGAAGGTTAAATGGAGAAAAACCGCCAAGTTCAGGATTTTTCAAAAGTAACTCACGAATTTTTACATCATTAGAAACAGTGAAAAAACCAAGATTATCCAAGTTTTTCTTCCATGCTGGGTCATATCCAGGATTTGGTTTTCCATCTTCCAATGTTTTCGAACCATATTTTTTTTCATACGCATCATTAATTCTGGCATGTGGATCTGAAAGAACAAATCCTATACTCTTAATTTTTTGATTGACCATAGTGTTGTATGTAGTTTCAGCATTTCCATCTGCAACATTAAACATAACACCTTGTGCACCAAAAGCCATAGTCGCAGTGATTGACAATGCTGCTACACTTTTTATAACTTTACTTATCATTTGTTTTCCTTTACTTTTTTCTAAAATGGCGGATATTGTATCATAAATACTTACGACTTATATATATTTCCACATGCCAGATTTAATATTACTTGTTTGTGTATAAAAATAGAATGTCGCCCAATCGAGCGACATTCAAAACAGGAGGAACGTAATCTACAGAGAGATTAGAATTTATAGTTAAGTTGAGCACTTAGAGCTGATTGAGAGTGTTTTGTTTCTATTGTTGATGCACCCATTGATGTCATAACATCATATTTTTCAGATACTTCTGGAGATATAACATATGCTAAGTCTATAGAAACTTTTTCGCTCATATTGTAACTTCCCCCCACTGTAATATGCGATTGCACAATTGCAGGAAACCCAACAAGATTAAACATATTTGTCATTGTACCTTGCATCATAGATTGAGGAGTAGCTCCCAATGCCATCTCTTCAATTGGAGATTTAGAGTAGTTATAACCTAAACGAGCAGCCCATGCTTTTGCATTATATTCATAACCAAGAGCGATTACACTTTGATTTTTCCAACCAAAATCTTTATACCCTTTTGCATCTTCCCATTTAATTTGTTTGTAATCAAGAGCTACTGTGCTTGCACCAAAAACATATGAAGCTCCCACGCCCATTGTAGCTGGAGTAGAAAGATCTTCTACATATTGACCCTTGTATTTCATATCAATTTTTGATGCATATGTAGCACCTAAAGTCAAATTAGACATTTTGTATGCAACACCCAAGTTATAACCAAATTTCAAACTTTGAGATACACCAGCACCATATGCTTCTGCTGTTCCATCTCCATTCATGTCAGTATTAAAATTCATATCTAAAGAGCCGTACTGTAGTATTGGAGTAGCTGCTACACTAAATCCACCAGTAGTATAAGCAAGTGGTACAGCAAATTGCATTAATTGTAAATTTGTAACCATATTCATTGCACCAGGATTTACAGAATCACGGTAATCTGTACCCATCCCAGCAGTTCCCCACATACCAATGCCCATGTAAAAATGATCATTAACTTTACTAGCAATAGACACTTCAGGGATAACATTCATATTTGCATCACTATCATCAGACATCATACCAGCCGAACCACCATCTGTACTAACTTTTGGCATAAAAATTGTGCCTCCAAAAGATATTTCATTATCTTTTACAGAAGTAATTAAAGCAGGATTCACTAATGCTGACTCTGCACCATGAGTAAGACCTATGCCTGTTCCACCCATACCAGTTGCTTTAGCACCTGTTGCTATCATGTTAGATCCATTTGTTGCAAACGCAGATGTTGCACCTAAAGCCAATGCAGCTACAACTGCCAACTTAATTGTTTTTTTCATTCTCATTCCTTAAATAAAGTAAATTATCAAATAGTAAACTATTTGTATTTGATTGATTATAGAAGAGTTAATTTTAATAGCATCTTAAAATAAATAAATTAAAAATTTTGATTTCACCTCATAATTAGAAATATATCTATTAATATAATAAATAGTGCGTCAGAATATAAATAAAGTAGATAATAAGGTAATTAAAATGTAATATATTAGAAATATTGATAACTAGCATAAAATTTATGTAAATAAGTATATTGTGATAAAATAATCACATTTGCGTAGTTTTGAAACATTTGAGAAAGTTGATAAATATAAACAAAGAGAAAATAAAACTAAAAAAGAGAGAGTAAGTTGTTAAAATTAATTGATTGATTAAAAAAAGTAAAGAAGATTATAACTTTGACGGAACTAGGCAGCGACCTACATTTCCACACCTGAAAGGTGCAGTATTATCAGCGATGAGAGGCTTAGCTTCTGGGTTCGGAATGGAGCCAGGCGTTTCCCTCTCTCTATAGCCACCTAGACAATCAAACTTAAGCACACCTAGATGTAATTAAGTTTGACTGTTGTCAGTTAGAGTTGAGTAAATAAATAAAGCATTAGATTAAAATTGTTAAAGTCAACGATATAGATTTTAGTACTAAATAACTTCTACAAGAATTACCCTTACTTGTATATACACTAAGTAAGGTAGTGAACGCTATTGTTCTACTTAAAGAACTTTTGTAAAAAAGACGAACGTACTATTAGTACTGGTCAGCTAAACAGATTACTCTGCGTACACACCCAGCCTATCAAGCTTGTAGTCT
>JAABQD010000033.1 GCA_011391635.1 Sulfurimonas sp. | reverse complement strand
TCATCCAGCAAGAGATATGCAAGATACTTTCTATTTTAAAGATGAAATGCTCCTAAGAACACACACTTCACCTGTTCAAATCCGAACAATGATGAGTACAAAACCACCTATTCGTATGATAGCTCCTGGTGCTGTTTTTCGTCGTGATTATGACTTGACACATACACCAATGTTTCACCAAGTTGAAGGGCTGTTAGTCGATGAAGAGGGAAAAGTCTCTTTTGCAAATTTAAAATATATATTAGAAGATTTTTTGAAGTATATGTTTGGAGATGTTAAAGTTCGCTTCCGTCCATCTTTTTTCCCATTCACAGAGCCTTCGGCAGAAGTGGATATCTCATGTGTTTTTTGTAAAGGTGAGGGATGCCGTGTTTGTTCTAAAACAGGTTGGTTAGAAGTTTTAGGATGTGGTATTGTTGATCCTAATGTATTTGAAGCTGTGAAATATGAAAATGTGAGTGGATATGCCTTTGGATTGGGCGTTGAGAGATTCGCAATGCTGATTCATCAAATTGGTGACCTTCGCTCTTTATTTGAGGGCGATATTAAATTGCTGGAGCAGTTTCAATGATAATTACAAGAAGTTGGTTAAATGAGTGGATAGACCTCAAAGGTATATCTACAGAAAATTTATTACAGACACTCAATTCTATTGGCTTGGAAGTTGATAGAGTACACACTTATGATGTGCCAAAAAAGATTGTTTTTGGTAAAGTTTTGGAGTGTGTAAAACATCCAGATGCTGATAAACTAAGTGTTTGTCAAGTAGATATTGGAGTGGGTGTTTGTCAAATTGTTTGTGGTGCTTCGAATGTACGAGCAGGGCTTATAGTTGCTGTTGCGACATTGGGTGCTGTAATGCCTAGTGGTCTTGTAATTAAGCCTGTCAAACTTCGTGATGTTGATTCTGAGGGGATGATTTGTTCTGCAAGTGAGATTGGTTTTGAGAGTTTTCAAGATGGAATCATGGAAATCGACAGTAGTATTGGAGAATTTGCAATTGGTCAGGAGCTAAGTCAAAATTCTATCTTTAGTGATACTTTGATAGAGATAGAGCTGACCGCAAATAGAGGCGATTGTCTGAGTGTGCGTGGGGTAGCTCGAGATTTAAGTGCTGCATTTGATAGAGCATTAAAAGAGTTTAAACCAGTAGATAACGAAAATAAAAGAGGTATCGGTAGAATACTCAATATTTCACACGAAAAAGAGTTGAAAGTAAATATTCGTTACAAAGCTTTTGACCTCAAAGAGTTACAACTTCCATTTTTGATGAAATTAAGACTTGCACAAATAGGGGAGATACAGCAAAACCCAATAGAATCTTTGGTTCAGTATGCAATGCAAAGTATAGGTGTACTTCTGAGTGCATATAACCACGCTTATTTTTGTGAAAAAAATGAAATTATGGCAAAATTTGAACTGAGTGAAGATGAGAATGGGTATGCGTCTATATTTGGTTTTGCAAGAGAAAAAGCTTCGACGCTTGGTGTCATTCAAGAAGAACATGCAAAAGTGAACTACAACGAGGGTACGGTATTGCTAGAAGCTTCGTATCTTAAACCTGAAGTAATTTCTAAAAAAATGGCCCAGCATAAAATGAACTCTACTTCTCTCTATTATAGAGCTTCCCGAGGAAGTGAACCTGATTTAGGATATGGACTTGCTTACTGTATTTATCTCATCGAAACAAACTCAAACTCATCCACTTTTAGTGGAAGTATTGAGTATGGAAGCCTTCATAAAGAGACAATCATTAGCATTAATAAACAGACTATTGATGAGATTATTGGTACGAGTATAGATAAACTTAAAGTGACAAAAATCTTTAAAAACTTAGGCTTCAACACAGAAAAATCGACTGCGGATGGGTTTGTAATTTCAGTGCCACAATTTCGTCATGATATCATCAACAAACAAGATATTGCAGAAGAGATAGTGCGTTTGGTAGGGATTGATAATATTCCTTCAAAGCCTTTTATTTTTACAGAAAAAAATAGACTCAAAGATGATTATTTTGAATATAAAAAGCGAACTATTTTTAGACATCGTGCTGCACAAAGTGGATTTTTTGAGAGTGTACATTTCGTTTTTGATGAGAAAAAAGTGTTACAAGAGTATGGTTTTGAGACAACTTTAGAGGAGTTAGAACTTCTAAATCCAATTGTAAATACACTTGATACTTTGAGACCGACACTTTTAACTGGACTCTTGAGAGCTGCTTCACATAATGTAAAAAATGGATACTCTTGTGTGAAACTTTTTGAAATCGGTTCTGTATTTTCTCCTACAAGAGCGGAGTCACTTAAATTTTCTATTCTTTTTTCTGGTGATAAAGAAGCATCGAAACTCTCCAATGCAGGGAAACCACAAAAAGTTGATTTTGCCTATTTTACACAAAAAATTTCTGATATTATTGGTGCATTCGAACTTGCACCTTATGAGACAAAACATATATTGTCTCATATTTACCAATCTGCTCAGGTTTTGATAGAGGGTGAAGTTGTAGGTGAACTTTTCAGAGTGCATCCTAGTGTAGAGAGCAGTTATGATTTAGAAGTGACATACGCTTGTGAACTTGATTTTGCAAAAATACCATATGCACTAAAAAAAGCAAAAAAATCATCAAAATATCAAGCATCTTTTAGAGATTTGAGTATTCTTGTACCTAAAACTATGAGTTATGAAAGTATAAAAAGTGTTATCCAAGATTGTAACATAGAAGAGTTGCTTCATTTCTATCCTGTGGACAAATACAGCGATACAACGCTGGGTGAAAATATGAGTTTATCTATTCGTTTTATGCTTCAATCTCCTGAAAAAACACTTCAAGAAGAGGATATTACCTCTTCAATGAGTGCTATTTTAAATGCACTTAGCAGTGAACTAGGAATTGGTCTTCGATGAGTAGAGTAGAAATTTTTCCATGTTCTGAATTTTCTTTAAAAATTTCAGAAATAGCACCAGACAAATCAATTTCACATCGTAGTGCAATGTTTTCTATGTTGGCATGTGGGACAAGTGAAATTACTAACTTTTTAAGAGCTGAAGATACTCTCAACACTTTAGAGATTGTAAAAAACTTAGGTGCTAAAGTAGAAGATGATGGTGTAACTATCAAAATTAGCTCGGATGGGATTCAAGAGAGTTCAGAGATATTAGACTGTGGAAATTCTGGAACTGGGATGAGACTTTTTTGCGGACTTTTAAGTTCGGCAAAGGGGCATTTTGTATTGACAGGAGATACTTATTTGCGTCGTCGTCCTATGAAGCGGGTAACTGCTCCACTTCGTGATATCGGGGCAAAACTTGATGGGAGAAATGATGGTGATTTAGCCCCATTAAGTATCCGTGGTGCTTCACTTAAAGCTTTTCATTATGAGAGTAAAATAGCATCTGCACAGGTGAAAAGTGCAATGATTTTAGCAGCTCTTCGAGCCGATGGAATCTGTACATATACTGAACCAGAACTTTCGCGTGATCATACAGAGAGAATGCTTGGTGGAATGGGTGCAGATATAAAAGTAGAGGGCTTAAAAACAACAATTGCTCCAATGAATGGCTTATTGTCTCCTTTGAAAATAAGAGTTCCAGCTGATCCATCAAGTGCATTTTTCTTTGCAGTGGCAGCGGCAATTACTCCACATGCCGAGATTATCTTAGAAGGTGTTACTCTCAATGTCACTCGTATCGAAGCTTTTAAAGCTTTAGAACGAATGGGTGCAGATATAAGTTATGAGATTACAGATAATAAGTATGAACCAATCGGAAATATACGCGTCAAACATGCTCCTCTTCATGCGATTACTGTAGAAGAAAATATTTCTTGGCTTATTGACGAGCTTCCAGCACTCTCTATTGCTTTTGCATGTGCAGAGGGTGTAAGTGTTGTAAAAAATGCCGAAGAGTTACGCGTAAAAGAGAGTGATAGAATTTCTACTGTTGTCAATGGACTAGTGGCATGTGGAATTGAGGTAGAAGAGATGCATGATGGCTACAGTGTCAAAGGTGGAGTGCTACAATCTGCTTTAGTCGATAGTCATGGTGATCATAGAATTGCAATGAGTTTTATCATTGCAGGACTTCGATGTGGTATGCAAGTAACGGATATAGATTGTATCAATACATCGTTTCCAAACTTTTTTGAACTCTTAAGTAAGATAACAAAAATAGAAGTAAAATAGATGAAAATCGAACTTGCTGAAAATTACGGCTTTTGTTTTGGTGTAAAAAGAGCTATTAAAATTGCAGAAGAGAATAAAAACTCTGCAACTTATGGACCTCTTATACATAATTCAAAAGAGATAGCGAGGCTAGAGCGAGATTTCAAAGTCGCACTTACAGATGATTATAAAACTTTTAAATCTGGTGATAAAGCGGTTATTCGAACGCATGGAATTCCTAAAAATGAGTTAGAAGAGTTGAAAAACTCTCAAGTTGATGTGGTCGATGCTACTTGTCCCTATGTGACAAAACCACAGCAAATTTGTCAAGAGATGAGTGAAGCTGGGTATGATATAGTTATTTTCGGAGATGAAGCACATCCTGAAATTAAAGGCGTAAAAAGTTATGCGACACATGGTGCGAAAGTTGTCACATCTACAAAAGAGTTAGAAAATGTAAAACTTGGCGAAAGAGTCGCTTTGGTTGCACAAACGACACGAAGAGTTGAAGATTATTTGGAAATTGCAGATTTTCTTATTCCGCGTCACAAAGAGGTTCGTGTATTTAACACAATATGTAATGCAACTTTTGAAAATCAAGAAGCCGTGCGAAAAATTTCAAAAAAAGCAGATATCATGATTATTGTTGGTGGTAAAAACTCATCCAACACCAAACAGCTCTTTAGTATTTCCAAAGATAATTGTCAAGATAGCTATCATATCGAAGATGAAAATGACTTGGATTACTCTTGGTTTGCCAATAAAACATTTTGTGGTATCAGTGCAGGAGCTTCTACACCTGACTGGATTATTCAAAATGTCGTCAATTCTATCAAAGAACACTCCTAATTTATTCTTTTTTAAGTAAAAATTTTTATTTTTAAAAATTTTTACTCATAATTAATCTAAAAACAATCAATATTTTGGTACAATCACGGCAATTTTTATGTAACAAGAGGATAGGTAATGGCGTTCGATAACGAATCATTTGAAGAAGAAGAAAATTTTGCAGAGATGTTTGCTGCGAGTGAGAAACAGCAGGAGACTACGCGTATTGTAGAAGGCGAGATTGTTGAAATCCAAGAGGATGAAAACAGAGCATTAGTTGGTGTCGGTGATAAACTAGAAGGTATTTTGAGCCTTGATGAAATCCGTACTCCAGATGGAAAATTAAAGTTTAATGCCGGTGATAAAATTAAAGTAATGGTTATGGGATACTACAATGAGCGTCCTAAAATCTCTTACAAAAAAGTTTTAGAACAACAAAAAACTATTGATTTTATCGATGCAAATAAAGATAACTTTGAAGAATTAATAATCGACGGTGTTATCACTAAGAAAAATCGTGGTGGATATGTTGTAGAAGCGGATGATGTGGCTTTCTTTATGCCTCGTTCACTTGCAGCATTTAAAGACACTGACGATGTTGTAGGTCGTAAAATTAAAGCACAAGTTGTGAAAATTGACCCAGCAGAAAATTCGATTATAGTTTCTCGTCGTAAACTTTTCAACGAAGAGAGAAAAAAGAAAAAAGAGATTATTGACCAATTAATGGATAGTGGTGCAATCATCGAAGGTACAATCAAAAAAATCACTAGCTATGGAATGTTCGTAGATGTTGGTGGTGTTGATGGTTTAGTACACTACAATGAAATCAGTTACAAAGGTCCTGTAAATCCATCTAAACTTTATAAAGATGGCGACAAAGTAACTGTAAAAGCTATTGGTTATGACAAAGATAAAAGACACCTCTCTTTATCTATCAAAGCTGTTCAATCTGACCCATGGGCAGAAGTTGAGAGCGAATTAGATGAAGGCGATACAATCACTGTTACTGTTTCAAATATTGAAGCATACGGTGTATTTGTTGATTTAGGAAATGATATTGAAGGTTTCTTACATATTTCAGAAATCACATGGAATAAAAATGTTAAAAATCCTAATGATTATTTAACTGTTGGACAAGAGATTGATGTTGAAGTTATAGAAATAAATTCTAAAACGCATAAACTTCGTGTTTCTTTGAAAAGACTTTTAGCAAAACCATTTGATGAATTTATGAAAAGCCACAAAGAGGGTGATATCGTAACTGGTACAGTTACTTCACTTACTGATTTCGGTGCTTTTGTTCGTATCGATGGTGTAGAAGGTCTTTTACATAATCAAGATGTATCTTGGGATAAAAATGTAAAATGTAAAGATATCTTAAAATCTGGTGATGAAGTAAAAGTAAAAATTGCTAAAATCAGTCCAGATGATCAAAAAATATCTTTAAATCACAAAGCACTTTTAGAAAGTCCAATCGATAAATTTGCTGCTACTCACAAGCTCAATGCTATTGTAAATGGTACGATTAGAGATATTAAAGACTTTGGTGTATTTGTATCTTTAGAAGATGGTGTAGATGCACTTATCCGTGATGAAGATTTAGCTCCATTAGTCAAAGAAGAGTTACAAATCGGTCAAACAATCGAAGCTGCTATAGCTGTTGTTGATACGCGTCGTGACAGAATTCGTCTCTCTGTAAAAAAATTAGATTACATTAAAAATCAAGCTTTGCTTGAAGAGATCAATGATAATCAATCACACTCTTTAGGTGATTTGATAAAAGATAAATTTAAGTAATCTATTATTATGCAAAAGATACTAAAATGGTTTACTCCAGTCTTAGCACTTGGAGTTGCCGTTTTTATTATCTTTTTTTTACTTTCTATAAACTCTTCAGAAGAACCTGTACACACTGACCCGTTAGTTTATAAGAGTGAGGTCGTTCAAAAAAAACAAGAACAAGTATGGTTAAATCATTTTTCTCAAGCTGAAAAGTTGGGATATTTCTACCCCGTCAATGAAATCTTGGTTCAGGTAGATTTAGATGAAAAAATTGTTAAGAGCGTCATGTATGAGTTATCCGCCTCTCTGTTAGACCCATATCAACTCTTTTGTTTAAAAGAGGAGTTGAAACAACATCAGCTAAAGTATTATCTTCAAAAAGATAAAGATGTAATTGAGTTACTTATTTATTCAAAAGATATGGATAAATTAAACTCCTTAGTAAAAGTATTGAAAAACTATCAAATTTCGGCAACTATAAAGCCACATAAAGAGGATACAGAATGAAAAAACATACAATTGTAGTTTGTGACCACATTCATGAAGCAGGTCTTGAAATGCTTCGTAATGATAAAAGTATAAATTTTATTATGGCCGCAGATGAGGATAAAGTAAAATTATTAACGATTATCGAAGAGGCTGATATAGCTATTACAAGAAGTTCAACAGATGTTGATGCAGCTTTTATTGCACATGCCAAAAACATGAAAGCAATCGTTCGTGCTGGTGTTGGTGTTGACAATGTAGATATCGAAGGGTGCTCTAAAGAGGGAATCATAGTCATGAATGTTCCAACAGCAAACACAATTGCTGCTGTTGAGCTTACTATGACGCATATGCTCTCATGTATGAGAATGTTCCCATATTCACACAATCATCTCAAACTTGATAGAGTTTGGAAGAGAGAGAAGTGGTATGGTTATGAGATGATGGGTAAAAAACTGGGTGTTATTGGTTTTGGAAACATCGGCTCTCGTGTTGCAAAAAGAGCTCAAGCTTTTGAGATGGATGTTATTGCGTATGACCCATATATCCATCCTTCAAAAGTAACTGACTGCAATATGACTTATACGAAAAACTTTGAAGATATTTTGGCTTGTGACATTATCACGATTCATACACCAAAAAATCAAGAAACTACAAATATGATTGATGAAGCACAAATCGCTAAAATGAAAGATGGTGTCGTTCTTATCAACTGTGCGAGAGGTGGTCTTTACAATGAAAAAGCACTCTACAATGGTCTTAAATCAGGAAAAATCCGTTTTGCTGGTATAGATGTTTTTGATAAAGAACCAGCTGTCAATAATCCACTTCTTGATTTGGATAATATCACTGTATCTCCACACCTTGGTGCAAATACTTATGAGTCTCAGTACAACATCGGTACTCAAGCTGCACAAAACGCTATCGAAGCAGCAAAAGGTATCGCATACCAACATGCAATGAATTTACCGATTGATGAGAGTAAAATACCTCCATTTGTAAAACCATTCTTGGAAATGGGACAAAAAATTGGTTTCTTAGCATCTCAAATCAACAAGTCTCAAATTATCGCGGTAAAAGTAAGTGGGCAGGGTGAAATATCTCAGTATGTTGATTCACTCTCTACATTCGTAGCCGTTGGTGCTATGAGTGAAAATAGTGGCGATACTATCAACTATGTAAACGCTGAATTTATCGCTAAAGAAAAAGGAATCAAAATCGAGTCAGAAGCACTCAATGATTCGGTTGTATTTAAAAATCTCATCACTGTAAAACTTACAACAGCTGAGGGAACTACAACTATTTCTGCGACAATCTTTGATGACAATATCCATCGTATCGTTGCGATTGATGGTTTTGATATCGAAGTAGCACTCAAAGGCAACATGATACTTTTCAAAAATAGTGATGTTCCAGGTGTTATCGGCAGTATCGGTTCTACATTGGCAAAACACAATGTAAACATAGCAGACTTTTCACTTGCGAGAAACAAACAGTCTCAAGCATTAGCAGTTATTTTAGTAGATAATGCAGTAGATGAAATAACACTTCAAGAGTTAGGTAGTTTAGAAGCTTGTTTAAGCGTAAACTACGCTCGTCTCTAGTCACTTTCCTCCTTTGCAATGGCACTAATCGCCATTGCAAAACTCCTCTTTTTAGCTATTTTTATTTCCACATGCCAAGATAAATGTGAATAAAATTATTACAAAATGTCATATTTTTATGCAAATTTACATTTTTTTAATAAACTTAAACATAATTTTAGAAATAGTAAAATTATGATTAAAAATATATTAATATTGAACGATGAAAAGGCAAAGCAAAAATGAATTCACAATCAAACATTCTCATCTACCAAACAGAAGATGGGCAAACAAAAATTCAAACACGACTTGAAGATGAAACGGTTTGGTTAACACAAGAACAGATGGCAGAGCTTTTTCAAAGAGATAGAACTGTTATATCCAAGCATATCAAAAATATTTTTCAAGAGAAAGAACTTGATGAAAATATGGTATGTGCAAAATTTGCACATACCACTAAACACGGGGCAATAGAAAATAAAACTCAAACTTCAAATATAAACTTCTACAACCTCGATGTCATCATCTCCGTAGGCTACAGAGTCAAATCGCTTCAAGGGACGAAGTTTCGTCAGTGGGCTACGGCACGGCTTAAGGAGTACATTGTAAAAGGGTTTGTTATGAATGATGAACTCTTAAAACAAGCGGGTAGCGGAAACTATTTTGAGGAACTTTTAGAGCGTATTCGAGATATACGAAGCAGTGAAAAAGTATTTTGGAGAAAGGTGCTAGACATCTATGCTACGAGCATAGATTATGACCCAAAAGCGGAGAGTTCCATGCTCTTTTTTCAGACGCTGCAAAACAAAATGCACTGGGCAGTTCATGGCAACACAGCAGCAGAGATAGTTTATCAAAGAGTAGATAGTACCAAACTCAACATGGGACTTACCAACTTCAAAGGAAGCCAACCCACAAAACAAGAGGCAGAAATAGCCAAAAACTATCTCAGTGAAGATGAACTCGGTCTCTTAAATCGTATGGTAACCGCATACATAGAGATAGCAGAGATTCAAGCGATGAGCCAAACACCGATGTATATGAAAGATTGGACACAGAGGCTGGATGATTTTTTGAAAATGACAGGCAAAGAGATACTTAGCCACGTAGGAAAAATCAGCCACGAAAATGCGATACAAAAAGTAAATGAAGAGTACCTCTCCTACAAAGAAAAAACAAAAAATGAACTCTCACGCGTTGAAGAAGATTTTATAAAACATATAGATTCTACAGCCAAGATATTAAAAGAGAAAAAAACGGTGGGCAAAGTAAAAAAATGATTTTATATTTCCACATGCCAAGATATTCTGGCATGTGGAAATAAATAGAAGAAATTACGGCTCGTAAATAGATACCGCTTTTTTATCGTGAAAGTTGAAGTGTCGCTCTAGGTCTGCATTGTATAGAAGTACAGGAACGATGATGAGTGACGCTATTACCGCTGCAATAGTTCCAAATATCAGTGAAACACCAAGCCCACCAAAAACAGCATCTCCAGCGAGAAGCGTAGAAGCTAGGATAATTGCCGCAGCAGTCAAAAATATCGGTTTTGCCCGTGTTGCTGTTGCGTAAGCGATAGCTTCAGCTTTGTGCATTCCTTTTTCACCCATAAGTGATTTTGTAAAGTCAATAAGCAAAAGTGAGTTACGAGAACTAATCCCTATGAGTGCGATAAAACCTATGAGTGAAGTAGCTGTAAGGAAGAATGTATCACTGCTAAAGATATCCATAATCCAATGCCCCACAATCACCCCGATGATAGATAAAAAAGAGCCAAGCAAAATAATCCCGCTCAAAGTATAACTTTTATAGTAAATTACCATGAGTAAAAAGATGAGTACAAGTGCCGCAATAAACGCAGCTCCAAGCTCGACAAAAGTATCGAGTGTTACTTCCATCTCGCCATCCCACACAAGTTTATAAACCTCTCCGCTACTTTTGTCAGTTAGCTCGAGATTGAAGAGACCTGTTTTTTCGATATCATAATTATCACTAAAAGTATCAAGTATCACATCTCTCGCACTCATAAGCGGATAGACTTGAGAAACCATATCTGTCTCAGCCATGACATTTGTCATCTTATGTAAGTTTTTGCTCATAATCATAGCGTTTGATTTTTTAGGGATGACGGTTACGAGTTCGTTGATAGGTGTCATCATTCCCATTGGATTCATCAGTTTAAGTGCTGCTAGTTTGGATTTGACTGCTTCTATATCTTTGTTTGTAAACTTTTTAGACTCTTGAGAGAGTGACAAAAATATAGGTATCTGGTCATTATGGATATCTGAGTTTTTTACAGCTATTTGCATCCCTTCAAACGCTAAGTAGAGGATATCGTTGAGCTGTTTGACAGAGACACCAGAAGTAGAAACTTTTGTTGTATTGATATGAATTTCATAAGTGTCGTAAATATCATCTTGCATGATATCGACATCTACAAGTCCTTTCGTGTTTTTAAATACATCCGATACGCGTGTAGCTAATTTTCTGACGCCATCAGAATCACTTCCATAGATTTCAGCAACAATAGCAGCTAAAACGGGAGGACCAGCAGGTGGCTCTACGAATGAGATGATTGTATTTGGATATAAGTTTCCACATGCCGAAGTGATGGCAGGTCGCATTCTCTGCACCATAAAATAGGATGGTTCAACTCTATGGTGTTTACTTGTGAGATTGAGAACAATCTCTGCAACATTTTCAGAGTTTTTGTACTGTGAGCCTTTGATAAGTCCAGCAAAATCAAGTGGAGCTCCCATGCCGAGAAATACTTCCATATCATTGAGTTCTTCCTCTTTTTGAACAAAACCAACGATACAGTCACTGACCTCTTTGGTCTGCTCAATCGAACTACCATTTGCCATATCTATGTAGATTGTAAAGGTATCATTATTTTTTCCAGGAAGCATCTTTGCTAGAACCATTTGCGTTGGTGCTATCATAAGTATAGACAAAATAAAGGCTACAAGCGTTCCCCAAAGAATAAGTTTTCTCTGAGAAGAGCTTTGGATTCCAGCTAAAATAACATTTTCAAATTTTTTAAACATTAGTGACTCCCTTTTTCTGTATGCGTGTGGTCTGGTTTTTTGAGCATTCGCACAGCAAGGTAGGGTGTAAATATATAAGCTACAAAAAGTGAAGCGATAAGTGCTACAGGAACATTTGCAGGGATTGGTTTCATAAACTGCCCCATCATCTGCCCAACAAATGCCATAGGAACCATTGTCATAATAATTGCGAGGGTAGCGATGTTTGTCGGTGCACCAATCTCATCGGTTGCTTTAATCATCAAATCATCTACACTTTCATGCTGTGATTCGATTGAGTGGTAGTGTCTATGGATATTCTCAATTACGATAATCGCTGCATCCACCAAAAGCCCAAGCGAGAGCAAGAATGCAAAAAGCGTAATACGGTTAATCGTTTGTCCTGTTAAATATGCCACAAAAAGCGTAATTGCCAAAATCGCAGGAACGGTAAAAGTAACGATAAGAGACTCTCTCCATCCAAGAACAATCACAAGCAAAACAGCGATGATAACGATAGATAAAAGGAGGTGATACACAAGCTCATTGACGGCATCATCCGCTTTTTGTCCATCATTTCTCGTGATAACATAGTTGATACCATTTTGAGAGAGAAACTCTTTATAAGACTCAAGCTCTTTTTTCACAGCATTTGCTATGAGAACAGCATTTGTGCCTTGGAGTTTTGAGACTGTCAGGGTGACTTGCTCTTGAAGAGGTGTAAATTTGCCATCTTCGCCTTTTGTACTGATAGAAGCAGTTTTAAAATTTTGGATATCGTAAGAGTCTGTCACTTTTGCAACTTGACTGAGATGGATAGGTGAACCCATATATTGAGCTACGATGATATTTCCGATATCACTTGCACTCTCTATCGCATTTTTGACGCCAACCATGATAATCTGGTTGTCACTTGTTCGATTTTTGATAGCTGGAACACTGTAAGAGAGTGATTCAACCGCTTGAACAATTTGCCCTAAAGAGAGATTGTAGCCTGAGAGTTTGTACAAATCGACTTCGATATTGAACTGAGGTTTGTGTCCAGCTTTGACCTCGGTTACAGCAACATTCTCAAGTCCGTTGATTTGATGTTGGATTTTTTTGACTCTATCGTAGAGTTCTGTGTGCGTCATTTTCTCATTTTTGGAAAAGAATGCAACAGAGACAACAGGAATATCAATATCGATATCAAGAGGCTTTACAACAGGGTTCATAGCACCTTTTGGGAACATATCTGAGTTCTGCATGATTTTGTCATACACTTTGAGGTTGGAATCCTCTTTGTTCTCGCCTATGTAAAATGCCGCCGTTACAACACCGACATTGTCCATAGCTCTTCCGTAGATGTGCTCCACACCCTTAACCTCTTTGAGCTTTCTTGCCAAAGGATTAACTATCACTTTTTCTATCTCAGCGGCACTTGCTCCTGGAAGTGCAACGATAACCGTAGAACCACTCACAACCATCTGAGGATTCTCCTCTCTTGGCATGATCATCAAAGAGAGATAGCCAATAGAGAGAAGAAAAAGACCCAAGACTAAAGTCAGAGGATTTCTCAAAAAGCCTTTGGCTAATTTACCAGCAATATCTGTTGGCACATAAGATTTTATATCTTTCATCGTCTCAGCCTTAGTCAATGTTTATCGTAGCATACATACCAGGATATACTGATTTGCTTAATGTATCGAAGGAGACTTTGATTTTAAAAGTGTGTGTCATTGGGTTCGAGTTTGGAATGATTGCTGAGATAGTACCAATCTCTTTGATACCCAGAGAAGGAATCTCAATATTGACTTTTTTACCGTGCGAGATAAGACCGAGATTGCTCTCAGCAATCTCAGCAGATATTTTTAAATCACTCAAATCAGAGAGGACAATCGCAGGCATTCCAGGCATTGCCATCTCGCCTACTTTTATGTTTTTTGCTACAACAACACCCTCATTTGGTGCAGTGATGTTGAGATAACGGTACTGATTGCCGACCTCTTGAAGTCTCGCTTTTGCGATTGAAATCATATCCTGAAGGTTTTTAGCTGCAAGTTCTAAATTTTCTACTTCATACTTTGAAACCATATCTTTTTCTAAAAGTCTTTTGTGTCTATCGAGATTGATTTTGACATTTGTATATTGGTTCTCATACATCTGAAGACTTAGCTCCGCTTGTGCTTTGCCAGAATCTATCTCTCTTGAATCGATAGAATAGAGGATTTGGTCTTTTTTGACCTTTTCACCCTCTGAGACATTCACACTTGTTACATAGCCCATGAAACGGCTTGTTATCATCTTTTGGTTATCAGAGATAACACTTCCTGAAAGTGTAAGCGTTTCCGCTACAAGTGAAGCACTAAGTGCCGTGATTGCAAGTAAGTTCTTAATTGTTGTCATGTTGTTCTCCATTTGCTAATTGTTCAAGTGCGAAGATTCTCTCATTTCGCTTGTTATGTGCTTGTTGTAGTTGTAAAATCTTTTGAATCTGTTCCGATTGTTTGATGATAACATCACTCATTGAAGAGAGTTTTTCTCTATATCTTCCCTCGTAGTTCGCATAAATCTCATTTGCAAGTTCAAGCTCTTTCTCTAAAGATGCGATTTCAGAGTCTGAGGTTGCAATCTCTGTTCTAATTTTTGCAACTTGAAGAGCGATTCCCTCTTTTGCAAGTTGTACTTGTGTTTGTGTTTTGAGATGGTCTATTTTTGATTTTTCAAACTTTGCATTGTCGATGCCACCATTAAAAATATTCCATGATAATCTTGCACCCACAGAGTACGCTCTA
Organism: Sulfurimonas sp.; assembly: GCA_011391635.1. GTDB lineage: Bacteria > Campylobacterota > Campylobacteria > Campylobacterales > Sulfurimonadaceae > Sulfurimonas. Next base: position 7,065 of record JAABQD010000033.1, on the reverse strand, counting down.
TGTTTGTCCGCATTGCCCAAAAAGGTGTCATCCGCAGTAGCCGTTTCGCCAAAAGCTCCAACCATTGGATAGTAGGAAGATTTTGCAACATCTATCATATTTTTTCTGACTTCCAAACCTGTTGTTGCTCTTTTGATATCGAGGTTGCTTTGAACGATATCTTCATTGGTACATTTTGGCATTGCAACATTTGAAGTAGGGAGAGTAATATTGCTCACTTTTTCATTGAGTAAAAAGCTGATGTAGTGATAGAGAAGCTCTTTGTTGGATTGTATCTCATTGATAAGTCTCTGTACATTCCCTTTTTTTGCTTGAACTTCGAGTAAATCTACTTTTTTTGCATATCCAACTTCTATCATGCTTGTTGTCATACTCTCAAGCGTGTTGATGTTTTCTAAAATAGTATTGAGATGTTTGTGTGAATTTTCAAGAAGAGCCATATCGTAGTAACTTTTTCTGAGTTGATACACTTTTTCACTTGTGATTTGCTCTTTTTCTAATGTTTTCATTTTAGACATACTTTTCATAATGTCTGTATAACTCGTGATTGCAAATCCTGTAAAAAGTGGAACTTCGTATTTTAGTTTGCTTTGAAAAAAGTTTCTTGAATCTGGATAGTTTAAGTCATCTGGCGGAGTTGTGTATGCAGTTGCAGGTGGTACTCCACCGTTCATTCCAGTTGCATTCATAAACTCTTTTGCTCCAAAATCGCCAAAAGTAGCTTCGCGTGAAGTGAGTTTAAATCCAAAAACATTTCCCGCATCATTGGAGTTGGCGATATCTTGAGTAAATTCCAATTTTCCTAGATGTGTTCCCCATACTGTGTCAATATCCGTTTTTGCAGCATCCTCATCGAGTGAGGCGACTTTGATTTCCAAATTTTTTGATTTTAAAATACTTAGAGCGTTTTGCAGTGTCAAAGAATCAGACACTATCGGCTCGGTTGCACTTAGCAGTACAGAAGCACACACTAAACTCAGAATTTTTCTCATTTGATTTCCTCTGTTGAGACTTTTTATTTTAAGTTTAAATTATAACATATATTTTATTTTTATATATCACATAAAATAAATTAAACAAAATAAATGAAAGCTTTTGTAATTAAAGTGTAATTAAGATGCTCTAAACTTCCACCGTATAAAAAATAAAAGGAAGTCCATAATGACACTTAGCAAAATCACAATCGCTCTTTTGGCTGCGTCTGCACTAACAATCTCTTTGAGTGCTAGAGATCAAATCAAAATCGTAGGTTCATCTACTGTTTATCCATTCTCATCTTCTGTTTCTGAAGAGTTGGGTGCAACTACAAAATTTCCTACACCGGTTGTTGAGTCAACTGGAACAGGTGGAGGTATGAAACTTTTTTGTGCTTCAAATGATATGAATAGCCCAGATATTACAAATGCTAGTAGAAGAATGAAAGCAGATGAGCTTAAATTATGTGAAACAAATGGTGTTACAGATATTACAGAAGCTGTAATCGGATTTGATGGTATTGCTATCGCTCAAGCAAAAGCAAATGCACCTTTTAATGTAACAAAAAAACAGTTACTTTTAGCAGTTGCTGCAGAAGTTCCTTCAGCGGATGGAAAATCTCTTATCGCTAACCCATATAAAAAATGGTCAGATATCGATGCAACTTTACCAGATAGAGAGATTACAGTTTATGGTCCTCCAAAATCAAGCGGAACAAGAGATGCGTTTGAAGAGATGGTTTTAAAAGCACTTACTGAAAAAATGGAAGTTTATACAGACCTTTATAAAGCGGACAAAGAGAAAAACAAAGCTTATAAAGAGTACAGCGTTATCAGAACAGACGGTGTATATGTTGAAGCTGGTGAAAACGATAACTTAATCGTTTCAAAACTTGATAAAAACAGAGCTGCATTTGGTATCTTTGGATACTCATTCCTCGAAGAAAATGCGGATAAAGTTCAAGGTTCAAATGTAGATGGCGTAGCTCCAACTCCAGATAATATCTCAAGTGGAAAATACCCAGTTTCAAGAAGTCTATTTTTCTATGTGAAAAATGCTCATGCTTCAGAAGTTCCATCATTAACACCATTCGTAGATCTTTTCATGAGTGAAAAAATGATTGGCAAAAAAGGAATCTTAGGCGAAATTGGTCTTATTCCACTTCCTGAAAAAGAGAGAGAAGCTGCAAGAGCTGCAGTAGCTAAAAAAGTAAAAGTGACTGCTGAAACTTTAGCACACAAATAACAAAATCATTTCCACATGCCAAGATTTTTTGGCATGTGGAAATCTCGCTCAAATTATTCCAATTATCTCTACTTTTTTACTTTATTATTCCACATGCCAACATGACAACATCCTAGTCTAAAAAAAGTGAAACTTTTCATTTCAGTTTATTTTAACCGTCTCTTGCCAACTTTGCAATCATCTTGTAACCAAGCAATTCTACAATTGCGAAATCAAATGACACAAGGATTAGTTTGGCAACTTTTGAATCAAAACACAAATACGCTCATTTGCAAGAGGATATCATCCGATATTTTCTTATACTTGCAGCGACCATCTCAATACTCACAACATTTGGCATTCTCTTTTCTATTCTTTTTGAAGCGATAGAGTTTTTTAAACTAAAGAGCATTATCTACTTTTTCACAGGAACAGAGTGGACTCCAGGGGTTGAAAATAGTCAATTTGGTGCATTGCCTATCTTCGCTGGAACTTTTATGATTACAGCAATTGCTATAGCCGTGGCACTTCCTATAGGTCTTGGAAGTGCGATTTATATGAGCGAATATGCATCTCCAAACGCCAGAAATATTCTCAAGCCACTTTTAGAGGTACTTGCAGGGATTCCAACGGTTGTCTATGGCTTTTTTGCGGCAATTACTGTAGCACCTTTTATCGTAAAAATATTTGCTGCAATTGGTGTGGAAGCTTCGTTTAACAGTGCTTTGGCTTCGGGTGTGGTTATGGGAATTATGATTATTCCCTACATCTCATCCCTCAGTGATGATGTCATTACCGCAGTGCCAGATAGTCTTAGAAAAGGCTCTTTGGCTCTTGGTATGACCAAAGCTGAAACTATCAAAGATATCGTCATACCATCGGCACTCCCTGGTATTATTTCCGCAACGCTTCTTGGTATATCCAAGGCTTTGGGTGAGACGATGATTGTTGTAATGGCGGCTGGTTTGCGTCCAAATCTCTCTTGGAATATACTCGAAGATATGACAACAGTGACTGTGCGAATCGTAGATGCTCTGACAGGTGATCAGGCGTTTAACTCACCCGCAACACTCTCCGCATTTGCTTTAGGTTTGGCACTTTTTATTGTGACTTTAGTTTTAAATATTGTCTCAGTGCGTCTGATACAAAAGTTTAAAGAAAAATATAAAATGAGCAGCTTATAATGAACAAAGATAACATATTTTATGACCCAACTCTCAAGAAAAGGCATTTTAAATCCAAACTTTTCAAGTATTTTACCATCGCTTCTTTGGTGGTATCTCTCCTCTTTTTAGGAGTTTTTTTACTTGATATGGTTATCAAAGGAAGTTCGGCTATCAAACAAACTTATATTCAAATCGAAGTCTCTTATAATCAAGAGAGTATCGATAGCTATAGAAATGCAGTGGATAAAAGATATCTCAATCTTCTAAGCCGTGCAGCTCTAAGAGAGATTCCTGACCAAATCCAAGCAAATCCTTCTTTGATGGATACTAAAGCAGTTATTTGGATGTTGGCGGATGACCAAGTGGATATGTATGCCAAAGAGTATTACTACAAAATAAGTGAAAAAGATTTAGAAACGCTCAAAGAGTTAGAGCAAAATGCGAGAGTAAAACAGAAGTTTAACACGATATTTTTTACACAAGGAGATAGTAAAACGCCTGAATATTCAGGGATATTATCTGCTTTTATTGGAACGATTATGACACTTACTGTGACAATGGTTGTGGCATTTCCAATCGGTGTGGCGACAGCGGTTTATCTCGAAGAGTTTAGTAAACAAAACTGGTGGTCAGAATTTTTGGAGATAAATATTAATAACCTTGCGGCTATTCCATCGATTCTCTTTGGACTTTTGGGACTTGCTGTGTATATTAACTTGCTTGGACTTCCTCGAAGTTCCGCTCTTGTGGGTGGTTTGACTCTGGCTCTTATGACTTTGCCTATCATTGTGGTAAGTTCAAGAGCAGCTCTGAGAAGTGTTCCTGCAAGTATTCGACAAGCGGGATATGCTCTTGGTCTTACAAAAGTTCAAGTGGTAAAAGATCATGTATTGCCTTTGGCATTTCCAGGGATTATGACAGGAAATATTATCGGTTTGGCTCATGCAATGGGGGAGACTGCTCCACTTATTATCGTGGGGATGATAGCCTTTATACCTGATAGTCCAACAAGCGTGATGGAAGCGGCTACTGTTATGCCAGCACAGCTTTTTACATGGGCTGGAATGCCTGAGAGAGCCTACATAGAGAGAACTGCTGCGGGAATACTTGTGCTACTGAGTGTGTTGATTTCACTCAACTCATTGGCAGTGTATCTCAGAAAAAAATTTGAAGTAAAATGGTAACAAGGAGCATACACAATGGCAAAAAATAAGGTAAAAATAGCTGTAAAAGATTTGAATCTCTGGTATGGTGATAAACACGCTCTACATGGTTTAGACATAGAACTCTATAAAAATAAAATTACTGCTCTCATTGGACCATCAGGATGTGGAAAATCTACATTTTTGAGATGTCTTAACCGTATGAATGATTTAATCTCTTCAACGAGAATTGAGGGTGAAGTGATTATCGATGGGCAAAATATTTATGCTAAAGAGGTCGATGAAGTGAGCGTGAGAAAAAGAATCGGAATGGTGTTTCAACAGCCAAACCCTTTTCCAAAGTCTATTTATGAAAATGTAGCGTATGCTCCGCTTAAGCATGGTATCGTCAAAAAAGGGAGTGATTGTGATGAGTTAGTGGAGCAATCACTCAAGAGTGCTGGTATTTGGAATGAGGTCAAAGATATCCTCAAAGAGCCTGGAACAGGTCTCAGTGGTGGACAGCAACAGAGACTCTGTATCGCTCGAACTATTGCTGTCAAGCCTGATGTTATCCTCATGGATGAGCCAACATCGGCACTTGACCCGATAAGTACAGAAAAAATCGAAGCTTTGATGCTTGAGCTAAAAAAAGAGTACACTATAATTACTGTAACGCATAATATGCAACAAGCAGCAAGAATCGCAGATATGACAGCCTTTTTTCATCTTGGAGATTTGATAGAATACGATGAAACCGAGAAGATATTTATAAATCCAACGCAGAAAAAAACAGAAGATTACATCACAGGGAGATTTGGATAATGTTAGCAAAATATGAGAATAAGTTAAATAAGATAAGAGAGTCTATCATAGAGATAAACAATGGACTTGTGAGTGCCAACAAGATGATATTGGAGGGATTTGAAAACTGTAATATTGAAAAATTTAACACAGCCAAATCGTTCATCAAAAATGTCAGTAGTAAGACAAATTCTATAGATAAAGATATAATTACTATCTTAGCACTTCAATCGCCTGAAGCGAGTGATTTAAGAGCAATGGTTGCTTACTTAAAGATTACAAATGAGCTTGTAAGAGCAGCTGCAAATACACGCAATTTTGTAAAAGGTTTTGTCAATATTTGTAACGATATTGATTTGCATACGGTTAATAGTTATGCCATCCCAATGCAAAAATCAACGGTTCAAGCCTTGGAATATGCAATTGCTATGATTAATATAGATGATGTAGATGAGATACAAGAGTGTTTCAATAAAGTTTTGATTGCTGAGAGTAAAACAGATGATTTGTTTGAAATGATTGAGGCGAATTTGATGGAGCAATCTAAGCTTATAGATGAGTTTGGCAAATACCACAAAATGCTCTCAGCTTTGAGAAAAAGCGAAAAAATAGCAGATCGTGCGATGAGCATTGCTTCACTCTTGCTTTTTGCAAAAATCGGTGGAGAGATTCACCAATTCTAAGGAGTTGCTGATATGGGTACAATTTTAGTTGTTGAAGATGAAGAGGATATTTTAGAACTTATCGAATATACACTCTCCAAAGATAGTCACGAAGTGATAGGCTGTTTGGATACTTCCAATGTTATCAAATTGCTCGATGAAGAGAGTATAGATTTGATACTTATGGATAGAAATCTTCCGAATGTAGAGGGGAGTGTTTTTGTTCAGAGTTTAAGAGGGATGGGCTACACACAGCCTGTCATCTATCTCACTGCAAAAGATAGTGATACTGATATTCTTGAAGGGTTTGAGCGAGGTGCGGATGACTATATCACTAAGCCTTTTAACCTTGATGTTTTACGAGCTAGAGTCAAAGCCATCATCAAAAGAAGTTCCAATGATATCGAAGTGATGAGAGTAAGAGATATCGTCTATCAAGCCTCCAACAAAAAGTTTTTTATTGATGAGCGAGAAGTTCCTCTGACACATTTGGAGCATGATTTACTTTTGGAGTTTATGAACCATAAAAATATTCTCTTAAGTCGTGAAACACTTTTAGAAAATGTGTGGAAAGAGAGTGGCGATTTACAATCAAAAACAGTCAATGTTGCGATAAAAAGATTAAAAGAAAAAATCGACCCTCGCGGAGACAAAGAGTACATCAAACCTGTACGAGGCGAAGGATATATCTTCTCCTAATCTGCATTTTTTATGAAAGTTGGCATGTGGAAGTTCCACATGCTAAGAGTAAGTTTTTATTCTCTATCTGATATAAAAATAATTTGCAAAAAAACTCTATATTTTCACCCAACCCAATTTTCTAAGCCAAGGGCATCTACTCTCTGAAACTCTTTTATATTGTTGGTAACTAGCAAGACACTGAGTGATTTGGCATGTGCGGCGATGAGCATGTCGAGTGAACCGATGACTGTGCCTTTTGCTTCGAGTGTGCTTCTGATTTTGCCATACTCTATCGCTGCTTTTTCATCATATTCTACGATATTGAGTGGTGCCAAAAAAAGAGCCAACGCTCTCTCATTTTGTTCTCTCATCTGACTTTTTTGTACACCGTAGTAAAGTTCTGAAACGGTT
>JAABQD010000032.1 GCA_011391635.1 Sulfurimonas sp. | reverse complement strand
AAAAATGGAAAACTAAACGATATAATTAGCGTCAAAAATAGCAGTGGCAAAAAATTTAAAGTGCGTGTAATAGGCAAAAATCAAGTGGAGATGCAATGAAAAACCGTAAAATAGTCGTAGCAACAAGTGGTGCAAGTGGAGTCAATCTGGGGCTAAAAACGCTTCAACTTCTTCCTGATTCCATCGAAAAGCATTTCATTATGTCCAAAAATTCTCAGACAGTGCTGGAAAAGGAGATGCAAAATTTTTCTAATGTCACACTCCATGAAAATGAGGATATCTCCGCGACTATCGCTTCAGGTTCGTTCGGCGTAGATGCGATGATTATCGCCCCTTGCAGTATGAATACTTTAGCAAAAATAGCATGTGGAATCTCTGATAACCTTGTAACACGCTGTGCGGCTGTCATGATAAAAGAGCAAAAGAAGCTCATCTTAGCTCCAAGAGAGATGCCATTTTCCGCGATAGCTCTTGAAAATATGCACAAATTAGCCTCTTTGGGGATTATCATCGCACCTCCTGTGATGGCGTACTACTCAGAGCAACAGACACTTGATGAGATGGAAAACTTCATCATCGGCAAGTGGTTTGATTTGCTTGGCATAGAAAACACTCTCTACAAAAGATGGAACTAAAAATGAAAAAAATTGCACTCTATCCAGGGACTTTTGACCCAATTACTAACGGGCATTTTGATATCATCGAAAGAGCTTTAAATCTTTTTGATGAAGTGATTATTGCTGTGGCTATCTCAGCAGACAAAAAGCCGATGTTTACACTTGATGAGCGGATTTTGATGACAAAAGAGGCCGTAAAAGAGCTTAAAAATGTGAGTGTTGTCGGCTTTGACAATCTTACAGTCGATTTGGCAAAAGCGAGTGGTGCAACGATTCTCATCCGAGGTCTTCGTGCTGTGAGTGATTTTGAGTATGAGATACAGCTTGGTTATCTCAACAACTCTCTCGATGACACGATAGAGACTGTCTATCTGATGCCAAAACTCCAACACGCTTTTATCAGCTCTTCGATTGTGAGAAATTTACTCAAGTTTAATGGTAAAACAGACCATCTTCTTCCAAAAGAGGTACAAAAAATTATAGGGAGTATGAACGCATGTACATTGCAATAGAAGGGATTGACACCGCTGGAAAAAGTACACAGATAGCCCTGCTCTCACAAAACTTTCCACATGCCATTATCACAAAAGAACCAGGAGCAACCGCTATCGGCAAAGAGATACGAGAGATGGTTCTCAGTGCAAAGGCACAAAGTAAAAAAGCGGAATTTTTACTCTTTTTAGCAGACCGTGCAGAGCATATCAAAGAGGTAATCGAGCCAAATTTGGACAAAATGATTATCTCTGACAGAAGTGTTGTGAGCGGTGTGGCATATGCTCTCGTTCAAGGCGAAATCAGTCAAACAGAGATACTTCATCTCAACAGATTTGCGACCAATGGCATCTATCCAAAGAAAGTTTTTTTGCTCAAACTCACAAAAGAGGAGCTAGAATTTCGACTCTCACAAAAAGAGCTAGATGGGATTGAGTTACGCGGAAGCGAGTATCTTCTAAAAATTCAAGATGCCATAATAGAAGCCTCTAAACTGCTAGAATTGGAATTAATTGAGATTGATGCGACGAAAAAAATAGATGAAATTACGAATGAAATTTTAAAGAATATTGCTGATTCTATGGATGTAAAGGCTTAAAATAAATTTCCACATGCCAGAAATATATTTGGCATGTGGAATCTTTTAAAAATAAACAAATACATGAGGCTTATCCTAAGATGAAGCTAAACAAGATGCATGTTCTATCACTTAGATGGAGGGCATAAAGTTCATTTTCACATGTGTCAGAACGAACTGATTAGTGCCTTTAGTGTACTAAGTGTTCGTAAAATGAGAAAACAAGTAACTTTCAGTTACATAAATGTAAAAATTATTTCATAATTAGAATGAAGTACGATATATTGTTAATGCTATTCTAAAATGTTGATATTTAAATATTTTATAATTAACATAAGGGAAGTTTATGCTTAGAAGTTTAGCTATGCCTAAAAACAACAACATTGAAATTGCTCTTGGCATAAATAATAATTGTAAAAACAGAATTATTCCTGCTATGCTTAACGAAGTTAAAACAGAAGCTATCTTGGTGTTTGCAAGAACAGCTTTAGAGAGATATTTTATTTATATAGCTGAAAATGACTATCATCCGGTTGTTGGCTCAGAGGCTGACACGCAATATGTCTATGGAGCACTTAAAAATTTAAGAGATAAACTCCAAGACAGTGCAGTCAACGCGGACTATTTAGTCAACCTAGTTCAAAGTGCAAAACAGCATCCACAACTTAGAAAACTAGCTAAACATGAAGAACCTCTCATTAACTATTATGACTCAATGGCTCACAAAGTGGCAAATCATTATCGAGACAAGCCCTCTTATATACCGGAGTTTTTAGTAGTTTGTGTTTTGCACGCTTGGATAGTAGAGGAAGAAAAATCTACTAATTTCTATCCTTATTTGAATGACTTTGATTTTGGTGAGATTATTCATATCTTTGAGACCAACAGAAAAGATTTTCAAAAAGATGGAGAGTGTATTATTGCTGATACATTTAAAATATCTGAGTTAATAATAAAAACTCTTAAAAATAAAAAGTATAAAATTAACGGAGAGAGAGTGTCAAAAATAAGAAAGAAAAAATAGAATTTTTCCCTCTTAAGTTTGTGAAAAACATTTTACTTCCTAAAAGCGTATGGCATGTGGAAATGAAAAACTTTTTTGTATTCAAGCAATAGTTACTCTCTTTTGCAAAAAAACAATCCCACTCTTGTAACAAAAGCGTAACCATGCGTAAATTAAATAAAAGATAAAAATGGTATCCTTTCATTTCAAAAAAATCATATATAAAAATAGAAACACTAAGGAAATTGATGATTAGCTCACTACGAGGGATGAACGATATTTTAGAAGAGGATTATGAGAGGTTTACATATTTTATAAACACTGCAACAAAGATAGCTCAAAACTACGGTTTTCATTTTATACAAACGCCTCTTTTAGAAGAAACTGCCCTTTTTAAACGCTCTGTTGGCGAGTCTAGCGATATTGTCGGCAAAGAGATGTATCAGTTTATCGACAAGGGTGAAAATGATGTTTGCCTTCGCCCTGAGGGAACAGCTGGGGTTGTTCGTGCTTTTATTCAGAAAAAACTCGACAAAGCGGGTGGAACGCATAGATTTTTTTATCACGGAGCAATGTTTCGTTATGAGCGACCACAAAAAGGTCGTCTAAGACAATTTCATCAGTTTGGTGTGGAGAGTTTTGGTGTAGAGAGCGTTTATGAAGATGCAATGATGATTATGATGGCAGCAGATATACTTGTGGCATGTGGAATCGGATATCGACTTCAACTCAACTCTTTGGGTGACTCCAACTGTATGCCAAAATATCGAGAAAATCTAGTCCATTTTGTGACGAAGCTCGAAGATAAAATCTGTGAAGATTGTGTGCGACGCGTTACTACAAATCCTATTCGTGTACTTGACTGTAAAAATTCCACATGCCAAGAGTTGTATGCAACTGCTCCAAAACTTATCAACAATTTATGTTCCACATGCCAAGATGATTTTGACACTCTTAAAAAAATTCTTGATAACAACGGTATTGCTTATGAAATCAACACAAATCTGGTGCGTGGGCTTGATTACTATTCAAAAACTGCTTTTGAATTTGTCAGCGATGACATCGGAAGCCAGAGTGCTATCGCTGGTGGCGGTCGTTATGACAGACTTGTAGAGTTTTTGGATGGTCGCCCTACTCCTGCGGTCGGTTTTGCGATGGGGATTGAACGACTTATGGAACTTATCCACATGCCAGAAGTTGTGCGAGAAGGCTATTATATCGGTGCTATGGATGAAGAAGCGGTAAATTTGGTTATAAATCTTGCTCAAAAGAAGAGAAAAACCGATAAAACTACCATAGATTACAAGGCTAAAAACCTCAAAAACCACCTCAAAGGTGCGGATAAAGCAAATGCAAGATTTTGTTGTGTTATCGGAACAAACGAGCTAGAAAATGGTACTATTTGGGTGAAAGATTTGGAAAATAAAACAGAAGAGACAATCGCACTAGGAGATTTTTAATTGGATATCATTGACACTTTATGGGGCTTTTTTTTAGATTTTTTTCAATTTTTTGTTGTGCTAAGTATTTTGGCACTCGTGGCTCTTTTCGTTTATGACAAATATATCCAAAGACAACACGCTCTACTCATAAACTACCCTGTAATAGGTCGTTTTCGATACTTATTTGAAGCACTCAGAGAGCCTTTGCGTCAATACTTTGCCGAAGAGGTTTTTTATGACTCTAAAGACAAAGTCGACTGGGTCTATAAAGCGGCAAAAGATGTTCCAAACTATATGTCTTTTTCTACAACACAGCCCTTCTCAGGCTCACGATTTATCTTCAAAAATGCTTCAAAAGTTTTGAATGAAGAGGAGCTGGATGAGGATATGAGTGTTGTTTTTGGGGCAGAAAGAGAGATTCCTTTTGTCTCGCATACGCCTATTGTCCGCTCTGCGATGAGTGATGGGGCTTTGAGTCCTGAAGCTGTACGGGCTTTTGCTATCGCAGGAGCAAATACACACCTCACAATCAACACAGGAGAAGGTTCTCTTACCTCAAATCATCTTTTTACACATAGACCAGATTTGCAAAATGCGGATTATCTCGAAATTATTCAAGGTACTCCAGTAGCAAATTTTGCCTTCAAAATTGCCGATAAACTTTTTAATCGCGTGGTCGCTCTTAAGTGGTTTCGAACGATTCTCTTAAATAAAAAAACGCAAAATACTTACATTTATGACACACCTTCACATGTTCTTTTTCGCGTAAATTGGGCAGCTTCGCTTGATGTTTTTCCAAAAGAGGTTCCTTCGGACATCCCTAATATGATATTTCAAATGAGTTCTGGACTCTATGGTGTGCGTGATGAACATGGCAAATTTGATGAAGTGAAGTATCAAAAGGTAATGAAGTTTTGTCGCATGACAGAGATAAAAATCGCTCAAGGAGCTAAACAGACAGGTGGCAAACTTGGAGCTTCTAAAGTAACGGCTGATATTGCTTACTATCGAGGTGTTCCTGAGGGCAAAAATGTATTTTCACCCAACCGTTTTCCTTTTGCAGATAGTACGGCAAATCTCCTTGATTTTGTTGAGAGATTACAAAAATTATCATCAAAACCCGTTGGCTTTAAAATCGTCATCTCTGATGTTAATGCAACGGAAGCGATGGTGCAAGAGATGGCACAAAGAAGAGCTGAGGGAAGAAGTATGCCCGATTTTATCTCCATCGATAGTGGCGAGGGAGGAAGTGCAACTGCACCGCTAGAGCTTATGGAAGCTGTGGGTCTTACAACACACAATGCACTTTTTATTCTGGATTCCATGCTAAGAAAATACAATATTCGTGAGCATATTAGAATTATTGCAAGTGGAAAAATTCTCACGCCTGATGATGCGGTTGTTGCAATGAGTTTGGGTGCGGATGCGGTTGGAATCGCTCGAGCTTTTATGATGAGTGGCGGATGTATTCGTGCGAAAATGTGTTCTGGATTTGGTTCGCATGTCTGTCCAGTTGGGATGGCAACACAAGATGAGAAAAAACGAGCTTCCTATTTGGTCATCAAAAAAGGTGCTGAAATAGGAAACTATCACAAAAATCTTCTCAAAAGTATGAAAAATATTTTGTGTGTTACAGGTGTTAAAAGTATCAAAGATTTGAATAAATCGCTTTTAACTTTTAAAACGACAAATGGTGACATATATTTTGATGTAGAGAAATATTTTCACAGTAAACTTCACATATAGGAAAAATAGAAATGAATAATTATGGTCTTGAAATTTGGTCGAATAACAACTTTATCGTAGAAGATGGGCAGTTAAAACTCAACTACAAATGTATGCCCTCTCTTTTGCAAATCATCGAAGAGATTCGCTCCAACGATGTCAGAGGTCCTATTTTACTTAGGTTTCCGCATCTAATTAAAAGACAAATCAAAAGTTTGTACTCCTACTTTGATAAAGCGATGAGTGAAAACTCTTATAATGGCAAATTTAATGCTGTTTTCCCACTCAAGGTAAATCAACTTCCACATGCCGTAGAAGCGATAACTTCTCAAGGTGCACAGTTTAATTACGGGCTTGAAGCAGGTTCAAAAGCAGAACTTATTTTGGCGATGAGCAAAACGCCGATTGGTGCAAATATTACCGTCAATGGCTTTAAAGATAAAGAGATGATTACGCTTGGATTTATCGCGGCACAAAGCGGTCATAACATCACAATTACCATCGAAGGTCTTGGTGAACTTGAGACAATTATAGAGGTAGCAAAAGAGTGTAATCTCAAAGTGCCACACATCGGAATCAGAGTAAGACTTCATAGTGCTGGAAGCGGTATCTGGGCGAAAAGTGGAGGAATGGATGCAAAATTTGGTCTCACTTCTACAGAGATTATTGAGGCTATAAAACTATTAAGAGATGATAATCTACTCCAACATTTAAGTATGATTCACTTTCATATCGGTTCTCAAATGTCAGATATTGCTCCACTCAAACGTGCTTTAAGAGAAGCTGGAAACATCTATGCAGAACTCAAAAAAATGGGAGCTGAGGCACTTGATAGCATCAATATTGGTGGAGGTTTGGCAGTAGAATACAACCAACATACGCACTCAAAATCTCGCAACTACTCTATCGAAGAGTTCTCAAGCAGTGTTGTTTTCTTGCTCAAAGAGATTATGGATGCTAAAAAAGTACAACATCCAAATATTTTTACAGAATCAGGAAGATTTATTGTCGCTTCTCACGCTGTTTTAATTACTCCTGTTTTAGAGCTGTTTACACAAGATTATCAAGAGAAACTCATCAATTTCAAAGAGATAAATCCTCCACTCATCAATGAACTTGTTGATTTGAACAAACTTCTCAACACTAAAAATTGTATTGAGTACCTGCATGATGCACTCGATCACATGGAATCAATTTTAACTCTTTTTGATTTGGGTTATATCGACTTGCAAGACCGCTCGAATGCAGAAATTTTGGTGCATAATATTATTAAAAAAGCACTCTATCTGACCTCTTCTAATCCTACAAATGAGCTAGAACAGCTTCAAGTAAGACTTCAAGAGCGATATCTCATCAATGCCTCTATCTTTCAAAGTTTGCCAGATTATTGGGGCTTGGATCAGCACTTCCCGATTATGCCTCTGCATAATCTCAACTCAGTTCCTCTTCGTGCTGCGTCGCTTTGGGATATTACATGCGATAGTGATGGAGAGATAGGCTTTAATCCTGATAAACCGCTCTATTTGCATGATGTAAACTTAGATGAAGAGGAGTATTATCTAGGATTTTTTAATGTTGGAGCGTATCAAGAGACACTTGGTATGAATCACAATCTTTTTACGCATCCTAGCGAATATACTATCCATATCAATGATGTCAATTATGAGATTACAAACGAAGTAGAATCTAAAAATATTTTGGATATTTTGGAGTCTATCGGCTATGAGAAAAGTGAAATTTCAAATAAACTTAAAGCAGATTTGAGCAGTAGTGAATTTATTACAGAAAAAGAAAAAGATGATACACTTGCAAAACTTCAGGTATTCCTACAACAAAATGGATATCTAAGAACTACATACTAGAGGTAAAACAGTGGGACTTTTAAGTGATATAAGAGAAGATTTTTCTAACGCTTACAAAAATGACCCTGCTCTAAATTCGAGGGTTGATTTTATATTCAATTACCCTGGTGTTTGGGCTGTTGTGTGGTACAGAGTTGCACATAAACTTCATAATGCGAACTTCAAAAGAGTAGCAAGAATGATTATGGGACTCAACCAAATTATTACAAATATAGATATTCACCCTGCAGCAATCATCGGAAGACGCGTTTTTATTGACCATGGAACGGGTGTTGTTATCGGTGAAACAGCGATCATAGAAGAAGATGTATTAATCTACCAAGGGGTTACTCTAGGTGGTGTCTCACTCAAACAAGGTAAACGTCACCCTACTATAAAAAGAGGTGCTGTTATCGGTGCTGGAGCAAAAGTTCTTGGGAATATTGTCATCGGAGAGTATGCAAAAATAGGTGCAAATTCTGTTGTCGTCAAAGAAGTTCCAGACTGTTCCACTGCCATAGGAATTCCTGCTCATGTGATAGAAAAAGGGAGATGTAAAGACCCATTTATGCACAATATGCTCCCCGACATCAACAAAGAGATGTTTGAATATTTACTTAAGAGAGTTGCTGTTTTAGAGCATATTTTAGTAGAAGATAACAAAAACTTACTAGAGCAAGATTTACAACTTGAAAACATCTACGAATCATTTATAAAAGCGATGAAAAATTAATCATTCTAACTTATATATAATATTATTTTAGTATAATGCCGAAAATATTTTCACCTAAAGGGTTAACATGCTAACAGACCGCATTAACACACTATCTGAATCAATAACAATTGCCATTAGTACGCTCGCACAAGAGCTAAAAGCACAAGGAAAAGATATACTTAGCTTTTCTGCTGGTGAACCAGACTTTGATACGCCACAAGTTATCAAAGATGCCGCAATCGCTGCAATTAATGAAGGTTTTACAAAATACACTGCTGTAGATGGAATTCCGGCACTCAAAGCTGCAATTGCAACAAAACTCAAAAGAGATAATGGTTTGACATATGCTCCAAATCAAATCATCACAAACAACGGTGCAAAACACTCTCTTTTTAACCTCTTTGCGGCAATTATTCAAAAAGGGGATGAAGCTATTATCCCTGCTCCGTATTGGGTTACTTATCCTGAGCTAGTTTTATACTATGGTGGAACTGTCGTAGAGATACAAACAGATGATACAACTGCATTTAAAATCACACCTGAGCAACTCAAAAATGCTCTTACTCCAAAAACAAAAATGTTGGTTCTGACTTCTCCATCGAACCCGACTGGTTCTGTTTATACAAGAGAAGAACTTACAGCACTCGGAAAAGTTCTCGAAGGCACAGATGTCATTGTTGCAAGTGATGAAATGTATGAAAAACTTATCTATGATGGCGAGTTTACTTCGAGTGCCGCTGTAAGTGAAGATATGTACAAGAGAACTGTAACTATCAACGGTTTAAGTAAATCAGTTGCTATGACAGGATGGAGATTTGGTTATATGGCAGCACATAACACAGAGCTAATCCAAGCAACGAAAAAACTTCAATCTCAAAGCACTTCAAATATCAACTCTATCACGCAAAAAGCGGCGATTGTAGGACTAAACGGCGATGCAGATGCTGATATTGAGATGATGAGAAAAGCGTTTAAAGAGCGTCGTGATGAAGCAGTAAAACTCTTCAATGCAGTCGATGGATTAAGCGTTGTAAAACCTGATGGTGCATTTTATCTTTTTGTAAATATCAAAGAAGTAAGCAACGACTCTATGGAATTTTGTAGAGATTTACTAGAAAAAACTGGAGTAGCTGTCATCCCAGGTGTTGGTTTTGGAAGCGAAGGATATTTTAGATTTAGTTTTGCGACTGATATCGAGAGTATTCGTGCAGGAATCAAAAGAATTGAGAGTTATGTAAAAGAGTTAAAAGTGTAAAACATTTCCACATGCCAAGATGATTGGCATGTGGAACTTCCACATGTGCTGTGAGCATCGCGAGGAAATACTCTTGGGGTGCCAAGATTCGTAATTATTTGAGAGCTACTAAAGCCTTAATCACTTCATCTAAATTTTCCATCGGGATATGTACTTTCCACTCAGGTCCATCCGCATTTCCAGTCAAAGAGATACCTATACTGACCACAGTACCGCTTTTTTCACCATATGGCTTCTCAAGTTTAAGGATAGAAATAACACCTTTTTTTGTTCCACTGAGCTCAATTGTTTTTGACATTTCCCACACTCCTTGATTTTATTTCACACTATAAGTTTAGCTATTTTCGCCTGAAGTTTGAGCCACAATTTATGCTCCATCAAAGGAAAACCTGAAAATGTTACGCCACTCTCTTTGATGCTTTTTGTCACTCCGCTTCGAGCAGCCATGGTTGTAAATGGAGCGATAGTGAGATGCCCTGCTGTGGCACTTTGTCCGCCCATGACAACATTTCGTCCCATTGTAGTTGAACCTGAAATGCCTGACTGAGCGACAAGTACACTGTATTCGCCGATGATGCAGTTGTGTCCGATTTGAACAAGATTGTCGATGCGAACACCTTTTTTGATAAGTGTTGTTGCGAATGCAGCTCTGTCTATGGTAGTGGAACTTCCTATTTCAACATCATCTTCGATGACAACATTCCCATTTTGGTATATTTTGTTATGTTCACCCATTTTATTAGTGGCAAATCCGAAACCATCACTTCCGATAGTTGTGTTTGCGTGAATCACACAATTGTTCCCGATTTTGCAATCTCTATAAACGACAACACTTGGATAGAGGATAGTATTATCCCCGATAACAGAGTTTGCACCCACATATACATGTGCCATGATTGTGCAGTTTTTACCGATAATCGCACCGTTTGCTATCTCAGCTTTTGCAGATATTTTGCTCCCCTCGCCTATCTTGGCATGTGGAAGCGTTTCATCTTCTATTGTTGGTGCAAAATATTTAGTGAGTGTTGCCATCTGCCAATAAACAAAATCAACAACTAGGGCACTGCACCCTTGCGGAACGAACTCTAAACTTTTTTTATCTACTATAATCGCACCGGCATGTGTATCCTGTATCTCTTTGATATATTTTGAGTTTGAGACAAAAGATATTTCAGATTTTGAAGCATCTTTGAGTGTGTTCATACCACTCACTTCAAAATTTTCACCAATTAATTCCGCATCTATAATTTTTGCTATCTCTTTTAAATCCATAATAAAACCTTTTTAGGGGGTTGTAACACTACTGTTTAATTTTGCTATTTTGCCTTGTAAGCGTCTCCACTCACGATGTTCCATCAGCGGATATCCGCTGTATGTTCCGCCACTCTCTTTGATACTTTTTGTCACTCCGCTTCGAGCGGTAAAGGTAGAAAAAGGAGCAATATCCAAATGGTCAGAAAAAGCACTTTGTCCACTAACTACACAGTTGCGACCTAGTTTTGTTGAACCGCCTACACCTGTTTGGGCAACAAAGATAGAGTGTGCACCAATCTCACAATTATGTGCGATATGGATAAAATTGTCAAGTTTTGAGCCTTTTTTTATGAGAGTTGAGTTAAAAACTGCCCTGTCAATCGCACAATTTGCTCCAATTTCTACATCATCTTCAATGATTACATTTCCATTTTGATATATTTTGATATGTTCACCCATTGCAGTGTGAGAAAATCCAAATCCATCCGCACCAATAACTGTACCAGCATGAATAGTACAATTCGCTCCAATGATACAATCTCGATAGATGGTCACATTTGGATAGAGTATAGTATTATCTCCTATCACGACATTGGAACCTACATATACACCAGCCATAATTGTTACATTTGAACCAATGACTGCACCATTTTCTACTTTAGCCATCGTGTCAATGTAGCTATTTGAAGCAATCTTGGCATGTGGAGAGTGAAAATCGATAGGTTTTGGTGCAAAAAGTTTTGTTGCATACGCCATAGAGAGAGAAACATTTTCGCAAACAACATACGAAGCATTTTGTGGTAAAAATTTTACTAAATCGTGTGAAATCAAAAAAGCATTTGAAGCTGAATGAGAAAGATTTGAAGCGTATTTTTTACCAAGGGCAAAAGTGAGTTGGAGTGGCAATGCTAGAGCCAACTCATTCATAGAGTGTAGCTCCAAATCATTACCGATTAAGTCGTAGCCTAAATGTTTTGCTACTGCACTAAAGAGTATCAATTATCGCTCAAGTGCAACAGCACCACTTCGAACTATCTCTTTAGGATTATATTTTTTGATAACTCGTAAAAAGTTTTCTATCCTCGCTGGATCATCCGCAACCATTGCTATAATGACATTCTCCCCAACATTGACGATTCTACCATTGTATGCCGCACAAAGTGTACTGATATCAGTGATATTTTCAGAGAGTGGAAATTTAAGTAATGCCATCTCTTTTTCAACCAAATCTGCATGTTCATACACTCGAAGAACAGGGATAAGTTTGTGTAGTTGCTTTGTAATCTGCTCTATTACTCGTACGGAACCTGAAGTAACAATCGTAAGTCTTGAGTATTTACTCTCAGGAATTGGTGCAACGGTAAGTGAAGTAATATTGTATCCACGACCGGAAAAGAGGTCAGTAATTCGAGACAAAACACTCGCTTCATTGACAACAATAACTGAAATTACTCTTCTTTCGCTATTTTCAGTTATCATTTTTTCTCCTTTTTCTCTAGTAGCATCATGTTAAAGAGTGAGCCACCTGCTGGAACCATCGGCATAACATTCTCAAATCTTTCTACAATTACCTCAATAAATGCAACGACATTTTTCTCAACTGCATCTTTGAGAGCTGTGTCAAACTCCTCTTTTGTATGGACTCTATAACCGATTCCACCAAAAGCCTCTGCTAATTTTACAAAGTCAGGTTGTACACTCAAATCTGTTTGGCTGTGGCGTTTATCATAAAAAAGTGTCTGCCACTGACGCACCATTCCCAAAAAGTTATTGTTTAGGATGATATTGATAACAGGAAGTTTTTGTTCAACCGCAGTCATCAACTCTTGACAATTCATTAAAATGGAACCATCACCCGTGAAGTTGATACTTATCTTATCTGGCGTAGCTGCTTTTACGCCAATAGCCGCTGGAAAACCAAAGCCCATCGTACCTAGTCCACCAGAACTGATCCACTGACGAGGACGAGAAAAAGGATAAAACTGTGCTGCCCACATCTGGTGTTGCCCAACATCTGTAGAGATATTTGCACTATCACCAAGCAACTCTCCTGTTCTTTGTATAACCCACTGAGGCTTGAGTCTCTCACTATCTTCATGAAATGTTAAAGGATGAAGCTCATCAAAATTTTTGATGCTGTTTCTCCAAGTTTTATATTTATTTGAATCTATTTGATCAACCAGCTCAAGCATCTCTAATACAACATTTTTAACATCTCCAACGATTGGAAAATCCGCAGGAACAAGTTTAGAAATACTAGCAGGATCAATATCTACATGAATAACTCCGGCATTTTTTGCAAATTCAGAGAGTTTTCCCGTAACTCTGTCATCAAATCTTGCACCTAATCCGATAACCAAATCTGTCTCGCTCATTGCCATATTTGCAGCGTACGAGCCATGCATACCTAACATAGAGATAAGAAGCTCATCATCATGTGCAAGTGTTCCTCGTGCCATAAATGTTTCAACTGCTGGAATACCTGTTTTTTGTACTAATTTTCTTACTTCATAGGCTGCATTTGAGTTCACAACACCACCACCAAGATAAAAAAGAGGTCTTCTTGCTTTTGCAATTGCTTCCATTACCTTTTTGATTTGGCGAGGATTACCTTTGATATTTGGTTTATAAGTTTCTAAATTAATTTCAATATCATAATTAAACTCTTCAATTTGTGCTGTTACATCTTTTGGAATATCTACATGCACAGGACCTGGGCGACCAGAAGCTGCGATATAAAAAGCCTCTTTGAGGACGCGTGGCAAATCCTTTGCATCTGTGACGAGATAATTATGTTTTGTGCATGAACGACTAATACCAACTGCATCAATCTCTTGAAATGCATCTGTACCAATAAGGCTCATAGGAACTTGTCCACTGATAACAACTAATGGAATGGAGTCCATATATGCATCTGCCAAGCCAGTCACCGCATTTGTAAAACCAGGTCCACTGGTAATGAGTGCAACCCCTACTTTGCCACTTGCCTTTGCATACCCTTCAGCTGCGTGAACTGAAGCCTGTTCATGACGATTTAAAATATGCTGGAATTTGTTTTGTTTGTATATTTCATCATATACATTCATAATTGCCCCGCCAGGGTAACCAAAAATGGTATCAACACCCTCGGCAATTAAAGCTTCAATGACCATCTGTGCACCACTCATTTGCATGATAAGTCTCCTCTAATGATTTATATTTTTAAAAATTCGCTTATTATAAGAAAATAGAGCTATATTTGAGGTTAAAACAGTATCTAATCTCGAAGTTGAAATCTATTCTAAGATAGATTCAACTATCATGGATGGTCTCCACATGCTAAGAGACCCTTTTGAGAGGAGTTCGATATTAAGTTTTGAATCTTTATACTCTTTTGTAAAAATCTCAAAAAAACTTAAAATCTGGTCTTGCAGTCCAAAGTTTAATATGTAATTTTTAATCCCATTTTCTATGGCAAATTTATCCCTGCCCTCTTTCATTGCATTTTCAAGCTGAACCATATAAGCCCATCCAAAAACAGTTCCTAGAGACATATATTTTGAACTAATTGTTAAATATTTTTCAAGTGCTTTTTTAATCCCTTTGACATCACCTTCAACGGCAAACGCATTTGCAACCATCAAGTCATCATTCCACTGTTTTTGTAATCTTTGTCCATCATCAGTGCTTTGTAAATCTTCTGAAGTTGCCAAAATGTTGTAAGAGTTTACAATATCCTCTTCTGTAACAGCTTTGAAGAATCTCTGTCTTGCTTCGACATCAAACATCAATGCTTTTGCTTCCTCTGCAAAATCACTAAAGTCGGCTAAAATTCTTAACATTTTTATAGCAGCATGCGTATCACCATTTTTGATGAGTCCTTGGGATTTCATATAGAGACTATCCCCATAATTCATCAACAACTCATACTCTGGAAACTCTCTGAGATAGGGATTTTGCTTGATAAGCTCAAAACAAATTTTAAAATCTTTTTGACCAATTGCTACACGAAATCTTTTATAAACTTCCCCTTTTGTAAAAAGCTCTTGCATAAGTTTTGTTTTATCACTGATACCTCGATAAGGAGATAAAATTTCTCGTGCTTTATCCATTCCTTTTGGATCAAGTGAATATTTTTGTGCTACTTCAAAAGCTTTTTTCCATTTTGCTTCCATCATTTTATATATTTTTGCATCTTTATACATTGGATGAAGATTTGCCAAACCATATGCTAAAACAATTTTATCCTGTTTTGCGAGTAAAGCAAATTTATCAAAATCTTGATACTCATTTAAAATATTTTGCATAATTTTATTTTTTGATGGAATATTTTTAAACTGTGCAAAAAGAGCAACAGCCATTTTTCTATCGCCATTTTGCAGACAGTAAACTGCTTTTTCTAAAGTTTTTTCCCAAAGATTTGCGATGACATCATATATTTTTGTATATACTAAAAGTGGATTTTCATCAACATATTTTTGTAAAAAGTTATACTCTTTGTTTTGGATGAGTGATCTGAGGTTTTGTTCTCCCTCGTAAATATTGTAACAAAGAACATCTCCATCTTCAGAGCCAATTATCAAGTGATTACTCTTTTCATCAAATTCTAATGAGGTAACAGCAGAGCTAATTTTGATATATTTTTTTGCTAACTGCTCATATTTATCTAACTCATACACCATAATGTAACCAAGGGATGTTCCAACAAAAAGAAATCTCTCCTCCCCACCAACTACAACCTGTGTCACATCATCATGAATACCGTTTAGTCTTTCAATAACTTTACCACTATAAATATTCCATATCATCGCACTATTTTTTTTGTCCACACTAAAGAGTCTATTTTTACTTAAAAATTTGATTTTGATGATAGGAGATGCATGAGCTCTGAGTTTATGTTTTGGTGTCATGGTGGAGACATTAAAAAGAGAAATTCTTTTATCGTAACTAGCAGTTGCAACCCAATTTCCGTTAGCACTAAACGCAATATCGTTAATGGAATCTGCATGTATAGGCATTGTAAATGCAAGTTTTCCACTTTTAATATCAGTTACAAATGTTTTTCCATCTTCACCACATGAGTACATATATCTATTGTGTGCGTCAATTCCTGTACATGCACCAGCACCGTGGTGTCGCTCCATTGTAGCAATTGTTTTTTTTGTATTTGTGTTAAAAAGTTTTGTTTGGCGACAATCTGCGGTGAGTGAAGAAAAATACTCCCCATCACTACTAAAGGCAACTACACTCGTTTTATATCGCATATGAGTAATATTTGCTTTAAAACCGCCAACAATTTCTAAAGTATCTTTATTGAGATATCTGATAGTTGTTGTTGCATCTACAACCAATAATCTATCATCATCTAAAATTTTTGTTAATATAATTGGTTGTTGAAAATTTTTCTGTTTCACTGCTTCCATAGCATTAACCCCTTAAGTAACCCTCTTTTTTAAGTCTGCTTCGTATCTCTTCTTGATGCTCTTCGCCTTTTGTTTCCATGTGAACAGTAACATTCGCATCACCATAATCAAGAGAGATAGAAGTTCTATCAAACGAAATATGAACTATATTTGCATTCAAATCTTTTAGTATCTGTGTGAAAAGAAGAAGTGAACCTGGTTTATCAATAAGCGTCACAGTGATTTTCATTTTTCTACCAGATTTTAAAAGCCCTTTTTCAATGATGACAGAGAGAAGTGTTACATCCATATTTCCGCCACTTAGCACGATAGCTACTTTTTTGCCTTTGAGATGCTCCAGTTTGTGATGCAAAAGTGCAGCTACACCGACAGCACCAGCACCCTCAACGACAAGTTTTTGTCGCTCTAATAAAAATAAAATTGCACTTGCAATCTCTTCATCATCCACACTAATAAATCTATCCACACTTCCTAGCATGTAACCAAGTGTTATCTCTGAAGTATCACGAACAGCGATTCCATCCGCAATTGTTCGTACACTCAGACTATCCACGGCTTTTTTAAGGTCAAAAGAGTTTTTAAGAGCAGGAGCACCCACAGCACTTACGCCGATTACTTCTATCTTCGGATTGATACTTTTAATTGCACATGCCATTCCAGAAATAAGTCCGCCACCACCAACGGGAATGATAACAGCATCAATGTCCGCACATTTTTTTAAGATATCAAGAGCGACTGTTCCCTGACCTGCCATCACTTCATCATCTTCAAATGGATGCACAAAAGTTAAAGAGTTTTCTTTGCCATAAATAAGAGCATATGCGTACGCCTCATCATAATTTGAACCAGCAAGAATAACTTCTGCTCCATAATATTTGACACCATTTACTTTTGTAAGAGGTGTTGATTCTGGCATGACAATTACAGCTCTTATCCCAAATTTTGAAGCAGAAAGAGCAACACCTTGTGCATGATTTCCAGCACTTGCGGCTACTACACCACATGCTTTTTGCTCCTCTGTGAGCGTTGCTATTTTATTATACGCACCTCGTATTTTAAAAGCACCTGTGACTTGTAAATTCTCTTTTTTGAGATAGACTTGACAACCCGAGAGCTCACTCAAATGTGGAGCAAAAGAGAAAGGCGTATCAACGACCACATCTTTAATCCGCAATGCAGCTTCGTTTATTTTATTTATATCTAACAAATATTCAACCTAATTTATAAACTTCTATGTTCTACCATACTACACATATTTTGAACAACTCGCATTCCAGCATCTTTTGCTTTTTGTGCAGCAGCATTATTTACGATACCTTTTTGAGCCCAAAAAACTTTTACATTTCCTTTTGCTATACAAGCATCGGCTACCATATCAAGGGCATCGGGTTTTCTAAAAATATCGACCATATCGACATCAAAAGGTATCTCTTCAAGGGAACGATACACTTTTTCACCTAAAATAGTCTCCTCTTTTGGATAGACTGGAACTATCGTAAAACCTTGTTCTTGCAAATATTTTGCAACTTTATAACTATCTTTAGTTGCATCTGGTGAAAGCCCTAAAACAGCAATAATTCTCACGCTCTCAAAAATCTCTTTTATCTCTTTTTTATTTGAATTAACAGACGGAAACTCACACTCCATAACCAAACCTTTTTCTATTTCTTTGTGTATATTATAGCGAGTATTGATAAGTTATAGATAAAAATAGATTTCTTAAAAAAAACAATTACAATTTTTTCTTTGACATTATTACCATTTAATAATAATATATTTCTCAATAGATAGTTTAACTCAAAGGATACAAAATGAAAATTACAACGGTGATGTTGGCTTCAATGCTAAGTGTGGGAAGTTTGTTTGCGGGAACTTATAATGTAGATGCGTCACACTCTAATGTTGGTTTTGGTGCAAAACATATGATGATATCCAATATAAAAGGTCAATTTGACAAGTTTAAAGGTTCATTTACTTACGATGAAAAAACAAATTCTCTCCAAACACTCACAGGAGAGGTAGATGTCAACTCCATCAACACTCAAAATGAAAAAAGAGATACACATCTCAAAGGTGCAGATTTTTTTGATGTGACAAAATATCCATCTATGAATCTTACACTCCTCAAAGTAGAGGGAGAAAAAGCATACACAAAACTCACGATTCATGGTGTTACAAAAGAGGTAGAGATGAAATTAGAAACAAGTGGTGCAGTAATTAAAGACCCTTGGGGAAACAGCAGAACGGGTCTCTCGCTTGTAGGTAAAATAAATCGACAAGATTTCGGTCTTACTTGGAATAAGCTTATTGAAACAGGTGGAGCGATTGTTGGAGATGAGATAAAAATCATTATAGAGCTTGAAGGTATCTTAGTAAAATAGAAGAGTGGCATGTGGAAAAAAGAGAGGTTCAAATCTCTATTTTTTCCTGCCCTATCCGATAGAGTGCAAAATCATATTTGAGTGGGTCTTTTGCATCGAAAGTTTTTAGTATTTTTGTCAGTTCAATGGCAGCTTCTAAATCATAACTTTTTCTTTGTAAAAGCCCCAATTTTTGCGAGACTTTGAAGGTATGCGTATCCAGTGGCATAATCAAATCCGCTCTGTTTATGCCACTCCAAAGCCCCATGTCAATGTTGTCCTCTCGCACCATCCATCTGAGATACATCATCCACCGTTTCAACGCCCCTGCTCCTTTTGTTTTGTGCGTCACTTGTGAAATTAAAAAGTTATACCCCTGCGTGGCATGTGGAAAAAGAGAAGTTATTATTTCTATAAGTGCATTAATCCCCTCTATCACGCTTCTATTTTTCAGATATCCGCTCTTAAAAACCTCTTCCAAAGTTGTTGTTTCATTTAATCGTTTGAGGGCTATAAAAAGAGCTATGACATCTTCACTTTTTTGAAATCTGTAGTAGTGATTTTTAAGAGTTTCTCGTATCTCTTCATCACTTTTGTCAAGCAAACTAAAATCCAACGAGTCTAAAAACTTCACAATCTGCTTCACATTTCCATACGCAAACAAAGCACAAATAAGTGAAACAGTCGGGTCTTTGTAGCGATGTGCTACTAAAATAGGGTCGAGCCTATCGAGAGAAATCTCGTTCGTGCTATTTCGTTTTTTTACTTCTTCGTCAAGGAGTTTTTTTATCTTTGCAATTTCCACATGCCAACCTAACATTTAGTTTATTTATATCTTTGAATGCCAATGCAACAACCCTGTCATTTTTTGATATGCCTAAAAATAAAAAACCTTGACAGAGTTCGAATAAAAACTTTGTCCTATTCTGTATCATGCAAATTGACCTGCATACAAGACAAGATTATGGTACTGGTTTAAAAGAGTTTCAACATTATCTTGACTGTTATTTTTTCTCACTTCCGCGTTCAGTTCATCATAAATATTACCATACAAAGTTATAGCATCTTTATTATATTTTGCAAAAAAAGTTTCATATTTCATGCCATTCGTTAACTCAATATAAATTTTCAATAAATCAGGTATTAAAACTCGATTAGAAGAGCGTGAATGCCCAGAAATTCTATGTGTATTAATGCTAATATTTTTATCAAATTCAATATCCAAAATATCACTAGACAACCTAGTATCGCTTTTGTTATTCATAAATTTTTTAAAATTTTCATCCGAACTATGTTTGAGCATTATTAAAAACAGTAAGTACGGCAGATGAATTGTATATGGACTCTCCCATGCCATTCTTATTGTCACAAGAGAGGTAAAAATTTGGTTAATATCTCTAATGGGTAGTTTAAAAAACTTAACTAAAATATCAAAAATCTCTACCTTTAAATTTTTATCTTTATAAAACTCACTTTCAAGCGGTGAAAATAATATCTCATCATCTAAGAGATTAGACTCATCAAAAAGGTTGGCTATATAGTCATAAGTGCTAGGGATTTTCAAGTTATACTCTTGGTCAAAAAATCGTTTGAGGTATTTTTCAGATGCAAAGTTTGCCCCGTAAATTGCGTTTATAGAGTGAGAAAGCTGTTTTGAATCTGTTGCAATAATAAAATAGATACCCTCAATATCAAAAAGATGTTTGATATTTTCAAGTAATTCAATAGCATAATTTGGTCGGCATCTATCAAGTTCATCTATCAAGATAAACAGAGGAAGTTTTTTATCTTTTAGCGTTTTGATATGTTCCAATAAATTTTTCATGCTGATTTTGAACTTTTCTATACTCTCTTTGATTGTATAATGCTCTTTT
This sequence comes from Sulfurimonas sp., assembly GCA_011391635.1. GTDB lineage: Bacteria > Campylobacterota > Campylobacteria > Campylobacterales > Sulfurimonadaceae > Sulfurimonas. Next base: position 5,016 of record JAABQD010000032.1, on the reverse strand, counting down.
AGGGCATTTTCTGCGAGTTTTGTAGTGAGACCCTCAAGAGCGTCTGCTATCTCATTTTGAGTTTCTTCGCTCATAAGTGTCTCTGACAACTCATCAAGCGAATAACCAGTTAATTTTTTTACCCCAAGAGATGCCAATAACGGAAAAATATTTTTTGTTGTTGTCTTTAAAATTTCTAATGCTTGTTTTTGTTTTGGTGTAAAAAAGCTTTCAAGTGAACCATTTAACTCCGCCATAAATGCCAACAAAGGCTCTTTTGTGTAGTCGCTTTTCCACGCATCAAACTCTACAACGCTGTAATTTTTATTTCTTAGTTCAATGGCTAGATTATTTAAAAAAAATGTTTTTCCGTATCCCCACTCTGCATTGATATTAAGCACAAATGGCTTGTTTTCTTGTTTTTCGTATCTACCTAGAAGATATTGAATCAAAAAAGCACATTCATCTTGGCGATGAAGCAAATCTTTTCCCCATGGCTCTAATGTACTCATGTTTTATGATTTCCTTTTATTTTTAAACAATATTTTGACTTCCACATGCCAACCTTTTTTAGTTTATAAATTTTTTTAGTAATATTATAAATTTTCAGATATAATTTTGTTCTAATTGTCCTTCGGGATCGCCCTACTTTTTTGTAGGGCATAAATCACTTTATCAAATCCACTAATTTTTCTTTTAACTTTGTAAAATTTTCACTATCAATTTTGCCTATTTTTTTTACAAGCCTTTTACTACTCATCAGCCTGTTTTGAACAAGTAAAGCGGTATTTACTTTACTTTTAAAGGGAAATTGAAAGAAAAAATTACCATCTCTTAAAGCCGTAGATATAGGTATAGCGAGTAGCATATTTTTCGAGTATTTTTTTATGACAATCACAGGTCTTGTAAACTCTTCGCCCTTGCCATTTTGTTCATATCCTACATTTTGTCCAAGTTTTGCCCAAAATATATCTCGTTCTTTGAAAAAAATATCATCTTCATTTACTTCGATATTTTTTTTAACATCATTCCATTCATCAAATTTTTCCACATGCCGACCTTAATGCAAATTATAAAGCTTTTTCCTCTCGCTTGAACCTGCTATGTTGAGCTGTTTTCTATATTTTGCTATGGTTCTTCGTACCATGACGACTTTAAATTTTTCTTGGATGAGTTCGAGGAGTTTCATGTCGCTGAGGGGTTTTATGCGGTTTTCTTGTTTGACTAAACCTACTACAAACTCTTTGATTGCGGCGTTTGAGACATCATCATCAATAGCAGTCGTAAAAAACTCTTTCATTGCAAAAACGCCTCGATTACACGCTATATATTTGTTTGCGATGGCTCTTGAGATGGTGGATGGGTTGTGCCCGAACTCATCTGCTAAAGTTTTGAGTGTCAGGGGCATAATCGCTCCGCCTGTAAAAAACTCATATTGGTACTCGACTATCATCAGCCCTACTTTGTAAAGTGTTGCTTTTCTCATGTCAAGAGCATCTACGAGGCTTTTTGCCTCTTTGAGTTTTTGAGCAACATATTCGTGTTCCACACCGTAATTTGTGTCGATGTGTATGGTCGGGTAGTATTCGTCATTGAGTTTAACTTCGATTTGCTCATCCTCATTAAAAAAAATCATCAAATCGGGAATAACCTGAGCCGAATCCTCTTGAAAATCTATGGATGGTGGATTTCTAAATGTGCCTAAAATCCGCATCACTTCACTAAACTGCTTCTCATCTGAGTAGCTGTGAATCCCTTGCATATCATTGATAACTTTGACTGCCAAAGGATAAGCTTCATCACTGATTTGTGAATTTTCAAGCTGAAAAATAAAAGACTCTGCCAAATCTTTTGCCCCTATTCCCACAGGCTCAACAAAAGCAAATCGTTTGCGGATTTTCTCAAATTCTGGCATGTGGAGATTGTTTTGCATACAAAAAGCTTCACTATCACCCTCGTAGTAGCCGTTTTCATCGAGGTTTGCGATAACAAAACGAGCAACATTTTCAGAGGTAGGCGTTGGAAAAAGAGGTTTGCCGATTTGCTCTTCCAAAACATCATATAGGGAGCGGTTTTGGATAGTGAGCGCTTCGATTTTGTCGGTGCTTGAGTTGCTCACTTCACCTGAAATTATCTTTTTTGGGATTCTTTTTTCAAAATCCTCTTCATAGCCTGAGGAGATTTCTATAACAGGATTTGACTCCACAAATGGAGCCATCGCTTCGCCCAAATCGCTTAGACTTGAGTGTAAAATCGGCAACCAATTTCTAAGCGTGTTGGAGAGTTTATGTTTACTCTCTACGCTTGTGGTCTGCTTTAATCCTGCCATATTTCAGTGTTTAGAGTTTGAACTCTTCGCCCAAATAGTGTGTGCGAACATCTGCATTTTGCCCTATCTCATCACTCGTTCCACATGCCAATAGTGAACCAGATTTGATAACATAAGCTCTGTCGCACACCGCCAAAGTCTCACGCACATTGTGGTCGGTGATAAGAACACCGATGTCATACGAGACCAACTGTTTGATAACCTTTTGAATATCCATTACCGCAATCGGGTCAACTCCAGCAAAAGGCTCATCAAGAAGCAAAAATTTTGGTTTGTTCACCAAAGCTCTTGCAATCTCCACACGACGGCGTTCTCCACCGCTGAGGCTGATGCCCTTACGGTAGCGGATTGGTTCAATATTGAACATATCAAGAAGTTCAAGGATTCTTTTCTCCTGTGCTTCTTTGCCTTTTATACCCACTTGTGCGGCAACCATCAAGTTATCTTCGACACTCAAATCTTTAAAAATAGAAGCCTCTTGTGGAAGGTAACCGATACCTTTTAATGCTCTTTCATGGAGTGGCATGTGGGAAAGATTTTCTCCATCAAAGAACACCTCTCCTCCACTTGATTCTACAAGACCGCAAATCATATAAAAAGTGGTCGTTTTTCCCGCTCCGTTGGGTCCTAGAAGTCCTACAACTTCTCCGCTTGAGACCTCAAGACTCATCCCTTTGACTATCTCTAAATCTTTGATTTTTTTTACTAAATTGACTGCTTCTAACTTATGCATACTCTATCCTATACTCTCTTGCGTCGTCTGAGATTTTTTTTATTTCTATTTTGAGTGTCTCTATCCCTGCAAAATTGAGAAGTTCGAGAAGTTTGTCATCGCCCCACTCTACGAAATGCAAACCCTCTTTTTCCAACTCTTCAAGCATTCCCAAAGAGATAAAATGCTCCAAACCGTGATTATAAATATCGTAATGAAAAACCTTGTTGCTATAGCAGTGTTGCAGGGAAAAAGTAGGCGAAGTGACATCATCTCTCACACCTAACTTTTTTGCTATTTCACGCACAAGGGTTGTTTTTCCACATGCCAAGTCCCCTTGTAAAATTACCACTCCGCTTTTAAAATGTTCACAAATCTCATTCACCAAAAGAGAGAGTTCATCGAGCTTAAGAGTATAAGTTTTCATAATTTATTTGATATTTCAATGATTTGTTTTAGTTTTTCTTTGGCTTTATGATTTTTGATAGCCTCTCTTGCCATCTCCAAACCATCTTGAAAATCGCGTGCCTTTGCATCGACAATCAATGCTGCGGCGGTGTTGAGCAGGACAATATCTCTTTGTGCATCTGTAGCACTCTCATCAAAAATTGCGTACAAAATTTTTGCATTTTCCTCTGCATCTCCACCGACAATTGCACTTAGTGGAGCTTTTTTGATGCCATAGAGTTGCGGGTCAATCTCAAACTCATACACCTTGCCATCACGAAGCTGTGAAGCGTAAGTAATATCGCTGATACTTATCTCGTCCATATGTTCGCGAGAACTCACAACCATTGTCGAAACTGCCCCGTTTATCTTAAGTGCTTCCGCCATTTTTGGTACAAAATCTTTACTAAAAACACCAAGCAGGGATTTTGTCACATTTGCAGGATTTGTGAGTGGTCCTAGGATATTAAAAATGGTCTTGTCTGGGATTGTTTTTCGGATGGGCATAATAAATTTCATAGCTGGATGATGATTTTGTGCAAACATAAAAGTAAATCCTGACTCTTCCAAAAGCTTTGCACTCTTTTCTATGCTCAAATCTAACCGCACACCAAGGGCTTCAAACATATCTGCACTCCCTGATTTTGAAGTGATGGAACGGCTTCCATGTTTTGCTACAAAACTTCCACATGCCGAAGTTAAAATGGCTACAGTCGAAGAGATGTTAAAACTCCCGATTTTATCTCCACCTGTGCCAACGATGTCGATACATTGAAGGCGAAGTTCATTGGAGATAGGAAGTGCGATAGCGTTGGAACGCATAACTTCTGCTGCCGCGGCAATAGAACCGACCGTCGTTGTCTCATTGAGAGTCATGTGTACGAGCAACTCACGCATCTGTGTATCACTCATTTCGTGATTAAAAAGTGCTGTAAATGACGCTTTTGCCTCATCATAAGTCATAAAAGCTCCTTGATATACTCAGATTGTAATGATTTTGGTGTTGATTTTGTCGTTGGGATTTGCAACACTTCATACTTTTGAACACTCTCTAAAAAGTTGATTGTTATGATATTTCCAACGGCAACATTTTTACTTGCCTTGGCTACAACGCCATTAATAAGGACAACTCCATTACTTATCATATCTTGAGCGACGGAGCGTCTTTTTGTAATATTGACTGAATTTAAAAATTTATCTATTCTCATTTTATACTTTTGAAGTGATTTAGTCGGGTATTGTAGAGTAATAAAACTGAAAGAATTGTAAGAGTTGGAACATTTTTTGCATGTTTTATTAAAAGACTCTTTTATGTATAAATTTTCTACGCAAACAATGTTCGAAATCCTTGAGATTTTACAAGATAAAATCAACACTCTCCAAGCAAAACAAATCATAGAATTTGAGATAATAAACCCAGATTGTGCCACATCTGCCTATGCTGGAACACATATCAATATTGAGAATCAAGAGTATATTTACAGAGGCTACAAGTCTTGGGTAGATTTGGCAGAGTTACTCCAATGCAAAATGCTCACACCTTCAGTTT
>JAABQD010000031.1 GCA_011391635.1 Sulfurimonas sp. | reverse complement strand
ATAGACAACTTTAAGAATTAGTTCGATAATTCTTAACATGTAAATCACTATCCTTTACGGTTAAAGATTTACTAAACTATATGCACAGTTCCAGCTGTCGCATATAGCTACAGCAGAACCGCAAAAGAATTATATCAAAACTCTAATCCATCTACTTCATTTCTGCCGCTATGATCTGCTAACTTTGCATATCTCAAAGTCATTTTTATATCTTTGTGATTCATGAGCTTTTGAATAGTAAAAATAGGTGTTCCATTGATAGCAAGGTGTGAGGCGAATGTATGCCGTAGTGTGTGAACTACTACCCTATTCTTTCTATCATCTTTTTCTAATTTTGTATTGAATAACTTATTCATAATTTCTCTTAATGGCTTTTGAATAGTTGTTTCACTCACGTCAAAGAGTTTTTCTGCATGTTCAATCTCAACTGTGTAGTCTTTTAAAAGTTCAATTACATCGTCTTTTAAAAAAGCTTTATAAGTTGTATTATTTTTAAAATCTTTTAGTGTCAATATTTTGTGAGTAATATCTATATCATTTTTCCTGATGTTCATAGTTGAGGCAAGCCTTGCGCCTGTCGTTAATGACAATTTACAAAACAGATACAGTCTCTTATCATCTTCAACGGCTTTATAGAGCTTTTTAATCTCTTGAATGGTTAAAAATCTTTCTCTATCATTATCAACATCATATTTTTTTATGAACTTTGAAATATCGTTTATTAGCAGCTCTTCAGTAATACCAAATTTTATAATAGTACCGAGTAACGATAGTATATTGTTAACTGTTTTTGGAGCTAACGGAGTTTCAAGTTTTATCTTTTTAAATTCTTGTATATCTTTTTTATCAATGGTGTTTAAATCCGTATTTTCAAAATATGATAGCAAGTGTTTTTTATAAGAGGAAATATCTTTGTTTTTGCTGTCTCGTTCTGCTCTGGTGTTGAAGTATTCATCTGCAATTTCTTTTAAAAATATTTTATCTTTTTGTCTATGCTTGATATGTACTTCTTCGCCCAATCTAATCTTTGTTAAAAGCTCATTTCTCTTTAAATTACAATACTGTTCTCTTATGCCTTCCGTGAACTTTCCAATCTTCATTTCTTGCATTTTATTTTGAGAATTTTTAAATGTGATATAATAAGTTTTATCTGGCTTTTCATTAGTGGTACTTTCTCGATAGTAAACACCTGTATATTTGGTTCTAATTCGTGCCATTTTTTCCAACCTATTTCCAACCGAAGTTATATAATATGCTAATTTTAGCGGATTATAGAAAAAATAGGAAGCCCAAATCAACCCCTTAATGGTGGTACTTAGAGTATTATTTTAGTTGTTTAAGGATTATAGAAAAGTTTAACAAATGAGGCTCATAACCCGAAGGTCATAGGTTCAAATCCTGTTTCCGCAACCAATTCAAAACTTCACTGTAACTCTCTTCTCAACTTCCTATAAAATCAACATCTCTCTTAAATCCATATTCGCTCTTATTTTGTTTGACAAATAGTTAAGTATATATTATAAATTTTATTAAGTATCATTATGATAAACTCTTAGTAATACTTCAATAAAAGGCAACTTAATGACAAAAACTGTTCTCATGGATAAATATCCTGTTTTCACCCTCGAATTAAAAAAAAATGAACTCACTCAAACAACCGCTTCAGAAATAATTCAATATTTCAAAGCAAAAATTGAAGCACATCCTATCGCAACATTCATTGCTATTTTCAATCACTACGAACATACAAAAAACTTAAATGGCGAGATTAAACCTGAAATACTTGACGCTCAAAATATTATCTTTTGCTTTGGTGCTTCGATACCAAATACAAAAATTTTAGCTGTTCGACCAAGAAGTATCGGTATTGCAGAGTTAGAGGATAGATTTATTATCGAGTTTATGGAAGTACCAAACGAACAACTTCATACTGTTGTAGAATCATGGGCTATGGATTTAAAAAAATAATCAAACAAATAGATTTCTTCGATTGCCTCGAAGAAATCTATTTTAAACAAGCTTCGACTCTATTTCTACCATTATTTTTAGCTAGATAGAGTGCGTTATCCACTTTTTTATACAATGATTCATAATCATCATTCTCATTGTATTCGCAAACACCTATGCTTACAGTAACATTTGTTATATCATCTAATTTATATATTTCAATACTTCTACGAACTCGTTCAGCTATTTGTATCGCATTTTCAAGATTTGTACTTGGACACAAAATCATAAACTCTTCACCGCCTACACGATAAAATTTGTCATAATTTCTGTTCATTCTATCGACTATTTTTGATATCTTCATTAACACTTCATCACCTCTTTGATGCCCATAGGTGTCATTGATATATTTAAAAAAATCAATATCAAAAGTAATAAGAGAAAAATTATTTTTTGTTCTTTTGGAGAGTTCTATCTCATATTGAATATCTGAAATAAAAGCTCTTCTATTATAGCAATGGGTAAGTTGGTCAATATTTACCAGTTCTTCTAGTCTTTGTTGTTTCTTATCATTTTTTCTCATCAAATAAGAGATGACAATATAAATAATCAACAAACTTAAAAATATGATGATTGAAACAGTGTTGTAATACTTAAAAGCATTCTTTAACTCTTTATCAAGAGGAATTTTTATAGAGATAATCGCTCTTATTTCTCCCACTTTTTCGTAAAATCCTTTTTCATTTCCATAAATATTGAGTAACTCTTGTGGAGCATTTTTTGGGTCAGAATGGCATTTCATACAACTCTCTTGGTTGGCTCCAACAGGTTTCGCAAAATATAAAAACTTTTCACCATTTTCTTCAATGACTTCTTTGTACTCTTTTAATGTGCTGTTGTTAAACTTTTTGATTAAATCTTTTTCAAAATCATTCGCAGTATTGAAAGGATTTCTTGGATTGTTGGATGCCAATTTATAATATTTTGTACTGCTATTGTTTTCTTCTAAAATTTTATTTTCTAAAGCATGTATATTTCTAGCGATGTAAGTAAAAGAGAGTATATTTGGGTCAAAAAATTCATCATAGAGCTTATTCTCTTTTTTTAGCTTATAAATAACCGGTTTTTGCATATTTTCTACATAGGAATGCAAAGCCTTCTGATTTGTTAATATATTTTCAAGTTTTGCATTATTTTCATATATTGCGTACTCTTCAACTTGCTGTTTTAGAACAAATTCTATTACAACAAACAAAAATGCAAAGACAACAAACAGCAAAAAATATTTATTAATAAACTTACCCACACATACCCTCTCATCGCAGTTTCTGTATTAATTATATCAAATAAATATATTAAAAAGAGATTTTTGAGAGACTTTTATATTCAAAGCTGTATGCATTTCCAAGCTGGTGCTTGGAAATTGAAAATTGAAGAAATTATAGAGTTTTAGTGCATAACCTTACGAGCATTGATAGGCTGAATTGGTCTATTGTTTTCATGATGGATTGTATGTAAAAACTCTTCTACTTGTCCAGCAGAGATAGTAGCATAATTTTTAAGAACTAACCATCGTACGCCCTCACTACATGGAGGTGTTGTAAGTGAACCACTAAATCTGTAATACTCTTTGTTTTTTGGTAAAAACGCTTCTATCTCTTTTGCTGAGAGTGTCAGTGGAGCTGTTTTATCAGCTTCATGAGGCATTACATCCCACACTTTTTTGACAAGTTGATTCTCTGCTCCATTTTCAAACATGAGTGCTATAACTGCCAGCTCACCACCTGCTGAAGCGTGTACTAAGTGTGCCTCAAGTGGAAAATATTTGCCATTAATTTGATTTTCACTTGGTGTGTGAAAATGAAACTGTTTGAGAGTAAAAAGAATCCCATCAATTTTGATACTGCTTCCACCCTCTATATTTATTTGAATTGTATGTCCGTTGTTTACAACCTCTTTTGAAGGCGTTTCATAGTTAAATTGGATTGCTTCTAAATCATTTGCACATGCCAGAACTGTTTTATCTATATTGATAGGTGTTTGTGATTTGCCAAGTTTGCACATGCTGTATTCTGGTGCCAAATCACCCCAATTTTCAGCTCCTTCATGCCCTGTATATCCCCAATGAACACCATGCCCATCAGCAACTAAAGAGACACAAAAAAGCGTAGCAACTAAGCTACTTACTACTATTTTTTTCAACTCCATTCATAAACCTTTGCAATAAATTTGAGCTAGGATTATAACGAAACTTTATTCAAATACTCATTTGCTCCAAAGTAAAAAAATTGATACCTTTTACACTATAATTAGGAAAAAGTGAATAGATTTGGATAAAAAATACGACCTTATAGTTATCGGTTCTGGTGCGGCTGGAATGATGTCCGCTATTGTATCTGCTCGAGAGGGTAAAAGTGTTCTTCTCTTAGAAAAACTCCCACAAATAGCATCCAAACTCAAAGCTACGGGTGGAGGTCGTTGTAACCTTACAAACACACTCTCCAATGAAGAGTTTATGCGTAAGTTTGGACGCGATGGAAGATTTATGCAAGATGCTCTTGGAGCGTTTGATTCTAAGGCATTAGTAGATTTTTTTGCACAAATCGGTGTTGAAACACACGCACCGGATGGGTTTAGAGTTTTCCCCACTTCACACAGTGCATCGACTATTATCTCGGCACTTGCCAATGAGATGCAAAGAGTAGCCGTTGTATTACAATGCTCTCAAAAAGTAGAACACATCCTCCAAGAAAACAATCAAATCGTAGGCGTAAAAACCCAAACCCAAACATTTTATGCACCCAATGTCATCGTAGCAACTGGCGGTTTAGGCTACCCTACTCTTGGTGCTGAGGGTGATGGCTACACTCTAGCAAGTGAACTTGGACACAAAATCACTGAGCTTCACCCCGCCATGATGCCCCTCAAAGTAAAAGAGAGTTGGGTTGCTAATTGCCGTGCTGATACCATCGCAAAAGTTGAACTTCGTGTGGATTTGCCAAAACATAAAAAACTAAGAGCAAATGGTGATTTGATTTTTACAAACAACGGTTTACGAGGTCCAGTCATTTTGGATTTTGCAAGAGAAATCACTCCACTTTTGGAACTTTACGGCGAAGTCCCTCTTCTACTTAATCTCACAAAAGGGATGAATGAGGAGCAAATAGCAACACATCTCAAAAATGAAATCGCAAAAAATCCACATGCCAAGATTATTGAACATATTGCGACTCTCCTTCCACATGCCATCTCAAATGAGCTCTGTTTTCTTGCAGATATAGTTCCACATGCCAAACACAAAGAGATAGAAGGTGCAAAGAGAGCCAAACTCATCCAACTTTTAACATGGACACCACTTACAGTGAGTGGGCATGATGGTTTTAAAATGGCGATGATAACGCGTGGTGGAATAAATCTCAAAGAGATAAATCCAAAAACGATGCAGAGTAAAATCGTAAATGGCTTATATTTTTGTGGAGAAGTTATGAATCTTGATGGTCCATGTGGTGGTTACAACTTGCAATGGTCCTTTGCAAGTGGAGCTTTAGCAGGATTGCTTAAATAATCTAAGAGCGTTTGCAAAACTCTTTTAAATCCGCAAGTGAGAGAGGTTTAGAGTAGTAATACCCTTGAATTTCATCACACCCATTCTCATCTAAAAAGTTGAGTTGTTCTTCGTTTTCTACTCCCTCTGCCGTGATAGCGAGGTTAAAGGTTTTAGCAAGAGCTATAATAGCTTTTGCCACAGCGACACTCTCTTGTGAATGAGGTAAATCATCTATGAAAGATTTATCTATTTTAAGTCTTGTTACTGGTAATTTTTGTAAATAACTCATAGAGGAATATCCTGTCCCAAAATCGTCAATTGCAAGTTCAATCCCTAAATTTCTCAACTCTCTCAAAGTATCCACTGCATCTTGCTCATTCATCGCAATATAGCTCTCTGTAATTTCTATCTCGATTTGATTTGCATTTATTCCTGTTTGGCTTATAACACTCTCTAGCGTTTGCAACATATTACTTTTTTGCAACTGTACCCCAGACATATTGATACTTATCTGCTCGAGGAGATAGCCCTCGTTTTGCAAAAGTACAAAATCACTACAAGCTTGTCTCAAAACCCAATCTCCAATAGAAAGAATAAGCCCAGTATCTTCTGCAAGAGTAATAAAGTCATCCGGTCGCACAAGTCCAAGAGAAGCACTATTCCATCGAATCAGTGCTTCTACCGCGACTATTTTTTTTGTTTTCATAGAAATTTTTGGTTGATAAAGTAAGAAAAATTCCTCATGTGTTAATGTCGCATATTTAAGAGCATTAATTCTTTTGATTCGATCTTCAATATATTCTGAAAAAGAGCTGGAAAAGAAACTATAATTATTGCGTCCCATATCTTTTGCTTTGTACATTGCTAAATCTGCATTTTTAATCAATGAAACAATATCTTGCCCATCATCAGGATAAATCGAGATACCGATACTCACAGTAGAAGAAATCTCATACTCCCCAAAAACAAAACTTTCTTGAAAATTATGTATCAGAGCTTGAACAATCGCTTCAACATCTTTAATATCCTCTACATTTTCTATTAAAATATTAAATTCATCTCCACCAATTCGAGCTAAAGTATCATTATTATTGAGAGATTGAGAGAGTCTATGGGCAACAGAAACTAGTAATTCATCGCCTACATTATGTCCCAAAGTATCATTCACTTGTTTAAATTGGTCAAGGTCAAGAAACAGTACAGCCACTTTTTTCTTATATGTTTTAGCCATTTCAAGTGCACGATTGAGTTTTATACTAAAAAACCTTCTGTTTGGTAAGTCTGTGAGTGCATCATGATAGGAGATATATTCAAGATGTTTTCGTGATCTTTGTAGGTCGTGTTCTCGCTCTTCTACCGCCATTGCAAGTTGATTTATATTTTTGGATATACTTTGTAATTCATCATTTGTAAAAAGATATTCTGATTTTGAGTAGTCCCCTTGCTCAATTTTACTAATTTGTACCATCAATTTTTTAATTGGCTCTGCTAAAATTTTTATAAATAAAAAACGGAATAAAAGTAACATGAATAAAATAACAACAACTAAGAAAAGAAGAAGTTTCGTCCTATTTTCATACAAAGTTTTCGTAAGAGTCGCTTTATCAAGTAAAATCATAAAATTGACATTTTCACTCTGAGTGGCAATCGTAGCTTCTCCTAAATAGGATTGTTCCAATTGAACTATATTTGTATTTTCTATATCACTTTTATTAAGTAAATTTATACTTTTTTGCGTATCATTTGAATCACTGCTGAGTGAAATATTCATATCTAAATCATGAGAGAGTGATGCTAGGTAAGTTTTTCCAACAACATGAGACATCTCTATATGTGCAACTACTTGTTTAGCACTATTTTGAATACTTTGATGTGATTTTATTAAAAGTTCATTATTCAAATAATGATAAGTAATTGCACTTCTATCGATAACTTCCTTCTGGTTGTAATATGACTTGTGGTTAAAATCTATATGGGTGTATCTCATTTTGTCACATTTTTTATACTCAGTATCATGCTCATTTTTTGCATATCTCACAATTTCGCCATTTTCATAAGAGATAAAACATTCGTAGTAACCACTCGGTTCTTTGACCACGAGAGCCATTAACTCACCACTCTTATCATAGAGCATAATCTCATCATTGAGCGAAAGTTTGACTCTATCAAGAAGCTGTTTGACTATACTTTTTTTCTCTTCATCAAGAAGAATAGCATCATAATCTTGTTTATTTTGATAGTTGTTTACCAAGTCAATCGAAGCTAAAAAATTTTCATCATTTTCTATGAATGTAATCCCTTCACCTAACTCATAACTAATTTTTTGAATATCAGAAAAGATGCGTTCAAACCCATGATGTATTCGCTTTTTTGTACTTTGAAAATAGATATCTTTCAAAAAAGCATCAAAATATAAACCGAGAAAACCAATAGATACAAAAACACTCAGAACAATAACAAGTGAAAGTTTATTAATAAGATTTAAATTTGCAAAAAAACTCTTCATCTCAAAAAATTGGTTTCACTATTTGAACATTATCTTTTGTAACGAGTTCTACAGGTATAAAAATATGTTTTGGCACATCCTCATTATTGAAAATTTTAAGTGCTATTTCAACTGATTTATCCCCACCTAGAGGAAAAAGAACCGAACCACTCTGCTCACCTTTTTGTATCGCCTCTTTTGCCTCACTTGTATAGTCACATCCAACCATGATTACAGAAGAAGGATCTATTTTATAGCGTTTCATAGCTGAGCGAACACCACTGAGCATACTGTCGCTCTCTGAAAATATTGCATCAATATGTACGCCCTCTTTTATCAATTTTTCCATCTCCACTATCGCATCTTTACGCAGATAGTTTCCTGTTCTTTTGATTACTTTTATATCGGGGCTTTTTGTTATCTCATCCATAAAGCCTTTGGAGCGAAGTTGTGTAACATCTGCTTTTTGTAAGCCTTCAAAGAGTAAAACTACACCCTTACCACCGAGTCGCTGTGCTATATATTTCGCTCCAATTTCACCAATTTTAATATTGTCTGAGTTAATAAATGAAGTATATTCTTCCCCATTGATGCCACGGTCAAGTACAATCACTGGGATATTTTGCTTATACGCTTTTGCGACCACTGGCACAACTGCACCCGCATCATTTGTACCAACAATGATAAGGTCAACTTTTGATTTAATAAACTCATCTATCTGCTTAATAAGAAGTGAAGTTTTTCCATTGGCATCTGAATAAACAAAACTCAATTTTGCATTTTTTGCCACAGCATCTCGTACTTCATACACTTGTGCTTTTCTGAAATCATTTGCCATTGTATCCTGTGCAAAAGCTATCGTTTTGACACCATTTTCCAAAGCAAACAGAGCAGTTGCTAAAAAAAGTGTCATAAACAAGATTGTATTTTTTAACGGATTCATACTGATTCTCCTCTATAAAATTTTAAAGTTTTCATAAACACCTACCACCAATACTCTAACTGCACACCGAAATTATCTCCCGATGTTTTATCCGCATAAAAACCTGTTCCTACAAGCCCTTTTGCACTCTCACTCCAAGAAGCATTTGTATAAAACAGACGCAAAACTGGACGCTGTGAGAGTCCTTTTGCCATAGCAAACTCAAGTGCAGTCGATGCTTTTGTCAGTGCGTATGTTTTGTCATTTGTAATGTCATCGACATTATCATACCCCGCCTCAAGTACAAATCGAACATACTGAGATACAAACCAATAAGGTCGCACACCCACGGAAAACCAATTTTGTTTTGTGTTTGAGAACTCCGCATCATCTCGTTGCTCATAAACGATATTGCTCATAATACCAAACGAATCATTTTCAAAAGCGTTATAGTTAATCAATCTTATTGTTTTTGAATTTTCGATTGTACTATTGTTTGTGAGTATTGTATCGATAAGAGCTTCTTGCAAATAAGGCGAATTAGTACCCGCATTTTTTGCAGCACCTTCACCATAAAATATGCCAGAGATATTTTCACCTTTCATATCAAAAAGCTCTTGTGTAATTTTTTTATCGGTATAAATGAGACCCGCAGCATACCCATCCACACTCGCCACATTTTGTGTTGGTGTGAAACTTTTATCACCTAACTGCATATAGTTGAGAAAAAGTGTCAAAAGCCCATGACTAAGCTCTTTATCTATTCGTACATCATGACTTTGGTAGAGAACTTTGTCTCCTCCATCTGCAGTTTTTGGATCAAGATTTTCAAACATATAACTATAAGAGAGTTTTACTGCACCTAAATCAATATTATTGACACCAGCACCCGTACCGCTCATGTCAAAAAAGAAGTAATCTGAAATAAAACTGTCAAAGCGTTTATAGTAGCGACGACCTACCCAAAGAGATGCAGAGTTATCAAAAATATTGGAGATTTCACTATAAATCTCGCCCCATCGCAGTAAATCAACATTTTCTTCATTTACTCCATAAAAAATTGGTCGCACCTGATTATGAATAGTGATACCATTTTCTAGTTTCACATCTTGAAACACTGCAAGTTCAAGCCAAGTTTCACACTCATTGCCAAGCCTGTACTTCGTACTTGCACCGGGGGCTTTAAAGCATACATTTTCTTTGCCATCTTCCAAAGATGTTTGAACGCGACCATAACCAGTCGTACCCATACTGTTTTCAAAAGCAAAGAGCGAGGATAACAATGTAAGAAGAAAAATAGATACTTTCATAATGTAAATCCATTTTGTGTGAATGGAATATTCTCTCACATGTAAACTGATATAAACTTTAACATTAGACTCAATTTAATAAATTGTATTCAAATTGAAACACAAGACAAATCATAAAAAATATGAAAAAACTAAGGAGATTACATTATATATGTATTGCTTAGAAGAGGTCAATACCGTTGATCGTGCTGTCTCCATTTTTGGAAAAATCAGAGTTCAAGCGATTGCTTTGAGTCAGATGGTAGATGGGTTTGGCAAAGTTGACTTGAGTTCCTACAACATAAATGAAACAATTTTTTCAGATGAAGCAACTTTACGATTGACGCTTATGATTAAATGGTATTCTAAAGTCTCTATCTCTTCACTATCGATACTCTCGACAACAGCCATACTTGGAAATATAGGACAACTTCTAATCGCTCAAGAGATTATCAACTATAACAAAAAAAATGATTTTTTAAATAACTTAAATTCAAAAGATATACAATACACAGAAGAGAAGCTTAGGCATACAACTACGGCATGTGTAAGCAGTGACATCATTAGCTATTGGCAACTCGATAAAAATATTGTCGATTCAGTTCGCTTTAGCGATTATCCACAAAATGCTCCAGAGGAGATATATGATCTTTGTCTTGCAAATCATATTGTGTATAGATTAGTAAAATCAAACGGTGAGATAGAGCCTACAATACCAAGAAATATTGAAGTTTTACTCATAAAAAGTGGATTACAAACAGCACCCCAACAAAATGCACTGGATGTAATCATAAAAATTGCATCTAAAAAATAAGTTTTTAATTTAAAAAATATCTGATAAAAACAAAGATTAAACTATGTTATAATTAAAACTTATTTAAAGTCTTCTTCCGAGAAGTCTAATTTTTTAGGAGTTCTAATGAATAATAAAATACTAGTTGCTTTACTTTTTTTTATTTTTTATACGAGTGGCATTGCAATATATGGTTATTTGAGTTTTTCATCTTACTATAAGGATTATATGTCAAGAGTTGATAATAAACTTTTATCCGTTGCTCAATCTGTAAGTCATATCATTAGTCCTGAGTACCACGACAAAATGAATACTTTAACCGAAAATGAATATCTTGAATTTTGTACAAAATTATCAAAATTATCGGATGATTTAAAAACCAAATACATTTACACAATGATACAAAAAGAGAACAATGTCCATTTTACATCCTCAAGCTACACAAGCAAAGAGTTAGAAGATAAAAGTTATACAAAGTTTATGGATGTATATGATGATGCTTCACCAAATATGTTACTCTCTTTTCAAAAAGGGAGTGTATTATATGATGATACGATGGATAAGTGGGGAACGTTTAGAAGTGTCTATTTACCTCTAAAAAGTACAAATGGTACTTCTTACATTATAGGTGTTGACATCGAAATAAGTAAAATCAATTCCAGAAAAGTAGAAATAATACAGCGAACCATTACTGATGCTCTCTTTTATTTCCTTCTTATTTTGCCAGCGTTTATATTTTTTATATATGTAACAAAAAAAGAGAAAGAAGAATTACAAAACATTATTCATGAAAAAACATCTGAATTAAGAGAATTCAACAATGATTTAAAACTACTTACATCTCAACTAGCAAAATATCTTTCACCTCAAATCTATGAAATGCTATTTAATCAACGATGTGAAGTCATCATAGGCACAAAACGAAAAAAATTGACAGTTTTTTTTAGTGATATAAAAAATTTCACAACTATGACAGACTCTTTAGAGCCTGAAGACCTTACTTTTTTACTCAATTCATACCTCAATGAAATGAGCAATGTCGCTATTGCACATGGAGCGACTATCGACAAATTTATAGGCGATGCTATCTTGATTTTTATAGGCGATCCAGAGAGTAAAGGTGAAAAAGAAGACGCTCTTGAGTGCATAAACATGGCAATAGATATGCAAAATAGACTTGATGAATTAAGAGAAATGTGGAAAGAAAAAGGTTTAATTCACGCTTTGGAAACAAGAATAGGAATTACAACTGGCTTTTGTACGGTTGGAAATTTTGGCAGTGATAGTAAAATGGACTACACGATTATTGGAAATACTGTTAATTTGGCAAGCAGATTAGAATCTAATGCACCATCTGGCGGTATCTTAATCTCAGAAGAAACCTATTTGTTGGTGAAAAATGATTTCGCTTGTGAAATGCAAAATAAAATAGAAGTAAAAGGATTTAAAGAGCCAGTTCAAACCTATTTGATAAAAGACAGTGTTGAAAATGAGATTATAAAAGATGAAAGCAGTGGATATTCTGTACGATTGGATGTAAATGCTTTGTCATCAAGTGAAGTTAAAAAACTCCTCAGAACAATCACTGATGTTGCCCAAAAAAAAGGATTTGTCTAATTCGCAAAATAGCGAATGGAGGCAAATCCATAGACACCTGCTTCTTCTACAGCTTCCACATGCCAAGATTCTACAATACCTCCAAGAGCAAATACTTTTATCTTGCACTTTTGAAGTAACGCTTTTAAATCTTCCACACCTTTTGGCTCACCTTTATCTGGCGAGGCAAAAATTGGACTGTATGTCACGGCATCTGCACCCAATTTTTGAGCTAAAAGCACCTCTTCATGCGTATGTGTGCTGATAATTACCTCCAATCCCAATTTCTTGGCATGTGGAATTTTTTCAAACTGTGTGGATGTGAGATGTACACCTGTTGCTTTGAGTTTAGAAGCAAGTTTGGCATCTTGGTGCAAAAAAATTTTTACACCATCCAATGCCAAACATACATTGATAAACGCTTCTGCATCCACTGCATAATTAACATTCATTTTATCTCGATACAGCACATATTCTGGCATGTGGAACTTCATTTGTGCATCGAGCCTCTGTGACATTTGTGAAGTAATGAGATATTTTTTTATCATCTATACTATTTTGAGAACATCACTCAGTGGCGATATATCTGCGATTTTATTGACCTCTTTGTTTTGTCGTGCAAAATCGATTTGTGACATAATTCCACTCGTGCCATCATCTGTGAGAAAAAATCCTGTATCTCGGATGCGTCCAAGTGTCTCATTTGTATCACTTTTGATATCAAACTGACCTTCACTTTTACCTAAATATATCGCACCGATTCCAAGTTCACCCAGAGCAACAAGACGATTTTCATCTCTGTTTTTTGTCCAAATTCTCAGTTTATCCAAGATTGGATCACTCTCATCAATCCAGCCATTTTTATCACTGTCATAGCGTTTGAGATCTGCAAATGCATTGCCATTTAAGGCACCGAAGAGTTCACTTCCATCATCGATTGTGCCGTTTTCGTTTTTATCGAGTGCCAAAAAGCCATTTCCTTTTTTAAGCATCGATATCTGGTCACACGCACCATCACAATCGATATCAAAAGAGAAATTTTGTTCCTCGAGGTCTGGTAATTCGCCATTAAAATTAAGAACCAAAGGGTCATAAAACTGCTGGTGTAACAACTGACTTGAACTTGCAAATGTGTGTGACATAGAAATATCAATATTTAACGCTATTTTTTTACTCGAAGTTTGAATATATCCGCTCATACTTATATCAAGGCTTTGTGACTCTTTATACTCTTGCATAATTGTCACTTCACGATTTTGATTTGTTTGAAACTGCTCAGAATCAAACTCTTTAAACTTACAAGTTTTTGACTGCAACATGGAGAGAAGCTGTTGTACTAACTCAAATTCGAGGCGTTTACAAAACTCGACTTGTGAGTTCACAGCCTCTACCTCTTCAAGGCGTTTTGTATTTTGAGAATCAAGTTCTCTCTCAAAACTGACTATACTCACACTGCTACTTTTATACGATTCAGCATGGAGTTCCAATGCAAAGTTCTCAATTTTCATAATTTCTCCTTGTACATTTAATATAAGAAATAAAGAGCAATACTCATTCCCTCTTCTTTATTTTGCTATACTTTTGCATGATTAATTTATCACTCAACAAACAACTTGATATTATCGCTCCAAGTACCAATCGAGCCTTGGGTGTCGTACTCCAACAAGCTACGCCTCAACAACTTGAAACTATTGCAAAAGATAAAGATTTAAAATCTATTATGACCTCTCTGCTCAAAGAGAGTTCCCAAAGTTTGCAGTCTGATAAAACACTCTTAGAACTTGTCAAAAACAACCCTACACTCAAAGAGCTTGGGAATGTTTCAAACACTATCAAAGATTTGCTACAAACGCTCAAATTAGATAAAAATCCTTTGCCAATTGAGACCACACTCAAAAACTTTCTTGTTGATATCAAGGAGTTAAATGAGCCTGTTTTAAAACAAAAACTAGAAAATTCTGGTGTTTTTTTGGAATCCAAACTCAAAGATGTAAAAAATCCTCAAGTGGAGCTAAAAAACCTGCTACAAGCACTCGATAAGAGCATAGAAAAAAGTGATATTTTTCCCGTTAAAATGGTAAGTGAAAAAATCAAAGAGCTTCTCTCTAGCCCAACACTCAAAGAAGCTTCAAACACTGCTCTAGTGCAAATACCAAAAGAGGATGCAAGCAGACTGAGCCAAGTCGCCAAAGGTGTAGAGAACATCCTCACAAAACTTCAAGAACATACAAAAAATGCAGATGTACTCACAACAAAAAATTTTGAAACGCAACTCACAAAACTGGAGCTTCTCACAACTCCAAAACTTTTAACACCTGAAAACTTCAAACTCGCATCGCTTCAAGATACGCTCCAAAATATAACTGCACAACTCACACAAAGTACAAATCCACATGCCAAAGATGTACTCGAATCACTCGCAAAAATTATGGATACACTCAAAGAAATTGAGAAAAAATCACCCTTAGAGTCTCTGATTGAAAAAAAAGTGCCTCAAGATATCAAAACCAGCCTAGAGCCACTCAAAGCTCTCATCGAAAAAGCTGACCCTGTTTTTTCAAAAGAGACTGCAACACTTACTCATAAACTCGCTTCTTTTACGAACCCAGAAAAATTGGCACCCCATGAAAATGTCAAAGAGATTCTTTCAGGAGATTTAAAATCTATTCTACTCAAAGCGAGTGATGAAATCAGCAAATCTTCGCATCCAAATCAGAATGAACTTCTCAAGCAGATAGATAAACTCTCACTTCAAATTGATTACTATCAACTCGTTTCACATCTCTCTAACTCAACTTCTTTATATTTGCCTTTCTCGTGGGATAGTTTAGAAGAGGGAAATATCAATCTCAAAAAAGATAAAGAGGATAAATTTTACTGCGATATTGATCTGAAACTCAAAGAGTATGGTGCACTCAAACTCAAACTCATGCTCTATGAAAAAAACCAAATTAACATCCAAATCTACTCCGATAGCAGTGAGTTCAAAGAGATAATCAAAGAGAACATAGGTATGCTTCGTTCTGCCCTCATAGAGTCGCAAATCACACCAAGAGAGATACGACTCCTCGATACACCCAAAAAAAGTGTAGCATCCCCTTATGAAAATAGTTATAGACCAATTGATTTAGGATTTGAGATAAAAGCATGAAACAAGCAGCCGCACTTCGTTACGACAAAGAGAAAGAAAATGCTCCAAGAGTGATAGCAAAGGGGCAAGGAAATACAGCAGAAAACATCATAAAAATCGCCGAGCTTCACAACCTTCCAATAAGAAAAGATGAAGACCTCATAGAACTTCTCTCCAAAGTAGAACTAAACAAAGAAGTTCCAGAAGCACTCTACAAAGCTGTTGCAGAGATTTTTAGTTTTATTTATAAAATGACAAAGAAATAAAATTCCACATGCCAACTCTTTTTAGATAGCTAAAAGTTTTTGCTCTCTTACTCTCTTAAAAAACAGCACTCCAAGTGGCGGAAGTGTAATAGAGATAGAGTATCTTCTAGTATCTACAAAAATATCTTCTGCATGTAATACTCCTATATTTCCTATATTACAACCCGCATAGTAGTGTGATTGAGAGTTAAAAATCTCTTCATATTGTCCAATATCTTCAACGCCTACGCGGTAATGGCTCAGTTCTTGATTTGAGAAGTTGCATACGACTAAAATAGTCTCATCCGCATCATCGCTTTTACGGATAAAGCTAATGCAATTGCGTGAATAATCTGCATCATTTATCCACTCAAAACCATCTCTTTTTTCATCATACATATGCAGTGCTTTATGTGTTTTATAGAGTCGATTCAAATCTGAAACCATGTGTTGGAGTTTTTTATGAAGTGGATATTCCAAAATATGCCAATCCAAACTCTGCTCAAAATTCCACTCCGCAAACTGTGCAAACTCTCCGCCCATAAAAAGAAGTTTTTTCCCTGGATGAGCTATCATGTAAGCATATAAGGCTCTTAGGTTTGAGAATTTATCTTCAAGTGTTCCAGGCATTTTACCAATAAGTGAACCTTTCATGTGGACAACTTCATCGTGACTCAAAGGAAGCAAAAAATTCTCATCATAAGCATACCACATGCTAAAAGTGAGCTGTTGATGATGATGTTCTCTATAAATTGGATCATACTTAAAATATTTGAGCGAATCGTGCATCCACCCCATATTCCACTTAAAACCAAAACCCAAACCACCAACATCTGTGGGGCGTGTAACCATCGGCCAAGCGGTGGACTCTTCTGCTATCATAACGGTGTCAGGAAATGCCCCATAAGTCGTGTGGTTGAGCTGTTGCAAGAACTGCACCGCTTCGAGGTTTTCATTGCCACCGTGTTGATTTGCAACCCATTCGCCCTCTTCTCTTGCATAATCCAAGTGCAACATCGAAGCCACACCATCCACGCGTATGCCGTCGATATGGTACTTATCAAGCCAAAACATTGCAGAACTTATCAAAAATGCTTTGACTTCATTGCGTCCGTAGTTGAAAATGATACTTCCCCATTCAGGATGAAAACCTTGCCTTGGGTCGTCATGTTCATAGAGTGCTGTTCCATCAAAATTTATTAGTCCATGCATATCCACCGCAAAATGAGAAGGAACCCAATCCATAATCACACCAATGCCTTCTTGATGCAGTCTATCGATAAGGTACATCAACTCCTCAGGCGTTCCAAAGCGTGCAGTTGCTGCAAAGTAGCCTACAACCTGATAACCCCAAGAACCATCATACGGATACTCAGTTAAAGGCATAAATTCCACATGCGTGTAGTTCATCTCTTTGAGGTAAGGAACTAAACTCTCTGCAAATTCTGTGTAGGTCAAAAAGCGGTTATTTTCGCCTCTTCGCCATGAACCAAGATGCACTTCATAGATATTTATCGGGGCATTATGGGCATTGTGCTTATACCTCTCATCCATCCACGCTTGGTCATTCCAGACATAATTTTCTATATTCCAAACACGCGAAGCAGAATTTGGCGGAGTTTCGCTATAAAACGAAAATGGGTCACTTTTTTCATGCACGATATTATGAAAATTTGAGACGATGTGATATTTGTAAGTCACCCCACTGGTCACATTTTCTATAAAACACTCCCAGATTCCAGAGTTATCCTCTCGTTTTTTAAGCGGATGGGCATTTGTATCATAGTTGTTAAAATCTCCACATGCCGAGACACTCCAAGCATTTGGAGCCCAAACACTAAAATAAACGCCTGACACACCTGCTCTGCTCATAAAATGAGAACCAAATTTATCATAAAGTTTTGCGTGATTTCCGTTTAAAAAAAGATAAATATCATATTCACTAAAGAGTGTCACATCGTAATGTATTGCATGGTTCATGGCTTTGCCTTTTATCTTTGACGCTTTTGTTGTAATGCTTCATTATACACACTCTCATACACTTTCGCGGTATCATCCCAGCCAAAATGTTTTTTCATCGCATTTTTTATGAGCATTTTAATCGCATCTTTGTTGTTATACCAAGTATCCACCGCCCAAAGTACAGTATGATAAAAAGCGTGTGGCGTCGCATCATAAAACTTAAATCCTGTTCCAGTGTTGGCATGTGGATTGAAGTTTTCAATCGTATCATCCAAACCGCCAGTTGCTCGTACAATCGGCAAAGTTCCATAACTCAGAGAGTAGATTTGGTTGAGTCCGCATGGTTCAAAAAGTGAAGGCATGAGAAAAAAATCACTTCCTGCCTCTATCTGGTGTGCCAAATCATTTCGATACCCGATGTAACACCCAAATTTATCTCGTTTAACCTCTGCAACATGGCTAAAAAAGCCCTCTGCCCACTTCTCTCCTGCACCTAAGAGAACAATTTGCACATCCATCTCTAGCAAGTTCCAAATCTCACTTGCTATGAGTGAGAGACCTTTTTGCTCTGCAAGTCGTCCTACAAAACCAAACAGAGGAACATCCTCACGCACGGGAAGATTGAAAAGTTTTTGAAGTTCTGCCTTACACACTTTTTTTCCTGCCAAACTTCTCGCACTATATTTTTTTGCTATGTAGTGGTCATTTTTTGGACTCCACTCTTCATAATCCACACCGTTTAAAATGCCATGAAGTTTATAAGCATGTGCATTGAGAACATCTTTAAGCCCCCAATCATAAGCAAAACCACGAATCTCTTGAGAGTATTTTGGACTTACTGTCGTGATAGCATCCGCATGAACGATTCCGCCTTTGAGCAGGTTTACCCCACCAAAATCTTCTAATTCATAAGTGTTGTAATTTCCCCAACCAATCCCTAAAATCTCCATCACTTCTTTACTGAATCGCCCTTGATGTTGCAGATTGTGAATCGTCAAAATCGAAGCCGTATTATAAAAATAGGAGTCATTTGTAGCATTTAAAAGCAGAGGGATTACCGCCGTGTGCCAATCATTTGCATGGATAATATCGGGCTGAAAATCTATCTTTTTACAGAGTTGCAGAGCAGATTTTGAAAGAAAAATAAATCTCTCAGGATTATCGCTGTAAGCATCTTCTCCAGCGTCATACAAACCGCTTCGACCGAAATATCCCTCATGTTCGATGAAATAGACAGGAATATCCGTGTTTGGCAAAACGCCCTCAAGCACCAAGCCCCACGCTTCGCCATCACGCCCCATATCCACACCTAAAGGACCTTCAAGTGCATGAAGCGAACTTTTATCAACCACATAATAGCGAGGCATTACAATGCGTACATCATGCCCAAGTGCTTTGAGAGCCTTGGGAAGTGAACCCACGACATCCGCTAAACCGCCTGTTTTTGCAAAGGGGACAACCTCAGATGCTACCATTAAAATTTTTAACTTACCCATTCTTATGCTCCTCTAAAAGTTTTGCTCCGCTTATCGCACCGTTTTGTAATTCTGAAATTACGAGAGTCACTTCATCCAGCGAAGCAGAAAAAGCTTGACCCCTCAGGCTCTCTTTGAGCCATTCAAGCAGATAGGGATTATGCTTGATAACACCACCGCCTAAAACCAAAATCTTTGGATTTGCAATCGTGATGAGCGTCCCAGCGGCAAACAAAAGAGCCTCTTTAAATGCAAAAGCAATCTCTCGGTTTTTTGTTTCTGGTGAGTTTTCAAGCTCTAAAAGTGATACATTTGGAATGTTATAATAATGCATCCACTTATTTAAACCAGAAGCTGAAGCATAGAGTTCTAAACAGTTTGTTTTTCCACATCCACATGCCAGAGTAGATTTTTTATAAGGAATATGCCCTATCTCAAACGCCTGATTTTTCACGCCTCGCACCAATTGTCCATTATCTATAAATGCACTTCCTAAACCCGTTCCAACATACAAAGCTAAAACAGAATCGGATTGAAAATAGTGTGCCTCTGCCCTTACTGCACAGTTCAAATCATTATCAATCTCAAGTATAAGATTATATCTTGACTCAAAATACTCTTTGATTTTTGGCTCTTTTATACGAAGATTTGGAGCAGAGAGAATTTCGCCCTTGTAGATTTGTCCAGCGAAAGCTATGCCTATAAATGAAATCAGAGGATAGCTTTGAAGTTTGGCTTCTATAAAGTCAATAAGGTCGTTTTCTTGCGAGGATACATCCTCACACACTATCTCAGATTGGCTATGGAGTTCACTTCGTAGATTTGTTCCACCGACATCGATAGAGAGTTTCATGCTCTTGGCTCTAAAAGAGATTTATAAAGAGTTGCGTACTCTTTTGCACTCGCACTCCAAGAGAAATTACACCCCATATTGTGGAGATTTATCTCTTTGAATCGCTCTTTATCTTCATACAAAGCAAGAGCTTTTTTGATGCTCTCTAGGAGTGTATTTGGCTTATTTTTGTCAAATGAAAATCCATATCCACATGCCAACTCTTTATCATATTTTTCAATATCATACACACTATCTCTGAGTCCACCCACTCTGCTTACAATCGGAATTACTCCATAACTCATGGAGATAAGCTGGTTTAATCCACACGGCTCAAAGAGCGAAGGCATGAGAAGAAAATCCGCCGCAGCGTACATTTTGTGTGAGAGCAACTCATCATAACCAAACTCAATATCAATATTTTTGTTTTTTGCAGCGAGAGCTTTGATTTGTTTATGGTAAATAGCTTCTCCATCACCAATGATTGCGATATGGAGATTCAAATCACCCAACTCTTTGAGTGCTTCGATAAGCAAATCAACACCCTTTTGCGAAGTAAAACGCCCTATAAAGATAAACAGAGGCAATGTGTCATCTTTGATTCCTCGCTCTTTAAGATAAGCTTTTTTATTTTTGACTTTTTTGTCATAGGTTTTTACACTATATTTTTGCACAAGAGCTTTATCAGTTTTTGGAGAGAAATGAGAACTGTCGACACCGTTTAAGATACCTGTGAGCCTGTTTTTATGTTTATTTAAAAAGCCATCAAGTCCACATCCAAAGGCATCTGTAAGTATCTCATTTGCATAGTTTGGACTTACTGTTGTAAGCATATTGGCATGTGCAATACCCGCTTTCATAAAGTTTATTTTTCCATAAAATTCTAAAGCATCCATGTGAAAATAGTTCGCATCAAGTCCTAATTTTTCCAAACTCTCTTTTTCAAAAATGCCTTGATACGCAAGATTATGAATAGTAAAAAGTGTTTTTGTCTCTATCGCTTCATCTTCTTGGATAAAAGTAGCACACAAAGCACTTTGCCAATCATTGAGGTGAAGTAAATCATAATCTTTACACTCTTTAGCAAAAGCAACTACAGCCTTGCAAAAAAGCCCAAAACGAATATCATTATCTTTGTATCCGCTTTGTGGTGTTCCATAGAGATTTTTTTTGTTTGAGAGGAGAGGAGATTCTACAAAATAACACTTCATACCCTCATACATAGCACTCCATATCTTCACACTGTAGCTTTTTGCACCAAGAACAATCTTAAAAGAACTCTCCACATGCTCTATGGCAAACTGCTTTTTGTCTATAAAACTATACAAAGGCATAATAATGGAAATATCAAATAATTTTGACATAGCCTTTGGTAAACCAAAGGAAACATCCGCCAAACCACCACTTTTTGCAAAAGGATAAACCTCACTCGAGACAAAAAGAACTTTGAAATTTTTTTTAATTTGCTTCATCTGATTCCCTTAAAAGCTCTGCACATCGCTCTGGCTCTACTGGATTGATCATCATGGCAGTAGAGAGTTCAAAACCACCGTGTTTATAGATACGAGGAGTGATTTTAATACTAAATCTACATATTGGATTTGAATTACTCGAAGAGATATCAGGTGCTAAAAGCCGATTGAGAGGTTCAAATGCAAAAGAGATGTTGAAATCAAAATTTCCAAGTTGTACCTGCATTTTCATAAAAAGCTTTTGCAAAAGTTTGGAAAGCTCTTGAAGTTTTTCATCCTCTATCTTATCTATTTCAGAAGAGAGTGTGCTACTTGTAACAAGTACCTCAAAAGGATTTTCACTTGCAAAGGGACAAAAAGCGATAAAAGAGTCACTCTCTAGCACAACTCTTCGCCCATCTTTTTTCTCTTCAGCAATGATTTCATCCATCAAAACGCGTCCACTGCTCATGTAGTAGCTATAAATTCTATCATATCTGCGTTGTATATTTTTTGGAACAATTGGCAATCCTATAAGTTGCGTATGCGGATGCGACTGTGATGCTCCCGCTGAGACTCCATGGTTTTTAAAGACTGAGATATAGGCTATTCTTTGGTCATTTCTAAGGTCTTTGATTCGTGCTTGAATTGTTTTGAGCCAAGTGAAATAGTTCATCTGTGACCATTCACACATAGAGTTGAAATGTTTTGGCGTATCTATAATTATCTCATGTGCACCAAAACCATCCCATACTTTATTTGCACCATCATGCTTTAAAATATAGGTTGCTTCAATTTGTACGGCTTTGAAGAGATTTGCCACAACACGACTCTCCCATCCCTTTTCATCGGCAAAACTTCCATTAGGACGCATTGCATAAATTTCAGGTGGTGTCATGGATTCATTCCCCTCACAAAAAGGGCAAGATGCAACATTCTCTTCCTCTTTGCTCCATGCCATATAATCAGGTCTATGGAGTCTCTCAGGAGCAATAATTACATAACTATCTTCAAGTCGATTGTAGCGGATTTCAGACATCAGACACCTCTAAACTCCCTTCTAAAAGGAAGGTTTTTGAGAATGGAAGAATCAAACCGATACTTAAACATTGAATAGTCAAATCATATCCCTGCTCACTTTGAGAGACACTTTTGAGAGGATAGTAAATAATATCAACCTCTTTATCCAACTTTATTGTGATTTTTTTTCTCAAATAGCCATCCTCAATCTCTATCAATTTTATTCTCTCTTTTTTTGCACCAAGAGTAATACTATCTCCATTGAGTGTCACTTTATTGTACTCTGCAAAATGGAGGTTAAACTCGAGCATATAATTAAAAAAATAATCAAAATCCGTGTTGAAATCTATGCTAAAATTCAATCCACATGCCAACTGTGTATAACTTTTTTTGAGCTTTGCAAAATGTTTTTGTGGAAGATAGATGCCACCTTCTCGCTCAAATGTTATACTATCTCCAAGCACGGCATGTGTAAATGGCTGATTGACAAAATCGCCATACTCTTTAAAACTACAATGACGAAAATTCTCAAGCGTTATAGATTTATCGCTAATATGGTCAATAAAAGAGTTTTTGCTATACCAATCATAAACCAAAGTATCATAAATCTCCTCATCTATGCGATGTGCTATATTATGAATCGTATCAATTCCGTCTAAAGCAGTATCACTTTTTGGCTCTTCTACTGGGAGTGATGCTTTGATACGGATTTTTTCGTGGTACGCTTCCTTGCGTCTTGTGAGTGTATTTTGCCAATTAAATCGCTCTTGTTTTGCATCAAATTCGATGAGTTGTCCACCACCACGCGTGTCAAAACGAAAAATATAGTGTGGCGAGACAGTTTTTACTTTTGTAAAACCATCCATCTCGCCCTCATCTGTGCTGATTATTGTTGCATCTTTATAGCGAATATTTTCACATGCTATTAGGTAGCTGTAGGCATTATCACGAAGATTTGGAAGATACAAGCCACCAAAAACTCCATGCCAAAGAGCATCATTGGTCTGAAGTTTGTAAAGATACTCATCAAACTCTGCGTCTTGTATCTCTTCTCGTAAGACAGAGAGTTCTAACATTCGTTTATGGATACGGTTGCTCTCTTCATACTTCACAAAAAAGTTTTTCCACATGCCACCTTTCAAAAATTTGACTCCACTTTCATTGTATCGCTCTTCGCCCATCTCATTTTTGAATGCTTCGAGTTTGAGTGCATCATCAGCCCGTAGGCTCCACTCACCCATCTCATAGTAGGAGACATTTGGTATATAAGCGATACCTCTTGTTTTCTCTTTTTGTAGGTAAGTCCCAAAATGCTCACATACGATACTCTCATCTTGGAGAATGGCGTTGATAAATTTTTCGAGCCAACCTTTTTCATAAACCCAACTATAGGTTCCCGGCCACATGCCAAACTTTTCTGCATCATCAAATATAATCGCAGCAGAATTACTGAGTCTGTTGTAGGATTTGATACTCTCTATCGCACTCTCAACACTCACAAAAGGAAGAGCATAACGAAGCTTTTTGCTAATTGGAAAAATACCAATAGATTTGCCACCCTCTTCTGTTGTGAAGTAACCATCAAGAAGTGTCTCATCAAATCCAGCACATTGAAAATGGTAATCATCTATCACGGTATAAGTAATATGAGCTTTGTCCAAATCAGGAATCAGTGAAGCATCCCAAACGCGTTCTGTGAGCCACAATCCTTTAGGTGTTTGACCAAATTTATTTTGGATATCTTGGCTGAGTTTATTGATTTGTGCCACTCTATCACACGAAGGAATCACACTCAAAATAGGCTCATAGTACCCCGCACTGAGAAATTCTATACTCCCTTTTTGTGCGAGTTCAACAATGATTTTAAAAAGTTTTGGATGGTCATTTTCTATCTGTTGCATCAGCCAACCGCTACAATGCACCGAAAATTTAAATGCACTATAGCGACGTACAGTCTCAAAAAATGGTGTATAGCAAACATCTACGGCATGTGTAATAACCTCTTTGAAATTATCCACAGGTTGATGCATGTGAATGCCAAATAAAAATGTAGTTGTGTTATTCATAAGTATTCCTATACAAACCAGCTAGAGCTGTAATCTTCATTGAGTTGCACTTCTAATGCCCCAAATCCTGGGAGTGTTTGGATAATTCTTTTATCCTCTGTAAACTCAAATCGCAAATGAACTTTGTCCATTTGTGCAAAAATACGCTTTGGTAGAGCAATCTCTAAACTACTACCTAAACACATAACGATACCAAAGGGTTGTTCCGCTTTATCGAGCATAAGCGTTATCGATTCTGACAACTCTTCAACAATCAGTTTGAGCGTAAAGTTTTTTTGCTCTAGCTGTGCGATATCTCCAGCAAATGCAAGATAGACCATATTTTCATTGTGTCCATAACGAATGGTTTGAATCGGACCTCTTGCCCTATCCATAGTAGAAAATGCACGACTCTCATCGATTATACCACACCCTATCCACTCAAAAAATGAGGAGATTTTGCCATCAATTTTTGGATAGATTGGAGCTTGAGGTTTGAGCATAAAAGAGGCACTACTTTGATGGCGTTTAATAGGTTCAAACAAATCTGCTGGTGGTTGCATATTGAGAAGTTTATAGATATTTATAAGATGCTTTCTAAAAAGAGTATCAAACTCCATAGCAAACTCAGTAAAATGATCCTCGCCATACCACCAAAACCAATCACTGCATTGTGCTGCCAAAAAGTGATTTTCTATTAGTTTAGCACTCTCCTGAGGTATCACATCTGTATAATTATCTACATCGCGTCGTGTTTGAAAGAGAAGTTCCCAAGCACGATTTTTTTCCACATGCCCACTCCATGTAGAAAAATCCCCAGCTATCCAGCTTCCAGTAGCAAGAGTTGGGAGTGGTGTGACCTCATCATGAAGCAAATCATCCATACGAACTGTTTTACACCAAGAGAGATTGGAGAGTTTTGCGTAAAGTTGCATAAAAAATGGATAGGCATTTTGTGGATAATACTCCCAAGCATTCTCCCCATCTAAAATAATAAAAAGTGTAGTATCCTTATCAAAAATAGCAATAGGCTCAATTGTAGCTATAAAATGCTCCACAGCTTCCATGGAAGGCTTAAATCGATAATCAAACCCAAGTAAATCACTCATACCATGGTCACGAAATGCAATAGCAACTTCATTATGTTTATAAAGCTGATAGAGATTTTCTCGTGAACTATTTTGGAGAGATTTAAATAAAATTGCCTCATCGGTTGCAATCCATCGAATCCCCTCCTCTTTATAAATCTTTACACTCTCCTCATCAACTGCACCCTCTGCTGGCCAAAAGCCAATCGGGTCTGTATCAAATGTTTCCTTATACAGAGCGATGGCTCGTCGTACATGTATAAGTGCATCTTGCTTGAAAGAGAGTTTATTTTTAGGAGCTTTGGCATGTGGATTTGCTTTTGTTACATTATCTATATCTATCAAAAGCGGTAAAATCGGATGGAAATAGGGAGTTGTGGCTACAGAGATAATCCCCTCATGTAAAAGCTTTTTGTAGTATGGAAGCACTTCCCCCACAAAAGAGGTCAAGGTATCAAGTAAAACTGTTTTATCAAATGAGGTATAGCCACTTCTTTTTAAAAACATACTCTTTACAACATCATTCGTTTGACGCAGATAATTACCACACCATGAGAGCATAAACTGCATCTCTAAATCTACAAACTCCTGCTCATTCAATGACTCAAGATGATAGAGTTCATTGTAGCGTAGCATGGGTTGAATCATCGTCTCATAGTTAGGAGATTTGCAAATTTTTATGACCCACTCTTTTTGTGCAAGAGGAAGTTCATAAGGGTGTTTACTCCAAAGCTGTAAAAAATAGTCATAGCGAAGAGGTTCTTGATAGAGTTTTATCTGCTCTATCAAAGAGGGAGTGATGTTAAAAGTTGCTCTTAGATTTGGAAATTGTGCAACTAGCCAAGGCATATCGTAGTAATCCTTGATAGTATGCAAAAAGACCCAAGGCATTTTCATAATGCCTCCGCTATCTCTATAATCTGGTTGATGCATGTGCCACAAAAAGGAGAGTTTCATCGTATTACTCATCTTAGAGTGATGCCCAAGTTTCTATTTTTGCTTGATACTGGTCAAAAAGAGCCTCTCCTGTTTTTTTATCTTTTGCCTGTATGTAAAGATTGAGTGCATCTTCATATTGATCTGGTATCATAAGTATCCAATCATCTTTATCATGCCAAATTTTTACTCCATCGCGTGAAGATGATTTTTTGCCTTTTGCATTTTCAAGAAACTTACGCATCATCGTCCCCTTAAGTGCTTGTTTACAAGGTACTTTGGTATAGTGATAGTAAAATGGCTGAATCTCTTTGAGTACATCAGAGAGTTTCAAATCAAACTCCATGAGCATCTCAATGATTTTGAGTGATGCATACATAGAATCATGATGGAGTGTGAATTCAGTAAATGCGAAACTTCCATTCACATTAGCAAGTAAATCATACTCTTTGAGTTTTGCTGTTTTAAAATCAGCATATTTTCCTCTGTCAATCTCAAGATAATTAAAGCGTTTATCCATAATATCTGGAGCCCAAGAGGGAAGAATCACTCTTTGTGGCACCTCATTTTTATGCATATTCATAAGATATAAAACCACCAAAAGCAATCTCTCTTTTTCCAGAGTTTCACCCTCATCTGTGATAATTGTTATCCGTTTACCATTTGGATAAACTATAAACCCAACATTGGAATGCAAACTCTTTACAATAGCAGAGACTTCATTTTTGGAGTGTTTTTCTATATTTTCCAAGTGGCTCAATTTTTTCTCATCTGGGTACGCATTGAGTAAAATATTATTGATTTTTAAATCACTCAAGATTCGAGGAACGATATCTGCACCACTTCCCGACATCAAATCAAAAACAGCATGAAACTCTTTTTTATTCAAAATGTTTTTATCGATTGTGCTCTCTATCGCCTCTTTATAGCTCATACACTCAT
>JAABQD010000030.1 GCA_011391635.1 Sulfurimonas sp. | reverse complement strand
ACAGTAACTCTCAACAGAGACATTGATACCATAGTATGGGCAAATGGTGCCGATATCGCACCAGAGAGGCTTTATGAGATGATGGAAAATTTATAAATATGATGTAGAATTTTTTAAAAATTTCAAGCTCAATGCAAACACGATAGAGTGGGCAAATGGTGCAGATATAGCACCTGAAAGAATTTATGAAATAGCGATTTAGCTTGGCATGTGGAACTTAAAATATTTTCCACATGCCAAGATAAGAGAGCTATAAATTGTCTAATTTAACCGATAAAGAGATAAAGATTGTGAAAGGTACCAAGTGAATATAGAACAGCAACAAAATTTTAGTGAGATTTTAAATCTCATCAGCACCTCAAAACAAAAGGCATTTAGTGCCGTAAATACTATTTTGATAGAGCTTTATTGGAGTATTGGCGAACATATTTCTGTTAAGACGCTTAAAGCTAATTGGGGTAAAAGTGTTGTTCAGGAGTTGGCAAATTTTATTGGGCAGAAAGAACCAAATTTACAAGGTTTTACAGCTAGAAATCTTTGGCGGATGAAGCAGTTTTATGAAACATACCAAGGCAATGAAAAACTGTCAACACTGTTGACACAATTGTCATGGAGTAATAATTTACTTATTTTATCGGCTTCAAAAAGTGAAGAAGAGAGAGAATTTTATATAAACCTTTGTATAAAAGAGAGGTATTCTTATAGAGAACTTGAGCGACAAATCAAAAGTGGACTTTTTGAGAGAACGATGTTGGCAAACAATAAACTATCGCCCGTGGTGAAACAATTACCTCAAGATAGCACAAATGTTTTTAGAGATATTTATTCACTTGAATTTTTGGGACTTGATGCACTTCATAGTGAAAAAGATTTGCAAAAATCATTGGTAAGTTCGTTGAAGGACTTTATAATAGAAATCGGAAAAGATTTTTGTTTTATGGGTCAGGAGTATAAATTACAAGTTGGCAATAAAGATTTTAGTATTGATTTGCTGTTCTATCATAGAGAACTTCAATGTTTGGTAGCGTTTGAACTTAAAATCGATGAGTTTGCACCAGCGTATTTGGGTCAGCTTGAATTTTATCTTGAAGCACTCGATAGGGATGTCAAAAAAGAGTATGAAAATCCAAGTATTGGAGTGCTACTTTGCCGACAAAAAGATGATGAGGTCGTCGAATATGCCATGAGCAGAAGCCTAAGCCCAACTGTAATATCTCAATACGAAACAAAACTTATTCCAAAAGAGCTTCTAAGACAAAAGCTAAATCAATTTTATGAGTATTTAGATGAAAAAACGAATACTTTAACAAATTTAAAACAAGAGAAAAAACTATGAGTGCACAGCAATTTACCCACCTTCACCTTCACACCGAATATTCACTTCTTGATGGAGCGAACAAAATTTCTAACCTTGTTTCTCGTCTCAATGAGCTTGGTATGACCTCTGTGGCTATGACGGATCATGGCAATATGTTTGGAGCGATTGATTTTTATCAGCAGATGATGAATGCTGGGATTAAGCCTATTATCGGGATGGAAGGGTATATTCACAATGGCGATACGCTCGATGACAAGAGTACAAAACAGCGTTTTCACA
The DNA here is from genome assembly GCA_011391635.1 of Sulfurimonas sp. Taxonomy (GTDB): domain Bacteria; phylum Campylobacterota; class Campylobacteria; order Campylobacterales; family Sulfurimonadaceae; genus Sulfurimonas. Next base: position 29,204 of record JAABQD010000030.1, on the reverse strand, counting down.
TCTGTTTGTATGCCAAAAATCAAAAAGGGTATGAGAACCTTATGTATCTTTCATCTAAGGCTTTTATCGATGGTTTTTACTACTATCCACGCATCAACAAACAAGAACTTCGTGAACATAGCGAAGGGCTTATCTGTACTTCTGCTTGTCTTCAAGGCGAGGTAAGTTGGCATCTCAACACCGCAAATGAGCGAAATGTACGAAACGGTGCTTTAGGATATGAGGGTGCAAAAGCGGTTGCACAAGAATACAAAGAGATGTTTGGAGAGGATTTTTATTTGGAACTTATGCGTCACGGCATAGGCGACCAGCTCTTCATTGATGACCAAGTGCTTCGCCTTGCAAAAGAGACAGATATCAAAGTAGTTGCGACTAATGACACGCACTATACTTATCCTGATGATGCACAATACCATGAGGCGTTTATGTGTATCGGGATGAATAAACTCTACGATGACCCCAAGAGAATGCGTCACTCTGTGCATGAGTTTTATCTCAAATCTCCAGAGCAGATGGCACGGCTTTTTGCAGATATTCCTGAGGCGATAGAACATACCCAAGAGATAGTCGAGAAGTGTAATCTTGTACTCAAACTAGGCAATCCAACACCGCCCAACTTTAAGTTTACCAAAGAGTATTCACTCAAGGATGGACTCGCTATCGATTATGAAGATGATGCTCCTCTTGCACCAGATGCTTCCAAAGATGATAAACGAGCATGGAAAAGCAGTGCGGATAAAAACGATGCGGAGTATTTTATCTATCGCTGTCGCATAGGACTTGAAAATCGCTTAGTCCATGTTCCACATGCCAAGCATGAAGAGTACCGAGCTAGATTAGAGTTTGAGATGGATGTTATAAACTCTATGAAGTTCCCAGGGTACATGCTTATTGTTTGGGATTTTGTGAAAGTTGCTAAGGAGCGAGGCATCGCAGTTGGTCCAGGGCGTGGCTCTGCGGCGGGAAGTTTAGTTGCTTATTCGCTTGACATTACCGATATCGACCCCATGAAATATGATTTACTTTTTGAGCGATTTCTCAATCCTGAACGCGTAAGTATGCCCGATATCGATATGGATTTTATGCAGGCACGACGCGGTGAAATCATTGATTATGTGGTTGAAAAATATGGTCGTAACCAAGTGGCACAAATCATCACTTTTGGTTCACTCCTCGCAAAAGGGGTTATCCGTGATGTGGCACGGGTTTTGGATATGCCACTCTCTCAGGCGGATAAGTTAGCCAAACTCATTCCTGATGAGTTAGGAATAACACTTAATGGTAAAACAAAAAATGGCAAGTTTGAAGAGGGGGCTTTTCAAAAAGAGCCTAAGATTGCGGAGCTGATTGGGGGCGATTCAAACGCACAAAGAGTTTGGGAGTTTGCTAAAAAACTTGAAGGACTCAAGCGAAACTCAGGGATTCATGCCGCAGGTGTTGTTATCTCTAACGAGGAGTTATGGAAAAAAACACCTATTTATAAGCCCTCAGGCGATGATACTTTTGTAACACAATACTCACTCAACTATCTTGAAGATGTCGATTTAATCAAGTTCGACTTCTTGGGACTTAAAACACTTGATGTTATAGATAACGCCATCAAACTTATCAAACGACGCTTTGACAAAGAAGTAGATTGGCATAGTATCAATGAAAATGACCCCAAAGTATATGAAGTTATAAGAACGGGTGAGACGGTGGGAATGTTCCAGATAGAGAGTTCGGGGATGCAGGATTTGAACAAACGCCTCAAACCAGACAACTTCGAGGATTTAATCGCGGTTTTGGCACTTTACAGACCTGGACCGATGGAGTCGGGAATGCTTGATGATTTTATTGAGCGAAAACATGGCAGACAAGCGATTTCGTACACTTTTGATGCGATGGAAGATATCCTCAAAAATACTTATGGTGTTATCGTTTATCAAGAGCAAGTTATGCAGATAGTACAAACTATCGGTGGTTTTTCTCTTGGGTACTCGGATATTATCCGCCGTTCGATGGGTAAGAAAAAAGATATGAGTGTCTATAACAATGAGTTTAGTACAGGAGCAAAAAATCAGGGTCTTGATTATGACAAAGCTTCAAAACTCTTTGATTTGATTGAAAAGTTTGCAGGGTATGGTTTCAACAAATCCCACTCAGCAGCCTATGCAATGGTTACTTTTCAAACAGCATGGCTCAAAACTTACTATCCAAATGAATTTATGGCGGCACTTCTGACATCTGATAAAGATAACACAGATAAAGTCGTTCGTTATATCGATGAGGTCAAACGAATGGGGATTGAACTCTCCCCACCCGATGTAAACGACTCTTATTTGGAATTTTCAGCGATAACAAAAAATGAAAAAGATGTTATTTTATTTGGTTTAGGTGCTATCAAAGGTGTGGGTGAATCGGCGGTTGATTCTATCATCAGTACAAGAGAAGAGGGCGGAGCGTTCGCTTCACTCGAAGATTTTGTAAACCGCATAGATTCCTCCAAAGTAAACAAACGCTTTATCGAATCAACGATAAAATCGGGTGGATTTGACAGGTTTGGTTATTCACGAAAAGCTCTGCTTGACCAGATAGAACTCATCATCGAGACTGCAAAAAAAGCAAGTGATGCCAAAAAGAATGCAGCGGGAAGTCTCTTTGGGGATGATACCGAGATAACGAGTGTCAAGCTAACGCTAACAAACTCAGATGAGTATGAACTCAAAGAGATTTTAGAGTTTGAAAAAGAGACTTTGGGTTTTTATGTCTCAGGGCATCCATTGGATGGTTATAGAGGTGCGATGGATGAACTCAGCTACACACTCTCCTCAGAGATAGAAAACATCAAAGATGGTTCTATCGCGATTTTTATAGGAAAAGTCGAAGAGATAACCAAAAAAACATCCAAAAAAGGGAACCAATTTGGGATTGTCAATCTTATGGATTTTCATGGCAATATTGAGTTGATGCTCTTCTCAGACAAACTCGAAGAACTCTCGGAGATGAATCTCGATGAACCAGTAGCATTTAAGGTCAAAGTAACGCACACTGAGATGTTTACCCGTACGAGCGTGATGAAAATCATGACACTCAAAGAAGCAAAAAAAGAGACAAAAAAAACAAAAACAGAGATTGTAGAAGCTCCACAAGAGCCGATAAATCTTGCCATCCGACTTGATACTGACATGGGTGTTTTGGAAGATTTATATAAAATAGTACGACAAAATCATGGCAACAGAGAGCTGAAAATCACCATCATCTCCAAGCTTCATAATGTCATACTTGATTCGGCGATACGGGTAGATAGTAAAATTATCCAAGCATTAGAGACAAATGAGCATGTGGATATAGTTTACTCTTAGTTTTGTGTAGGGGATATCACGCCTCTATACCCCTCTCCTTTGACATTTTGGATGATAGAATCGGGGAGGATTTTTTTCAAATCTCGCATGGTTGAGAGAATTGTACTGTGCGAAATCTCTTTGCCCTCCCAAACATAATCTATGAGCATATCAAAAGTAACTAACTGATTTTGATGTTTGATGAGAAGATAGAGAAATTTTTTTTGTGTTACACTCAGTTTACATGGTGTTTGATTTTTCAAAAGCAGACGATTTTGCATATCGTATGTGAAAACTTCATCGATTTTTATAGAGTTGTTTGTCATGACCTTTTGATTGATTCGTAGCATTCTTACCTCTAACTCAGCCAAATCAAAAGGTTTTTTCAAATAATCTTCCGCTCCTAGTTCAAAGGCTTTAAGCACTTTTTGCACATCTGTCAAGGCACTAATAAAGAGTGCAGGGGTTGCGATATCATTTTTGCGTATGTACTCAAGCACTTCAAATCCATCTATTTCAGGTGTATTGACATCGAGTATCATGCAGTCATAATCACTTGGATTGGCATGTGTAAGTAACTGCTCTCCATTTTCAAAATCATCGACCGTATATCCTTTGAGAGTCAAATATTTTTTGATATTTTGTCTGAGATGGAGTTCATCTTCTAGCAGTAATATTTTCATTTTTTCTCTACTAATTCCATTTGAATGCAAAAGAGTCCATCATTTGCAGTAGCACGCAGAGGAATACTATTTTCATTGCAAATGGACTGCACCAACTCAAGCCCAAGTCCAAGCCCAAATACTTCCTCTTTTGCACGATAATATTTTTGAAATATTTTCTCTACATCAATCTCTTTTGTAATGGGATTACAGATGTCAAAGAGCCATCTATCACCATTTTTTGTGAGAGAAAGAGTGATGATGGAGGACTCTTTTGTATATTTGAGTGCGTTGGAGATAAGGTTGTCAATGACGCGTTCCATATTCTCTGGGCTTTGTACAAGTGAGAGTTGATTTGGCATCTCTGTTTTGAATTCCAAAGAGCGACTCTTTGCCACAAGGCTAAAATAGTGAATCCTTTGCTTGAGAAGTGCCACAAAATCAAAAGCTTTTTTTTCTCTTGGAGTACTTGAGTAGTTGAGAGAAAAATAGAGGTCATCATAAATACTTTGGAGCGTTTTACAAGCAGCGAGTGTCATCTGTGTGTAGTTTGTTTGTTGATGTTCAAGCTCTTGAATCTCCATCGCAGAGCTGATAACACTTAAAGGTGTGTAAAGCTCATGAAAAGAGTGTTCCATTAATTTCTTGAGTTTTGCAAAAAGTTTTGCTTTTTGCAGATGTGTATGCACTCTGGCGATAAGCTCTTTTGGGTGGAAAGGTTTAGCAATATAATCGACTGCACCCTCTTCAAACCCTTTGACAATATCCTCTGTGGTATCTTTGGCTGTCAAAAATATCACAGGGATATCTGAAGTGAGTTTATCTTTTTTTATCTCTCTTAGCACTTCATATCCATTCATCTCTGGCATGATGACATCTAATAAAATCAAATCAGGATGAAAACTCTTGAGTAGTTCTAAAGCTATCGCACCACTCGTAGCAACGCTAAGTTCATAGTGATAAGGGCGAAGAATATCGCTAAAGAGTGAGAGATTTTCTGGTTTGTCATCGACAATGAGTATTTTTTGATTTGTGTTGTGTATTGGGGATGTATCGGTTGCTTCATTTTCTAAGTTGGCATGTGGATTTGATTTTGGTGTCTCTTTTTTGAGTGAGAGGAGTGAATTGATATTTAAGGCAGCTTTTTCAATGGATGTTTGCATTTTTTGTTGCTCATCAAGCTCTGCATCTCCATCTTGGAGTATTTGAGCATAGCCTATGATGGCATTTAAGTTGTTGCGAATAGTGTGTAACATGCTTGATGTTACTAAAATTGAGCCAGATTCTTTTTGCATAAGTTATTTTATCAAAATTAATCAAATCTGCATTCTTTTTGCATTCTTGTTTGATTTAATACACCAAATCAATTTTTTAAAAGAGTGGAACATGGATAAATTAAGACTTCTTATTGTGGATGACGCTGACGACAATCGTTTAGTTTTAAAAGCAATATGTAGAAAATCGGAAGATTTTGAGATAAAAGAAGCAGTCGATGGTGTTGAAGCGTTAGAAATGACGGAGAGTTGGCAGCCACATATTATTTTGATGGATATTATGATGCCAAAGATGGACGGTTTTGAAGCATCAAAAATCATCAAACAGAGATATCCAGACATTGTTATTATGGTTGTAACGGCAGTGCTTGATTCGCGTGTACAAGACAACATGAGTGCAATAGGGGTCGATGTCTATATTCACAAACCTATTGACAGAGAGTTGATTCGCTATAAGCTTCAGAGTGTGGGTGCATCGATTCGCTTGAAAACTGGAAATTTTAGACATCTCTCAACAAAAAAAGCATTAAATCCTTTCAATTCAGATATCCGTTTTTTTAGAACCTTTTTTGAGATTATGGATACAGAATCTATGATGGATTTTGGCATGTGGCTCTATGACAAGTACAGTGCAAAACCAACGACTATGGTCAGTCAATTTGATAAAGTCATAGAAACCTTTTACATGCTTATGAGCCAAGGACATAAAAATGGGGATGCAATGAGCATCATCATTGAAGAGAGTTACGAAGAGTTTTATATCACTATCAAATTTGATATTGCAATTGAGATAGATGCAAAACTCTCCGAGATGCTTCAGGAGTTTGGAGAACAAGTGATTGTTCAAGGAGATATCGTATGTATGCGTTTGAATCTTCCTCAAGAGAGTAAAAGCATAGCAAAAGAGACCATTTTGCATGAACAAAAAGTTTCACATGCCAATATAAATCCGCTAGAGATAAAAAGCCAAGCAATAGAAGAAAAACCTCAAGAAGAAAAACCCAAAGTACAAATATTCACTCCAACAAAAGAGATACGAGTTATCGATTCAGAAGAAAAAGTGCTTTTACACCAAAGCTTTGTCAATAAAACAAGTGCGGTGGATTATGTGAGTGAGCTTGGTGGAGATGTTGTAAACGAGATTCTTGACCTCTCAAGCATAGATGAGGAGTGGGAAGGAATACTTGGTGTCATTGAAAAAAATCCAAGTGAAGAAAATCTTATCTATTTTGCAGACGCCGTACTCAATGTTTATGTAAGAGCAATAAACAATCTTTTTGAATTTACCGCTCTTGCGTATGCACTCTCTTCTTTGAGTGTTTTTATCAAAAGTAGTGCGATTATTATAAGTCAAGATAAAGACAAAATCAAAATGTTGATAATGCTTCTGGAGCATTTAGGCAAAGACCTTACTTCATGGAGGGAACATATATTTATTTTACAAGATACAGCAGATATTCACTATGTAGATAGTTCGTTTTTTAGTTCGTGTATGCAAATAGAAGCAATTATCAATGATAAGCATATTGATGCAGATGATGATAATGATATGGAGTTCTTTTAAAATCTTGAGTGACCCAAGCGGTCTTAGCGTAGCAAAATGGAGTTGTTCATTTCAGCTTACCTCAAAGAGGTGTCTTTAGTGACCCAAGCGGTCTTAGCGTAGCAAAATGGACTTGTTCATTTTGCGTTTAAATAAAATAAAACAAGGAGAAAGAAAATGGCAAAAAGAGTAATTATAGTGGATGATTCAAGAGCGGTAATCGCAACAGCAGAGTTAGCGTTGGAGGAGATGATTAATACAGGAGTTATAGAGTTTAAATCCTATCTCAATCCAATGGATTTATTGGGTGCATTGCAAAGTGGAAGCGAAAATTATGATTTACTTATCAGTGATGTCAATATGCCTCAACTTAATGGTTTGGATTTAGCACGAGCGATTAAAGCAGATGAGCGATACAAAAATAAACCCCTCATAATTTTAACAACGGAGAGTTCGAATGATTTGAAAATGGTTGGTAAAGAGATAGGCGTAACAGGCTGGATGGTCAAACCATTTAGTGATGAGAAGCTTGTTAAATCACTTAAAATGATATTGGGAGTATAAAAGGATGAGTGAAAATTTAATAAAAACCAAAAGAGAGAGATATCTTACTTTTTATCTAGGCGATGAACAGTATGGTATAGCGATTGACAAAATCAAAGAGATTATCGCAATGATGAAAGTGACAAGTGTTCCAAAAACTCCATCATTTATGCGAGGAGTTATCAATTTACGCGGTTCGATTATCCCTGTTGTGGATACAAGATTGCGTTTTAATATGGAACACAGAGATGCGGATATGCATACAGCTATTATTATTGTTGAAGTAGAAAAAATCAACATCGGCTTTATTGTCGATAGAGTCGAAGAGGTCTCTTCGATTGATTCATCCAACTTGAGTGAACCACCAAGATTTGGAAGCCATGTGGATACAGATTTTATCTGTAATGTTGCACAAATAGAAGATGATGTAGTAATGATATTGGATGTTTTGAAGCTTTTTGAAGCGGATGAATTAGTAAGTCTTGAACAAATACAACAAAAACAAGGAGAGTAAAAATGAATTGGTTGGAAAATATGGTATTACAGAGTAAGTTGACGCTTTTAACTGCGGTGATGATGTTGTCATTAGGCATCTTAGGGTATATGGGATATAGCACAACACAGAAGTGGGAGAGTGGTATTACAGATATTGGTGTTGTAAAGCTTCCTTCGATTGTAGGAGTTATGCAGATGCGTGTTGCAATCAATCAGATAGTGATTCAGCAAAATCGTGTGCGTGGACTTAGAAGCGATGAAGGGCGAAATAGTAAAATTCAAGATGCTATAGAGAGAACAAATAAAGCATTTGAGAGATATGACAAAGGACTTAAAATTTATGAGCCACTTCCACAAACTCCAGAAGAAGCAGTAGAGTGGAAAGTTTATGAAGATGCTTTTAATAAATGGAAAGATTTGAGTCTAAAGTTTCAAGCCAATACTCTTGAACCACTTTTACGCAACACTGACCCAGCGATGGTGGATACCTATTTTGAACAAATGACGACTTTTATTGATAATAGTCGAGCATCTCGTGCAGCTGCACTTGATAGTATGGATAAAATTGCTCGAATCAATATTGATGGTTCAAACGCAACAGTAAAAGCGGCACAAGAAGATTCAAAAACTGCGATACAGATGACTATTTTAGTTGTGTCGATTGCTTTTGCTATTTCAATCCTCTTGGCAGTTTTGATTATTCGCTCTATTACGCGTTCTATTACGCAAAGTGTTACATCTATCCGTGATGGTGCGATGCAAATTACATCGGCGAGTGATCAGGTTGCGTCTTCTTCTTCTTCTTTGGCTCAGGGTGCAAGTGAACAAGCATCAAGCGTAGAAGAGGTCAGTGCAACACTCGAAGAGAGTACAGCTATCAATACACAAAACACGGATAATGCAAGACAAGCGGATATTTTGGCAAGAAATGCAAATGATTCTGCAAAAGCTGGATACCAAAAAGGGGAGCAACTCTCTCACTCAATGCATGCGATTACAGAATCAGCTGCAAAAATTTCTGGAATTATTAAAGCGATTGATCAAATTGCATTCCAAACAAATCTACTTGCACTTAATGCCGCAGTTGAAGCAGCACGAGCAGGGGAACATGGTTTAGGATTCGCTGTGGTAGCCGATGAGGTAAGAAATCTTGCTCAAAGAGCTGCTGCTGCCGCAAAAGAGACATCAACAATTATCGAAGAGGTTGTAGGACAGATAAAAGAAGGAAATGAGATTGCACATGCCACACATACATCTTTCCAAGAAATCGTGGAGCAATCTAAAAAAGTATCGGATTTAATCGGTGAAATTTCTATCGCTGGAAAAGAGCAAAGTGAAGGGATGACACAAATTAATCAAGCGATGGGACAAGTGGACCAAGTAACACAACAAGTTGCAGCCAACTCAGAAGAAGCAGCAGCAGCAGCTGAAGAGCTAAATGCTCAAGCAACATCGATGATGGAAACAGTGCGAATATTAGCGAAAATGGTTGGTATGGAATCAGACGCTCCAATGGCAGCACCTAAAAAAAGACAGCTCCACAAAATGGAGATTAAACAACCAGTTGTGCCACAAATACAAGCACACAATGTAAGACACACCTCTTCGACAAATCGGGCAGAAGAGATTTTTCCTTTGCATGAAGACGATTTAAAAGAGTTCTAAAATGGAATTCAATGGCGATGTACTGACTGTAGATATGAATATGTCTATGGAAGAGATTAAAGAGTTTGAAGAGTTTATTCGTCCTAGAATCGATTATATTGAAACAGTTGAAGTAGAGGAGGAGGGCGTACTAAAAAGTAGTGCCTTTCTCGCTATTTTGGTAAGTTTGAAAAGAACTAAACCTGAGTTGCAAATCCCATTTTTAGATAAAAAGATGCTCAACTCACAGGTACATGGAAAAATTCATTGGATATGTCATGACTAAACAAGAACAAGTAAAAGCTATTTTCATAGAAGAAGCTGGAGAAATAATAGAAAAATTAGATATAGATATTATTCGCTTTGAAGAGAACTCTTGTGATTTTAATCTATTGAATGAAATTTTTCGTGGCGTTCATACGCTCAAAGGAAATGCAAATGCATTTGGATTCACTCGTTTGGGCGAATTTGTACACCACTTTGAAGATGTTTTAGACCATTATAGAAGTACGCAAGATAGCATTGAAGAGCATAATTTAGAACTGTTTGTCGGAAGTGTGGATGTTATCAAAGAGGTCATGACATGTGAGCTAGATGTTATTGACCAACTTCCAGAGAGTTATGCGGAATGTTTAGAAAAGATAAAAACTTTGCTCTCACTCAAAAAAGGCAAAGGAGTTGTGGTGGTTGAAGCATCAGACAATGCTCCTCTGCTCAATGACTTGGCATCTGAGTTTGGCTTGGATTGTTATGATCAGTATGAGAGTTTAGTTGAGAAGTCAATTCAAGTACATCAAGCAATCCAAACAGAGGGATTTAATCTCTATAAAATTGATTTGACTTTAGATAATGATTGTTACAAAAGAGGGTTTGATTATACGCTCTTTTTGAAAAATCTCGCAGAAAAAGCAAACTCTATGGAGAGCTTTTTTAATATGCAAAATGTTCCGACATTTGATACTTTTAGAAGTGATGAAAATAGTATTACTCAGGTTAGTGTCGTTGTATTAACCCCTCTTTCTTTGGAAGATGTGGAAGAGTTTTTTGAGTATCTTTTTGATAATGAATACCGTGTTACTTTCATAGCACCTCAAGTTGTTGCAGAGGTAACAGTGGCAGCAAAGGCAGAAGTCGTAACAAAGGCAGAAGTCGTAGCAAATACACAACCAACAAAAGCAGTTGCAACAGCAGTAAAAGAGAGTGACGCTTCCAATGGAGCGACACAAAAATCTACAATTCGTATCGATACTTTTAAACTTGATGAGTTGTTTGATTCGGTTGGAGAGTTAGTTATCGCACAAAATTTTATCGCACAAAATGAGAAAATTCGCTCTATCGAAGATGAATCTATCAATCGTGCCATAGAGACACTCTCTAAAATTACAAAACGCATTCAAGACCGCGTTATGAGTTTGCGAATGGTTGCAATCAAAGATACCTTTGATAAGATGAAAAGAGTTATCCGAGATACTTCTAAAAAAACGGGCAAAGAGGTACAACTCATCGTTCAAGGAGAAGAGACGGAAATTGATAAAACTATGATTGATAGTTTATCTGATCCACTCATTCATATTATTCGTAATGCGATAGACCATGGACTTGAAGCCGATGCTGCTGAGAGAGTGAGAGCTGGTAAAAATGTAGAAGGTAAAATTACCTTAAAAGCGTTTCATAAAAGTGGTAGTATCGTCATAAGTGTAAGCGATGATGGAAGAGGAATTAACAAAGATAAAGTTCTAAGTAAAGCAATTGAGAGAGGTGTGATAAGTGGAGATGAAAATCTTACAGATTCACAGATTTTTGGTCTCATTATGCAACCTGGATTTTCAACTGCTGATACGATTAGTGACCTCTCAGGGCGTGGAGTAGGATTGGATGTTGTCAAAACATCTATCGAAAAACTTCGTGGGAAAATAGAGATTGATTCTAAAGAGGGCGAAGGGACTACTTTTTCTATGGTATTGCCTCTAACTTTGGCGATCATAGATGGGATGTTAGTGCGTACTTCAGAAGAGATTTACATCATTCCTACACTCAGCGTTGTTGAATCATTCCGTCCTGAACAAGAGATTGTTCATATCGTTAAAGGCAAAGGCGAATTTGTGAGTTTGCGTGGTCAGTATATTCCAATCATTCGATTGAGTGATGTTTTTACCCTTGAGACGCAACGCATTGAGCCATGGGAAGGCATTTTGGTTTGTGTAGAGACAGATGCAGGACGCATTGCAATTATGGTAGATGAACTTATCGGTCGTCAGCAAGTAGTTATCAAAACATTAGGAAAATCTCTTGCAAAACTCAAAGAGATATCAGGTGGTGCGATTTTGGGCAATGGCGATATAGCCTTAATTCTCAATATTGATGCGTTACGCCCTTTGATTGAGGCAACACATGTTTGAAATTGAACTCAAGCCAGAGGAGTTTACACTTTTTCGTAATTATATTTATGAAAAAGTTGGAATCTCTTTATCAGAACAAAAAAGCACTCTTGTCAAAGGGCGTCTCAATAAGCGATTAAACCATTTAGGTTTGAAATCTTTTCGAGATTACTATAACCATTTGACAAGTGATACTTCAGGAGAGGAACTTACATTTTTTGTGAGTGCAATTTCTACAAATGTGACATCATTTTTTCGTGAAACATCGCAATGGACATGGCTCAAAGGCTACTTGCCAGAACTTATTGCTTCTAAAAAAGAGAAAAAAATACGCATCTGGTCTGCGGGGTGTTCAAGTGGGGAAGAGCCTTATACGATTTTGATGTTTTTACAAGAAAATTTACCAGATTTTGAGAGTTGGGATATCAAAATTTTGGCGACAGATATCTCTTCAAAAGTTCTCACTCATGCGATAGCTGGATATTATGAGCCAAAATCGGTTGAGCAGTTGCCAAAAGAGATTGTTGCAAAATCTTTTGAGAGAATTCATATAAATAACCAACTCAAATATAAAGTACGACCAATATTAAAAGAGAAAGTTTTATTTCGATTATACAATTTGATTACAGACCCATTCTTTTTCAAAAACAAATTTGATATGATTTTTTGCAGAAATGTAATGATATATTTTGATGATAAAAATAGACATGAGCTCATAGGGCGTTTTACGAGATTATTACCAAAAGGTTCTCCAATATTTTTGGGAAGTTCCGAATCCTTAACAACACATAAAGATACATTGAAGCTTTTAGGCTCTTCGATTTATCAAAAATTATAGGAGTACAAAAGTGGAAAATAGTAATACTGCTATTCTTATGAAAGAGGCTCGATTTGATTTAAAAGAGCTCTTTTTTTCAATTACAGAGTACGATAGTACGATAATCTCTGGAAATGACACTTTTGTTCGTATCAGTGGATATAAGAGAGATGAAATTATAGGGCAATTTCATAATATTATCCGTCATCCCGATATGCCACATGCCGTGTTTAAGCTTTTTTGGGATTATTTAAAAGCGGATAAACCTGTCGCAGCGTATGTTAAAAACAAAGCAAAAGATGGAACATACTATTGGGTTTTGGCTGTGGCATTTCCTCTGAATGATCAGTTTGTTTCTATCCGTATTAAGCCAACTACACCCATATTTTTAGCTGTAAAAGAGTTGTACTTTAGACTCTCCATGGCGGAAGCAAAATCGGGTATGCAAGAGAGTGAAAGATTACTAGGTGAGCTTTTAAATACTCTTGGATATCGTGATTATGACCATTTTATGGGTGAAGTTTTATTGGCGGAACTTTTAGAGAGAAAAAAATTACTTTTAGAGAGTGCAACTCAAAAAGAGGTAGAATTATCTGATGGAGAAACTGTTCCATCTCAGATACAAACATTGTATGAGATTAGTCAAACACTTTCTCAATCGTATGGAAAATGGTTTGAAAAAATCGACTCTTTTATAACAACTAAAAATACTTTTGAAGAAAAGTGTCTCATCCTTAGCTCTCTAGCAAGAGATATTGTACTCTTATCGCTTAATGCATCTGTTGCATCGTATAAACTTGAAACAGATGGCGAGACTTTCGGTGTTTTGGCAAGTGATATTAGAATCAATGCAAAAGAGAATGATGCTTTGATTGAAAAAATAGATGTAACATCTCAAGAGATTTCAAAATTATTGGATGAGATTATTCAATTAGTCTCGTATATCAGTTTGCAAATGGAGATGGTAACCTATTTTATTCAAGAGCTTGTTCATACACATGAAAGCCAAATAGATAGCGGTGTTGTCTCTTTACATGCTTTGGTATCGCTCTACAATACACAATTGATGCAATTGCCGAGTATGTTTGAAAAAGCGATTCAAAAAAATCTTGCTTATTTAGATGAGCTAGAACAACAGGTAATGTATTTAGGGTATATTCAAATCTATGGCATTATAGAATCTGCGAGACTAGGGGATGATAAGTTGGGCTTTGGGGAGATATTTTCTCAATTAAAAGCTTTAATTGTAAATACTTCCGATGAGATCGTTTCTATGAAAAAGATAGCGGAGAGTTTTCATAGAGAGAATGCTACCTTGATAAAAGAGTCACATGATATTGAAAAAATGTTTGATACATTTGGGCAAGAAATAGCAACAATCAATCATAACAAAGGGTAAGTTTTGGAAAATAGAGTGAATGAAAAAGAGTTGGCATTTTTAAGCAAAAAGATTTTAGAACTCAATGCAAAGCTTATCGAGAGTGAAAAAGCAAAGTCAAGATTTCTTTCACTTATAGCAAGTGAGCTGAATAATCCTATGACGGCTCTTTTGGGCATAATTCCTCACTTAAAAATAGAAGAGAGTGAGCAGAATAGAAAAATTTTTGATTTGGTGTATAAAGAGGCTTTGACTCTTGATTTTAGAGTTCAAAATTTGGTTATGACGACAGAAATTGAGAGTGGAAATCTGGATATAACTTATGCCCTATTTGAGCCAAAAGAGATTATTGATGAAGCACTAGAGAGTCTCAAGTATCTTTTGCAAGAGAAAAATATGCGTGTGGATGTGACAAGTACGCTTGAGCAAAAAATTGTCTCTGACCCGAAAAAAATTTACAGCATTCTCAAAAATCTGATTTCTAATGGATGCCAATATGGCGTTGCAAATAGCACAATTAGTGTAGAGTTGGATGTAAAAGATTCTATGTTTATCATGCGTGTCAAAAATCAGGGTCAAGAGCCTCAATTAAAATATAAGGCAGAGATATTTACTCGTTTTGCCAAAGATACACATGGGGAGCATGGTCTTGGTATAGGTCTGAGTATTGTGCGTGAATTGTGTGAAAGCTTAGATGGAAGTATAAATTATAGTGCAGAGAGTGGTTTTGTGACTTTTTCTGCACAAATTTTTACGAATCAAAGTTGTGTAGATTCTCAGGCGTATGGTTCCAATGAATTTTTATTTGAATCTTTTGATAACGCGATTGAACTCTAAATGATTACTGGCAGCTCAACTTTCATACATATAGGTCAGATACATGTAGATGTTGCACCTGCTGCGATTTCAACTGTACTAGGCTCTTGTGTAGCTGTTTGTTTGTATGATAGATTGCTTTGCACTGGGGGAATGAATCACTATCTTCTTCCATTTTGGAATGGAAATGGTCTCCAATCTCCAAAATATGGCAATATATCCATTCCAAAAATGATAGAAAATATGCTTGAACGCGGTTCAAAAATAGTAGACTTGGAAGCAAAAATATTTGGTGGAGCATCCATCAATATAGCATCTTCTGAAAATATGATGATAGGCGAAAAAAATATTTTGGTTGCCAGAGAGATATTGAAATCCTATAAAATCCCCATAGTTGCAGAAGATGTGGGTGGACAAAGTGGTCGTAAAATCCAATTTAATTTAGAACGCGGTAAAGTGCTAATGAAATGCACTCCTAAGAATAACTTATAGCATGTGGAGGTGAAAAATGGCAATACGAGTATTGATTGTAGATGATAGTGCGACAGCTCGTGCGGTGTTGCGTGAAATTTTGGAAGCAGACCCTATGATTGAAGTTGTCGCTACGGCATCTGATGCGTTTGTTGCACGGGATAAGATTGTTGAACTGCGACCTGATGTTGTCTGTTTGGATGTGGAAATGCCACGAATGGATGGCATCACATTTTTAAAAAAAATGATGCATTATATGCCAATGCCTGTGATTATGGTCTCATCCCTCACGCAAAGTGGAGCAAAAACAACACTCGAAGCTCTTGAAGCTGGAGCGGTGGATTTTGTGCCTAAACTGCACTCTCATATTTATGATGGCAAAGATGAGATGAAAGATGAACTCATTGCAAAAATCAAAATAGCCTCGAAAATCAAAATTTTTAAACGAGAACTTCTTAACCCACAACAAGCAAATACAACATCTTTAGCAGAGACAACAAATAAAATTCTTGCTATTGGTGCTTCAACAGGTGGTACAGAAGCTCTCAAAGATGTTTTGATAGGATTGCCTAGAAATGCCCCTGGAACTGTGATTGTGCAGCATATGCCAGCAAATTTTACAGGTGCATTTGCTCAGAGACTCAATTCACTTTGTGCTATGGAAGTACGAGAAGCTAAAAATGGAGATAGCATTATCCCAGGATTAGTTTTAGTAGCTCCAGGGGATTATCACATGGTTGTTCGTCGCTCTGGTGCGAGATACTATGTAGAAATTGGAAGTGGCGAAAAAGTCTCTGGACATCGACCTTCTGTGGATGTTTTGTTCAACTCAGTTGCCAAAATTGCTGGTGCAAATGCGATTGGTGTTATTTTGACTGGAATGGGAAGTGATGGGGCAAAAGGGCTTTTAAGTATGCGAAAAGCGGGAGCAAAAACTATTGGACAGGATGAGGCGAGTTGTGTTGTGTATGGTATGCCAAAAATTGCCTATGATATTGGGGCAATTCAGATGCAAGTCCCACTTAGCAAAGTAGCCAATAGCATACTTGCATCTATTTAATTCAAATTGTAAAAAAGGGTAGTAAATGAGAATTTTTTTAGCAGAAGATAATGATGATAACTATTTGATTGTCAAATCGAATTTGAAAAAAATTGCAGAGCCTATTGAACTATTGTGGGCAAAAGATGGAGTGATTGGTGTAGAAATTCTTACACATGAAAATGATATAGATATATTTTTAGTGGATATTGAGATGCCAAATATGAATGGGTTAGAGTTGACACAGTGGATTCGAGCTCAAGAGAGATTTGCTCATAAACCTGTGGTTGCGGTGACAGCATCTGTTTTTGCTGAGATGAAAAAAATGTATTTGGAAAAGGGATTTGATTACATTTTGGAGAAACCGTTTGCCAGACATGAGCTTATCAATTTACTCAATGAGATTCGAAGTGTATTATGAAACAGCCACTCATTTTAATCATTGATGACAACAATGATAGTCGCTTGGCGATACGGGCAACTCTGAGAAAAAAAGGGTATCTTTTTATTGAAGCGGAAAATGGAGAAGCTGGTATAGTCATGGCAAATATCCACATGCCAAATTTGATTATAATGGATATTATGATGCCTGGAATCGATGGTTATGAGGCATTACGACAGCTCAAAGAGAGTGAAAAAACAAAACATATACCTGTCTTAATGGTAACTGCCATGGGTTCGATGAATGAAAAAATTATTGCTCTTGAATATGGTGCAGAAGGACTTTTTCCTAAGCCGTTTGATAGAATTTCCTTACAAGAACAAGTAGAAGTGTTAGTCGGATTTTATCAAAGCAGCTCCAACTCCTCTCTTGAAATCACAGAACAAAAAGAGAAATTTGACAAGGTCTTGCAAAAGCAGAGTGAGGAGCTTATCCACTACTACTACACGGATGCTCTCACAGGACTTCCTAATCGAAGTCAGCTTATTAAAGATATACGAGATATAAAACATGCTTCTTTGTTGTTGATAGATATTGATAGTTTTAAGGATATTGTTTATTTCTATGGGCATGAAATTGGAGATATGTGTCTCAACGCTTTTAGCAAAAAAATCAAGCAACTCTTCCATGAAAGTCGCTATAAACACTATAGAATTTCAGGAGATATTTTTGCAGTTTTAGTTCAAGAGTGCAGTGTCTTGGCATGTAGTAATGAGGAGCTTCATACTTTAATGCAAAGTTTTTTTGATGTGATTCATCAGTTTATCTTTGATTGTAAAGAGCATGAAATACAGTTTAGAATTACCATAGGTGCCTCTATGTTTGAAGAGGAGCTTCTCATTAGTGCAGAAAAAGCTCTCAAAACTGCAAAATTAACCAACCGAACGACCCTCATTTATGATGAGACAAGTGAAGAGTTTCGCTCGTATGAGCAAAATATCTTTTGGATTAAAAAAATCACAGAAGCCATTAGTAATGATAAAATCATTCCATTCTATCAACCTATCACAAATAATAAAACAAATAAAATAGAGAAGTATGAGTGTTTAGTTCGTATTATAGACAGAGATGGAACGATTCATAGTCCATTCAAATTTTTGGAAATTTCTAAAAAATCAAGACACTATGTAGCAATCACAAAAAATGTGATAGAAAAATCGTTTAAAGAGTTTGAATATACAAACCATGCATTTTCGATTAATCTCTCCGCAAAAGATATGATTGATAGTGATATCTCCCAATATATTTATGATAAACTTGAAAACTTTAGAGGCTGTGATAGAGTTGTATTTGAGCTTTTGGAATCAGATGGAATTTTGAACTATAATGCTGTGTATGCTTTTATTAAAAGAGTCAAAGAGTATGGATGTCAAATTGCAATTGATGATTTTGGGTCTGGGTACTCCAATTTTATCCATCTGCTACGACTCAAAGTAGATATTATAAAAATAGATGGTTCGCTTATCCGTGATTTAGACAGTGATGAAAATGCTCAGATTATGGTCAAAACGATTGTAGATTTTGCAAATAAACTAGGTATTTTGACTGTTGCAGAGTTTGTGCATTCTGAGGCAATTCTCTCAATTGTTCAAGAGCTGGGAGTCAATTATTCACAAGGATATTTCCTTGGAGAACCAAAAAATAAAAGAGTGAGTAATGATTAAATTTTTTATACATATCAGTCTGTTTTTTGTACTCGCTGGTATGAGTTATCAATATTACCAAATGATGAAAGAGAGTATTTTTCTTGAGTTCCAAGCGGGATTTTTGCTCCAAACGCAAGAGTTTAAAACACATCTTCAAGAGCGAATGTTGGCGTATGAGAGTGTATTGACTGGAACAACAGGACTTTTTCAAGCATCTGAGTTTGTTGAAAGAGTAGAATTTAAACGCTATGTTGATGCTCTTAAGCTCGATACGATGTTTCCCGGTATTCAAGGGGTTGGATATAGTGCGGTGGTTTTACCTCAAGAGAAAGATACTTATATAGCAAAGGTTCGTGCAGAGGGATTTAACTCTTTTGTTATTTATCCGGCAACTCCTAGAGATTTTTATACTGCGATTACCTATCTTGAGCCATTTACAGAGAGAAATCAGAGAGCTTTTGGTTTTGATATGTTCTCAGAGCCTATCAGAAGAGCAGCAATGCAACAAGCTATGGATACATCTACAACTACTATTTCTAAAAAAGTAAAGCTTATGCAAGAAAAAACAAGTGATGTCCAAGCTGGTTTTTTGATGTATGTACCTCTTTATAAAAAAAACAGGATACATGAGACACTTGAACAAAGAAGAGAGCATATACAAGGTTGGATTTATGCTCCATTTAGAATGAATGATTTGATGCGTGGATTGAGGGATTATGAGTATAAAAATTTAGATATTGAGATATATGATAGTGAAGAAGTCAGTGACAAATCTCTTTTATATGATAGTTTTGCTGGAACGAATACTTCACTCTTAAACACAAAAATGGAAGTGAAAATAGCAGGACGCAGTTGGAGCATTTTTGTCAAATCCACACCAGCGTTAGAGCAAAAACTCGATTATAGTAAAGCAGAGTTGATTCTTGTCTTTGGCATACTTTTTGCCATGTTTTTAGTTTATATTATCTGGCAACTTGTCAATTTCAAAGAGTTTGCCGAGGAGAAAACTAAAAAAGCAAATGAGGAGTTGAAGGTCTATAAAAAACAGTTGCAAATTCTCAACAAAACCTTAGAACAGCAGGTAGAGGATAAAACACAAGAGTTGCAAAAAACAAATGAGCTACTTGAAGAGCATATAGTGGATTTACAGAGTTTAAATGCAAAACTTACAAAAGCAAAAGAGGCAGCACTCCAAGCTGCACAAGCGAGATCCAACTTTATCAGCTCCATATCACACGAACTTAGAACTCCACTCAATGCAATCATCAACTTTACAGACCAAGTAATAGAGGATTTTGATGAGATGCTCGAGGATAAAGAGCTTCAAGAAGATACAAAAGCTTTCTTAGGAAGAGTGCTAATAAATTCAAGACATCTTCTACAACTCATCAATGACCTGCTTGAATTTACAAAAATAGAAGCAGGAAAAATGGACTATTGCATGGAAGAGAATAATGTCAATACAATAGCAAAAATGGCATACAACAATACATACTCCCTTCTCAATGGAACGAATATAGAATTTTATTTTAAGCCTTATGAAACAGAACTTATAGGATTTATGGATGCAAGAAGATTCCTTCAAATACTTCTAAACTTACTCTCAAACGCAATTAAATTTACAGACAAAGGGTATATTGAACTACGAACTTACCCAGAGGCAGAGTATATAATAGTTGAAGTTGAAGATACGGGCAAAGGGATAGCCCTAGAGAAGCAAAAAATGATATTTGAGCCATTTATGCAAGTGAACAATACAGATAATGGGACAGGGTTAGGGCTTGGTTTGGCAAAAAGAATGTGTGAAGATATGCAAATCAAGATATCATTCATATCAGTCGAAGACAAAGGCACTATTTTTCGTTTAATGTTACAAAAAAAATAGGAATTAAAAATGAAAAGCAAAATGGACTCAATTGTATTTAAGATGATGACACCTCTGCTCATCATTACGATGATGGTTGTAGGTGCTACTCTTGTTATGACACAAACATATCTCAAACAGATTGTTGAAAATATTTTTATGACTTTTCAGGTGCATCATCTTGAAAAAGTGTATCAGCTAGAGATGCAAAATATACTTCTTAAAATCGAAAACAGTGGGCTTTCGATGGCTCAAACTAAAGAGATGGAACAGTATGTTTTGAGTGATGATGCATCCAAAGGTATTATGTCGCCAGAGATGAAAAAAAAGCTTTTGGATTTAAAACATTTATATAAATTAGATACGATTTATGTTGCACATGCCAACTCTAAAAATTATTATGACGAGCATGGTTTTGTAAAAGTTGTGGATACATCCAACAAAGAGAGTGTATGGTTTAACCAAACACTCCAGAGCAAAAAGCACTTTTTAGTCAATACAGATAGTGATATTACAGGGAAATTACATATTTGGGTCGATGCTGTTGTAGGGAATGTAACTAATCCTAGCGGTCTTACGGGTGGTGGGGTGGATATTAGTGAAATATATCAAATTGCACTCGAAGATTTTACGAAAAACAATGCAGATGTCACTATTTTAAATGGTAAACAGATTATTCAAGCCTCTTCAAACCCCTCTGTAATATGCAATGTAGCACTGGGAGCGTCGAATCTATCGCAAGAAAAAATCAAAGCACTTCAAAATGCAAAAGAGCAGCATCACGAGTTGGCAAAATATAAAACTCACAATGATACAAGACATCTTCTTCTTATTAAATTTCAGCCTTTAGACTGGACAATCGTTGTTGATTTCTCAAAAGACGAGTTTTTGCAACCTCTGGATGGTGTTTATAACAGAATTATTACAGGAGGTATTTTACTTCTTCTTTTAATGATGTTGATTGGTGGTTGGTCCTTTACTTATCTGATATCCAGACCACTTACACAAATAGCAAAAGTGGTGCAAGAGTATGATTATACCTCTCATTTTGTCACGATGGATTGCAAAAATATGGGAAGTGAAATTCGTATGATATACGAGGCATTTCAAAAAAGTTCTCTCCTTATGCAAGAAACCCTAGAAAAACATAAAGAGAGTGAAGAGTTGCTCAAAAGTATCATTAATGCTGCGGATGATTTTATATTTTATAAGGATGTAAATAATGTTTATATCGGTGTGAATAGTGCGTATGCGAAGTGGAAATCAAAAAGCTTGGATGAAATTATTGGTAAAACAGACAGAGATTTATACCCAAGCAATGTAGCAATAGATCATATTCAAAAAGACAAATATGTTATGGAGCATAACCAAACACTTACTGTTGAGGAGATGTTTTACAACAATAATGGAACGACATTAGTGCTTGAGGTCAAAAAGAGTCCATTCTTTGATGTAAATGGTCAAGTCTCTGGGATTGTGGTTGTAGCAAGGGATATAACCATGATTAAAGAGATGGAAAATGATTTGCTCATTCTCAACAAAACTTTGGAAAAACGCGTGGAAGACAAGACTCAAGAGTTGCAAAAAACAAATGAGACGCTTGAGGAGCATATCAGAGATTTGGAAATTTTAAATATAAAATTGACAAAAGCAAAAGAGGCAGCACTCCAAGCAGCACAAGCAAGATCCAATTTCATAAGTGGGATATCACACGAACTCAGAACACCGCTCAATGCGATTATAAATTTTACAGACCAAGTGATTGAAGATTTTGATGAGATGCTCGAAGATAAAGAGCTTCAAAATGAGAATAAAAACTTTCTCACACGAGTGCTAGTAAACTCAAGACACCTTCTGCAACTCATCAATGACCTGCTTGAATTTACAAAAGCAGAAGCAGGAAAAATGGACTATAAACTTGAAGAAAAAAATATCAATGCTATTGTAACCATGGCGTATAACAATACATCTTCTCTGCTTAATGGGACAGATATAGCGTTTCGCCTCAAGCTTGATGAAGGGCTACACATAGGGAAAATAGACGCAAGAAGATTCTTACAAATACTTCTCAATTTACTCTCAAACGCAATCAAATTTACAGATAAAGGGCATATCGAACTAAGAACCTACTCAGAAGATGAGTATATAATAGTCGAGATAGAGGACACAGGAAGAGGGATAGCTGAGGATAAACAAGGCGTCATATTTGAACCATTCACGCAAGTCAAAAATACAGACAGTGGCACAGGATTAGGACTAGGTTTGGCAAAAAGAATGTGTGAAGATATGCAAATTAAAATTTTACTCACATCAGTGGATGGAGAAGGAACAACCTTCCGCTTGATGATAAAAAAGAGTGAAAACACGCAACTGGTGGGGGGGGGGTAATACCTAGTTTGGATTTTGGGGTGTTGTAAAACTTAATACTAAATTTAATCTTAATTTAGTACAATATTTAACTTTACACCATAGAATTGATGTTTTACAAAAAAGAGGTAAAAAATGGCTAAAGAGTTGACGAAACCTGCATTTGTGGAATTTTCAAATTTTGTCATCTTCAAAATAAATGATGCAAAAGTAAATATAGATGTTTATTTTCAAGATGAAACATTATGGTTGACACAAAAAAAGATGGCTGAACTTTTTGAAACTACACCGCAAAACATTACACTCCATCTTAAAAATATCTATAAAGGGGGAGAGCTCGATGAAAACACAACTTGTAAGGAATACTTACAAGTTCAAAATGAGGCAAATAGAGAGGTCAAGCGAAAAAGTAAACACTATAATCTCAAAGCTATTACAGCAGTTGGTTTTAGAGTAAACTCACACCGTGCCACAGAGTTTAGAAAATGGGCGAGTGAGATACTTCATGAGTACATCATCAAAGGTTTTACTATGGATGATGAAAGACTTAAACAAATTCATCATTTTGGAATTGATTACTTTGAAGAGCAACTTGAACGAATAAGAGAGATTCGATTGAGTGAGCGAAGGTTTTATCAGAAAATTACAGATATTTATGCTTTAAGTGCTGATTATGATGTTCATGATGAAACAACAAAGCAGTTTTTTAAAACTGTGCAAAATAAGCTTCATTGGGCGATTACAGGTAAAACTGCTGCCGAGACTATATACGCAAAAGCGGATGCTACAAAAATTACTATGGGGCTTACAACTTGGAAAAATGCACCTAAAGGAAAAATTGCAAAGTCAGATGTAAGTATTGCAAAAAATTATCTTGAAGAAGAACATTTGAAGCAATTACAAAGAATTGTATCAGCTTATCTTGACTTAGCTGAAAATAGGGCAGTTCGAGGGATTGTAATGAATATGAAAGATTGGATTTTATTTTTGGATAAATTTTTAGAACTCTCAGAATACCCGATACTTTTAGACAATGGCAAAATATCTGCTCTTGAGGCAAAACTCAAAGCAGAAGCGGAGTTTGAAAAATATAGAGTATTGCAAGATAGGCTTTACAAAAGTGATTTTGATTTATTGCTAGAGCGGATAGATAAGAAAAATGGTTAAATGTATGCAGATGAATATTGAAAGGGAAAAACAAAAATGACACAAGACATACGATGGCATCAACGCTTTTCAAATTATAAAAAAGCTCTTGTTCAGTTGCAAGATGCAGTAGAACTCTCTCAGCAGAGAGAACTTACACCGTTAGAAAAACAGGGGTTAATCCAATCTTTTGAATACACACATGAACTCGCTTGGAAAACACTCAAAGATTTTTTACAATATCGTGGAAGTACAGAAGAGATTTATGGCTCTAAAGACGCTTCAAGACAAGCTTTTGCAACGGGAATAATTCCTGATGGCGAAGTTTGGATGGAGATGGTAAAAAGTAGAAATCTGACATCACACACTTACGATGAAGAGACAGTAGAAAAAATAGTAGATATGATTTTGGGAAGCTACATCTATGAGTTTGAGAAGCTTGAAGAGAAACTTGATGCTTTAAAAGAAGAAGAGATAACTCTCTCATGAAGTATGGTTTAAGTGAAGAAGTTATCACTAAAATAAATTCTGTATTTGCAGAATATCCACAAATACAAAAAGTTGTTTTATACGGTTCAAGAGCAAAGGGAAACTATAAAAATGGCTCAGATATAGATTTGTCTTTGGTTGCAGACGCTACGGAACTCTCACTTTTGCACAAGATAGAAAATAGCCTTGATGCTTTACTTCTTCCTTATTCGTTTGATTTGAATTTTTATGATGAAGTAAAAAATAGTGAGTTAAAAGAGCATATTGACAGAGTTGGGAAAGAATTTTATAAAGAAGCAACATTAAAATAGGGAAAAATAAACATGACAAAACAAGATTTTAACGAAGGACTTTTAGGTTTTTTGGACGCTTCGCCGACTCCTTTTCATGCGACGCAGAATATGGCTGGGATGTTTGCCAATGCTGGATTTATAGAGCTTCATGAAGTGCAAAAGTGGGATTTAAAAGAGGGTCAAAACTATTTTGTGACGCGTAATGACTCTTCGATTATCGCTTTTACATTTCCACATGCCAAAAATTCTCTATACCACAAGGGTACTTCCTCGCTATCGCTTACATCACATTCCAAGAGTTACACGATGATTGGCACACACACCGATTCACCAAATCTCAAACTCAAACCAAACCCGATTGTCAAAAATGATGGCGTTGTCAAATTTGGTGTTGAGCCTTATGGTGGAGTGCTTCTCAACACTTGGTTTGATAGAGATTTATCCTTTGCTGGAAGAGTTTCATATTTGGATTCTAGTAATATTCTTCGTGATACGCTTATCG
This sequence comes from Sulfurimonas sp., assembly GCA_011391635.1. Classification (GTDB taxonomy): domain Bacteria; phylum Campylobacterota; class Campylobacteria; order Campylobacterales; family Sulfurimonadaceae; genus Sulfurimonas. Next base: position 4,072 of record JAABQD010000030.1, on the reverse strand, counting down.
ATGTCAGAAAACCGATTGCGATTATCCCTTCTCTTGCGATTCATCTCGATAGAGAAGTGAACACTTCTAAGAGTGTGAATGCTCAAACAGATATCCTACCAATTTCCACATGCCAAGATGATTTTGATTTTGATACATTTCTCAAACAAGAACTTCTGGCATGTGGAATATTAGATGTTGTAGAACTTTACGCAAATGAACTCAGTTTTTATGATACGCAAAAAGCCTCTTTTGTGGGAATAAACGACGATTTTATAGCAAGTGCAAGAATTGATAATCTTTTGAGTTGTTATGTGGGAATGCTCACTATTTGCAGTGTGAGTGAGGATACGCCGATGCTTTTTATCGCAAGTGACCATGAAGAGGTGGGGAGTGAGAGTGCCGCAGGAGCAGGGGGTTCGTTTTTGGAGAGTACACTCAAACGCATGTTTAGCGATTTTGAGGAATATACGCAGATGCTTCGCTCCTCAATTTTGATAAGTGCGGACAATGCACATGCCATCCATCCAAATTATCCAAGCAAACATGATGCAAATCACGCTCCAAAAATCAACAAAGGCGTTGTTGTCAAAGTCAACGCAAACCAGAGATATGCCTCCAACTCCAAAACGATTTCAAGATTTATGAATGTCGCTTCAAGCATCAATGAACCGATACAAAACTATGTAACACGAAGCGATATGGGATGTGGTTCGACGATTGGTCCAATCACTGCGACAAGATTGGGAATCGATACGATTGATGTCGGGCTTCCAACCTTTGCGATGCACTCTGTTCGTGAGCTTTGCGGAAGCGATGATGCGTATAGCTTGTACAAAATTCTTTTAGGATTTGAGTAAAAGTCATTAGGGCTTAATCAACTCTATGCTATAAGATAACATATCGAACTTTTTTAAAGGGATGTGGATTTTATGAACAAAAAAGCTTGTGAAGTTTTTGTAGCGATTGGTTCGAGTGCTGGTGGGTTTGAAGCACTCTCTGAACTCGTGACAAATTTGCCACAAAAAACAGGCTTTTTTTATTTTTTGGCACAGCATCATGCACGAGGTGAAAAAACTATCCTAGCAGAACTTCTTGGACGCAAAAGCACAATAGAAGTGGTGCTTGTGCAAGAGGGAATCACATTTTTACCTGATGTCCTCTATGTCCTTCCTCCTGAATTAAAAATTATTGTTCATCATAACAAGCCAACCATCATTACAGCCCAAGAGAATTTACCTACTCCTCTTCCTAATGCAGACTTTTTATTTAGCCAACTCAGCACAATTGCACATGCCAAAGTAATCGCTATTTTACTCTCAGGCTCAGGAAATGATGGTACAAAAGGGATGAAACTCATCAAAGAGGCGAATGGTATCACAATCGCTCAAACTCCAGAAGAAGCGATGTTTGAGAACATGCCAAGAAGTGCAATCAATGCAAAATTAGTAGATTATATTCTTAGTGTCGAAGAGATAGGCAACAAACTTGCAAAAATAGCATCCACAATCGCCGATGGCTCTTACATGAAGCAAGAAGTTCCCTATGATGCCATTGTAAAAATTTTGTACAAAGAGAAACAACTTGACCTCTTTGGCTATAAAGAGGAGACAATTCAGCGTCGTATCGAAAAGAGAATGAATATTTTGAATCTCAAAACGATACATCAGTATGCAAAATATATCAAACTCAATGCACAAGAGGTGGATATACTCACACAAGAGATTCTCATAGGTGTGACAGAGTTTTTTCGTGGAACTGAGGCGTTTGAAGCACTCAAAAATGTGATGAAAGAGAAACTTGCACTTTTGCCAGAATATAGTGAGTTTCGTATCTGGAGTGTCGCATGTTCGAGTGGCGAAGAGCCATATTCTCTGGCGATAGTGGCAAATGAAGTTTTAAGAGAGCTAGATAAACAGTTCTACATACGCATTTTCGCTTCGGACTTGGATGATAGAGCATTGCAAAAAGCGAGACTGGGCGAGTACAAAGCTGATATTTTGGAGCATATGCCAAGTGAACTAGTGGGACGCTATTTTGAAAAAGTGGAGAATGGGTATAAAGTTGTGAAGTCTTTACGAGATATTGTAGTCTTTGCACATCACAATTTTTTGAATAATCCACCCTTTATCAACATGGATTTGATTAGTTGTCGCAATGTTTTTATCTATTTGAAATCCTCAACACAAAAAGAGGTTTTCTCTCTTTTTCACTATGCACTTAAAAGTGAAGGTATACTTTTTTTAGGTTTATCAGAATCTATACTCAGTAGCAGCGATTATTTTGCTACAATTGACAATAAAAATAGAATTTATCAAAAAAAAGAGCAACAAAAAGAGAGCAAATTTCCTATACAAGTTGTCAGTAAACATCCAAAAAAGTTAGCCAATACAGGAGAGAACACGATGCAGAAGTTAATAAATCCTTCAGTAATTGAAAAACATCTTCAAGAAGATTTGTTTGAATATTTCAGTAATGAGAGTTTGATTGTCGATGGCGATTATAATATGGTCTATAAAAAAGGGAATATTCCCTATCTTGGATTTTCTGATGGCATTGCAAGTTTAAATCTTTTTAGTAATCTTGATAAAAATTTGCACTACGAAACAAGAGCTGTTTTGAATCGTGTGGCAGTCTCAAATATGCGAGAGAGTAGCAAATTTGTCCATGTAGAATCTTTGACAGAGGAAAAGTTTGTACAAATTATCGCACAACCTTTCCACATGCCACTTCAAAAGAAGATGATTTTGATACATTTTCATGAAATCCTCACAAATGAACTCTTTTTAAATACGAGTGCGTTACCTGCTCTGAGTGAAAATAGTGTGATATCCAATCTCTCTTCTCAGCTTCAAGAATCAAGAGATACATTGAAGAGTATCTCTGATGAGCTTCTTTTTTCAAAACAAAACATGGCGACCATCAATGGGGAGTTGCAAGACTCCAATGAAAAACTCCAATCAACCGTAGAAGAGCTTGAAACATCCAACGAAGAGTTACAATCCTCTAATGGAGAGCTGATAGCTTCCCTCGCTTCTAACAGAGAACTCCAAAATAGACTCTCACTTATTTTGGAATCCTCTGTAAATGGGATTGTAGGTCTTGATATGCAAGGGCATCATACTTTTGTCAATGACAAAGCTGCACAACTTTTAGGGTATTCCGCAGAGTATCTCATTGGAAAAGATGCACATCGAATGTGGCATCATACTAAAGTGGATGGTTCGCACTATCCACTAGAGGAGTGTCCAATTGTCAACACGCTTCAAAAAGGGGAAGTATCAAGAGGTGCAGACCTCTTTTGGCGTAAAGATGGCACCTCATTTCCTGTAGATTTAGTCCGCAGTCCTATCAGAGAAGAGGGAGTGATTACAGGTGCAGTTGTGAGTTTTCACGATATTACAAAAGAGGAAATTTTGACGCATGAGCTTGAGATAAATAACCTCAAATATGAGCAAACATTCCAAGCTGCACAGGTAGGTATCGCACATGTTGGACTTAATGGTGCTTGGCTGGATGTCAACCAATATCTCTGTCGCTTAGTCGGATATACAAAAGAGGAGCTTTTACAACTTACCTTTCAAGATATTACACATGCCGAAGATTTAGAAAAAGATGCTGAATATAAACAGAGCCTTTTAGAAAATAAAATTACTTCCTATCAGCTGGAAAAAAGATATATTCGCAAAAATGGAAATGTTGTTTGGGTCAATCTCTCGGCTGTAGTGGTGCGAAATAACTCCAATGAACCACTCTATTTTATCTCTGTCGTGCAAGACATTTCACAGATTAAGATGCTTATATCCGATTTGCAACGCAAAAAAAATGAGATAGAGAGTGCGATTCGTTTTGCTCCAAACCCAATTTTGCTCTACGATGAAGATGGGATGATTTTGTTGATTAATGAAGCATTTCAAGATATAACGGGATATACGATAAAAGATATACCAACGATAGATGTATGGAATCAAAAGATATTGGGTGGCGAAAAAATAGCAGATATTTCAGATGTGGATAGACTCTTTGAAAAAAATAGAAGAGAGGATATCGGTGCAAAAAAAATTATCACAAAAAATGGTAAAGAGGTGTTATG
>JAABQD010000029.1 GCA_011391635.1 Sulfurimonas sp. | reverse complement strand
AATCGATAAAAACCCTTATCATTACCTTCAAACTGAGGCGTATGGCTACATAGCTGGGAGATTTGACATTCACGATATTGCTATTGATTTGCAAAAGTGGTGCTTGGGATTTAAGCGAAAAGTGCTGTTTATCAATCAAAGAGCAGATTCGATAGATTTTGAGAATCAATTGGTCGTCACAGAAGAAAAAAGTGTTTCTTATGATTATCTTATCATCGCAACTGGAGCACAAACAAACTTTTTCTCTTTTATCGAAGGTTTACGAGAAAATAGTCATGGTGTGAAGAATCTTCAAAGAGCGTATAACTTTAGGCAAGAGTTTGAGGATATTATCTACAAGCAACTAGAAAGCCAAGAGCATCATCAGATGCAAGAGATAAATCTAGCTATCGGCGGAGCAGGTTTGAGTGGGGTTGAAGTGGCTGCAGAGATGGCGAATGTCATCCAAGTGTACAGTAAAACCATTGGTGAGAGAGCCAAAGCTATCAAAATTTATCTCATTGATGCGAGTGACACTATTTTACCTGGGATGAGTTCTTATATCATCAAAAATACGCAAAAAAGATTGGAAAAATTAGGTGTAAAAATTTTAACAAAAGCCTTTATAAGCAATGTGGATAACTCCTATATTTACTTCAAAGATGGCAAAAAACTTCACTACCACTTTATGATTTTTACAGGTGGAATCAAAGCTGGAAATCTCAACTCTGCTGTAGAGAGTGACAAAAATAGAATGGATCAGTTTATTGCCGATAAAGAGCTTAATATCAAAGGCACCAAAAATGTATTTGCCATAGGTGACTGTGTGGAAATCCGTGATAGTGAGGGCAAAATACTCCCTCCAACAGCACAAATAGCTGAAAAAAGTGCGGAATATGTCGCGGAGTGTATTAAAAGACGCATCGACTCAAAAGAGAGTGAACCATTTAATGCAAGTGTCAGCGGTATGTTTATAGCTCTAGGCGGAAAATATGCTGTTGGTGAGATGTTTGAGTATATCAAAGTCAAAGGATATGGAGCCTATTTGCTCAAAAAAGCGATTACATACGCTTACTATCTAGGGCTTCATTTGCGGATAAATACAGGGTATAAAAATAGAAATACGCTTCGTTGATGCAGTTCTATTTTTTCCCAAAAAACTTATAGTAAAAATCTTGTATCGTTCTTACTTTTGTTCGGCTGATGGCGAGTGAGCCTTTTTCTATTGTACCACTTGTGAGAGTTGTTCCTGCGGCTATCATCACATCATCTTCTATTGTGAGTGGGGCGATGAGTTGGCTGTCACTTCCTACGAATACATTTTTTCCTATTATGGTTTTGTACTTTTTAACACCGTCATAGTTACATGTGATAACACCTGCACCGATGTTTGTTCCCTCGTCTATCTCGGAGTCGCCGATATAGCTTAGGTGTCCTGCTTTGACCCCTTTGAGGGTGCTTTTTTTGACTTCGACGAAGTTGCCTATGTGTGTATTTTCAAGATGAGAGTGCGGACGCAAATGTGCCAAAGGTCCTACATCGGAGTTTTGCAGAGTTGAGTCTTCTATCACAGAGTGGGCTTTGATATGTGAGTGGATAATATGTGTATTTCCCGTGAGGCGACACCCATTTTCTACAATACATTCGCCTTCAAATCGGACACTCTCTTCGATATAAATTGTCTGAGGAAGTTGCATAATCACACCCTCATTCATCCATTTGGATTTGATATTGTTCTGCATAATCTCTTCGGCATGTGCAAGGTCAAGTTTGGAGTTGATACCCTTAAACGCCTCTTCATCGACAATGAGTGGAGTGATATCCAGACCATCTGCTTTTGCCATCGAGATAACATCTGTGAGGTAGTATTCTGCTTGGGCGTTGTTATTATTTAAAAGTGGGATGTATTTCTCTAGTATTTTTTTTGAAAAAGCATAAATTCCAGCATTCACACTTTTGACTTTTAGCTCCTCTGTCGATGCATCTTTTTGTTCTACGATTCTTTGCACATGAGAGTTTTCAATGATAACACGACCATAACCATTAGGATTTTCTAGCTCAAAGATGGACATTATAATCGCATCATCTGTGTTTAAAAATCCTTGCAAAGCCTCGGCTGTAATGAGTGGCATATCGCCATTGAGGACTAAAACTTTTTCATTTTTTGGTGCGATATTTTTCATCGCTCCGCCTGTTCCAGGGAAATTTTCTGCATCTTGGACGATGAAGTGAATATCATCAAAATAGCGATTCATCTCTTGTATCACAGCCTCTTTTTGATGAGCGACAACCACACTCACATCATCCGAAATCTCTTTGGAAGCTTTGATAATGTGATAGAGCATCGGTTTGCCACTGATAGTGTGAAGTACCTTTGCTGTTGGCGATTTCATACGGCTTCCTTTTCCTGCCGCTAGGATGATGATGCTTACCTGATTTTTATTTATCATTTTTATTTCCACATGCCGAGTTATCTTTTTTGATGGTAAATTCATCTGCTATTTTGCCATCGATAGTCAAAAATTTGGAAGTAAGCGTTGTTGGTGTGATATCGATAAGAAGTGAACCCATGATTTGATGGCTAAAAGGCAGAGCAGGGTGTTTGAGCTCTGCTTTATCGAGTTTTGAGGAGGAACCACAAACTTGATAAATGGTTCCACTGTTTTTTGTAGCAGTGAGCGGTTTGGTGTAGCATGTCTCACTGTTTTGGAGTACATTTTTTTTGCTATCAAAGGTGTCACTTTTACCTGTATGAGCCACGAGAAGCTTCGAGCGTTCATAGCCATGCGAGTGCCCACTTATAACCAAATCTACGCCAAACTCATCAAAAATTGGAACAAAATTTTCTCGCATATCTTTGAGTCTTCCGCCACTATCGTAGTCACTGTCTGATTTGTGTCCGCCATCTGTGTAGGGAGGTGTGTGAAGCGTGACAATGACCCAAGGTTTGGTATTTGCTTTTAAATCTTCTCTGAGCCACTGTGCCATTTCGCCTTCGCTACTTCTGCTGACTGTTTCACTATCAAGCATCACTAAGTGGAGGTTTCCGTTATCGATAGAATAAAACTCTTTGTTGCCGCTTGGGACTCCGCCACTTTCGCCATCTGAAGGAAAGTCCCAGATACTGTGAAATGCCCATCTTCTTGCATCATGGTTGCCTATAATAGCCCATGGAACGAACTTTTGTACGAGGTCTTTGTAGGGTTCAAACAGACCTTCATTGTACTCTTTTTGTGTTCCGCTTGTATAAGCATTGTCGCCGAGTAAAATCCACATGCCAAGATTATTTAAATCATTGCCAATATATTGGAGCATCTCTTTATAAACTTTTGCTTGGTTTTTGCCCTCTTTACCGCTATCGCCAATGAGCCAAAGTTTTTGAGATTCTGCACTGTTACAAAGCGTAGTGAAGCTTCGCTCTTCGTTGTCTATTTCCATAGAAGGGGATTTTACAGAGTAGAAATATTTGGTACATTCATTCAGATTTGCGATAGTGATGGAGTGTTTATCGGTCGCTTTTATATCGCTGAGCGTCTCATTTTTTGCTTCATAAAGGAGACCATAATTTATTTCGCCAATCTCCTCTTTTGGGCTTTGCCATTTGATAGTGATTGAGTTGTCTGTTTGCATAACCATATAAGGCTGTCTCTCTACAAAGACATAGCTGTCATAAGTGATGACACCAAGTCTGATTATCCCATAGAGTAGAGCGATAAGAGCAGTAAAAAGTAAACCTTTTTTAATATTGTTTTTCAATTTTGTCCTTCATTTTTGAGTAAATAAATAGAGTTGAGAGTGTTCCTATAATTATACCAGCAAAAATATCACTTACAAAGTGGTCATTTGCCAAAAGTCTGCTTGATGCAAGAATAATCGCTATGCTAAGCCAGAGATAGAGATACTTTGGAAAGAGGATACAAAGGTAAGCAAAGAGTGCAAATAGAGTCGTTGTATGCCCTGATGGAAAGGAAGTGTAAGTAGTTGGAGCATCTTTGAGTGTTATAAAATGGTACTTCATTTTTTCTACGAAACTCATATCAAAATTTTGAAAAAGTAAAAAACCAAACTCCTCTTTTTCATCTTTGAGACCCCAAGGGCGAATGCGACCAAAAAGATTTTTTAGCACAAGGCTGAGGAGTCCTGAGAAGAGGTTAATGTAGAGCAAAAAGAGAAATCTTTGAGCAAAGAGTTCATTTTTTTTCACAAATCTAAAAAGAGCAAAGCCGATAATCGCAGTTGCAAAATACCAGTGTGATTCGCCAAAAATGCTTATAAATTCTCCGAGAGCTTCATATGTGGGGATATTTGCCAAAAAGTATCTTGCGACACTCTTGTCAATAAAAAAATAGGAGAAAAAGAGCATAAAAAGAAGAGAAAAGATGTACAAAAGATACTGTTTTTTTGAAAAAATCATTGCAATCCCTGATAGTTTTTACAAGTTGTAAAATTTATAGTGTTTACCTTATTTGCATTGAGAATTATATCAAAGTTGGCATGTGGAATGATTGCGTCACATTTAGCATATTTGGCAATATCTTTTTGAAAATAGTGCGTATTGATAAAGAGTATATCTTTCCCAAGAGGAGAGCCTTTTCCCCAAATATCGAACTGGTCAGCTCTTTTGTCGAGAAGATAAACAGAGGAGTTGAAATCGCGGTTGTAGTAGATGGCACGAGAAGCGAGTGTCCAGTTTGTGACACCTATACAAGCATTTGGATTCTCAGCTATCTCTGCATTTGCTTTTTGCATGATTGTATCCCAGCCATAAATATCGTGATGGAGTGACTGATAAGGCGGAAATGGTATAAATTTCAAACCAAGCTCCGCATAAATAATCGCACTCAAAATGAGACCAAAGGCTAGAGCGATTTTGAGATATTTTTTCATTTTCTTGCCAAGAGAGAGTGCGTAAAAGCTTCCAATGGGAATAAAAAGCAGATAAAACAGAGCACTCCAATGCGGGAGTGCCGTTTTGTAGAGTGAAGCATAACTAAAAAAGAGGATAAAAACTAAACCAAAAAGAGCAGTTAAAAAGAGTGTATCGTTTTTTGATTTGAGTGCCTTGTAGAGCCCATAAAAAGCAAGAGGAAAAAGGAGTGGATTATACGCTCCAAACTGAGCCGCAAGAGAGCTAAAAAAGGCACTCCACTGGATGGAATTATCTCCTACGACATGCTCACTCTGATACGCAAAACTTGCCCAATCATTTTGGATATTCCAAAAAATAACAGGTGCGATGATACAAAGAGCGATGAAAATAGCAGGTAAAATCTTTGGCGTGTAAAAAAGTTCATATCGTTTTTTGATGAGAAAGTATAATAGAATCGGGAGTATAAATAAAACAGCGGTATATTTTGCAAGACCAGCGAGACCTAATAACATGCCAAGAAGAATCCACATGCCAAAAGTATCGTTTTTTTCTAGCTTTATAACCGTAAAAATAATTGGAAGGATGAGTAAAAAGAGCAAAGTATCAGGCATAAGCATGATAAATAGAGCATTAAACATAAAAGAGGCATGGAGTGCCAAAATGGCTAAAAAAGCCTCATTTTTATTCTGGTTGATGTCGTAGATAAGTTTGTAAATAAAAACAGATGTGCCAAAACCTATAAGGATGGCAGCGACTCTCGCACCAAACTCATTTGTGCCAAAGATGGAGATAAAAATGTACTGCACCCAGCCCACCAAAGGTGGATGGTCAAAATAGCTCCAATCGAGATTCAGAGCATATAAAACATAATGGGCTTCATCGACACCAAGCCCCACCATGGGAGCTAAAAGCAACCGAATAAAGGCTACAAATGTGATGAAAGAAAAAAAGAGACGATGCTCTTTAAAAATCAAGTGCATCGAGTTTGAATTTAAGCGTGTTAAATACCAAATCTGGCGTGATAACTTGGATACACTGATTATCTGAACATGGTGTTTTTCTATGGTTAGACGCACTTACACAAGGGCTACATGCCATACCTGCATAGATTGGAGTGGTAGGTCCAAGTGAGCCATACAGAGCAGGTGTTTCAGGTCCAAAAATTACAAAAGTGTGCATGTCGGTTATCGAGGCAAAATGTGCCGGTCCTGAGTCGTTTGTGAGCATAAACTGACTTACACTGTAGAGTGCTGGAAGTTGTAAAAACTTCACTGCTCCAGCGAAGTTGATACATCTTTTATCATTGACATAACGCACAAGAAGTTCCGCTCCCTCTTTCTCCGCTGGTGCACCTGTGAGAAGGATTATGGCATGTGGATTATAGGCAAGTATTTTTTTGATAACATCGCCATAGTTTTCTCTGTCCCAACGGCGTTGTGGAAGAAGGTCTGAGGCGTTCGAGTTGACTAAAATAACTGGATTTTTTGTTTTGTCAAAACCTTCGTACATGTCAGCGATAATTGCTTGAACGCTCAGTTGCTCCTCATCACTGATAACTGCTTTTGCAATAGCTATTTCTGCGTCAGGAATCACCCGTTTTGTGTAAGGAAGTTCTACTTTTTCACTAAGGAGTGCATCCACAAGCGAGATAAAGTTTTTTGCGATGTGCTGGTGCGGATTGTAGGCTACTTTTTTTGTTAAAAAGTCGCCACGATAGAGTCCTTCGTTGTGAAATGCATGAAAACCGACACAATTTGTAGCTCTACATGCCGCTGTGAGAAGAGCTGTAAAGCGAGAAAATAGCTCTAAATCTATGACAGAATCTATCTCATTTTTGCGACACCATGCAAGAAAATCAAAAGAGCTTTTTGCTAAACTTACAAGACTGCTCTCATCAATCGTATAGATATTTTGCTCTTTTACAGTTTCAAGAAGTTGTAGGCTCACTTTGTTTTTAGAAAAAATCACAAAAAAGAGTTCGCCTTCGATGTTTGCTTTGAGCTTTCGCATAGCAGGGTCAACGATGATGGCACTTCCCATCTCTGAGAGTTCTATAAGAAGTACATTTTTTGGTTTGATTGCTTTGGGTGGATAAAATAGTTCTAAAGTTTTTTTGACGATGGTACCCAAAAATGCGAGTGGAACACCCACATAGTGGTCAATATTTCTCATTGTATCTACATTCATTTATTTAATCCTTTCATGTTTTTTAAGTTGCTTGTTTGCTTTTGACCCAGAAGTAAGAGCCGGGAAGTGAGCTGATGATGAGGAGTAATCCATAGAGGATACTCATCGCCAAAACTTTGGTCTGATCCGCTCCGATGAGCATAAAAATTCCTACCATCGCACCTTCTCGAATACCCCAACCAGCGAGTGAAATGGGAACTATTGTGAGTAAAAATACAGGAGGAACTGCTATGAGAAAAATTTGAAATGGCATGTGCAAATCAATACTCAGAGCAAGGGCATAGAGTGTTAAAACAGACAAAAGATGCACAACAACAGAGATAGCTATATGTTTAAGAAGCAGAGTTTTGTCAGAGTAAAGAGAGTTCAGTCTTTTTGCGAGACGATGGAAGAGATTTAAAAATTTATAATCTGCTAAAAAAGTAATTTTTTCAAGTTGAAAAAGGAGTGCAAAACCACTGATTCCAGAGAGTGCGATGATGATAATAAGTAGCGAAAAATCAGTGTCAAATGCTCCCCAAAAAAGTGTAGTTGCAAGTAGATTTAAGACTAAAAGACCCACAAGTCCTACGACTCTATCGACAAAAACTCCATAAAAAACATCTTTTTTGTCGTACCCTTTTTGCGTCAAATCGATGATACGAACAGCATCGCCACCTATGCTACTCGGGAGGACTTGATTAAAAAATGAGCCTTTAAAATAGCCTTGGACATAATATGAAACACTCTCTTTAAAAACTAAAAGTTGCATGATAAGTCGCCATCTGTAGGCTGCGATAAAGGTGCTGATAACTTGAAAAGCAAGAGCTATGAAAATAGTTCCACCGTGAGATTTTGCAAGAATATTGATAAGATTTTCGAAGTTTACATACTGAAAGAGAAAATAAAACATAACAATTGTGATGATAAGTTTTATAATATTTTTCATGCGTCACCGTGTTTAAGATTGATGAGATTTTAGCAAAAAAACGATTAAATATCTACTTTGCATCGGATACTCTGTATATATAGAAAGTTTTTTCTTCTTTTATCCCTTTTTTACGCGTGAGCGTATCTGTGAGTTGGACTTCGTTGTAGCGTTGTTTTAGAGATTCGAGTTCATCTTCTCTTGTGAGAACCAAGCCATCTTTGAGAAAATCTTTTTTTCTCCACATATCGTACTGAGAGAAGCGTGTAGCAATTGCTATATCCGTGTCGGGATGATTTGGAAGATAGTATTTGAGATAGGCGGCGGTAGTAAGGTGGTCGCCATAGAAGCTATCATTTTTTTTGGCATGTGTATTTAAGAGTTGCACTGCTTCTCTATACCCATCCATTCGCTCTTGCACCACTTCGAGGTAAAAAAGAAAAGCTCCTCGACCAATGAGTGTCAAAGTAAGGGCAATCGCCAATCCTATTTTGAATGTTTTTGTCAGTTTATAGTGTTCAAACATATAGGCTGTAAGTATAGCACCCCCTATATATGCAGGAGCAGTGTAGTTGAGTGCCATACGCGTAAAGAGACTTTTATAAAAAAAGAGAAGCAAAACGACTACTACGCTTAGAGCGAGAAAAAAGAGTCTGTTATCTTGAAAATAGAGTTTTTCTTTGAGTAAAAAGTAGAATAAAATGGCAGTAAATACAGGAGAAAAGATACCAAATTGTCCAGCAAAAAATTCAAAAAGCAGATGGGGAAATATCTCGTAAGTTTGCGTTTGACCATGTCCAAGTTGGAATGAAAAACTAATCCACTCATTTTGGGCATTCCATACAAGCATAGGAGAGACGACAAAAAGAGCCAAAACTACTGCTAAATAAAAATTGATACTCTTTAGCACATCTCTTCGTTTGAGAAGTATAAAAAAGAGGAGTGCGAAGATAAAAAGTACAGCTGTATATTTGCTCAGCATCATGAGTCCAAGCATGATTCCAGCCAAGATGTAATCTACTCTTTTGCCTAAAAAAATCGCTCTGTATGTGTAGTAGAGTGTAAGTGTCCAAAAAAGGGTAAGAGGAGAATCTGTCGTAGTTAAAATATACCCAGCATGCACAAGGATAACACTTGAAAAAATAATGACAGATGTCAGAGCTATTTTTTCATCAAACATCTCACGAGAGAGTTTAAATACATACAAAGCGGAGATGCTCATAGAGAAGACATTGACAAGTCGCACACCCCATTCAGATTCAGAGATAAAATTTGTGAGATAAATCATATAAGCAATCATAGGCGGATGGTCGTAGTAGCCACTCTGGAGATGATGACTCCACATCCAGTAATACGCTTCATCTCCATGCAGTGGTAAATAAGCGTTGTAAATGGCACTCAAAAGTGCTAAAAAGAGAATGATGAGATAAGCACTTTTTGTCGGAGTTTTGTATAAAAAATGTAACATATTTTGAAAATCCATGCGTTGATTTTGGTCTGCAATTGTACTCTTTTATTTGAATGAGGTAAAGTTTGTGGTATTATAAGAGTCATTTTTGTTTGAAGGTATTTGTTTGCATAAGAGACCCAATCGTACTCTGCTAAGACTTTTTATTTTACTCCTTGGTCTTGCAACCCTTCTTGGTGCTGAGGCTGTCACTGTTCCTACGATGAACTTTGCTCTCTCTGCTCCTGACACGCCTAAACAGCTCGTTGGTTCACTCAATGTTCTTATAGTTTTAACACTTCTTTTCCTTGCTCCGAGCTTGGTTTTGGTTATGACTACTTTTACCCGCTTTGTAATAGTTTTTGGATTTTTGCGTCAAGCTCTTGGAACACAGCAAGTGCCACCGACACAACTTTTGGTAATGATTGCTATGATTTTGACTTTTTATGTGATGGAACCAGTCGGTACTCAGGCGTATGAGAGTGGAATAAAGCCCTATATCGCTGAAAAAATGGGGTATGAAGAGGCTTTTGAAAAAACGGCACTTCCTTTTAAAAACTTTATGGTGCGAAATACACGAGAAAAAGATTTGGCACTCTTTTTTAGAATACGAAAAATGGAGAATCCGCAGAGTGTTGCAGATGTTCCACTTGCGGTTATTATTCCAGCTTTTGTGATTAGTGAGTTAAAAACCGCTTTTGAGATAGGATTTTTGCTCTTTTTACCATTTCTTGTCATCGATATGGTCGTGGCTTCTATCCTTATGTCTATGGGGATGATGATGTTACCACCGGTCATGATATCTCTGCCCTTTAAGATACTTATCTTTGTGCTTATCGATGGGTGGAGTTTGCTCATTGGCAATCTCATAGCTTCAATAAAATAGGAAATAAGAGTGGAATGTAAACATTTTGGGATGTGCGGTGCTTGTAGAGTCTATGAACATGGATATGAAGCACAATTAAATGAAAAAGTCGCACTTAATAAGGAGCGTTTTGCCCCTTTTTATAGTGGTGTGATGCAGGTAATTCAATCTCCACAAGAGCATTATCGTTTTCGTAGCGAGTTTAAAATCTGGCATGTGGAAGATAATATAATGCACTACGCTATGACGAACAAAGAGAAAAATGGTGTTGTTCTTATAGAAGAGTGTCCACAAGTGAATCACTCTATTTTTAACCTCATGCCAAAACTTTTAGAAGCAATTAGTTCTCATAAAATAGGTCGTAAACTTTTTGCGATTGATTTTTTAAGCTCAAGTAGTGGTGAAATAGTCGCTTCGCTCCTGTATCACAGAAAATTGGATGAAGCTTGGCATGTGGAAGTCTTGGAGATAGCAAAAGAGCTAGGTATTCATATTATTGGACGCAGTCGTGGGCAAAAAGTGGTTATTGGGCAAGATTTTGTTTTAGAAACACTCAATATTGGTGGTGCAAATTACAAATTTCATCATATCGAAAATAGTTTTACTCAGCCAAATCCTCGCGTGAATGAAGAGATGATTACATGGGCATTGAAAAATTTTTCAAACAGAGAGGGAGATTTGCTTGAACTCTATTGTGGAGCTGGAAATTTTACAATACCTTTTTCAAAAAAATTCAATAAAATACTTGCAACAGAAATATCAAAGTCTTCGATAAATGCTGCAAAAGCAAATATGCTTTTAAATGGTGTGACTAATATTGAGTTTGTGCGAATGAGTGTAGAAGAGTTTACTCAAGCACTTGATGGTGTGCGAGAGTTCAATCGAATGAAAGAGGTGGATGTCAGCAGATACGCACTCAAAAGTATTTTTGTTGACCCGCCTAGGAGCGGAATGGATGAAGCGTCATGTAACTTTGCTGCAAGATATGAGCATATTCTTTATATATCGTGTAATCCTATGACGCTTGTGCGAGATTTGGAAATTCTTTGTAAAACACATATAATTACAGATATGGCACTTTTTGATCAGTTTCCATATACCGAGCATGTGGAAATGGGTGTGAAATTAATACAAAAGGGATTAAAATGAAATTTTCAATAATAGCTTTAGCTTTTTTATCTATTGTGAGTGCGAATGATGTTGAGAGAATACAATCTATGGTGGATGATATAACAAAGCTCAGAGAGACTCAAGCTTCCTCCAAAGTTGAATCGGAATCCAAAAATCTCAATAAGAGTGAGAGTAATAGTAAAATCGTAGAGTTAGAAAAAAAACTCGATGAAAAAGAGAAGCTGGTTAAAACAAAAGAGAGTGAAATAAACTCGATAAAAAAAGAGTTTGCAGTACAACAAAAAAATCAAGAGATACTTTTGCGAGAGAGCCGTACGCAACAGACGGATATCCAGAGAAAAGAGGTCCCTGCAATATGCCAAGATGACAATGAATTTCCAAAATTAATTATGAAAGAGAACGCTGCAAAAAAAGCCGATGTCAAAGAAGTGGAAAAAGTAGCAGTTGAAACCAAAAAAGTTGTTCAAAAAGAGGTCACTAAAGTCGTAGCAGATACAAAAAAAGCAGAGATGAAAGAGACTAAAAAAGTAGTATCAGATACCAATAAAGCAGTTGAAGTAGCAACTGATAAAGGTTATGCAACCAAAGCAATGGCATATGTACTCAAAGATGAGAGTGCAATTTATAGCTCTGCAGGTGGCAAAAAAGTAGCTACTTGGACAAAAGGCACCTCTTTTACTTCAAATCAAAGAACAAAAAGCTGGATTAAAGTCACTGGATATTTTGTCAATAAAACTTGGACAAAAGCCTCTGAAGAGTTTTGGATAGAAGAGACAAAGGTCGCTCAAAAATAGATAAAAATGGCAGATTAAGAGTTTCCCCTTAAAATCCGCCTAATGGTAAGTTTTGCTCTTTCCATCCGAACATATAACCATTTTCAAGATTGTATGCTGTGATACCCTCTTTCGCTAACATATCAGCAGCAGCAGTTGAGCGAGGACCACTTCTACATACCAAAATAACACTCTGAGCATTTTGCATTTTCATCGCTTGCATCACTTCGCTTACAAAGTTTGGATTGAGTACCTCTTTTGCATTGTATAAATTTAATGATGCTTTATGATCTTTTACTTTAGAGTTTTTTACTTCATAATCTGCACTTTTTACTCTTGTTTCAATGGATTTTGGTTCATAAGTCCACTGAAATGCGGGAATATTTATAAATCCTTCTCCATGCCCTGTGTAGATATATTCAAGAGATGTTCGAACATCCACTATGATAGCTTGACCGCTTTTTTGCATCTCATACGCCTCTTTTGCACTGATGTCGCCCTCATAGGAAGCACCAAAAGAGAATGAAAAAGCAGTAACAATTGCTAAAAGTAATTTCATCTATTTTCCTTCTGTTAATATTTGGCGTGATTATAGTAAACATAAGTTAACGCAGGATGAAAAATGATATAATGATAAAAAATTAAGTCGAGATTTTATGAAAAAAATTTTAATTATTAGCGATTCTGAAGTTGGCTCACAGTTTATACAAAGGGTTGCACAAACCTATAGTAGTGAGAATTTGTATTATGTAGTTCAGATTAAAGCAAAAGAGTTTGAAGATATAAATCCAACAAAATTTAAATTTTATGAATTTGACCCTACAAGCCTTTATAAACTCTCAAATCTTCTCAAAATGGAGTTTGTCCATGTTTTTATTGCTATGGATAATCTCGTAGATGTTGAAAATACAATCAAAAATATAAGAACTATTAAAAAACAACTTCGTATTATTGTTATTAATCAATGGAAGCTTGAAAACGAAGACCCTAATATAGTAATGATTAATGCGAATGAGCATTTAGCTTCAAGATTGGTAGATTATTTGCCAAATGTACCTGTCATAGCACAAAATGTTGGCATGGGAGAGGGCGAAATAATGGAGGTTTTAGTTCCATTTGGAAGCTCTTTTGCGTATCGTCATATAGGTGTTATTGAACAAAAAAATTGGCGTATTGTTGCAATTTATAGAAATCGAAAACTGGTTATGCCCTCACGCAGAAGAATGATTCAGCCAAATGATTTACTGCTTTTAATTGGAGATCCAGCTGTGTTAAAATCAGTTTATCGTGCCATTAAAAGGGAATTAGGGCAGTTTCCAGAGCCTTTTGGTTCGAATCTTTACCTCTACATTGACATGAATATTGTGAACCACTCTACGATAAAAGAGCTGATACGCCGTGCTGTTTTTGCACATAAAAAGTTTAAACACAATCTTATAATTAAGGTTGTAAATCCTGGAAATATATCTCTTCTTCAGCATATAAAATCCTTTAGAAGTAATAATGTACTCATTCATATAGAGTATGATAAAAAGGATTTGCAACAAGAGTTTTACAGTGATATCAAGTTATATCATATTGGGTTGGTAATTGTCTCAAAAGAGACTTTTAGTAATTGCAAAATGAGAACTATTTTGTATGAGTCACATGTCCCAGTTCTGAAAATATCAGATAAATCTTTTTCAACGGTGAAAGATTCTGTACTTGTATTGTCAGACAATCGTGATTTGGAAAAAATTTCAGCAACTATTTTTGACATTTCGGAGCAGATGGGATTTAATATAGAGTTGTACAACTATATGGCGGAGCATCAAGATGTTAAAGAGCTTGTGATAGAGAACTATTATAATTTATCAACGATTTTTTCAAAATCTATTAAAATAATAAAAGAGAATGAAAATCCTATGCGGACACTTAAGAAAAAAGAGAATTTTATGCAAATCTTGCCTTTTACTCAAAAACTGACGCAAAGACGCATTTTTTCACTCTTTTCTATAGATAATGAAAAACTTTACTACAAACTTGATGATTATCATCAGATTTTTATTCCTGTGCAGTTGTAAGAAGTGATGATTTAGCCATTTTTTAGGCTTTTTTAAGTAACATATATCCATTTTATAAATTACAAAATTGGATAAAAAATGCAGGTAAATATCTCTTTAAAAAAAGTTGTAGATGACTCTTATGACATAACAATCGACACGCTTCCAAAACTTCATTTCAATACAAAAGTAGCTATTGTAACCAATCCAAAAGTTGCGGGACTTCACTTGGGATATCTTCTCTCTAAAATCTCTGCAAAAGAGCTTTATATCATCACTGTGCCAGATGGCGAAGAGTATAAAAATCAGCAATCCATCGATACAATCTTAGAATCACTTTTTAATCATCGTTTTAACCGTAAATCTATGATTCTTGCTTTTGGTGGCGGGGTGATAGGCGATATGTGCGGATATGCTGCGAGTATTTATCAAAGAGGAATCGATTTTATTCAGATTCCTACAACACTTCTCTCACAAGTTGATGCGAGTGTAGGTGGAAAAACAGGGATGAATAACTCCTTTGGAAAAAATTTAGTGGGAGCATTTCATCAGCCAAAAGCAGTCTATATTGACCCCTCTTTTTTAACTACTTTGCCTTCAAGAGAGTTTGGTGCTGGAGTTGCTGAGATAGTAAAAATGGCAGTCACTTTTAATAGAGATTTTTTTGAGTATTTAGAGAGTGCTGATTTGAAGAATCCACTTATACTCCAAGAAGCTATCAAACAAGCTGTACAGACCAAAGCAACAGTCGTCGCACAAGATGAAAAAGAGCATGGGCTTCGAGCTGCACTCAACTATGGACATACTTTTGGACATGTGATAGAAAACGAAACAGCCTATAAAACTTATTTGCATGGTGAGGCTGTAGCAATCGGAATGGTAATGGCGAATGAACTTGCAGTTGCAACAGAGCGTATGAGCAAAGATGAAGCTCTCCGCATTCAAGCACTTCTGCAAAAATATAATCTTCCTACATGCTATACAATTGAAAATGTGGCAAGTTTTTATGAAACATTTTTCTTAGATAAAAAAAGCTCTGATTCAAACATCACTTTTATTCTCCCAAAAGGCATCGGGGCTGTTGTGATAACGGATACAATTGACAAAGAAATCGTTCTCTCTGTTTTGAAGCAATTTGGAGTATCTGCATGAAAATAGTTCTTTTTGTACTTCTCTCTTTTTATACTCTTTTTGCTCAGAGTGGAGCGAAAGATGAAACTACTCTCTCTAAAACTGAGAGTAAATTATTGGAAAAACAAGAAGAGGAACAAGCTCGAACAGCTCAGATAGGAGTTTATAAATCTGAACTCAAAAGACTTGAAAAAGAGATAGATAAAGAGCAAGTTTGGATGAAGAGTTACTCCTCGTATATTACTTCTTTGGAAGTGAGAGAGAATTTAGAGCAGATTAAAGATAGGATTGATTATCTTAAAAAAAATGCAATTACTTTGAGTGAAAAAGATGAACTCGGTGCTTTGATATCCAAAGAGAAGATTTTAGCATCGCAAATAGAAAAAATAAAAGATAAAGATATCGCTCCTTTTTCAAAGCTTCTCACTCCTTCGAGTGTGGATGTAATCCCAACAATTTCAAATCCATTTGATATCTTTACAGGTATATCGCTTATCAAAACACTCAACACGGATTATGATGATTATATCAAGAGAAAAGAGGAGTTGACTGACCTTATCAAACTCATCCGAGATGAAAATAAAATCTATGAAAATATCGAAGCACTTGATACAAAAAAAGAGTTTGTCAAAGAGATAGAGTATAAGAAAAAACAGTTAGAGCGATTTGAAACAGCTCTGGACACTATTACTGTAACTGCAGATGTTTACAAACAAAGACTCGAAGTTATCAAGCTCAATACTAACAAAGAAGTTGAAGGGCAGATGTACAAACTGATGAACATTGGTATTGTCGTTTTGATTGTCTTTATTATATTTTTCCTACTCAAGCTAGTTGTTAAAAAGTATATTACTGATAACGAACGCTTTTATATGGCAAATAAAATTATTACTTTTACCAATGTGACGCTGATTATTTTGATTCTATTTTTTAATTATATAGAAAATGTCAGCTATATGGTCACAATTCTTGGATTTGCTTCTGCTGGTATCGCCATCGCTATGAAAGATTTATTTATGAGTATTTTAGGCTGGTTGGTGATTGTTATTGGCGGAAGTATCCATGTTGGCGATAGAATACGCGTTACGATGGAGGGGAGTATCTATGTAGGCGATGTAATGGATATCTCTCTATTGCGTATAACACTTTTAGAAGATATTACATTTGTCTCTATTGTAGAAAATAGAAGAGCAGGACGCATTATCTTTATACCAAACAATTATGTTTTTACAAAAATGATAGCAAACTATACACACAGTTCACTCAAAACTGTTTGGGATGGCATAAAAGTCACGATTACTTTTGAATCCAACCATAAAAAAGCGATGCATCTTTGTAAAGAGATAACTAAAAAATACTCCAAAGGATATACGGATATCACAAGAAAACAGCTCAATAAACTTAGAAATCAATATAGTCTCAAAAATACAAATGTAGAGCCAAGAATTTTCTCTTTTATCGAGCCAAATGGTGTCTCTATTGATTCATGGTACTTGACAAATGCATACGCAACGCTCACGCTTAGAAGTGTGATATCTACGGAAATAATTGATGCTTTTAACAAAGAGGATGATATCTCTATCGCGTATCCTACACAAGTGCTTCATATCCAAAATTCAAAATCAAAACCACCAATGGATGAAGAAGAGAGAGTATGAAAAAAGTCTATTTCAAAACCTTTGGATGCAGAACCAACCTTTATGATTCTCAGGTAATGATGAGTTCTCTCCAAGAGTATGAAATTACGGAAAATGAGGAAGAAGCAGATCTGATTGTCATCAACTCCTGCACCGTTACCAATGGAGCAGATTCGCATGTTCGCTCTTACATCGGGCATGTGGAAAAGAGTTCTGAGGCGAAAATCTTTTTGACAGGATGCGGTGCACATACAAAAGGGGAAAAACTTCTCGAGGAAAAGCGTGTGCATGGGGTTTTTGGTCAAAGTGAAAAGCAAAAAATCGATTTTATGCTCTCACAAGAGAAACCTTTTTACAATCCGGGAGATTTAAATCATATTGATGATTTGATAGTCGATGATTTTGTAGGTAAAAGCAGGGCGTTTATCAAGATTCAAGAGGGGTGTAATTTTCGCTGTTCTTACTGCATTATTCCACATGTCAGAGGGGATGCAAGAAGCATGGATGAGTCTCGTATCTTGGAGCAAATTTCCAGACTTGCACTTAACGGCTTTGGTGAGTTTGTCCTCACTGGTACAAATGTGGGGAGTTACGGTCACAGCAGTGGTACTTCTATCGCAAAATTGATGAAAAAAATGTCTCAAATCCGTGGTGTGCGACGCATTCGACTTGGAAGTGTTGAGCCTATTCAGATAACAGATGAGTTCAAAGAGATTTTGGATGAGCCTTGGCTGGAGCGACATCTGCACATCGCCCTGCAACACACTTCGCCTACAATGCTTAAACTTATGAACAGAAGAAATGTCTATAAACAAGATAGAGAACTTTTTGAGTTTTTAAGCACAAAAGGGTATGCAATAGGGACAGATTTTATTACAGGACATCCAGGCGAGAGTGAGGCGATTTGGAATGAAGCGATGCAAAATGCAAGAGCATTGCCTTTGACACATCTCCACGCTTTTACCTACTCCAAACGAGATGGCACACCCTCAGCGACGATGAAACCAGAGGTCAATGGCAAAGTAGCTTCAGAGCGGTTACATGAGTTGGAGCATCTTATAAATGAAAAAAATATCGCTTTTCGAGAAGCATTTAAGGGCGAACTTGATGTTCTTATAGAGAGCCAAAAAGAGGGTCTGTTTCAAGGATTTGACCAACATTTTAACAAAGTGAGTGTCAAATCTGATGAAGATTTGGTAGGCAACTGGATAAAAATTCAAAACTATGAAGTACGAGGAGATGGTAACTATGCTCAACTCTAAAACCAATAGAATAGCACTTTATGTATCGGCTTTTTTTGTTATTGCACTTGTGTTGTTCGCATTTTTGCGAGATAACGCACAAAATATTTCTCTCAAAGAGACAACAAAACTGCTTGAAAACAGGGGCATAAAGAGTGTCGTTTTTACCAAAGATTATGTCTATTTAAAGAGTAAGGATACGGTTTATAAAATTGCCTCTTTGCAAGTGAATCCTAAAATGTTTTCCGATTATGAGATAGAAGTGAGTCGCGGGTCGGATTTCATTTTGTATATCTTTTTTGCAATTCTTTTTTTGAGTCTGGGTACGTTTGGTATTCGATGGTTACAAAAAAAAGGTCTCTTTTTTCAAAATTCAAATAGTTTTTCTGGGCTGAAATCTTCCAACGCCTTAGAATCCAATACACCTGTAGAAGCTATCAAAAGCGATGTCACTTTTGATGATATCGGGGGCATTTCGGATGTCAAAATGGAACTTGAAGAAATTATAGATTTTATGAAAAATCCAAAACGCTACAAAAGTTTTGGAGCGAGAATGCCTCGGGGTGTCCTTTTGGTAGGTCCTCCAGGGGTTGGAAAAACGATGATAGCAAAAGCTGTTGCACACGAAGCTGGAGTGCCATTTTTTTATCAAAGTGGAGCTTCTTTTGTGCAGATTTATGTTGGAATGGGAGCAAAAAGAGTGCATGAGCTTTTTGCCGCTGCAAAAAACAATTCGCCTTCGATTATCTTTATCGATGAAATCGATGCTGTTGGGAAAAAACGCGATGGACAGAGAAATGATGAGCGAGAAGCAACACTCAATCAACTTCTCACAGAGATGGATGGGTTTGAAGGCTCAAGCGGTGTCATAGTAATCGCTGCAACAAACAAAATAGAAGTCCTTGATTCGGCACTTTTGCGTGCTGGAAGATTTGATAGACGCATCTTTGTAGAGCTTCCGACCAAAAAAGAGCGAGAGTCGATTTTGACAAAATATCTTCTCAAAGTGCCACACAAACTTGATGTCGCTGCGGTGGCGAATATGACGGTAGGCTTCAACGGTGCATCTTTGGCGGCTCTTGTCAATGAAGCGGCACTTCTCTCCCTTAGAGTGGGCGATTCGTATGTCACTATAGAGCATTTTCATCAGGTCAAAGATAAGGTCATGTTTGGCAAGAAAAAGCTTCAAATGCTTAGTGACAAGCAAAAAGAGTATCGCATTACCTATCAGGCAGGAAAAGTTGTATGTGCTACATTTTTTGATTTGCCTTTTGAAAAACTGATGCTCTCAAACGAAAAACTCACTCCCTCTTCGGATACACCGCTCATTAAACATGAGATAGAATCGATGATAAAAATGCACATTGCAGGAATAGTGGCATGTGGAATGAAATACAATGAACATGCAAGTAATGCAAAAGTGGATTTGGACGATGCCAAAGAGCTTCTGCAAAAAATGTTGCATGAGTATGGCATGGGAAGCTCACTCATAGCAAATGCGAAGGAAGAGGAGGAAGTGATGCAAAGATTGTATGAGCAGACGAAAACTCTTCTACTCTCAATGACATCCATTGTAAAAAAAGTAGAAATCATCCTCAACGAAAAAGAGAGCATAACAAAAAGCGATGTTAAAAAGTATATAGATGAAATTTTATAGCGGTTTTTCACTCAAAAATGAGTCGCATTTTTTTGAGGCATTTATAAAAGATACAGAGTTCACGGTATGTGGATTTAGTTATGGTGCTATCAAGGCTTTTGAGTATGTAAAAAAAGAGTTGGCATGTGGAAATAGAATCGATACACTTCAGCTCTTCTCTCCAGCCTATTTTCAGTCAAAAAGCAAGGAATTTAAGCGACTTCAGCTGATGGCATATCGACGCAATGAGGAAGTTTATCTCAGACAGTTTATGAACTCATGTTTTGCTCCACATGCCATAAAAGTGGTAGAACACTCTGTAACAATCCTAGAGGAGCTTGATGAGCTTCTCCATTTTCAGTGGGTTTTTGATGATTTAGAGGAGATACGACAAAAGGGCGTCACTATAGAGGTGTACCTCGGCTCAGAAGACAGAATTATCGATGCGGATAACGCAAGAAACTTCTTTTTGCAAGTAGCAACCGTAACCTACATCAAAAATGCAAACCATTTTTTACAAACATCTTAGAAGGAATATGAGAGTATGGCAGAGATAAAAATCGGTGTAATAACCGCAAGTGATAGAGCGAGCAAAGGGATTTATGAGGATATTTCAGGTGTCGCTATCCAAGATACGATGAAAGAGTATCTCAAAAGCGAATTTGAGATAGTTTATAGATGTATTCCTGATGAACAAGATATTTTAGAAAAAACGATGATAGAACTTTGTGATGATGCAGGGTGCTGTTTGGTTGTCACAACAGGTGGAACAGGTCCAGCACTTCGGGATGTCACGCCAGAAGCGACTGAAAATGTATGCCAAAAAATGATGCCTGGATTTGGGGAGCTGATGCGTCAGGTAAGTTTGCAGTATGTCCCCACAGCCATTCTCTCCAGACAAACGGCAGGAATCAGAGGTAAAAGCCTCATCATAAATCTTCCCGGAAAACCAAAATCTATAAGAGAGTGTTTGGACGCAGTTTTTCCTGCTGTTCCCTATTGTATAGATTTGATTGAAGGTCCTTTTATCGAGACGAATGAAGATGTACTCAAAGCATTTCGACCCAAACAATAAATTTATAGCGAGATTTTAATCCCTTTTAGTTTGAAGCTATACAGTTTTTGTCAACTTGTTCAGGGAAATTAGGACTTTATCCTATCCCTGAAAACCCTTAATCTAAAAAGAAATAATACTATTATTGTGTTATAATCCTTGCAAATTTGCAAGGATTATAACTATGAATAAAAATGATATTGTTGATTATTTACAACAGCAACAACCATATTTTCATGATACCTTTGGTATAAATTTTATCGGGTTATTTGGTTCATTTTCTAGAGGAGATGAAACCAAAGATAGTGATATTGATATACTTTACAAAATTGATAAAGATAAAAAACTATCAATGTTTAAATATCTTAAAATTGCAAAACAGCTAGAAGATTTTTTTCATACAAAAATTGATTTGGTTAGAGTGGATACACTTAAACCAAAAGTCAAAGAGTATGTAGATAGAGATTTAATATATGTTTAAAAGCAACAGAGACTTTAGATTATACCTTGAAGATATTTCTAGTGAATGTAAAAATATAAAACTTTTCACAAAAGATGTCACATATGAAGAATTCACTGATAATTTAGAAAAAGTATATGCAGTTGTAAAAGCCTTTGAAAATATTGGCGAAGCTGTAAAAAATATTCCTAAAGAGATAACAGAAAAATATCCTGAAATACCTTGGAGCGAAATAGCTAAAATGAGAGATGTTTTAACGCATCATTATTTTGGTGTGGATGATAAAGTATTATGGGATACATTAGATGAAGACTTTAACGAATTTGAAAATACTGTAAATGCAATTCTTCAAAATCTAAAATAACTAAGCCTGTAAAATAAACTGAGTAAATCCATTTAGAAATGTCTATCGCATAATTTTGGTTAAATGGAGATTTTAATCCCCACAGGACAGTGGTCGGAGCCTTCGATGTGTTCGAGTATAAAAGCATCTTCGAGACTCTCGGCTAAATCTTCACTGATAAAAAAGTAGTCAATTCTCCAGCCGACATTGTTTGCTCTGGCGTTGGAGCGGTAGCTCCACCAACTGTAAGAATCTATTTTATCGCCATGCACATAACGAAAGGTGTCGATATATCCACATGCCAAGAGTTTGTCTATCCACTCTCGCTCCATCGGTAAAAAGCCTGATGTTTTGGAGTTTGCTTTTGGATTTTTTAAATCAATCTCTTTGTGGGCTGTGTTGACATCTCCACAAATTATGATAGATTTTCCATCCTCTCTGAGCTTCTCACAGTACGCTAAAAAATCATCATAAAATTTCATTTTATGAGAGAGTCTCTCTTCATCTTTTTGCCCGTTTGGAAAGTAAACATTAAAAAGCACGATATCGCCATAGTGCGTCTCTACGATTCTTCCTTCGTCTGTTGTGTCGATATGTTGGCATGTGGAACTGTAATCGCTTTGTAAAACGCTCCAAGTCATTGTTCCGCTGTACCCTTTTTTAGAGGCTGGATTCACTAAAACATTTTGATACTTCATCGCAAACATATCTTGAGGAATTTGGCTTTCAAGTGCTTTAATCTCTTGAAGACAGAGGATGTCTGTTTTTCTCTCATCAATCCATTGGAGAGCTTTTTTCTCTGCCACAGCACGAATACCATTAACATTCCATGAGATTATTTCTATTGAGTTTGACATCTGTGTTCCGTTAAAATGAGTTTGTGAGATTTTAAAAAAGCACCTAGGTGCGTGGGCTTTCTGCCGAAGAAAACTAAGCGTTAGCGTAACCAAAGGAATTACTTCCTTTGGTGTCCAAAATTAAATGAAATCTACTTTAGTCAAGTGATGTTTGAGACCAAGTTGCTCTTTAGTACATCCAAGAGCAAGTCCTAACATCTGTTGCATGTGAAGCACTGGAAGTTTTACTTCTCGACCAATTGCCACAGAAGCGTGGTGTGTTTGCGTATCGAGTTTGAGGTGACAGAGTGGACATGGAGTTACCATCCAGTCAGCATTGCCATCCATCGCTCCAGCGATTGCATTCCCTGTTAGAATAGAAGCTGTGCGAGGTGCTTGAAGCTCGACATGGAAACCACAACATTTGTTTTTTTCTTTATAGTTTACGCTCACACCGCCACATGCTACGATTAAATCATCGAGTGAAGTAGGATTATGAGGATTTTCCGCAGTTTTGTGAGACTCATTTTGAAGCTCAGAAGGGCGGATATTATGACAACCATAAAATGGAGCAATGTTAAATTGGCTCAGAGGTGTCACAACCATCTCTTTGATTTTATCAAGACCAAAATCATCAATAATTGCATACAAAAAGTGAACTACATTCGAAGTACCTTTATACTCCAATCCAACTTCTTTAAGCTTCTCATTTACTTTTTCTTTAAGTCCATGCTCGTTGTCTAATCTATGTTTTGTCATCGCAGTGTTTAACTGACAAGTATTACAAATAGTAACCATTGTTAAATCATGCTTTTCAGCATAAGCGATATTTCTAGCATTTAACACTAAAGATAAAAAGTCATCATAATCTTGTAAATGCGAAGCTCCACAGCATGAAGCTTCTGTAAGTTCTACAAGCTCAATTCCAAGTTTGTTTGCAACAGCGTAAGTAGACATGTATTGCTCTGGAGTACTCTGTTTTGCAGTACAACCTGTAAAAAGTGCGTATTTTAATTTTTTCATCTGCTATACTCCTAGAACTTTGCTGTTGATGATGATTTTACGAGTTTTTTGATTTCATCAAGGTTTTTCGATTTTGTTAAAGCCCAAGGTGGAACAATTTTACCTTTGACAAACATGCGTAAAGCTACTGGAACATGTTTCACGATTCCAGGACCCTCAGAATAGAGAACAAGTCCACCCTCATCAAGGATACCATTTCGTGCGATTGAGTGTTTGAAACCAACTGCGTGACGCGTCGCAACATTGCTTGTTGCAATCCCATCATGGAAGAGCATTTGGTGAAGTTTTGTGATTTTATCAATTGGATTTACATCTTTTGGACAAACCTCTGCACACTCATAACATTTGACACAATCCCAAAGACCTTGTTTCTCTTCATGTAAGTTGAGTAATCGTTTATCAAGAGCATCATCACGAACATCCGCTTCAAAACGGTATGCCTTTGCAAATGCAGCAGGACCAAAGAAGTCTTCATTGATTTCTACAACTGGACACGCATAGTGACATGCACCACACTGGATACATAAGTCAGCTTCGAGTAATCTCTCTGCTTCTTCAGGTGTTACAAGGTGTTCATGCTCAGGGTGTTCATCAACATCTGAAATGAGGTAGGGATGAATTGCATCGTGTTTTTCCCAGAAATCGCCTCTGTCAATAATCATATCTTTGACAGCTCGTTTGATACTAAGTGGCTCGAAAGTAAGCTCATTTCCAAAAAGTTCAATCATATCGTTCATACGCTCTTTACAAGCAAGAGTTGAACGACCATTGACCTTGATAGCACATGCCCCACAAATACCATGACGGCAACTTCTTCTGTACGAGAAGCTACCATCATGATCCCATTTAATTCTATTTAAAATATCTAAAACAACTTCTTCTGAAGTGACTTCCATATTGTAATCTTCGTAGTATGGAAGATAATCTTCATCGGCATTAAAACGAAATACTTTGAAGTTTACTTTTTGTGTAGTGATTGTATGTGTACTCATAAGTCCCCCTTAGTAATTTCTAGCTTTTAGTTCATGTTTGCCGAGAACGACATCCATGTAATCAAGTGATACATCACCATTTTCATTCATATATGCCATTGTGTGCTTTAAGAAATTTTCATCATCTCTTTGGTCAAAATCTTCTCTAAAGTGAGCACCACGACTCTCATTTCTAGCAATCGCACTCTCAACGATAAAGAGAGAATAATCAAGCATGTGACCAAACTCGATTGCTTCTTGAAGTTCTGTGTTAAACACTTTAGATTTATCTTTGATACGGATATTTTTGTAACGCTCACGGAGTGATTTAACATTTGCAATTTGTGCAGTAAGCGTCTCTCTTGTTCTAAATGCTCCTGCGTTTGCAGTCATTCCTTGTTGGAGTTCTTCGCGAAGTGCCGTCACTGTTTCATCGCCATTGTTGCTTAGTACCCAGTTGATTTCATCAAGAGCAGTTTTTGCATCTTCTTGTGTAGCTGGACGAAGTTCGATAGAATCAATTTCAGCAACCATTGTTTTACCGACAAAACGACCAAAAAGTAAAGCTTCAAGAACAGAGTTCGCACCAAGACGGTTCGCACCATGCACAGAAACACAAGAACACTCACCAGCAGCATAGAAACCTTCTACGATTTCTGAGTTGTTTTTGCGAACATGCCCTGGAACATCTACTGGAATTCCACCCATAGAGTAGTGTGCTGTTGCAGAGATAAGGATTGGCTCTTTAATCATGTCAAGACCTAAGAAAGTGATAGCCAAATCACGAAGTTCAGGAAGTCTTTCCATAATCTTCTCTTTACCAAGATGCGTGACATCGATAAATACTGCATCTTTTCTAGGACCAACACCACGACCCTCTCTGATTTCATTGATGATTGCACGAGAAACAACATCGCGAGATGCAAGTTCCATAGCGTTAGGAGCATATTTTTCCATAAATCTCTCACCAAGAGAGTTGAAAAGTTTTCCACCTTCACCGCGTGCTGCTTCTGAGATTAAAACACCGTTTCCAGATAAACCAGATGGGTGAAATTGAACAAATTCCATATCTTCTAAAGGAAGACCATGACGAGCAACGATAGATAAACCATCGCCTGTGTTGGCATGTGCATTTGAATTAATCTTGAAAGCACGAGCGTACCCACCTGTTGCGAACATAACCGATTTTGCATTGAAAATCACGACTTGTTGATCACGGATATTGAAGGCAACAACACCAGAGACTTTTCCATCTCTGTAGATTAAATCCGCTGCATACCACTCATCCCAAAATTTTACACCTGAACGGTGTGCTTGTTCATAAATAGTTTGAAGGAGCGTAAGACCTGTTCTGTCTTTTGCGTAACATGCACGAGGAGAAGATTGTCCACCAAAAGGTCTCTGAGCGATTTTTCCATCTGGTGTACGACTAAATGCCGCACCCATTCTCTCTGCCCAACGAATTGTCTCTGGAGCTTTTTGACACATAAATGCAACAGCATCTTGGTCTGCTAAATAGTCAGCTCCCTTGACTGTATCAAACTCGTGGAGTTCAACACTATCTTTATCACTAAATGCTGCATTTACCCCGCCCTGAGCTGCACCTGAATGACTTCTAAGTGGGTGTAGCTTTGTAATAACAGCAACTTTTTTTCCTGCATTTTGCAACTCTCTTGCTGCTGCACAACCTGCTAGACCTGCACCGACAATAATTGCATCGTAAGTATAAATAGGAATACTCATTAACTTTCCTTCGTATTAAGAACTAAAATATGTTTGATTATATCGTGAGAACTCTTATGAAACTCTAGAAAAAGGAGTTTGTTTCGATGAACTTTTAGTTTGTTACTATTTGAGACACTTATATATGAGGCAATCTCTTTTATAAGCGATTGGATTGAAAAAGATTTTTCTAAATAATGATATAATGTAACATCTTATATATACACTTTAAGAAGTTTGATGAATTTAGAGAATTATTTTATATCACAATTTACAAGTAAACATGTTGGAGATGATGGTGCATTCCTAAACGATTGTGTCTATTCTAAGGATGCTTTTTTTGAAAATGTGCACTTCAAAATGAAGTGGATGAGCCACTATCAGGTCGCATCTAAGGCGATGCTTGTCAATATTTCTGATGCTATCGCGATGAACGCAATTCCAAAATATGCACTTTTGAGTGTTGCGATGCCTAAGTGTATTACAAAAAAAGAGATGCGAGAGTTGGCATGTGGATTTAGAGATGTGGCACAAGCGTATGGCATTGAGATAATTGGTGGCGATACAATTAGTAACACTAAGCTGGATATCAGTGTCACTCTCATCTCCCATACCAAAAAACCACTCTTTAGAAGTGGACTCAAAAATGGGTATCTTTTAGCTTATACAGGTAAACTTGGCGGTTCAAAAAAAGATTTGCACAAGCTCTTGAATCTCGGAACTATTCATAAAAAATCTAAATTTGTAAATATAAAGCTTAGACAAAAGTTTATAACACAAACGGCAAGGTTTTTACGCTCTGGCATGGATATCTCAGATGGACTTTTGAGTGATTTAGAGAAGCTTTGTCGTGTTAATAAAATGGGAGTCAAGTTTCGTAAAAAGATAGAAAAAAGAGTAGGCTGTAGCGGAGAGGAGTATGAGATGCTTGTAGCATTTGATGCAAGAGATAAAAAAGCTATTCAAAGAAGAGCTTTGCAAAGTAGAACACCTCTTACGATATTTGCAAAAAGTGCAAGAGTAAAATATACAAACAGATGTAAGTCACATCATTTTAACTGATGTTACGCACTAAAACGAACGCGTCCGTTTTAGTGGCAGGGACAATTTGTCCCTACAACCCTCTAAAGCTACGAAAAACTCTGTTTTTCGAGATTTACAAGGTATTTACGAACTTTTTAGCAAAAGTGCGTAAGATTAGATTTTAATTAAAAACAGGAAATAAGAATATGGATAGATTTTATTCGCTTGGACACTCAAGCATTGAGTTTCATTTTAAACAATCGCCGCGAGATTTTGTGGTCGAAGAGATACCTCTGTATGAGTTTTCAGGTGAGGGCGAACATCTTGTTTTGTTTGTAAGAAAAAAGAGCCTCTCTACGCTTGAACTTGTAAGCATACTGGCAAAATATTTGGGTATTCAAAATAAAGAGATTGGTTATGCAGGACTCAAAGATAAACATGCCATGACGAAGCAGTATATTTCGCTTCACAAAAAACATGAAGAGGCTATGGAAAAATTTGAGCATGAAAATATCAAAATTCTCTCAAAAACTTACCATAACAATAAGATAAAAATTGGGCATCTCAGGGGCAATAGATTTTATATAAAAGTCAAAAAAGTAAATCCAACTTCAGCGAAAAAGATAGATGAAGCTCTCAAAAATATCTCCGATTTTGGTATGCCGAACTATTTTGGATACCAACGATTTGGAAATGATGGAGACAACCATATAGATGGAGAAAAAATCGCAAAAGGTGAGAAAAAAGAGCGAAATCCCAAGATAAAAAAACTTCTCATTAGTGCCTATCAAAGTCATCTTTTTAATCTGTGGCTAAGTAAAAGATTAGAGATAAACAATCTGATAAACAACTTCCAGCCCTCAGAATTAGAGGCACTTCTCAACATGCCAAATGATGAAGTTAAAAAGCTTAAAGTACAAAAACACCCTTTTAAAGTAATGTTAGGGGATATCATGGAACACTATCCACACGGAAGGTTGTTTGATTTTGATGGAAGTGAGGAAGATTTAGAGCGATTTATGAATCGAACTATCAGTGTGACAGGGCTTCTTTGTGGTAAAAAAGTGAGACTCTCCTCTGGCAGCGCAGGAGTGATAGAAAAAGAGTTTAATGAGAGTATTAGTGAAGATGGAGCAAGACGCTATGCATGGGTTTATCCAACTGACGTAGAAGGGCGATATCTCTCAGAAGAGGCACAGTATGAGATGAATTTCTCCCTTCCAAAAGGCTCCTATGCAACAGTGCTTATTGAAGAGATAGCGAAAAGAAAAATTAACGAGGATAGATAGATGAGCAGACATATAACATCAGCAATTTCACAAGGTTTTGGAAAATTTGCTTCCAAAGAGTTTCCAAAATGGTTTCAAAAAGTAGTTAACAGCTCCTATGTGGGTTTAATGGGCTTAGATATGCGAGAGTTTCATGCACCAAGCACATACAATAGTTTAAATGCACTTTTTACAAGAAAACTCAGAGAAGACAGAAAATATTCACTTGATGGCGATGATTTTATTTCGCCTTGTGATTCGTGGATATCGGAGTGTGGGGATTTGAGTCAAGAGTACGCACTTCAAATCAAAGGAATGGAGTACAAGTGTGATGATTTTTTGGGCGAACACTTTACACAAGAGGAAAAAAGTGTTGTACATAATGGAACATTTGTAAACTTTTATCTCTCTCCAAAAGATTACCACAGATTCCACATGCCAACAAATCTCAAAGTGCTTCAGACAGTGCATATTCCTGGCAAATTTTTTCCTGTGAATGTGCCTTCACTCAAAAGTAAAGTCAATCTTTTTATAGAAAATGAGAGAGTTGTGTTGCTATGTGAGACACAAAGCAAAAAAAGATTTTTTATGGTGCTTGTGAGTGCATTAAATGTTGGTGTTATGCAAGTCTCATTTGAGCCAAAAATCAGAACAAACAGTGATGCAACTACTTCGATAGCTTACAAATATGAAAATTTACATCTCAATAAAGGCGATGATTTTGGATGTTTTGAGATGGGTTCTACAATCGTAATTTTGGCAGAAAAAGATATGTTGGAGCTGAAGATAAAAGCTGGGGACAATGTAAAATATGGTCAGACCATAGCAAAGTTGCTTTAATATTTGCCGTTAAAGGCAAATATTGATTTTAGCGGTGGATAAGTTGTAGTTTAACGAAAAGCTGACCGTTTTCTTTGTAGATTTCAAGCGTTGATTCCGTTGCATTTCTTTGTGCTTTGAGAATCCCTTGAACTGAGTGCAGTACATGGCTAAATTTTTGAAACATTGGGACAACAACATGGTCGATATGTCCTTTTTTGAGAAGTTCAGCTAAAGCATTGATTGCACAGTAATAGACTGCTTTATTGACAGAGCGTTGAATCATATAATCATGCATCAGCTTGATGTTATTCTCTAAAACTTCTTTATCTACATCTTTTAGCGTATGACTCTCATGAGCTCGTTGGAGTTGATGCTCGATTTCACCTTCGATATTATGATTTGCTTTTTGCATAAGTTCATCCATATTTGGACAATACTTTTTGAGTTCACTCATCAGTGCATCGGGCGAAAATCTGCTTGTATCAGATTGATAGACATAAGTTCTGTCATCAAAATATTCATGATCAAGAGCTTTGAGCAGTTGCACAACGATATTCAGGTAGCTATATTTATCCTCTTTATTGTTATCAAACTCTATTCCAGTGTGAGAAATGATAGGCTTTGGGCCAACATATTTTAATTGCATCATAACTTCTTCCTTATTTTAAATTTTAAACATTAAATCTAAAGTGCATAATATCGCCATCGTTGACGATGTACTCCTTGCCTTCGAGTCTCATTTTTCCAGCCTCTTTTGCTTTTGCTTCACCGCCGAGCGTTACAAAATCATTGTATGCGATAACTTCAGCACGGATAAAACCTTTCTCAAAATCGTTGTGGATAACAGCTGCTGCTTTTGGTGCAGTTGTATTTTTACGAATTGTCCAAGCACGAACCTCTTTGACACCTGCAGTGAAGTAGCTCATAAGACCTAGTTTGTCAAAACCCTTGTGAATAATTTGCTCTAAGCCAGATTCGCTTACACCTAGGTCATTTAAAAATTCTTGAGCTTCCTCTTCTTCAAGACCGATGAGTTCCTCTTCGATTTTTGCACAAAGTTTGATGATTTCACAGTTTGTTCTTTGTGCATGCTCTCGAAGTCTGACAACATAATCATTGTCCTCAAGAAGTCCATTTTCATCAACATTTGCACCATACATAATCTCTTTATTGGTTAAAAGTCTTACTTCATGGTTGAGTTGTGCATACTCTTCTGTATCTGTTTTTGAAAAATTTCTAGCTAAATTTCCATCGGCTAAAAACTCTAAAAGCTCTTCTGCAATCGTTAAAACACCTGCCGCATTTTTATCAAATTTGGATTGTTTTTTGAGTCGCTCAATTCTGTTTTGTAAAACTTCGATGTCTGCTAAAATAAGCTCACCTTCGATGATATCCACATCGCGTAAAGGGTCAATATTCCCTTCATTATGAATAATATTTTCATCATCAAAACATCTGACGATTTGTAAAATAACTTCTGTTTCACGAATGTTAGAGAGGAATTTGTTTCCCAATCCTTCGCCTTTAGATGCACCTTTTACCAATCCTGCGATATCCACAAAGTCAACAACAGAGTATTGAATTCGCTCAGGATGAACGATTTTTGCAAGTTCTGCAAGTCTTTTATCAGGAACTGGAACAACTGCTTTATTGGGTTCAATCGTACAAAAAGGATAGTTTGCAGCTTCTGCATTTTGTGCTTTTGTGAGTGCGTTGAATGTTGTAGATTTGCCTACATTTGGAAGTCCTACTAAACCGATACTTAATCCCATTTTTACCCTTTTTGTTGCTTATAAAATAATTTTGTAATTTTAACTAAATTTTACTTTGATAATTCCACATGCCAATATCTGGCATGTGGAATGATACATTTACTCAATATTCTTTAAATACTCACACATCATACGCACACCAGCACCTGTTGCACCATAGACATTGCAGTCCCATGGAGTTTCTGTGTAGGCTGAACCTGCGATATCGAAATGTATCCACTTCTCTTTGTTTTCATCTTTTATGAATTTATCTAAGAAAATTCCTGCGGTAATTGCTCCGCCGTAAGGTTTGGAAGATGTATTTGAGATGTCTGCAATTTCACTTTTGAGGAATTTTTTGAGGTGTTTGTTAAATGGAAGTGCTCCTACTAATTCGCCTGAGTGTCTTGCAGCATCAAAAAATCCATATTTGAGTTTATTCGAGTGTCCCATTACGCCTGTTGTAAATGGTCCAAGAGCAACAACACACGCCCCTGTAAGCGTTGCAAAATCAAAAATAAAATCGGCTTGAACTTTCTCTTGTGCGTAATCAAGCACATCTGCCAAAACTAAACGACCTTCAGCATCTGTATTTCGCACCTCGATAGTCGTACCACTTCTTGCAACTAAAACATCATCAGGTTTGTACGCATCTCCTCCAATCATATTTTCCACCGCACCGATAAAAGCGTGAATTTCCACATCAAGTTCCAACTCACTTGCAGCTTTTATCATGCCTAATACTGCACAAGCACCAGCTTTGTCCATTTTCATTGTCACCATTGAAGTGGCAGGTTTGAGGCTGAGTCCACCGCTATCATAAGTGAGACCTTTGCCAACAAGTGAGATGATTTTTTTAGGATTTTTTGGTGTGTAGCTTAAATGGATTAAAGCACTCCCATGCACGGAAGCCCGACCAACAGCCAACATTGCATTCATATTCTCTTTTTTCAAATCCTCTTCTTGTAAAATTGTGCATCCGAGTTTATTCTCCTCTGCTAGTTTTTGAGCGAGGGTTACGAGTGTTTGAGGGTGTAAATCTTGAGGAATCATGTTGACAATATCACGCGTAAAATTGGTCGCTTTTGCAATAATCATCGCGTGATTAAACACTTTTTCTGACTTTTGAAAATCTAATCCATCGGCAGTCAAAGAGATTTTTTTGAATGTTGATTTTTTTGGTTTAGACTTGTAAACATCGTACTCATATCCGCCAAGAACGATGCCATCGACTAAAGCAGCTAATGTTTTTTTTGAGTGAATGTTTACTTTTGCACTCTCGTAGTTGGATGCTTTAAGGAGTTTAATTCCACATGCCATAGCACTTCGTATATCGTCACTTTTTTGCTCATCCACTCCGCAAACAAGGAGTCCCTTTTCATGCAAGAAGCATGTGGAGTCTTGTTCGGCTTTGAAACCTGCTTTTGTAAGAATTTCTGTTTCCACATGCCCAGAGAGTTCTTCTGGTGATAAAAATTCTATGAGTATGTCCGCTTTAACATCGGCACTGTTTTTATTTGATAGTTTGATATTCATGGTGTTCCATTCTTTTGAAATTTGTGTCGCGATAATAGCAAAAAAGAGATAAAAGAGAGTAATACTCTTCCTTTGGGCGTTAATGCCCTCCCATGACTTTCTCAATTTCATCCGGCTTGTCGTGAACTCCAAAGCGGTCGATGATGGTTTGTGTTGCCAGATTTTTTCCGATGACTTCTACCTCTTTACCCATGTTTCGCAGTTTAATCACTGCTTTGTCAAGGGCATAAACAGCAGTAATATCCCAAAAATGAGCGCGAGTTACATCAATAACAACTCTTTTTACATCCTCTTTATAATCAAAAGCATTGGCAAAGCGTTCGGAAGAGTTGAAGAAAATTTGCCCGATAAATTTATAAACCCGTGTACTGCTTGTCGGCTCAAAAGTTTTTTCCCAGTACATAAAGTGACTGATTTTGTTAGATCGGAAGA